>JAGXRD010000127.1 GCA_018336035.1 Alphaproteobacteria bacterium | reverse complement strand
GGGAGCAGATGGGGCTTGCCCCCCATCGTCATGGCCGGGCTTGACCCGGCCATCCACGATTAAAGAAGTTGATCGTGGAGATCAGTCCAATCTGGATTGCTGCGTAGAATCAGCTGCACTTTCCAGCTGCGTGACCAGTGTTTCATCAGCTTCTCGCGCTGGATCGCATCGCGGATATCGTCGTGGTGCTCGAAATACACCAGCCGCTTGAGCGCATGGCGCTTGGTGAAACCATCGACCACCCCTTCGCGATGTTCCCAGATGCGGCGCGGCAGGTCGCTGGTGACGCCGATATAGAGCGTCCCGTTCGGCCTGTTGGTGAGGATGTAAATCCAGCCGCCTGACATGGCGTCAGGCTAGCGCGACTTCTGCAATATCAGCAAGAAAGGCGTGGATGGCCGGGTCAAGCCCGGCCATGACGTGAAGAGGCTGATGCATGCGCGTGTAGGCGAAGATGCGGCGCTCTCACGCCGTCAAAAAATGCGCGACGTTGAGAATCTTCGCCACGCCGCCATGGTCCGCCATCGCGTCGCCAAAGGGCAGCAGCAGGCGGCGATAGCGGCGGTAGTCGCGGTTCATCCAGAATAGCGAACGCTCGACATGATGCGGCCGGCCGCTGCGCGTGACGAAATCGTATTCCGGCTGGATGCGCGCATTCTCGGTGCCGTGAAACTCTTCCATCCACTGGCCGGTGAATTCATGGCCATGAATCTCCACCATCGCGGTGCCGGCAAGGCGGCAGCGATAGCGAAAGCCGCTGCCATCGGGCTGGTGCAGCACCGCCCACAGCACCACATGCGGCAGCAGGTCGGGGATGACACAGGGATCGATCCCGGTGCGGTCGGGCAGCAGCAGGCCCTGTGCCCCGGTCTGTCGCGGCAGGCTTTGCCACCAGTCATAGGCGCGCAGCAGCGGGGCATCGCGCAGCCGCGACATATCGGCGCCGGCGACGATCGTGTCAGCCGTGACGGGTGCAGGCGGGGCAAGAGGTGTGTCGGTCAGGGTCATCGGCTGGCCTGCGGAAACTGATGCTGCATCATGCCGCAGGGCGCCGCGGCCGGCGCATTATTTCACGGTAAGCACATGGCGGGGCCGACCCTCACCCGTCACCCCGGGCTTGACCCGGGGTCCCATTTTTTCACGCCCCGATGAAGCTCACCACGTTGAACAGCAGCGCCACGCGATCCGGGTCGGCCCGCAGCACAGGGTTCTCGCTGCGCTGCGCCGCCACGCGATGCGTGAAGGGCAGCATCAGGCGCCGATAGCGGTAATAGGGTTTGTCGGCCCAGCTCATGCGGTGTTCGGTGCAGAGCGGCCGGCGCAGGCGCACCACGGCGTCGTATTCGGCCTGCATCACGGCGCTCTCATCGCCAAACTGCTCATGCAGCCATTGGCCGCGCGCCTCGCGGCCGTAGAAATCGTTCAGCATCGTGCCGGCCAGGCGGCAGCGATACAGCAGGCGCCCTGGTGCCTTGGCGGTCGCCTCCGCGGGCGGCAGCACGTCCCACAGGATCGCATGCGGCAGCAGGTCGGGGATCTGGGTCGGGTCGAGGCGGATGCGGTCGGGGATCTGTGACGGGCCCTCCCGCAGGCCCTGCCACCAGGCCAGCGCCCGCGGCAGGCAGGAATCGGCCAGATTGGGATCGGCGAGATTGGGATCAGCGAGATTGGGATCAGAGAGGCGCGAGAGATCGGCGGCCTGGCGCAGATGCGCGGGCAGGTCATCTGGCAGGACAGCAGCAGGGTCTGCCGTCTTCAGCCGCGCGTCGCCGGTCATGCGGGATCGCTTCCTCCAGTTTCAACAGCGATCCTGCGGGAAAACCGCGCCATCCGAAAGTGGTTTCTTCCCTCGCGGGAGGAAGTTGCTGGACCATTCCCGTTGACGCCGGCCTTGAAATCCAGCCGCCCCCGTTCTATATACGTTCTGGTTGAGTGATGGGCCGGCTGATCAGGCAGAGCGCGAAATAGACCTGACTCAGCCTCCAATAGGCCTGACTCGCATGCCACTGGACCTGACTCAGCCCGAAACAGGCCTGACTCAGCACCTGCTGGACCTGACTCGACGCCGAATCAAAACGGCGGCCAGCCAAGAAAGTCTTTTGGCCGGCCGCCGCTGTGAAATACCTAAAAGAGATTAAAGAGGCTTAGCGGATCCCCGCCTATCTGATTCCGGCGGCCCGGACGATGCCTTCGGTGATCATCTTGGCGGCTTCGTCGGGGCCGACCCAGCCGGCCGACTTCACGAACTTGCCCTTTTCCAGGTCCTTGTAGTGGACGAAGAAATGCTCGATCTGCTCGATCAGGCTGGCCGGCAGGTCCTGGTAGCTGGCGACGTTGGTGTAGAAGGGGTGCAGCTTGTCGACCGGAACGGCGATGATCTTCTCGTCGCCGCCGGCTTCGTCTTCCATCTTCAGCGCGCCGATCGGGCGCGAACGGATCACGGCGCCGGCCACCACCGGCACATGGCTCACCACCATGATGTCGCAGGGGTCGCCGTCGCCGCCCAGCGTATGCGGGATGAAGCCGTAATTGGCCGGGTAGAACATGGCGGTGTGCAGGAAGCGGTCGACGAACAGCGCGCCGGAATCCTTGTCCAGCTCGTATTTCACCGGCACGCCGCCGGCCGGGATCTCGATCACGGCATTGATGTCGTAGGGCGGGCTTTTACCCACCCCGATGCGGGCGATATCCATTTGGGCGGTCCTTTGGACTCGTGAGATGCAAAAAGGCGGGCTCCTTTTCGCAAATGCAGCAAAAAACGCAACCGCTTGATCCCTAATATTTTCGTAGCATGCGCCGGCAAAGTCTTTAATTCAAAAGAAACTGCCGGTGACTAATATGGGGCCGGAGTCAGCGGGGTGAGGATGCATCGGGAACGCAACGTCAAGATTGTCGCCACGCTGGGCCCGGCCTCCAGTACACCGGACCGCATCCGCGCACTGGTCGAGGCCGGCGCCGATGTCTTCCGCCTCAATTTCAGCCATGGCAGCCACGACGACCACCTGGCCCGCATCCATGCCGTGCGCGCGCTGGAACAGCAGACCGGCCGGCCGATCGGACTGCTGGCCGATCTGCAGGGACCCAAGCTGCGCATCGGCGCCTTCCGGGATGGCGCCGTCGACCTGATCGCGGGCCAGAATTTCCGCCTCGACATGGAAGGCACGCCGGGCGATGCCAGTGGCGTGTCGCTGCCGCATCCCGAGGTACTCTCCAGCCTCAAGCCCGATACCGACCTGCTGCTGGATGACGGCAAGATTCGCCTGCGCGTGAAAGACGTCCATTCCGGCTGGGCGATGACCGAGGTGATGGTCGGCGGCCGGCTGTCGGATCGCAAGGGCGTCAACCTGCCCGATACCGTCGTGCCGCTGTCGGCGCTGACGCCCAAGGACCGCGCCGATCTCGCCTTTGCATTGGCGCATGGCGTCGACTGGATCGCGCTCAGCTTCGTGCAGCGGCCGGATGATTTGCGCGAGGCGCGCGGGCTGATCCAGGGCCGCGCGGCTTTGCTGGCCAAGATCGAGAAACCTTCCGCGATCGACAGCCTCGACGAGATCGTGGAACTCAGCGACGCGCTGATGGTGGCGCGCGGCGATCTCGGCGTCGAACTGCCGCTGCAGACCGTGCCGGGATTGCAGAAACGCATCGTCCGCGCCGCGCGGCGCGCCGGCAAGCCGGTCGTGGTCGCCACCCAGATGCTGGAAAGCATGATCAAGGCGCCGGTGCCGACCCGCGCCGAAGTCTCCGATGTCGCGACCGCCGTGTATGACGGCGCCGATGCCATCATGCTGTCGGCGGAGTCTGCTTCTGGCGACTATCCGATCGAATCCGTGCGCACCATGGACCAGATCGCGCGCCAGGTGGAACGCGATCCGCTCTATCGCGGCATCATGGATGCCGAACACAACAATCCGGAAAGCACGGCGTCGGATGCGATCACCGCAGCCGCGCGCCAGGTGGCGGAAACCATCAATGCCGCCGCCATCGTCACCTATACGATGTCGGGCTCGACGGCTTTGCGCGCGGCCCGTGAGCGCCCGCGCGCGCCGATCCTCTGCCTCACGCCGCTGGTCGAAACGGCGCGGCGGCTGACGCTGGCCTGGGGCGTCAATACCGTGGTGGCGCCGGATGCGATCAACTTCGCCGACATGATCGCCAAGGCGACCGCGCTGGCGCGCGCCAGCGATCTGGCGAAACCGGGCGACAGTCTGGTGGTCACCGCCGGCGTGCCCTTCGGCTCGCCCGGCAACACCAACGTGCTGCGCATCGCGCGAGTGGATGCCGTATGAACCTGGCCGTGCTGTTTTCGCCGACCATCCTGCTGCTGATCGGTTCCAATATCCTGATGACCTTCGCCTGGTACTGGCACCTGAAATACCAGGAGCATGCCCTCTGGAAGGTGATCCTGATTTCCTGGGGCATCGCCTTTTTCGAATACTGTCTCGCCGTGCCGGCCAACCGCATCGGCTATACCACCGGCGGCTTCACGGCGGCGCAGCTCAAGATCACCCAGGAAGTGATCACGCTCGGCGTGTTTGCGCTCTTTGCGGTGTTTTATCTGGGCGAGGGGCTGCGCTGGAATTATCTGGCGGCCTTCGCCTGCCTGATCGGCGCGGTCTTCTTCATCTTCCAGAAGTAGGACGCGTCAGAGTTCCTTGGCGTCGATCCGGCGGCGCAGCTCTTTCAGCTTGTCGGCGCCGTCGTTCAGATGCGGATTGGCGGCCAGCGCGCGGCGATAGGCCTTCAGCGCTTCATCCAGGTTGTCGAGCCGCTCCATGATGGTGCCCAACCCGGCCAGCGCGCCGAAGTGGCGCGGCTCCAGTTTCAGCGTACGCTCGATATCCGCCACCGAACCGGCATAGTCGCCCGCCAGGAAACGCACGCTCGCACGCTTGTTGTAAGCCTCGGCATAATCGGGCTTCAGCTCGATCATGGTGGAGAAGATTTCCTGGGCGCGGGCGTAATCGCCTTTTTCCAGCACCGTGACGCCGCCCTGCATCAGGGCGTCCAGCGTGTCGGATTCAGATTTCGACCAGGCTTCCCAGATCTTGCGCTCAAGCTGGCGCGCCTCGATGGGGTTCTGGGTTTCCTGCAGTTTTTCGAACAGGCCATCGACGGCCGACTGTGCCCGTGCCGGTAAGGCAGGCAGCAGCAGGACAAGTGCCAGAGTCGCGAAAAGCCGCATAGGGCGATGGTAGGTCCGGCGTGGCGGCGCGGCAAGTCACGGAATCTTGTGCGGCCGGTGGAATAAACCCTCGGCCCGACGGTCTTCCTCTGCAGTGGCGGCCATGCCGGTCTGCTGCGAACCGGAAAAGGGGAGTTCCCAATGACTATCCGCAACCTGATGCTGTCCGCCCTGCTGGTGACGGGCCTTGCCGCCTGTGCCACCCAGGTCACCGCGCCCGCCGTCCCGGGCAATACCGCGCTGGGCCCGGTGCTGGTCGATGCCAAACGCATGACGCTCTACACCTTCGATCGCGACAATGCCGCGCCGGGCAAGTCGGTCTGCAACGGTCCCTGCGCCACCAACTGGCCGCCGCTGGTGGCCAATGCCGGCGACAGCCCCAAGGGCGACTGGACCATCATCATGCGCGATGACGGCAGCCGGCAGTGGGCCTACAAGGGCAAGCCGCTCTATGGCTGGGCCAAGGATACCAAGCCGGGCGATACCACCGGCGACGGCTTCCTGAACGGCGCCTGGCACGTCGCCAAGCCGTAAATCGCGGGATAAGGTCGGGCGGCAGCTATTCTGCCGTCCGCCTGTCTGAGCCGCCCATGCTGTTCCGCCGCCCGCCGCATCCGATCGAAGCCGAGATTCCCCGGCTGCGGCGCTTTGCGCTGGCGCTAACGCGCGACCGCGACACCGCCGATGACCTGGTGCAGGACGCCGTCGCCCGCGCGCTGGCGGCCTGGGCGACGCGGCGCGGCGACGATGCGGCCTTGCGGCCATGGCTGTTCACAATCCTGCACAATCGCTGGCGCAGCCGGCAGCAGCGCGAATGGGCCAGACCCGACCGCGTGGCGCTGGACGACACCACCGAGGACATCCAGGAGATCAGCGGCGGGCAGTGGGAAGCACTTGAAATGCGTGATCTGGAGTCTGCCCTGGCGAAACTGTCCGAAGAACAGCGCGCGGTGCTGCTGCTGGTCGGTGTGGAAGGATTGAGTTACGAGGAGGCCGCGCGCGTGCAGAATGTTCCGATCGGCACCGTGATGTCGCGGCTGGCACGAGCGCGGGATCGCCTGCGTAGTCTGATGGACGGCGAGCCGCCACAAGCCGGTGAAGGCAGTGGCCGCACGCATCTGAGGAGGGTGAAATGACCGGCAAGCCAGCAGCCATCACCGAGGCCGATCTGGTGGCCTATGTCGATGACCGGCTGCCGTCTGAGCGTCGCGCCGATGTTGAGGCGCATCTGGCGCGGCATGCCGAGGATGCCGCCCGCGTCGCCGCCTGGCAGCAGCAGGCCGATGATCTGCGCGTGCATTTCGACCGTGATCTGAATGAGCCTGTGCCGGCGGAAATGGCGGCGCTGTTTGCTGCGCAACACCCCTCCATGCTGGGGCCTGCATTGCGCATCGCTGCCGTGCTGGCGCTGGTGCTGCTCGGGGTCGGCGCCGGCTGGTATGGCCGTGGTGCCTTTGCGCCGGTGGACATCGTGGCGGCCCTGCCGCAGGAAGCGACCCGCGCGCATCTGGTCTATAGCCGCGAAGTGCTGCATCCGGTTGAGGTCACGGCCAAGGAAGAACAGCATCTGGTCACCTGGCTGTCGAAGCGGCTGGGTACGGCGCTGAAAGTGCCGAACCTGTCAGGGCAGGGCTTCGGCCTGGTCGGCGGTCGACTGCTGCCGGCGTCGAGCGGCAACCATACTGCCGCGCAGTTCATGTATGAAAATCGCCAGGGCCAGCGGCTGACGCTCTATGTGCGCACGGGTGAGGCGGGCGGCGACACATCGTTCCGCTTCACCGGCGAGGGTAACGCCGTGGCCTTCTACTGGGTGGAAGACGGCTTTGGCTATGCGCTGACCGGCGAGACCGGCCGTGAGGCTCTGATGCCGGCGGCGCGCGCCGTCTACGAACAGCTGACGCGCTAGTCGAAAATCGGCTTCAGCAATGCCGCGCCGAGCGGATGTTTGGGATCGGCGGCAGCGAATTTGATGGTGAAATGGTTGCCGTTCGCCATTTCCAGCAGGCTGGAATGGATGCCTGCAGCGCGGCAGGCCTGGTGAAAATCGATGCTCTGGTGGCGCCAGGCTTCCGGTTCGTCGGCGCCGTAGGCCACCAGCACCGGACCATCGATCTTCGGCGGGAAATTCGTGACGCTGTTGCGCGCCGCCATCGCGGCGTCGAGACGGATGCTCTCATTCACGCTGATCTGCAGCACGGGTTCCAGCGAATAGACGCCGCTGATCAGGCCGAGCGACGCCACCGGCGGCTGCTGGCCCAAATCTTTCGGCCAGGGCGCGGCCACCATCATGGCGGCGAGATGCGCGCCAGCCGAATGGCCGATCACATGCAGCTTGGCCGGATCAGCGCCCCAGTCGCTGGCTTTGCCGGCAACATGCGCCAGTGCCTCCTGCATCTCGCGTACAATGGCATCCAGCGTAACATTCGGGCAGAGGTCGTAATTCAGGTTCACAACGACGGCGCCGCGGTCGAGGTAAGGCGGCAGCGCAAAGGTCATGGTGTTCTTGTCCAGCCCGCGCCAGTAGCCGCCATGGATCACCACCACCAGCGGTGCGCCCGGCTTCTGGTCTTTCGGCTTGTGCAGGTCATAGGTCTGCAGCGGACCCGCGCCATAGCGCAGATCGTAGTCGCCGCCGATGGCTGCGCGGGTGGCCGCGGATTTCGCCACATAGGCGTCGAAATGCTGCTGGAAATCCGGCACGGAGGCGCGCGGATTATACTGGGCTTCGAGTTGGTCCTGGGAAAGCTTGCGCCACTCGAAACTCATATCCGCCTCACGCATTGTAGGTGCCTGCCACGCGGGCGCGCACTTTCAGCAGCGCCAGCACGGTGTCGATGGTCGGGGTTGCGATCTCCAGCTTGCGCGCCAGTTCGGCGATCACACCGAGCAGGCCGCCGATTTCCATCGGCCGGCCGGCTTCCAGATCCTGCAGCATCGAGGTCTTGTGCGGGCCGACCTTCTCGGCCATGCCCATGCGTTCCTCGACGCTGACCGGAAAATCGATGCCGAGCTTTTCGCCGACCAGCCGCGACTCGATCATCATGGCGCCCAGCACGGCGCGCGCATCTTCATCGCGCGACAGGCCCTGCAGCGTGCCATGGGTCAGCACGCTGACCGGATTGTAGGACAGGTTGCCCCACAGCTTGGTCCAGATTTCCTGGCGGATGTTGTCATGGACCGGCGCATCGATGCCGGCCGCGATCAACGCGGCGCTGATGCGCTGGATGCGCTCACTGCGGCTGTTGTCGGGTTCGCCGATCGGCAGGCGGTTGCCATTGCCGTGCTGGATCACACCGGGCGCGGAGATCGCGCCAGCCATCCACACGATGCTGCCGATGGCGCGCTGCGGTCCGATCAGGTCCCACTGCTTGCTGCCGGGGTCGACCGAGGCGATGCGGGTGCCGTCGAGCGGGCCGCCATGCTGGTGGAAATACCAGTAGGGCACGCCGTTCATCGCCGTGATCATGGCGGTATCAGCGCCGAACAGCGGCAGCATCTTTTCGGCCATGGCCGGCACGGCCGGCGCCTTCAGGCTGAGGATCACCAGATCCTGCGCGCCGGCTTCGGCCGGAGAATCCGTGCAAGCCGGATGCGTGACGAAGCTTTCGTCTTTGCTGTGGATGGTCAGCCCGTTGCTGCGGATGGCATCGCGGTGCGGGCCGCGGGCGATCAGCGTGACGTCATGGCCGCCACGGGCCAGCAGCCCGCCGATATAGCCGCCGATGGCGCCAGCCCCTACGACAGCGATCTTCACGCGCCGGTATCCACATTGGGACGATGCTGCGCCATCCAGTGCGCCAGCCGTTCGCGGTCGGTGGCGCTGACCCACAGGCCACATTTGGTGCGACGCCACAGCACGTCATCGGCCTCGCGCGCCCATTCATGGCGCATCAGGTAGTCGACTTCGCGCGAATACAGCCCGCCACCGAAGCTTTCGCCCAGATCGCTGGCCCATTGCGCATCGCCCAGGATGTCGTGCGCGGCCTTGCCATGACGGCGCGCCAGGCGCGCCAGCCAGGCCGGGTCGAGACCGGGATATTTGTGGCGCAGGTCGGCCACGAAAACATCAAAGGCCATGCCGAGATCGCCACCGGGTAGCGGCTTGCTGCCCGACCAGGGCTTGCCCATCTTCGGATAGAAGGGCGTCAGCTTCTGCAATGCATGCTCGGCCAGGCGGCGCGAAGTGGTGAGCTTGCCGCCATAGACCGACAGCAGCGGCGGCTCGCCGCTCTTGCCCTCAAGGTCGAGGACGTAGTCGCGTGTAATGGCAGACGGATCGCTGTCGCCGTCGTCATAGAGCGGGCGCACGCCGGCAAAGGACCAGACGATCTGTTCGCGCGTCACCGGCTGTTTGAAATACTCGCTGGCGGCGTCCAGCAGATAGGTGGTCTCTTCCTCGCTGATGCGCGGCGGACCTTCCCATTTTTCCAGCTGGATATCGGTAGTGCCGATCAGCGTGAAATCGCGCTCATACGGGATCGCGAAAATGATGCGGTTGTCAGCATTCTGGAAGATGTAGCAGTGATCGCCGTCGAACAGTTTCTTGGTGACGATATGGCTGCCCTTGATCAGGCGAACGCTGTTCTTCGGAGTCTGGCCAAACGCGCCGGTCAGCGTCTCGCGCACCCAGGGGCCGCCGGCATTGACGATGCCGCGCGCGGTGACGTCGCGGCTGACATTGGTCACCTGGTCGGTCAGCGTAACATGCCACAGGCCGCCTTCGCGGCGGGCGGCGGTAACGGCCGTGCGGGTGAAGATCCGGGCGCCCATGCGGCGGGCATCCATGGCATTCAGCACCACGAAGCGCGAATCATCGACCCAGCAGTCGGAATATTCGAAGCCCTGTTTGAACTCTTGCTTCAGCGGGCGACCACGGGCATCGCCCTGCGTGAAGTCGACGCTGACCGAGCCGGGCAGGGTGACGCGGCCGGCAAGATGATCATAGAGGAACAGGCCGATGCGGATCATCCAGGCCGGGCGCAGGCCGGGATGGTGCGGCAACACGAAGCGCAGCGGCCAGATGATATGCGGCGCCATCTTCATCAGCACTTCGCGCTCGCCCAGCGCTTCGCGCACCAGGCGGAATTCGTAATGCTCCAGATAGCGCAGGCCACCATGGATCAGCTTGGTGGCGGCTGAGGAGGTGGCGCCGGCAAGGTCGCCGCGTTCGGCAAGGATGATGCTGAGGCCGCGTCCGGCGGCATCGCGGGCGATGCCCGTGCCGTTGACGCCACCGCCGATGATCAACAGATCGGCCGGTTCAGTAGACATGGGAAAACCTGATAAAACCGTGGGAAGGCAGGTCAAGAGACTGGAAAGTGGCCTTTATACGGTCATGCTCACTTGCTGTGCAAGGTCGAGGTCCAGCCGGCCGCGCCGGCCGCCGCTGCGGTAGGCCTGGATGGCCTCCGCCCGCGCTTCGTCGGAGATCGGGGTTTCCTCGGTCTGGGCGATCTGCTGGGTATGCCAGGTATTGAGGCCGAAAGCCTCGCGCCAGGCCCGGCGGCGCTCCAGATGGGGCGGAATCTCAATGCTGCCGGCTTCGGCCGCCGGTTCGCCACGATCCGTGGCGCGGCGCATCAACTGGCTGATGGCCGCGCCGGCGGCATTCCGGGTTTTCTGCAGCAGGCCGGCTTTGGGCGCCGCGGCCTGGTCGCCGGTCTCGTCGGTGGTGCTGAAACGGGCGGTGGAGGAGGCGGACTGGCGTTTGCGCTGGGCGATTTCCGAGGCGGACTCGGACTGCTGGCCACCCACAGGTGTCAGTGCCGTGCCGATGCCGAAAATGTTGCTCATGCCGCCCCGTTAGGTCCGGGGCGGACTCAAGCAGGGATTCGGTAAATAGCGGGTTAACCCCGGAAAAGACTCACGATTTCACCGCCTGATCGAGGCGATAAACCTCGATTTCGCCGAGCCGGCCCTTCACGGCGATGCGGCCGATATGTGGCGGCTGCGGGTCGAGTCCGGCCGCGATGATCGTTTCGGCACTGGCCAGCGCGATGAACTGCTCGCCTGCCAGCTGGTGGCTATGGCCCAGTTGTTCCAGCCGCTGGGCAGTATTCACCGTATCGCCCACTACGGTGTAATTGATGCGGCCGGGTGCGCCGATATTGCCGGCCACCACCGGGCCGGAATGCAAGCCGATGCGCATGCGCAGGATCGGTTTTCCCAGCATCATGTGGCGGGCATTGTCGGCGGCCAGCGCCTTGCAGATGGCATCCACCGCGCGGCAGGCATGCGTGGCGTGATTCTCGTCACGCTTGATCGCACCCCAGACCGCCATCACCGCGTCGCCGATGAACTTGTCGACGATGCCGCCGTGGGCTTCGATACAGGCGGTCACCAGCGCGAAATGCTCGTTCAGGATATCGGCGGTTTCCTGCGCGCTCATCTGCTCCGACATGGCCGTGAAGCCGACCAGGTCGGTGAACATCACGGTAACGGCACGCTCCTTACTGGTGTTGATGGCATCTTCGCCTTCGCGCACCAGTCGGTTGACCAGCTTGCGCGGCACGTAGTTGCCGAACCAGCGCAGGGCGGCATTGGCGGCGTTGATCGCCTGGGCGGCATCGTCCAGTTCGCGCAGTCGGGTGCGCTCCAGCGGCGGCGTGTCGAAATCCAGGTTGCGCAGGCGGTTGGCGGCATTGCCGATCGCCAGCAGCGGGCGGCGGATCAGCAGACCGAGGCGCCAGGCCACCAGCAGCGACAGGATCAGGCTGATCACGCCAACGATCACCGACACGCGGATGCGATTGACTTCGGTTTCCACCTGGTCGAAGGGGAAATAACGACCGACGATCCAGGGCGTTTCGCCGTAACTGCTCAGTCGCCGATACACGAAAATCCAGCGGCGATCCTCGGCTTCGACGATATGCGCGCCATCGGTCCCCAGCATGGCGCGGGCCGCCAGCATGTCGATCTGTCCGCTCCAGATGTTCTGCAGCACCGGATCGTGGATGTCCTGCAGGCGCGGGACGGGCTTTTCCATCGACAGCTTGTAGTCGTGATTCAGCAGCGTGGGATGCGCCAGCACCATATCCTCGCCGTAGAGGATGAAGTTGACGGCCTCGCCATCTCGACTGTCGGTTTCCATCAGTCGCGTCAGCGTGCCGAGCGACACGACAGCCAGTGCCTCGCCGATGAAGGCGCCATCCAGCACCACGGGCGCATGCGCATTGATCAGAGCCTGGCCGATATCGGGATTCCAGATCAGCGCGCCCCAGCCGACGGGAGCGCGGTACTGATCGCTGCGGTCGGCGGTTTCGCGCAGGCGCCGCACGGCTTCGTCGCGTGCCGGGCGGTCGTAGTAATCCGCGATGGAATCGTGCAGCAGTTCGTAGCGCGTTCCGCCCGGACTGCGCTGCACGCGGGTCGCGATCAGGTCGTTGCGCAGCAGGCCGATGGCATCGAGTTGTGGCAGGGCATCCAGCGTGGCCGTCATGTAGTCGGTCAGGCGACCGATCTCGTTGATGCCGATCTGCCGGTTCTGCAGGCGCTGGCGCAGCGCCTCGACCTGTCGTGCCGCCGTATCGAGCTGCAGCTGGGTGCGTTCGGTCAGTCGGGTGACGATCCGGTCGTTGCGGTCGCGCAGCAGTTCAACGGTGTTGAGGCGGCCACTGATCAGCGCAATACCGTAAGCAAGGCCGGCCAGCAGCATCAGCGCGCCGACGCCCAGCGTCAGCACGCGCGAAATCGACAGACGCACGCGCTGGCGGCCCGCC
>JAGXRD010000126.1 GCA_018336035.1 Alphaproteobacteria bacterium | reverse complement strand
CCATCCACGCCTTACTTTCTAGGGTGACAAGACGTGGATGGCCGGAACAAGTCCGGCCATGACAAAAAAAAGCCTAAGCCGCGCTCTCGTCGACCACGCGCAATGTCGTGCGCTTCGCCTCGCGCAGCTGCAGCAGCTGCGCCGCCGTGGCAATCGCGATCTCGCCGGGATGCTTGCCGGTTACGCCATCAATGCCGATCGGGCAGGTCAGTGTGTCGATCTGCGCCTCGCTCAGTCCCAGTTCGCGGAAGCGCTTGATGAAGCGCGCGCGCTTGGTTTCCGACCCGATCAGGCCCACGTAAGAAAAACGATCTTCTTGCAGGGCCCTGGCTGCGACACCAAGATCGAGCGCATGGCTGTGGCTCATGATCAGCAGCCAGGCATCGTCGGGCAGGCTGCTGACCTCGCGTTCGGGCGTGTTGCTGATCTCGATCTCCACGCCCGGAGGCACATGCGAGGGAAACTCGTCGGGTCGCGGATCGATCCAGCGGATTTTGCAGGGCAGGGCAGAGAGCACCTGCACGACAGCCTTACCGACATGGCCGGCGCCAAACAGCGCGACGGTGAACAGGTCAGGCCGCTGCGGCTCGAACAGCAGGGTCATGGTGCCGCCGCAGCACTGCCCCATCGAGGGACCGAGCGGGAATTTGCGCAGAGACGGCCCCTGTTTGCCAACCAGCATCTGGCGCGCGATCTCGATGGCGCGGAATTCCAGCGTGCCGCCGCCGATGGTGCCGACGATGTCGTCGGGCGTCACCACCATCTTGGTGCCGGCCTCGCGCGGCGCAGAGCCGTCGGTGGCGGCGACCGTGACCAGCACGGCGGGAATGCCGCGGGTTTCGAGGTCGCTCAATGCATTCAGCCAGTTCATTTCGCCGCCAACTCTGCTAGCGCCGCTGCCGCGCGCTTCGCCGCTTCGATGGCCAGCAGTACGCGTTCCGGCGTCGCCGGTGCATCGAGATGCACATGCCGCGTGCCGGCGGCTGCCGCGACCGCATCCTTCAGTGCCAGCCAGCCCGAGATGCCGAGCATCAGCGGCGGTTCGCCCACGGCTTTCGAGCGGAACACCGTGTTGGCCGGATTGGGCCGGCCCGAGACGAGCTGCACGCGAAAATCTTCCGGCAGGTCGCGCGCTGTCGGGATCTTGTAGGTGCTGGGCGCATGAGTCCGCAGCCGGCCTTTATCATCCCACCACAGCTCTTCCATGGTGAGCCAGCCGAGCCCCTGGATATAGCCGCCCTCGACCTGGCCGAGATCGATGGCCGGGTTCAGCGAGCTGCCGCAGTCATGCAGCAGGTCGGCGCGGGTGAAGCGGTATTCGCCGGTGAAGCAATCCACCAGCACTTCGGTTGCCGCCACGCCATAGGCGAAATAGTAGAACGGCCGGCCACGGCCGCTGGCACGGTCGAAATGGATGTCGGGTGTGGCATAGAAGCCCGAAGCCGCCAGCGATACGCGCTCCAGCCAGGCTTTATGCGCCACCTCGGCAAAGGTGACCGACTTGCCGCCGGCAGTGGCGTGATCATCGGCGAAGACCACCTGATCGGGCGCGGCATTCAGCATGGCACCGGCTACGACCGCCAGCCGGCCGCGAATCTCCAGCGCGGCATTCTGGGCGGCCTTGCCATTCAGATCGGCGCCAGCCGAGGCGGCCGTGGCCGAGGTGTTCGGCACCTTGTCAGTGCGGGTCGCCGTGATGCGGATATGCTCCAGCGAGATGCCGAAGGTTTCGGCCACCACCTGCGCGACTTTGATGTAAACGCCCTGGCCCATCTCGGTGCCGCCGTGATTGAGCTGCACCGAGCCGTCTTCATAAACCAGCACCAGCGCGCCGGCCTGGTTGAGGAATGTCGTCGTGAAGGAAATACCGAATTTCACCGGCGTCAGCGCCAGGCCCTTCTTGAGATACGGGCTCTGCGCGTTGTAGGTGTCGATCTCCTGCCGGCGGCGCTTATAATCGCTGCTGGCCAGCAGCTCATCGAATAGTTCGGGCAGGATATTGTCGGTGATGGTCTGGAAATACGGCGTGACGTTGTTTTGATCCTTGCCGTAGAGATTGGCGAGGCGGATCTCCAGTGGGTCGCGGCCCAGATAGCGCGCGATCTCGTCGATCACATATTCGGTGGTCGCCATGCCCTGCGGTCCGCCGAAGCCGCGGAAGGCGGTATTCGACACGGTATTGGTCTTGCAGCACAGGCCGGTGATCGTCACATCGGGCAGCCAGTAGCTGGAATCGGCATGGAACACGGCGCGGTCGACCACGGCGCCGGTCAGGTCGGCCGCCCAGCCACCGCGCCCGGCGAGCGTCAGCTCATAGCCAAGGATGCGGCCGTCGGCGTCGAAACCGACCTCGTAGCGCGACAGGAAGTCATGTCGCTTGCCGGTGATGATCATGTCTTCGTCGCGGTCGAGCCGCAGCTTGACCGGTCTGGCCGTCTTGCGCGCCAGCACGGCGGCGATGCAGGCGAATTGCGCCGCCTGGGTTTCCTTGCCGCCGAAGCCGCCGCCCATGCGCCGGCACTCCACCGTCACGGCATGCATCGGCGTAGCCAGCACGCGCGCGACCAGCTTCTGCACCTCGGACGGATGCTGCGTCGAGCAGCGTACGATCACATCGCCGTCTTCGCGGGGCTCGGCCAGGCTGGCCTGGCCTTCGAGATAGAAATGATCCTGGCCGCCGATATTCAGTTCGCGCTTGAGGCGGTGTGGCGCTTTGGCGATTGCGGCCGTGGCGTCGCCGCGCTTCAGGCCGAGCGGCGGCAGCAGGAAGTTCTGCTTCTCGACGGCCTCGGCAATGCTCAGGATCGCCGGCAGGTCTTCGTAAGTCACCTTCACCAGCCGGGCGGCACGGCGCGCAGTCGGCAGGTCGATGGCGGCAATCGCCACCACCGGCTGGCCGTGGAACTCGACCACGCCTTTCGCCAGCATCGGCTCGCCACGTACCACCGGGGCGATATCGGGATCGCCGGGCACGTCGTCCACCGTGATCGCCGCGATCACGCCAGGCAGGGCCAGCGCGGCGCTGACATCGATGCTGAGGATCTTCGCATGCGTGCGTTCGCTCAAATGCAGGGCGGCATGCAGCAGGCCTTCAGGTTCCGGCAGGTCGTCGATATAGCGCGCGGTGCCGGCGACATGCTTGGACGCGCTGTCATGCTTGATCGGCTTGTGGACCACAGACGTCATTCGGCGGCCTCCGCCGAAATGGTCTTGCCGCTGCTGACCTCGATGCAGAATTTGCGCAGGCAATTCTGTGCCGCCAGAAGGCGATAGGCAGCCGAGGCGCGCATGTCGCTCATCGGCGTGAAGTCGTCCGCCAGCGCCAATACCGCCGGTTCGATCTCGTCCGGCGTGAAACGCCGTCCGGTCAGCAGGGCTTCGGCCTGTTTGGCGCGTGCCGGCGTGCCGGCCATGCCGCCGAAAGCGAGCCGTGCGTTCGTCACGGTCTCGCCGTCCAGAGTCACATGGAACGCCGCCAGAACCGCCGAGATATCCTGGTCGAAACGCTTCGACAGTTTGTAGATGCCGATGCGGCTGGTCGGGCCGGGCTTCTGCACGGTTACGCTGGCGACGAACTCAGCCGGCTGCAGCGCCGTCTTGCGATAGGCGAGGAAGAAATCTTCCAGCGGCATCTCGCGTGTGCCGGTTTTGCTCTGGAGCTTCAAGGTCGCGCCAAGTGCCATCAGCGCCGGCATGCTGTCGCCGATCGGGCTGCCATTGGCGATGTTGCCGCCGATGGTACCGGAATTGCGAATCTGCGTAGAGCCCAGCCGCCGCACCATGCGGGCAAAGGCCGGATGCAGCTTTTCGATGCTCTGATACGCGTCGGTATAGGTGACGCCAGCGCCGAACTCGATGCGGTCGCCGTGATCGGTGATCTGCTGCAGTTCCGCCACGCGGCCGAGATAGACGATGCTGCGCGGCAGGCGATGCTGCTTGGTCACCCACAGGCCCACATCGGTGCCGCCGGCCAGCATCCAGTTTTCGCCCTGCGGCAGGCTGCTGAGCGTCTCGGCCAGTTCAGCGGAAGTACGAGGCGCAATAAAGCTGCCTGCCGACGTGGAATGGTCCAGCATGCGCTCGCGCTTTAAAGCGGAGAGTTGTTTGAGAAGGGCGGCTTCCTGCGGTGAGAAGCGATCCTCACTGCCGCCTCCGTACATTTTCTCGCCGGCCTCCAGGATCGGGCGATAGCCGGTGCAGCGGCACAGGTTGCCGGCCAGCGCATCCTTCAGGCTGCTGTCGTCGGCTTTCTCATGCGTTTTGAAATAGCCGAACAGCGACATGACGAAGCCGGGCGTACAGAAGCCGCATTGCGAAGCATGCGTCTCCACCATCGCCTGCTGCACCGGATGCAGATGCTCTCCGTCAGCAAGATCGTCAACCGTGAACAGCGCCTTGCCGTCGAGCTGATGGATAAAGAGAATACAGGCATTCACCGCGCGATGGCGCAGTTTGCCATCCGGTCCGGCATCGGCAACAACCACGGTACAGGCGCCGCAATCGCCTTCGGCGCAGCCTTCCTTGGAGCCGGTGCGGCGCAGGTGCGTTCGCAGATACTCCAGGACCGTCATGGTGTGGGGCACATCCGGTGCCACCGTCACCACCTGGCCGCGCGATACGAACCTGACGGGTTCGGACATGCTGCCTCCGGTTCTGTTTCCTCCCGGCCCGGCAGAGCCGGGTTCAGGACATCAGGTCGCTGCCGCGGAAAGCCCAGCCGGTCATGCGGCGTTCAAACCACACGGCGACCGCATACATCACCACGCCCATCACGGCGACAACGACCAGGCCGGCAAAGACCAGCGGCACATTATAGCTCGAAGAGGCCGACAGCATCAGGTATCCGATGCCCTCATTGGAGGCGACCGTCTCCGCGATCACCGAGCCGACGAAGGCTAGCGTGATGGCGATCTTCAGCGAGGCGAACAGATAGGGCATGGCGCGCGGAAGTCCAATCTTGGTCAGGATTTCCGTCTTGCTGGCGCCCAGCGAACGGAGCACGTCGCGCAGCTCAGGTTCGATCGTCGCAAGCCCGGTTGCCACATTCACCACGATGGGGAAGAAGGAGATCACAAAGGCCGTGATAATGGCCGGCACCGTGCCGATGCCGAACCAGATCACCAGCACCGGCACCAGCGCCACTTTCGGGATCGAGTTGAAGCCGACCAGCACAGGATAAAGCCCGACATAGACCAGCCGCGAGGCGCCGATGAAGATGCCGAGCAGGCCGCCGCCGACCACGCCGAGCGCAAAGCCAGCCGTGGTGGTCATCAGGGTCTGCAGCGAATGATGCGCGATCTGCGGCGCGAATTTTACCATCGCCGCGAAGACCACGGTCGGCGCCGGCAGGATGAACTGTTCGACGCCGGTGACGACGCAGATGATTTCCCACAGCAGGAACAGGCCGATGGTGACCAGCCATGGCATCGCACGGATCAGGTTTTTCTCGTTCATCATGATTCGCGCACCGAATGGATGTGTTCGCGCAGCTCATGCACGATTTCGCCGAAATGCGGCTCGAAGGTGGTGTCCAGCGTGCGCGGTCGCGGGATGTCGATCTCTTTCGACAGGATGATCCTGCCCGGACGCTTGCTCATCACGAAGACGCGGTCGGCCAGATAGGTCGCCTCGCGCAGGTCGTGGGTGATGAGGATGGCGGTGAATTTCTTTTCCATCCACAAAGCCTGCATCACGCCCCAGAGTTCCTCGCGCGTGAAGGCATCCAGCGCGCCGAACGGCTCGTCCAGCATCAGCAGGCGCGGATTGTGGATGATGGAGCGGCAGACATTGGCGCGCTGCTGCATGCCGCCCGACAGCTGCCAGGGGAATTTGTCGGCGAAATCGGCCAGGCCCACGGTCTTGAGCAAAGCCATGGCCTGCTCGATATAGGCTTTCTTTTCCTTGCGCAGGCGGCGCTTGTGCGGCTCGACGATCTCGAGCGGCAGCATCACGTTGTCCAGCGTGCTGCGCCAGGGCAGCAAAGTGGAGTTCTGGAAGGCCATGCCGACGCCCTGCACCGGGCCTTTCACCGGCTTGCCGCCGATGGTGATTTTGCCGGCGCTGGTATCCAGCAGGCCGGTCACCAGCTTCATCAGGGTGGATTTGCCGCAACCCGACGGGCCCACCACGGCGACGAATTCGCCTTCCTGGATGTCGATATTCAGGTCTTCGACGGCGAGGGTTTCTTCCTCGGCCAGGCGATAGGTGAGGCTGACACCGTCAATCTTCACAAAGGCGGGACCCTGCATCACTGTGCCCCGCCGGCGGCGATTTGGCCGCATCCTCTTGTCATCGCCTGCATGATGCGATCTTGTCCCCCTGCGAAACCCTGTCGGATTGCCGTCTGCCGGTCGGCGCCCCGCCCTTTAACGCGCCGCGTATAAAAGGAATTGTAACCACGCGCCATGCAAAATTGTAAACAATTTTGCGCTGCCCGATTCGCAGGCAGCCGGAGCATTTCATGACCACCCAAGGTTCAGACGGTTCGCAGAGCGATGCTGTGGAAAACCGCCGCAGCATCGGCCGGCGCATCAGCCTGCATTACGCGGCGCTGTTCCTGGTTCCCGGCGTGTATCTGCCGTTTTTCGCCGCCTGGCTCGAATCGCGCGGCCTGCATCCGACGGAAATCTCGATCATGCTGGCGGTCGGCATCCTGATGCGCCTCGTCGCCGGACCGGCGGCGGCGCATGCCGTGGATCGCAGCGGCCGGCGCAAGCTGGCGATCCTGCTGCTCGTCTGGGTCAGCATCGCCAGTTTCGCGCTGCTCGGATGGGTGGAAGGCTTCTCGGTGATGCTGCTGGTCTGGGTCGTGCATTCCGCCGCCTGGGCGCCGATCACGCCGTTCAGTGACAACATCGCCCTGCTCGCTGCGACAAAGCACCAGTTGAACTATGGCCGCATGCGGCTGTGGGGCAGCGTCAGCTTTTTGCTGGCCGCCTATCTCTCCGGCCTGTGGCTCAAGGGCAGGGACGAGGACTGGATCTTCATCCTGCTGCTGATCGGCTATGCCGCGCTGGTCGGCGGCGCACATCTGCTGCCTGACTTGCGCCTGCCGCTGGCCCGGCCCCGCGCCGGTGCCCCGGCCGTGATGCTGCTGCGCCAGCGCCGCTTCCTGCTCTTCGTCGGCGCCACCGCCTGCCTGCAGGCCAGCCATGCCGCCTTCTACACGTTTGGCACGCTGCACTGGCGCAGCATGGGCCATAGCGATGCCGCCATCGGCTGGCTCTGGGCCGAGGGCGTGCTGGCCGAGATCGTGCTGTTTGCCTTCGCGCAGCAGATTCCGGCGCGCCTTGGCGGCGCCGGCCTGCTGCTGATCGCAGCTCTCGGCGGCGTGTTGCGCTGGAGCATCACCGCCGGTGCCGAGGATTATACCTTGCTGGTGCTGCTGCAGGTTCTGCATGCCGCCACCTTCGGCGCGGCGCATCTCGGCGCCATGCGGATTCTGGCGGACGGCTGCTCGCCGGACACCTCCGCCACCGCGCAAACGCTTTACGTGGCGGCGAACAGCATGATGCTGGCGCTGGCGACGCTCGCGGTCGGGCCGATCTTTGCCGCCGGCGGCGGTGCGATCTACTGGGCGATGACGCTGCTGTCGCTGGGCGGTGGTGTCTGCGCCTTCCTGCTCTGGCGCCGGCGCGACGGATTGCATTTCAGCCTGTCGTAAAAAAAGCCGCCGCCGGTTGCCCGGCGGCGGCTCTGTTCGTGTGCGTGGTTACGCCGACTTGCTGGCTGTCGCAGGCAACGGCAGCGCGCGGAACACCACCTTGGTGCCGCTCATCAGCGCATTGGCCACGGCGGGCGCCACCGGCGGGGTGCCGGGTTCGCCGATGCCGGTCGGCTTTTCTTTCGACGGCACGATATGCACTTCCACCTTCGGCATCTCGTGGATGCGCAGCACTTCGTAATCGTGGAAGTTCGACTGCTCGACCGCGCCGCCCTTGGCCAGGCTGATGCCCGGCTTGATGGTGGCGGAGAGGCCGTAGCCGATGCCGCTTTCCACCTGGGCCCGGATGATGTTGGGGTTGATCGGCGTGCCGCAATCGACGGCGGCGACGATCTTCTCCACCTTCCAGGTGCCATCGGCCTGCAGCGCCACTTCGGCCACTTCAGCCACGAAGGAAGCGAAGCTTTCATGCACGGCGATGCCGCGCACTTTGCCGGCCGGCAGCGGCTTGCCCCAGCCAGCCTTTTCGGCGGCCAGGTTCAGCACCCCGAGATGGCGCGGATGCTTGGCCAGCAGCTTGCGGCGCAATGCCACCGGATCCTGGCTGGTCGCATTGGCGATTTCATCCAGGAACACTTCGGTGGCAAAGGCCGTGTGCGTGCTGCCCACCGAGCGCCACCACAAGACCGGCACGCCCACCTTGGTGGTGTGCAGCTCGACGCTCATATTCGGGATGGCGTAGGGCAGGTTAGCGGCGCCCTCCACCGAGGTGGCGTCGATGCCGTCCTTGACCATGAACTGCTCGAAGGCCGTGCCGGCCATGATCGACTGGCCAACGATGCGATGCTGCCAGGCGATGATCTCGCCCTTGTCATCCACGCCGGCTTTCAGCACATGGTGATACATCGGGCGGTAACGGCCGCCCTGGATATCGTCCTCGCGCGTCCAGACCAGGCGCACCGGTGCGCTGTTGCCCTTTGCGCCCATCGCCTTGGCGATCTCGACGCCTTCCACGATGTAATCCGACTGCATCGTGGCGCGGCGACCGAAGCTGCCGCCGGCATAGAGCGTGTTGATCTTCACCTGCTCGGGCTTGAAGCCCAGCACATGGGCGGCATTGCCCTGGTCGACGGTCTGGAACTGGTCGCCGGCCCATATTTCCACCTTGTCGGCGTCCAGTTTCACCACACAATCAAGCGGCTCCATCGGGGCATGGGCCAGATAGGGGAAGTCGTAGCTCGCCTCGATCACCTTCGCGGCTTTGGCAAAGGCGGCATCGACATCGCCTTCCTTGCGCGCCGGCAGGCCAGGCTTCTTGGCCAGTTCCTTATACTCGGCCATCACCTCATCCGTGCTGCGCTTTTCGGCCTTGCTGTCGTCCCACTGGATGTCCAGCGCTTCGCGGCCGAGCTTGGCGGCCCAGAAGTTCTTCGCCACGACAGCGACGCCGTTGGAAACCTGCACCACGTCCACCACGCCGGGCACGGCTTTCGCCTTGCTGGCGTCGAAGCTTTTCACCGTGGCGCCGAACAGCGGCGCGCGCTGCAGCAGTGCGGTCAGCTGGCCGGGCAGTTTCACGTCGATGGTATACTGCGCGGTGCCGTTGCTCTTGGCGCGGGCATCCAGACGCGGCACATCCTTGCCGATCAGCGTGAACTTCGCCGGATCCTTCAGCGGTGCGTCTGCCGGCGGCGTGATCGCGGCGGCCTTGGCCGCCAGCTGGCCGAAGCTGGCCTTCTTGCCGCTGGCATGGCTCACCACGCCCTTCGACACGGTGATCTCGCGGGCCGGCACTTTCCATTCCTCGGCAGCTGCCTGCACCAGCATGGCGCGCGCCGTGGCGCCGGCCTTGCGCAGCTGGTCCCAGGAATTCGCCATCGCCGTGCTGCCGCCGGTGCCCTGCATACCAAACGCCAGATTGGCATAGAGTTTCACATCGGCCGGCGCGCCCTCGGTACGCATCTGCTTCCAGTCGGCATCCAGTTCCTCGGCCACGATGGTGGCGAGGCCGGTATACGTGCCCTGGCCCATCTCCAGATGCTTGGACAGCACGGTGACGGTGTTGTCCGGCGCGATGCGGATGAAGGCGTTGATCAGCTTGGGCTCACCGGCAGCGGCCTTCTGGGCCATGGCATGGCGCGGCGCCCAGTGGAAGCCGACGACGAGCCCGACGGAGGCTGCGCCCGCACCCTGCAGGAAGCGGCGGCGCGAGGCGGTGATTTGAATCTTGCTCTGCTCGGTCATGATCAGGCCCTCACGGTCTTGGCGGCGTCATGGATGGCGGCGCGGATACGGACGTAAGTGGCGCAGCGGCAGATGTTGCCCTGCATCGCTTCGTCGATCTCGGCATCCGAAGGCTTCTTGTTGTCATTCAGCAAAGCCACGGCCGACATGATCTGGCCGGACTGGCAGTAGCCGCATTGCGCCACTTCATGCTTGATCCAGGCATCCTGCACGGCCTTCGCCACCTTGCCGCCGAGACCCTCGATGGTGGTGACCTTCTGGCCTTCGATGGCCGAAAGCGGCGTCGAGCAGGAACGCACCGGCTCACCATCCACATGCATGGTGCAGGCGCCGCACTGGGCCGCGCCGCAGCCGAATTTGCTGCCGGTCAGGCCGATTTCATCGCGCACCGCCCAGAGCAGCGGCATGTCGGGATCGACATCCAGACTGGTCGGTTTGCCGTTCAATGTGAATTTGATAGCCATGGGGGTCCTCCACTGAAGCTATGAAGCTTTGGGGCTGTGAAGACAAAAACTGGATCTGTGAAACACCGTCGGGGCATTCGGGCGGCCCCTTGCTGGTCAGCGCAATCAGTATACCTCATGCGGGCGAAGCCGCCGGATATCTTTGTCGACGATGTGTGACGGCAATCGGATAATCCTTTGATCGCGGGCAGAAATCAGTGGCCTTCCCGGCAATCCTGCGATTATCTGTCTGCACCGCGCGATCATATAAACTCCGCGCCATGATCAGCAATAAGGCACTTATGTCGACCGATAGGCACCTGCCGGAAACCATGGATATCCCCGCGCCTGCACGACGCGAGGACGCACCGGCCACCTGCACCGCGCCCTGCGCGATCACCCCCGGCGCCGAGGAGCTGGTGCGCGACATGCTGGTGCGTTTCGGCGACAAGTGGAGCATGCGCGCGATGGACGAGCTTTATGAGCGCGGCGCCCTGCGCTTCACCCGCCTGCGTGAGCACCTGCCCGGCATCAGCCAGAAGATGCTGACCCAGACGCTGCGTCAGCTGGAGCGCGACGGCGTGGTAGCGCGCCGCGTCTATGCCGAGGTGCCGCCGCGGGTGGATTACGAACTCACGCCGCTGGGGATCGAACTGGCCGAGGCGCTGTGCGGTGTCTGGGAATGGGCGATGCGGCATGAACAGCGCGTTGCCGCCACGCGCGCCGCCTATGATGCGCAGTCTGCCGCCGGAAAGTCAGGCGAAGATCAGTAGCAGGCCTCAGCCGGCAATCGCGAATGCCTGCTCTGCCGGGCTGCAGGCGTCATTGGCCGACAGTGGATAGATCGCCACCAGGATGCGGTCGACGGTGATGCCGTCCTCGCTCAGCGGCAGCAGCAGCTTGCCCATATGGGTGTAGATCGCGCTGTTCGGCGAATTGTCGTGCAGGAAACTTACCGGTTCGCGACGCGCCACGCAGTCGTGATAGTAGGGCGTGGTGCTGGCGATGTTGTTGCAGATTTCGTCCACATACTGCCCGGTGATGCTGTGGCCGCGATAGCTGTCGAGTTCGGTGCCCGAGAGCACGACGCGGAACCGCGTCGCTTCGTCGCCGCGCTCCACCGTGACGACGCCGATATTGCCGAGCCAGGGACGCAGCTCATGCGGCGGGAAATCGCAGCGGCTGGGCAGATCGCGGTCACCGCGCTTCATCTGCCAGAAGGCTTCGAGCGACCGCAGTTCTTCCGGGCATGACATGACGCATCACTCCCTGTGTTGTCGCCGGCCTGCGGGGGTATGCAGGCCGGCGGCTGAACGGTTGCGCGAGACGAAGTGGGGATTGGGATTGTTTTTTTGCAGTATGTCTGGGGTGAGGGCGTTGTAGCCTGGTCAGCGGAACGCGGCTGTGCGCTCCGTCACACCGTATGCGGCGTGTAAACGGGCCTGTGCCGGTCGTCACAGTTTGCTAAAATGGGACAAAATGAAGCGGGAGGACGCCCCATGATGGCACTCGACGACATGGTCGATACCTATTGCGCGGCCTGGAACGCAGCGGAGGCGGCCGAGCGCAACCGCCTGCTGCGCGTGGCCTGGACCACCGATGGCCGCTACAGCGATCCGATGGTGCAGGATCTCGACCGCGCAGCGCTGGTGGCGCATATCGGCGTGCTGCTGGACCGTTTCCCCGGCAGCACCATCCGCCGCACAACTGTGGTCGACAGTCATCATGCCGGGCTACGCTTCGGCTTCGTGCGGCTGGCGGCCGATGGCAGCGTGATGCGCGAGGGTGTCGATGTCTGCCAGCTCGGCGAGGGCGGCCGGCTGCATCGCATCACCGGTTTCTTCGGCGCGCTGCAGGCGCTGTAGGCAAAGAAAAACCCGCCGCATCGCTGCAGCGGGTTCAATCAATTCCAATCGCAGCTGCGATCAGTCCTTGGCGCGTTCCATATAGGTGGCGCCTTCCTGGATGTTGATCACGATGCGCACGCCCGACGACACATGCGGCGGCACCATCACGCGCTGGCCGTTCTCGACGATGGCCGGCTTGTAGGATGACGACGCGGTCTGACCCTTCACGGTCGGCTCGGTCTCGGTGATCGCCATGATCACGGTCTGCGGCAGGCTGACCGACACCGGCTTGCCGTCATACAGCGCGATCTCGACTTCCATGCCTTCCTGCAGCCAGACCGCCTGCTCGCCGACCACATCGGCATGCACGGCAACCTGCTCGTAATTCTCCTTATCCATGAAGGTGTACATGTCGCCTTCGGTGAACAGGTAGCTGAATTCGCGGGTGTCGATGAAGACGCGTTCGACCGACTCGGTGGTGCGGTAACGCTCGGTGGTCTTGACGCCGGACTGCAGGTCGCGCAGATCGAGCTGCATCACCGGCGTGCCCTTGCCGGGCTGGATATTCTGGGCGGTGAGCACGGCGAGCAGCTTGCCATTGATCTCGACCACGTTGCCCTTGCGGAGCTGGTTGGCGTTTACCTTGGGCATGGACCTGTATCTCCAAAACGAATAGCGGGCCCTCGGCGGGACCCGCTTGCGAAAAAACCGCGCGGAAACTATCAGGTTGGCATGGCCTTCTCAACCCGAGTCGGCGCGAAAAGTACCGCAATGACGGCTTCTGGACGATCCGGCCCTCCGCCCTGGTGGCATCCCGAGCTTTATGCCCGGCGGCGCCCCAACCTGATGCTGCGCCAGGCCGCACTGGCCGCGCTGCGCTCGGGCTTTGCCGGACTCGGCTTCGTCGAGGTCGAAACCCCGGCCCTGCAGGTCTCGCCTGGGCTGGAGCCGCACCTGAAGGCCTTCGCCACCGAGCTGGAAAATCCCGACGGCAGCACCCGGCCGCTTTACCTGCACACCTCGCCCGAATTCGCCATGAAGAAGCTGCTGGTGGCCGGCGAGCCCAAGCTGTTCCAGTTCGCGCCGGTCTTCCGCAACGGCGAGCGTGCCGCCACGCATCATCCGGCTTTCCTGATGCTGGAATGGTATCGCAGCGGCAGTGATTACCGCGGCATCATGCAGGATTGCGAAACCCTGCTACGTGGCATCGCGGGGGCCACTGGAAAGTCCGTGCTGACCTGGCAGGGCAAGACGGCCGATGTGATGCAGCCCTGGCAGTATCTGACCGTGCATGAGGCGTTTCAGCGTTTCGCTGGCCTCGATCTTGCCGCCTGCATCGGCGCCGAGCCCCTCGCGCCCGATCTCGCTGCCATGCGCAAGGCCTGCGCCGCCATCGGTATCCGTATCGATGACGGCGACAGCTGGGACGATCTCTATTTCCGCGTCGCGCTCGACAGGGTCGAGCCCCATCTCGGCATCGGCGCGCCCTGCATTCTCTACGATTATCCGATCCACCAGGCCGCGCTCAGCCGGCCCAGGAAAGATGCGCCGCACCTGGCCGAGCGTTTCGAGCTTTATGCCTGCGGCATGGAACTGGCGAATGCCTTTTCCGAACTCACCGATCCGGAAGAACAGCGCCGCCGTTTCGCGGCCGATATGGCGCTGAAGAAGCGGCTCTACGGCTACGACTATCCGATTGACGAGGATTTCCTGGCCGCGCTGCGACATGGATTGCCCGATTGCGCCGGCATTGCGCTGGGTGTGGATCGCCTGATCATGCTGCTGGCCGGCGCATCACGGATCGAGGAGGTTTTGTGGCTGCCAGTCTCCGAATAGCCGTTGTCGCCGTCCTGTTGTTCGCTGCTGCCTGCGCGCCGCGCCGCGAGGCACAGCAAGCACCGCCACCGGTGCCGACCCAGTCGCAGGCCAGCTCGCAATGGATCGGCCGCGATGTGATCCAGGCCGCCTGCCTGAACGACCTGCAGGCGAGCGGCGCGAAATTCGAACTGATCGCCCAGGCCGAAACCGGCAAGGATGGCTGCACCTTGCAGAACGGCGTGCGGCTGATCTCGACCTCGGTGGAACTGGTGCGGCCGGTGGAACTGACCTGCCCGATGGCGCTGCGCCTGATGCAGTTTGAAAAAGAAATCCTGATCCCCGATGCGCAACGGATCTTCGGCCAGCCGCTGGGCCAGATCAATCACGCTGGCGGTTTCACCTGCAAACGCATGACAGGCAATTCCAGCCGCATCAGCGAGCATGGCCATGGCCGCGCCATCGACATCTGGGGCTTTTTCCTGCGCGACGGCACGCGCATCTCGGTCGACCAGCATTTCCGCAGCCGCGGCCGGGAAGGCCAGTATCTGCGCGAGATCAACCGCGCCGCCTGCCGCTATTTCTCGGTCGTGCTCGGCCCCAATGCGGATGCGGCGCACGCCAAGAGCTTCCACTGGGATATCGGCCAGTGGAACCGGTGTGGGGCGTAGTGCTGCGTCAGAAAATGACAGTGGCGTAAAAGCGGTGGCGTAAAAATGGGATCCCGGGTCTTCGCTGCGCTCGCCCGGGATGACAATAAAGAGGCGTCACCCCGAGCTTGACCCGGGGTCCCATTTTTTGCCCTCGATAGGCGACAACGTTCCCATATGGAATGAGCGCCCTCCGCGTTAAACTCACGCCATGACCCTGCCGCCAAGATCCGCTGCCGATATCGCTGCCCGCGAGGCCTGGGCAGCGTCGTCGCTGCGCTTTCTCTATGTCGACCTGAACAGCTTCTTCGCCAGCGTCGAGCAGCAGGACAATCCCGCTTTGCGCGGCAAGCCGGTCATCGTCGTGCCGGTGATGAGCGACACCACCTCGGCCATCGCCGCCTCCATCGAGGCGAAAAAATACGGCATCAAGACCGGCACGCCGGTCTGGGAGGCGAAGGAGAAATATCCTGGCATCGCCATCGTCAATGCGCGGCATGACCGGTATGTCGAAATCCACGAGCTGGTCGAGGAAGAGATCGACCGTCACATCCCGATTTTCCACACTTGGTCGATCGACGAAGCCTCCTGCGAACTGATCGGGCCACAGCGGCTGAAGGACAATGCCATCGCGCTGGCGCACAGCATCCGCGCCGGCCTGCGTGACAATCCGAAGCTCGGCGCCTGCATCCGCTGCTCAATCGGCATCGCGCCGAACCAGTTCCTCGCCAAGCTGGCCAGCGACATGCAGAAGCCCGATGGGTTGACCATCATCGAGAAGCATGAACTGCCCGCGCGCCTGCTGCCCCTGAAACTGCGTGACCTGCCGGGTGTCGGCCCCAACATGGAACGTCGCCTGCTGGAGGCCGGCATCGGCAGCATCGCCGATCTCTGGGAGGTGTCGCCGGAGACGGCCCGTCGCATCTGGGGCAGCAAGGAAGGCCCGGCTTTTATCCAGCGCATCCGCGGCATCGGCGATTACGAACAGTCGAATGCCACGCGCAGCCTCAGCCATGAACATGTGCTGCCGCCGCAGAACCGCGACGCGGAATCCGCCTACCTGATCCTGCGCCGTCTGGGCGTGAAGGGCGGCGCGCGGCTGCGGCGTCTGGGCTTCGTGGCCGGCACCATCGGCATCAAGGTGCGTTTCGACGACGAGACGCGCTGGGCCAGCGATTTCCGCCTGACCCAGACCCAGGACAATTTCGTCATCCTCGACGCCATCGGCCGGCTCTGGGAGCAGATGCTGCGCGAAACGAAAAAGCCACGTGGCCGCTACTGGAAAGTCGGCATGTGGCTGGGCGGCCTGGTGCCGCAGGAGGAGGTGACGCTCGACCTGTTCGGCGGCGCCTCCGGGCTGGAGGGCGACAATGCCGAAGCCGCCGCCAGGCGCGCGAAGCTTTGGACGGCCATGGATAAGCTGAACCAGAAATACGACAAGAAAGACACTGTGCGGATCGGGCCGTTGCCGAAGCACAAATCCGATTTCATGGGCGCCAAGATCGCCTTCAACCGCATCCCCAAGAAGGAAGAGTTCAACGAGTAGCGCCGACATGGATCGGGGGCATCGATCCTGGGTATCCGCCTAAGTAGCTATGATTTCTGCGTTTATCGGGTGTTCGATTGAATGGGGTGTGGCCTGCTGCCCGCAGGATGCTGCGTTTGTCGCTTGACGATCCCGCCGCCACGCCGTATCACCGCAGCCGACCCCGTCATGGGTGTCGTGGTGATTTGGAGCCGACCGGCTTGCGGACCACGTTAAACAATCCGCTAAAAAGGTCGGGCGGTTGTTCAAACCCCGGCCTTGCGGCACGGGGTTTTTTGTTGCCCGTTTGCAACGAAGGCTGGTGCCACGAGGATCGGGCCCGAGATATGCGGGATCGAAGAGGCAGGCAGTGATGAGCAAGAACGAGAGCGAAAAGACCTGGCGGCTGGCGACCCAGCTGGTGCGCGGCGGCACCATGCGCAGCGGCTTCGGTGAGACGTCGGAGGCCATCTTCATGACCTCGGGCTTCCGCTATGACAGTGCAGAAGCTGCGGAAGCGCGGTTCAAGAACGAGCTGCCGGGCTTCGTCTACAGCCGCTTCGGCAATCCCACCGTCGAAATGTTCGAGCAGCGCATGGCCCTGCTGGAAGGTGCGCAAGCCGCGCGCGCCACCGCAACCGGTATGGCTGCCGTGAATGTCGCGCTGATGTGCCAGCTCAAGGCCGGCGACGAAGTGGTGTCGGCGCGTGCCGTCTTCGGCTCCTGCCGCTATATCGTCGAGGAACTGCTGCCGCGCTTCGGCATCAAGACGCACCTGATCGACGGCACGGATCTCTCGGCCTGGGAACGCGCGGTCACGGCGAAGACCCGCGTGGTGTTTCTCGAGACCCCGGCCAATCCGACGCTGGAAGTGATCGACCTGCCGGCCGTGGCCGCCATCGCGCATCGGCATGGCGCCCGCGTGGTGGTCGACAATGTCTTCGCCACCCCGGTGCTGCAGAAGCCGCTGCAGCTCGGTGCCGATATCGTGGTCTATTCCGCCACCAAGCATATCGACGGGCAGGGCCGCTGCCTGGGCGGCGTGATCCTCGGCTCGGAGGATTTCATCGTGAACGAGCTGACCCCCTATCTGCGCCATACCGGTCCGGCGCTCAGCCCGTTCAATGCCTGGGTCATGCTGAAGGGGCTCGAAACCCTCGAACTCCGAGTCGCCCGGATGACCGAGTCGGCCGCCCGGATCGCCGAGGCGCTGGCCAGCCATCCCGGCCTGGCCGCCCCGACCAATGTGCCGGCGCTGCTCTATCCGGGCCGGTCGGACCATCCGCAGGCCGCGCTGGTCCGTAAACAGATGACCGGCGGCAGCAACATGATCGCCTTCCGGCCCAAGGGCGTGAAGGCCGGCGCCTTCCGGGTTTTGAATGCGCTGAAATTGGTGGATATCTCCAACAATCTGGGAGATTCCAAAAGCCTGATCACACACCCTGCTACCACCACGCACCAGAGGTTGAGTGCCGAGGAGCGCGCCCGGCTGGGCATCGGCGACGATCTTCTGCGCCTTTCCGTGGGCCTGGAAGACCCCCAGGACCTGATCGACGACCTCGGCCATGCGCTTGAAAAGGCGGGCTGATCCGGTGTTGCCAATATGCCACAGCCCGGCATTATTGGTTGCTGATCCGGGATGAGGGCGTGCGATGCACGTTCGGTCGTGGGTATAGTGCCTCCGGTTGAGGCGCATGAAGCCGCGGGGCGCGGCTAAAGATTTTTTTGTCCGAGGAGACTCTCATGAATATTCGTCTTGCTCTGCTGACTGCTGCCGCTGCCGTGGCGCTGGTGTCGGCCTCAGCATCGGCCCAGGAAGGCGCCTATGTCGGTATCGGTGCGGGTGCGACCTGGATCGATGATGCCGACGTCAAGGGCACTCCGGCGGGTTCCATCGATTTCGACACCGGCTATGCCGGCCTGCTCAAGGGCGGTTACGCCTTCGGCAACGGCTGGCGGGCTGAAGGCGAGTTCGGCCTCCGTGAATGGGGCGTCGACAGCGCTGGCGCTTCGGGCGATCTGCGCGCCTACAACATCTTCGCCAACGCCCTGTACGATTTCATGCCGAACGGCAGCTGGAGCCCCTACCTGGGCGCCGGCGCCGGTATGGTCCGCTTCGCGTCGGACGGCACCTATTCCGGTCTGACCAGCAACGATCAGGACACCACCTGGGGCGTGCAGGGTATCGCCGGCGCCTGGTTCGCGCTGACCGACAACTGGCTGCTCTCGGCTGACTATCGCTACATGTACACGGGCGATGCCAAGCTGAACACCAGCGGCGCTGCGACCATCGAGCCGGACAACTCGAACCACACCGTCATGCTCGGCGTCACCTACCGCTTCGGCGCTCCGGCCAAGCCGATGCCGGCCGCCGCTCCGATGGCTGCTCCGGCCCCGGCTCCGGCACCTGCCCCGGCTGCTGCGGCTCCGGCCCCGGCGCCGCGTGCGCCTGAGACCTACATCGTGTTCTTCGCCTTCGACAAGTCGGACATCAGCCCGGTGGCCTCGCAGGTTCTGGATCGCGCCGTGGCCGACTTCCGCGCCACCGGTTCGACCAACGTGCGCATCGAAGGCAACGCCGACCGTTCGGGCGGCAATGCCTACAACCAGCGTCTGTCGCAGCGCCGCGCCGACTCGGTCGCCGCCTACCTGCGCAGCAAGGGCATTGCCCAGGGTGCGATCACCACGAGCGCCAACGGCGAAGACAAGCCGCGCGTTCCGACCGCCGACGGCGTCCGCAACGACGAAAACCGCAACGCCCAGGTCTTCCTGCGCAAGTAAGCGGAACAGTCATTCGACTGCGGCACGGCCGCCCCTCGCGGGGCGGCCGTTGCTTTTTGGGGCCATGAGGCCGCACCGCACTGTGCCAGCCGCTTGGCTGGACATTCGGCCACTTGGACCTAATATCCTAGTCAGGGCAATGGCATGACTGCCGGCCCGGCCATGGAGTGGGTGAAAAGCCATGACCAGCAAGAGCATGTACAGCAAGACGACCCAGGATATCTCGGTCACCGTGCAGCCGGTGTATCTCGACGAGCAGTCCTCGCCGGACGAGAACTATTTTGTCTGGGCTTATAATGTGAAAATCGAGAATAGCGGCGCCGGCACCGTGCAACTGCGCAGCCGCTACTGGAAGATCACCGATGCGCGCGGTCGCGTGCAGGAAGTGCGCGGGCCCGGCGTGGTCGGCGAACAGCCGGTGCTGAAGCCGGGCGACAGTTTCGAATATACCAGCGGCACGCCGCTGCCCACCTCGTCGGGCTTCATGGTCGGCACCTACCAGATGGTGAACGAGGCCGGCGAACAGTTCGATGTCGCGATCCCGGCCTTCTCGCTCGACAGCCCGCACGAAGCCCGCCGCCTGAACTAATTTACCCGTCCAGCCCTGTGCGGTCAGCGGAGCTGCGCTATATCAGCGCCTGTCCGTCATGCAGGATTTTCCGGAGGAAGTTGCCGTGAGCGAGAAGACCAAGATCCAGCGCCCGAGCCGCGCCGAAGCCGAAGAAGCGGTGCGCACGCTGATCCGCTGGGCTGGCGATGACCCGACCCGCGAAGGCCTGCGCGGCACGCCGGACCGCGTGGTGCGCTCCTACAACGAATTCTTCGCCGGCTATGAGGAAGACCCCGTCGCCATGCTCGAACGCACCTTCGAAGAGATCGAGGGCTACGACGAGATGGTGGTGCTGCGCGACATCCGCATGGAAAGCCATTGCGAGCATCATATGGTGCCGATCATCGGCAAGGCGCATGTCGCCTATCTGCCCGGCAAGCGCGTGGTCGGCATCTCCAAGCTGGCCCGCGTCGTCGAGGTCTATGCCAAGCGGCTGCAGATCCAGGAAAAGCTGACCGCCCAGGTCGCCAACACGCTGCAGGAGGTGCTGCAGCCGCGCGGCGTGGCCGTGGTGATGGAAGCCGGGCATCAATGCATGACCACGCGCGGCGTGCATAAACATGGCGTCACCATGGTGACCAGCCGCATGCTGGGCGCTTTCCGCGACGATCCGCGCACCCGTCACGAATTCCTTACCATGATCGCCAGCAGCCGCAGCGCCCGCCACATGGACGACTGAGCCCTGAACCAATCCGCTCCGGTCATTCACAGTTGACCGGCGGATGGGGCGGCCGTAAACCGGATGCATGACATCTCCTAGCCAGGCCTCGCTCGACTGGATCGCCCGGCTGGTCGGTTTCGATACCACCAGCAGGCTGTCCAACCTCAACCTGATCGACGACATCGCCGCCTATCTGGCGCAGCATGGCGTGGAGTCAGAGAAAATCTTTGACGCCACCGGCAAGAAGGCCAATCTCTACGCCACGATCGGCCCGAAGGATGTCGGCGGCATCGTGCTGTCGGGCCATACCGACGTCGTGCCGGTCGATGGCCAGCCCTGGACCAGCGATCCCTTCCAGGTGATCCGGCGCGGCGAGCGGCTGTTCGGCCGCGGCACTTCGGATATGAAAAGCTTCATCGCGCTCTGCCTGGCGCTGCTGCCCGAGATGCTGGAAAAGCCCTTAAGCGTGCCGCTGCATTTCGCCTTCAGCTACGACGAGGAAGTCGGCTGCATCGGTGTGCATGGCATCATCGAATTCATCAATCGTGGCGGCCCGATGCCGAAGCTTGCCATCATCGGCGAGCCGACCGACATGCAGGTGGTGAACGCGCATAAAAGCGTCTGCGCCTGCAACACCGTGGTGCGCGGTTTCGAGGCGCATTCCTCGGCGACGCATCAGGGCGTCAACGCGATCCAGATGGCGGCCGAACTGATCGCCGAGATGAACCGCATCCAGGTCGAATACCAGCAGCCGCAGCATCAGGACGCCCGTTTCGAGCCACCCTTCACCACCATCACGGTGGGCGAGATCCATGGTGGCACGGCGCGTAATATTCTCGCCCGCGAATGCAGGGTGGTGTGGGATATCCGCAGCGTGAAGCCCGAGCATGACACCGTCATCCTCGACCGCGTGAAGCGCTATGCCGTTGAAGAGCTTGAACCGCGTATGAAGAAAATCCGTCCCGACACCGGCATCGACACCGAGATGGTGGCCTTCGCGCCGGGATTGATGCCGTCCGAGCGCAATCCGGCCGAGACGCTGGCGCTCAAGCTGGCCGGCCAGAACCAGACCCATGCCGTGTCTTACGGCACGGAAGCGGGCATTTTCCAGATCGGTGGTGTGCCGGCGGTGGTCTGCGGCCCGGGCAATATCCGCGAGGCGCATAAGCCGGACGAATATATCGAGATCAGCCAGGTGGCCGAGGGTGAAGCTTTCCTACGCCGGCTGATCGCCTTCTGCCGCGAGCCTGGCAGCCGCTCATTCCTCGAGCAGGCGGCGTAACGCCCGGGCGTGTCGCGCGGCGAGATCCTCGCTGCGGATATGGCGTCCGTTCTCCACCACGCGTTGGCCGGCGACATAGACGTCGCGAATGGCAGACCGTGCCTGATGGGAGAAGATCCAGGCATCCAGCGCCATGTCGCCGCTGCGGCCTGCCAGTGCCGGTGCATCCTGATCCAGTAAAACGAAATCGGCGCGATGGCCGGGCGCAATCGCGCCCATCGGCTGGCCCAAAGCCTGCGCGCCACCTTTCAGCGCGGCCTCATACAGGCGCCGACCGGTCGAGCGTTCCGCGCCGCCAGCCAGCACAGTGCGGCTGCGATGCACCAGCCGCTGGCCGTATTCCAGCAGGCGTAAATCTTCCGCCACCGAAACGCTGATATGGCTGTCGGAGCCGATGCCGATGCGGCCGCCGGCTGCCATGTAGTCGATGGCGGGGAAGAGTCCGTCACCCAGATTGGCTTCGGTGGTAGGACAGAGCCCGGCGACGGCCTTCGACTCTGCCAGTCGCCAAGTTTCCTCGGCATCCAGATGCGTGGCATGCACCAGGCACCAGCGCCCATTTATAACTGGACCGTTCACCACACCCTGATCGAGCAGCCATTGCACCGGCCGCTTACCGCTCCAGGCGAGGCAGTCGTCCACCTCGGCAGTCTGTTCGGCGATATGGATATGGATCGGCGCAGCGCTGTCGATGGCATCCAGCGCCGCGATGCCCTCGCGCAGCAGGTCTGGCGTGACGGCGCGTAAACTGTGCGGCGCGATGCCGAGGCGGCGGTCGCTGCGGTTCTGCAGGGCAGGGGCCAGCGCCTGCAGCAGCTTTGCATAGGCCTCGGCATCATGCAGGAAGCGGCGCTGGCGCTCCTGCGGTTCCCTGGCGCCGAAGCCGCCATAACGGTACAGCACCGGCAGGTGCGTGAGCCCGATCCCGGCGGTATCGGCCGCCGCCAGAATGCGCCGGCTCAGTTCAGCCGGATCGGAATATGGCGCGCCGCCGGGCTGGTGATGCAGGTAATGGAACTCGGCCACCGCGGTGAAGCCGGCCTCCAGCATTTCGGCATAAAGCTGCCCGGCAATGGCCTCGACATCCTCGGGCGTCAGCTTCGCGGCGAAGCGATACATGGTCTCGCGCCAGGTCCAGAAACTGTCGCTCATATCTGGCCCGCTGCGTTCGGCCAGCCCCGCCATGGCACGCTGGAAGGCATGGCTGTGCAGATTGGGCATGCCGGGCAGAACGGGGCCATCCAGCAAGGTGGCGGCGGCGTCTGGTGTGCCCGGCGCGGCCTTGGCGATCAGGCCAGCCGCATCCACGCTGACCAGCACATGGTCGTGCCAGCCATCAGGCAGCAGGGCCTGACGCAACAGGAAGCGGCGCATGACGGACTCTCCTAAATTGTATATAGACGTTGGCAGAAACCGCCGTTTTCCGAAAGACGCACGCAGAGGCTGACGTGTCGAAGACCACCCGCGCAACCCTGTTCCTGAAACAGCAGGGCGCCCAGTTCACCGTCCACAGCTATGACTACGACCCGGACGCCGACAAGGTCGGCATCCAGGCCGCTGAAGCACTGGGCGAGCGCCCCGACCGCGTGCTGAAAACCCTGATGGCGCTGGTCGACGGCAAGCCGGTCTGCGTGGTGGTGCCATCGGATCGC
>JAGXRD010000125.1 GCA_018336035.1 Alphaproteobacteria bacterium | reverse complement strand
CCGCGTGCTCGTTTGTTGGCAGCAGACACGCTCCCTCCCCCTCCCGGCCTCTGGCCGGGCCCCTCCCTCTCCCGCAAGCGGGAGAGGGGGAAAGAACCACACTATTGCGCCGCGACCGGATTCGGCGCTGGCGACAGATACTGGTAGTCGTCGATCACCGGCTTGCCGTCGACGAAGCGGAGAGTGTAGGCGAAATGGGACCGGTAAGGCCGCCAGTTCAGCATGTTGCCGCCTGAATAGGCGGATTGCTGAATCATGCCCTCCAGGTAAGCCGTGAATCGGCCTTTCGCGGCATCGTTCACTTCGACCAAGGCCGATTTGTCGAGGCGCACATCGAAGCCGCCGTTAAACGTCGGGATCAGCATGCGATAGGTATTGTATTCCTTCTTCACATGCTCCTTGAGCGCAGCTTCCACCGCAGGCCAGTTCTGGCGCAGCGTGCTTTCGAAATGGCCGGTATCGACAAAGGCCGCAGGTGGCGCGCCCGGCGGTGCCGCTTTCAGGCTGGCGACGGCCGTGTCCTTCTTCGGTTCGGGATCCTTCTTCGCATCGGGCGTCTTGCTTTGTGTCACCGCGACCTGGGGTGAGCGTGGCTTCTGCGTATCGCCCAGCGTAGCCACGCGCACGCGCGCCAGCCGGTTGAAAATCCCATTGGGATAGCTGTCCAGATAAGCCTGGAAGTCGCGCGCATCCTGGCTGTCCTTCACCGCGTTCCACAGCGCCATATCGCCGGTGCTGTCCACGGCAGGCGCGGCGAGCGACGCGACCTGCTGCGGCGGCGCCGCCCGGAAGGAGAATGTGCCAACCACCGAGGAGCTTTCCCAGGGCGTCTGCTTGCCCTGGGTGCGTGCGATCACGCCGCTGCGCGCCTGCTTGAAAGCCTCTTCCATCGAGATACCGGGCTGCCGGATCGCTTTGACCAGTTCGGCGGTATAGATGCCGTTTGCCGCATCGCCATCGCTCGCCACCGAACCCGGCGCGGTGGCATAGGCGATCATCGTGCCGGTCGGTGCGGAAATGGCGGCCAGTCCGCTGTTCAATGTGCGGAAGCTGCGCTGGAATGGATTATTGCGGCAGGCATCGAGGATGACGATGTTGAACTGGTTCTTCGCGGTCGCCATCCGCGCCATCACATAGGACACGTCGACGCCTTCGACCTCGACCTCATCCTCGCTGGCAATCTCGGCCTTCACCGGGATCAGGTAGTTGGCGCCGCGCACCTGCATGCCATGGCCGGCGAAATAGAACAGGCCGACAGTCTCGGAATTCAGCTTGCGGCCGAACTCGACCACGGCACGCTGCATGGCCATCCGGTCGGCATTTTCCAGCACGCGCACTTCGAATCCCAACTCGCGTAGCGTGGTCGCCATGGCACGCGCATCATTGATCGGATTCTTCAGCAGACCATCGGCATAGGCGCTGTTGCCGATCACCAGAGCGAGACGCTGCGTGGCGGCAAAGGATGGCAGTGCCGGCAATGCGATCACCGCCGCCGTCATGGCAGCGATCAGCGCCCGTCTGAACAGAACGAATCCCTGCATGGCCGCACCCCCGTGCCGCAAACCCCATGGGTTCGCCTGCCCAGCATAATACAACTCCATCCCGGGGTATTACAACTTAAAGGACCTGATCCGAAGCAGGAGTATTGTCGCATAACTGCCAATTTCAGGTCACAACCACATCACAGGGGGTCACAGCCTTATCGGGGGCGCAGCGGCGCCGGCGCGGCTAGAGTCTCGTCATCAAGTCGTGAGGCTTAAAAACAAAAAGGTGTCGATCATGGCTTTCCCCGGTTCTGCCTTCTTCCTCGTTCTCGCGGTCATGCAGTTCTTCATCGTTGCCGATGGCATGGTGACCTGGTTCCACATCGACTGGATCCTGGCGGCCAACTTCGCCGCGATGCTGAGCGGCCTACCGCTGTTCATCATGTTCAAGCTGGCGCGCGAGCAGCGCCTGCGCGATGAACGGGTGCAGCGCCTGGCGGCGCAGCGCTAACCCTCCCCGAGCGGCGCGCTGCAGTGATTGCAGCCCGCCTGAGGCCCGGGCCCGGCGCGGCGTTATCGCGCTGGCCGGGCCTTTTTCTTGGCCGAGGCTTTTGCGGCGGTCTTCCTGACAGCGGCTTTCTTGACAGGCGCGCGCGGCGTTTTCGGTTTCGCCGTCTTCTTTTCCGGCTTCGCGGTCCGGCGGAAAGCGCCCAATGCCGCATGCACCCAGTCGCGCAGATCGGACGGATCGAGCAGCACGTCTTCCGGCAATTCGTACCAGCGCTCGATCTTCCGCTCAGCGCTTTTGCGGCTATAGCGGAACGGCCCCATCCCGGCCTCGATGAAGCGCGGCCGGGTCTGGTCATCGACGACAAAATACAGCGTACCGCGCAGGATCACGCCGAACAGCTCGCCATCGATGCGCAGCCCGCTGCCGCTGAACAACCGCTCGCGCGTGACCGGACCGACACGGGCCGCAGCGAGGCAATCCATGACATAGGCGGCGTAATCGTCGGCCATCTTGCCCACCTTGAACCTGGTCTTTTGTTCATTATATGTTCACGCCTGTCTTCTGACAAGCGCAGGATGTTTCACGCGCCATGTTTCACGGAATAAGGGGGTTATAAGGGCAGGATAAGACGGAATAAGACTCGAATAAGGGCGCTGTAAGCACCCGATACAGCGGCTTCAAGGCGATACAAGGCCGCAACTAGGGTGGCGTAAGGCCTTAAAAATGCAGAAAAATCAGCCGCGCGCCGTACGACGCGACAGTTTGTGGCTGTACATCATCTGGTCGGCGGCGGCCAAGGCCGAGCCGGGGTCCTCGCCGGGCTTGAGCGGATAGACGCCATAGGCGGCATCGAGCGGCAGGCTCTTGCCTTCCCAGTGCAGCGGCCGGCGGCGGATCGCCTCGGCCAGGTGTTCGGCCTTTTCGCGGCCGATCTGGGCGTCGGTCTCACTGAGGATCACGCCGTATTCGTCGCCGCCCAGCCGGGCGACCACGTCGAATTCACGCGTGTTGTCGAGCAGGATCTGGCCGACCTGGATCAGCGCGGCATCGCCGGCGCCATGGCCATGCCGGTCGTTGATCTCCTTCAGGCCGTTGAGATCGAAATAGATCAGGCAGGACGGGCGGCCGTAGCGTTCGACATGCGCCATCGAACGGCTGAGTTCCCGCACGAAGGCGCGGCGATTGTATAGCGGCGTCAGCGTGTCGCGGTCGGCCAGGCGTTCGAGTTCGGCCAGGCGGTGCCGCGTGCGGTTGAGTTCGTTGCGCAGCTGGTCGACCTCGCCCATCAGCCGCACGATGGCATCGCGCACGCGCGGCGTCAGCTCCGGTTCGGGAATGCCCATCACGGTGGCGGTGGCGGCCGGATTCACGGTGGTGGCGGTGACGCCGCCGCCCCCCTGCGTCGGGGCCACCGCGGCAGGGCGCGCGCCGCCACCCGACCCGATAGGGGTCGTGGAGCCCAACCCGACCGGTCGGCGGTCCTCGATCTTCACGCAGCCTCGCTTTGCCGCCTGAAGCGGCACTCTGCGCTACTCATGCCGCAGAAGGCGTTAACAAAGCATGGATCGGAGAGGCATTCCACAGCTGCTGAAACCATCCGATTCCGGGCGTTCCCCGGGTGCCACGGTCTGGCTTTACAGCCCCTCCCCGCTCCCTATAATCCGCCGCTTTCCGCTGCAGGAGTAACTCATGGCGCCGCGTAAAGGTCCGGCCAAGTCTGGAGCCGCCAAAGGCAAGCCGCTGGTCGGGATCATCATGGGCAGCCAGTCCGACTGGGCCACGATGGAACATGCCGCCGATATTCTGGCGGCGCTGAAGGTGCCGGCCGAGCATCGCATCGTCTCGGCGCATCGCACGCCGCAGCGGCTGTACGACTATGCCCACGAGGCGCATGAGCGCGGCATCCAGGTGATCATCGCCGGCGCCGGCGGCGCCGCGCATCTGCCGGGCATGGCCGCGGCGATGACGCATCTGCCGGTGCTGGGCGTGCCGGTGGAGAGCCGCACCCTGAAAGGCCTCGACTCGCTGCTCTCGATCCAGCAGATGCCGGGCGGCATTCCGGTCGGTACGCTCGCCGTCGGCAAGGCCGGCGCGATCAATGCGGGTCTGCTGGCAGCTGCGATCCTCGCGCTGCACGATCCGGCTTTGTCCAAGCGCCTGCAGGCCTGGCGCGCCAAGCAGACCAGGGCGATCGCGCAAAAACCGGTTTCCGAGAAGAAGAAGACCCGCAAGTGAACGCCCTCGCGCCGGGCAGCAGGATCGGCATTCTCGGCGGCGGCCAGCTCGGCCGCATGCTGGCGAATGCCGCCAGCCGGCTCGGCTATCACTGCCACATCTTCGCGCCGGAAGCCGATCCGCCCGCCGCCGAAGTCGCCGCCAAATTCACCCGCGCCGCCTATACCGACACTGCGGCGATGGAAACATTCGCGCGCGACTGCGATGTCGTGACCTACGAATTCGAGAATATCCCCTTCGATCCGGTGGCGCAGATCGCCAGGATCGTGCCGGTGCGGCCCGGCACCGAGGCGTTGCGCATCAGCCAGGACCGCCTGTTCGAGAAGCAGTTCTGCAACGACCGCGGCATTGCCACCGCGCCCTGGCGCAAGGTTGGTTCGGTCGCCGATCTTGAAGCCGCGATCGACGCGCTCGGCCTGCCGCTGGTGCTGAAGACCTGCCGCATGGGCTATGACGGCAAGGGCCAGGTGAAGGTCACGAAGCGCGAAGACGCTGCCTCGGCTTTCGCCGCGCTGAAATCCGATCATCTGGTCGCCGAAGGTTTCGTGTCGTTCAACCGCGAACTCTCCGTCGTGCTGGCGCGCGGGCTGGATGGCCGGATCGCCTCATGGGGCCCGGTCGAGAATATCCATCGCAATCACATCCTGTGGCGCACATACGCGCCGGCCCGGATCGACGCCGCACTGGCCGCCCAGGCCGAGCAGATCGCCGCCAGCCTCGCGGCGGGGCTCGATTATGTCGGCACCCTGGCGGTCGAGCTGTTCGATTGCGGCGACCGCATCCTGGTCAACGAGATGGCGCCGCGGGTGCATAACTCCGGCCACTGGACCATGGATGCCGCCGTCACCTCGCAGTTCGAGCAGCATATCCGGGCGATCTGCGGCCTGCCGCTCGGGTCGGCCGACCGGCTTTGCGACGCCGTGATGGAGAACCTGATCGGCGACGAAATCGATGCCTGGCCGGCTTTGCTGACCGAACCGAATGCCAAACTGCATCTTTACGGCAAGGCCGAAGCCCGCCCGGGGCGCAAAATGGGCCATTTGAACCGCCTCTACCCCACCGGGCAGGCCCCACAACCATAAGTCAAAAAGTCGCACCCCCGTTCTCGGCTTGCGGTCGGACGGTACTTGGCTATAATGATGGTTAATATTTGTTAACCATATCTCCGGTACGACTCACACCATGTCGATCGAGAATATCAGTGCTGGCCTTGTTGGCGCCGCGCGGACCGCTCCGCAGCGGCCGGCGAAGAATGCGCTGATCAGCAACACCGACAATGCCGCTGTGCAGCAATATGCGCAGGTCAGCCGCTTTACCGGGTATCTGGCCGAGACGCCGGTCGAGCAGGCCGAGCCCCAGCAGTATCAGCAGTCGTCCTCGCAGCAGGGCAGCGGCTCCGGTTACGGTGCCTCGTCCGGCAGTGACGAGGGCGCCCCGCTGCTGAACTACACGCGCAGCGGCAGCGCCACGCCGGTGCAGAAGCCGGCCGTGGTCGGCCAGTTCCTCAGCGTCGTCGCTTAAGACGCATCCTGAAAATCTGAAACGTTACGCCCGCCGCAGATTGCGGAACGGGTTGGGCAGTCGGTCCGCCAGCTTGGCGAGCTTGCCCTTGGCTTTCTCGATCTGCATCACGTCGGCCAGGCGGCGATCGAGGAAAGCGGATGTGCCGGCGAAACTCTCCGACTTGTCATCCAGCCAGTGCATCAGCGTGGCGGCATAGACGCCGGCCAGCAGCAGACGCTTGGTATAGAAGTTGAAGTCGGTGGCCGTGTCGCCGGCGGCATACCAGATCGCATCCACCGTACGGTATACTTGGCGTAACGCGCGTGGCGCATGCTGCGGCAGGGACTCCAGCGTCAGCGCACGGCGCACGGCTTCACGATGCGGGGCGGCGAGTTCCAGCCGCGTCATCACGGCCAGCTTGACACGCTCGCGCACCTTCATGGCGGCGAGGTCGCGGCCTTCCAGCACGCGCAGCATGGCGGCGTCGGTCTCGCTCACCCAGAAATCCAGCAGATCGGCGGCGCCACCGGGAAAAGCGCGCAGCACCACGCCGGTGTCGATCCCGGCATCGCGCGCGGCCAGATTGAGCGACTTGGCGGTCCAGCCGTCGAATGGCACATGCGGCAGCATGGCCTCCAGCAGGGCGCGCTTTTCGGCCAGAAGATTATCCTGCAGATGCTCTTCGATCATTCTTCGTCCTCCTGCGGACGCAGAGGCGCGCGGTGGCGCATCTCGCTTTCGAACACCAAATCCTTCAGGTCGGTCATGCGCTGCGGATACAGGATGCCGTCCAGATGGTCCAGTTCATGCTGTACCACGCGGGCATGCCAGCCCTCGACTTCTCGTTCCAGCCGACCGCCATCGGGCAGCATGCCCTCATACCGGATCCGGGTGTAGCGCGGCACCAGCCCACGCATACCCGGCACCGACAGGCAGCCCTCCCAGGCCATGTCCTGGTCTTCGCCCAGCGGCTGCCATTTCGGGTTGACCAGGGTGACCAGTTCGCGCTGGCCGTCGCCCTCGTCGGGCGTGAGAAATACCGCGACCCGCAGCGGCACATGCACCTGCGGCGCGGCCAGACCCTGGCCCGGCGCGTCGATCATGGTATCCACCATATCAGCAATCAGTTGCCGGATTTCCGGGGCCGTCGGGTCGGCAACCGAGTCGGCCGGGCGGGCCAGAACCGGATGCCCCATCTTCGCGATCTTGAGAATTGCCATATCCGCAGCCTAGGCCAGACCGCGATCGCGGCCAAGCCGTCTGAATATACATTTGTAAACAATAGCTTATACTAAAACGCAGTTTGCGACCGGATATCCACAAAGCCGCTTCACAAAGCCCGGGCAGCGTGTTAGAACCCGCCACTCGCCGGAGCATAGGCTCCGCAAACGGATTTCTTTTGACTGAAAGGATGGAACCGACGTGCAGGTTCTGGTTCGTGATAACAATGTCGATCAGGCGCTGAAGGCGCTGAAGAAGAAGATGCAGCGCGAAGGCATTTTCCGCGAGATGAAGCTGCGCGGCCACTACGAGAAGCCCTCGGAGCGCCGCGCCCGCGAGAAGGCCGAAGCCATCCGCCGCGCCCGCAAGCTGGCCCGCAAGCGCGCCCAGCGCGAAGGCTCGATGTAATCATCGCCTTCGAGTTTATCGACTCGCGAATCAAGCCGCCGCAAGGCGGCTTTTTTCATGGGCGGAGGGTCTTCACGGAGTGATGCACCTTTCCGCCATTTTTTTCCGGCTGCCAAAGGTTTAGCTTGGGGGTCAGGTTAACAGGCAAGGAACTCGGCGGAATGCACCAGAATGTGCACCTCCTCCAGGGGCTGGACCAGCTAGATCAGGGGATCAGCATCTTCGACGGCGAACTGCGGCTGATTGCCTGCAATCGCCGCTACCTCGACCTGCTGGATTTCCCCCACAGTTTCGGCGCGCCTGGCACGCCGGTGGAAACCTTTTTCCGCTACAATGCCGAGCGTGGCGAATACGGCGCCGGCGAGGTCGATGCCATCGTGCAGGAGCGTCTGGCGCTCGTGCGTAAATTCCAGCCGCATCATTTCGAGCGCGAACGACCGGACGGCACCATTCTGGAAGTGCGCGGCGCACCACTGCCCGATGGCGGCTGGGTCGCGGTCTATACCGACATCACCGAACGGCGGCGCAACGAGCAGGCGCTGCTGCGCGTGCGCGAGGAGCTTGAGGTTGCCGTGCAGAACCGCACGGCGGAGCTGCGCGACAAGAACCGCATGCTGGATGTCATCATCGCCAATCTGGGCCATGGCATCTCGCTGTTCGATACCGAGCTGAACCTGCTGGTCTGCAACGAGCGCTTCCTGCAGATGTACGACCTGCCGCCGGAAATGAGCCGGCCCGGCACGCCCTTCGAAGCCTTCATGCGCCACAATGCCGAACATGGCGAATACGGCGCGGGCGATATCGAGGCATTGGTGGCCGAGCGCGTCCGGCTCGCACGCCAGATGACGCCGCACCGCCTGCAGCGCCGCCGCCCCAATGGCCGCGTGATCGAAATCATCGGCGCGCCGGTGCCGGGCATCGGCTTCGTCACCTCCTATTCCGACATCACCGAACTGCGCCGCGTGCAGGACCAGCTGCGCGACCTGGCCGATACGCTGGAAGCCCGCGTGGATGAGCGTACGGTGGCGCTGACCAAATACATCGCCGAACGCGAGGCGACCGAACGCGAATTGCTACATGCCAAGGAAATGGCGGAAGTGGCCAACCGCTCCAAAAGCGCTTTCCTGGCCAATATGAGCCATGAATTCCGCACGCCGCTGAATGCCATCATCGGCTTTTCGGAATCGCTGCTGGCTGGCTATTTCGGATCGATGCCGCCCAAGCAGCTGGAATATATCGACGATATCCGCAAGTCGGGCGAACACCTGCTGCAGCTGATCAACGACGTGCTGGACCTGGCCAAGGTGGAAGCCGGCCGCATGGAGCCACATATCGAAACCCTGCATCCCGGGCAGGTGATCACTGACAGTCTGGAAATGATGCAGATGCAGGCCGACCGCGCCGGCGTCAACTTAAGTGCCGATATCCCCGACAGCCTGCCCGACCTGCAGGCCGACGAGCGTATGCTGCGCCAGATGCTGCTGAACCTGCTGAGCAATGCCGTGAAATTCACACCGCGCGGCGGGCGCGCCTGGGTGGCGGCCACAGTGACCGACCGCATTCTGAAAATTGCGGTACACGATACCGGCGTCGGCATGGCGCCGCAGGATATCCCGAAGGCGCTGGCGCCGTTCGGGCAGGTGCGCGGCGTGCTCAGCCGCGAGCATCAGGGCACCGGCCTCGGCCTGCCGCTGGTGAAGTCGCTGGCCGAATTGCATGGCGGCACGCTCGATCTGGAATCGCAGCCTGGTAAGGGCACGGTGGCGACGATCAGCCTGCCACTGCGCGACCCGGCGCGAATGCCGCAGGTTTAGCGACGCAAGTTTAGCGACATTGGGCGGCTTCGCGGCGCAGACTCTCATAGCGCGCCGCCGTATCGTCAGGCGCGCTGAGCGATTCAAGGAACGCCTGCAGATCGGCAATCTCGGCTTCTGAAAGTTTCAGCGGTTTCAGGATCGCTTCGCCATCGGAATGCAGGCGGTCTTCGTCCAGTTCGGAATAATGCAGGATCACGTCGCGCAAAGTTGCCTTGCTGCCATCATGCATATAGGGCGCGGTGGCCGGCAGGCTGCGTAAGGATGGCACCTTGAATTCGCCCCAGTTGCGATGCTGCTGCACCACATGGCGCACCGGGATGCTGGCGACACCGCCCGGATCATCGTTGTAACGACCGAGCAGGTTGAAGGGATTTGCCGCCGCCTTGAGCTGGGCGATGCCGTCATGCCGGCCGGGATCGACACGGCGCGGCGTGCCGGGTTTGCGGTCGGGATCGTTCAGGAAGAAGACCAGCCCGGTATCGTGGAACTCGCCATTGCTGAAATTCGCCCCGGTATGGCAGGCGCCGCACTGGCCGCGCCCGGTAAACAGCGCCAGTCCGCGCTGCGCGGCTTCGGGATAGCGCGCCATCCCTGCCCTGTCGTTGGCGGCCAGCGCATCGCGGAACTCGTCGAAAGCCGTGCGCGGGCTGCTGAGCGTTTCCTGGAAGGCGGCCAGCGCCTTGGCTGCCAGCACCAGCGCAGCTTCGTCGTCCATGGCGGCATAAGCAGGCTCGACCCGCCGCGCGAGACATGCGAGAGGCGCATCTTCGCGCAACAGCTTTGCTGTCGCTGCCGCCGAGCCGCCCATCTCGGTGTCCTTCACGATCGGGCGAATGCCGGCAGCCCAGAGGCTGTCATTCGCGCCATCCCAGCCGAACCAGCGCTGCAGCCGCACATTCAGCAGACCCGGCGCATTGCGGTCCTGGCGCTGCAGGCCTTCGCTGCGCGCCTTCGGCTCGCTCCAGCCATGCTCCGGCCGGTGGCAGGTCTGGCAGCTGAGCGCGCCGTTACCCGACAGGCGCGGTTCGCCGAACAGCATGGCACCAAGGCGGATGGCATCGACATTGCCGGAATAACGGTTCGTGCGATCTGCCGTCTGTGTCTGCATTTGGGCAGGCGGCCAGGCGCCATGGCCCAAAATGCGGCGGGTCTGCGTGGCATCGAAATCCACTGCACCAGCCGCGCTGGAGACCAGCAGCCCTGCAGCGGCAACCAGCGCCTTCATTGCGCGTCGATGCGGAAGGTCAGCCGTTCCGGCTTGTCGGGGCCGGCGAAGTCGAAGACGAATTCCCATTCGCCCGGCATGTGCAGCAGCAACCCTTCGGCGCGGTAATGGCCCCAGTCGCGCTTGGTCAGGGTGGTCTTGTAGTTCATGCCGTGACGATGCGCCGGCATCCAGGCATCCACCGCAGCCAGCCGCGACAGTTCGGCCATGCGGGCATCGCAGAGCCGGATCTCCAGCGCGAAGGGCGCATTGAGCGGAATCGGTGTCGGTTCGGATGTCACGACCACGCGGAAATGCGAGCCCTGAATCTGTCGCGCTTGGGCCGGCAGGTCTATGCAGGCCATGGCAGGTGCCGCTGCCAGGAAGACAGCGGCTGCCAGCGATGAGCGGAGCGTCAGGCTCAACGATCCACCTTGTAGCTGGTGCGCGCGAACAAAGCCTCGGCATTTTTGTAGGCGATCTTTTCGGCCAGCGGCCGCGGCAGGCTGGCGAGCCAGGCACGCGACCATTTCGCATGCTCCTCGATATAGTGCCAGCGCTCCGGCGTGAAGGTATCCGTACCGACCATGAAGCGGTCGGGGAATTCCTCGAACAGCTTGCGCCATTCGGCATCGACCTTGCCATCCGAGGCGTGATCGCTGCGGAAGGCGAGATCGGCCCAGAGATTGGGATAGCGCTTCAGCATGTCGCGCACCGCGTCGGGCCGGTCGAAACCGGAATGCGCCCAGAGCACGATGGCATCGGGATCATGCACGAACAGCCGCCGCACGGCCTCGGCATCGCTATGGGCATGCAGGAACAGCTTGTGCTGCTTGGCCAGCGCCACCATGCGTTTCGGCACCGGCAGATCGGCATCGGCACCATAGAGATGGAATTCGCCAATCCCGACATAGCGGTATTTCGCCAGCCGAGCTTCCAGATGGGTAATGATGCTGTCGTCGCGCATCCAGCTGCTCAGCTCACCACGCCGGCGATAGGGTCGCAGCTCGGGCACGATCAGGTCGGGGGCTGCCTCGTAGAGTTTCTGGGTACCGTCGTCGCTCGAGCTGGAGACCAGCACCTTGCGCAGGTTGCTTTTGCGCAGGATGGCAATGGCCTCGGCGGTCGGCAGGTAATCCCAGGCGTCGTGGCTGTAATGCAGATGCGCATCGATCAGCGGCAGCACGTCGGCGGGCGCCTGCTGGGCCTGCGTGGGTAAGGCGGCAGTGAGCAGGGCAAAGGCAAGCAGGGTGCGTCGAATCATGGCGGGTCAGCTCCGGTTACACGGAGTTTACGCCAGAAACCGGCGACCGGCATCGTCACAATGACGAGATTCAACAAACTCAACCGTCACCCTCGGCCTTGTGCCGAGGGTCCATCCCAACCATCCGCACCTCGGAACGCGCAGATGGATCCCCGGGACAAGCCCGGGGATGACGGTTGTTGTTTGAGGAGACAGGCGACCGATCAGTTCTTGCCCCAGACCTCTTCGGCGACTTCCACGATCATGCGCAGCTTGGCCCACTGTTCCTCGTCGGCCAGCACGTTGCCTTCCTCGGTGGAGGCAAAGCCGCATTGCGGGCTGAGGCAGAGCTGCTCCAGATCGGCGAATTTCGCCGCCTGCTCGATGCGGCGCTTGATGTTGTCCTTCGATTCCAGCTGGCCGGTCTTCGAGGTGACGAGGCCCAGGATGACGGTCTTGTTGCCCTTGGGCAGATGGCGCAGCGGCTCGAAACCGCCCGACCGCTCGTTATCGTATTCCATGAAGTAGCCATCGACCTTGATCGTATCCAGCAGCGTCTTGGCGACCGGCTCATAGCCGCCCTTGGAAATGAAGGTCGAGCGGAAATTGCCGCGGCACAGATGCATGGAGATCACCATGTCCTTCGGCCGGTCAGCAATCGCGGTGTTGATCATCTGGGCATACTTCTCCGGCAGGCTGTCCGGATCATCGCCGCGCTGGCGCGACAGTTCGCGCTGCTCGGGATCGCAGAGATAGGCCAGGTTGGTTTCGTCCAGCTGCAGGTAGCGGCAACCGGCCGCGGCGAAATCCTGCACGGCCTTTTTGTAGGCCTGGCCGAGGTCGTTAAAGAAGTCGTCCAGGTTCGGGTAGATGTCCTTCGGGATCGCATTCCGGCCGCTGCGGAAATGCAGCACGCTGGGCGACGGAATGGTCATCTTCGGCGTGCGGCTGGTATTGGCCTTCACGAATTTAAAGTGATCGACCATCGGGTGACCGGAATAACCGATCTTGCCTTTCACCTTCACGCCTTCCGCGCGGGTCTGCACGCCGGAGAACTGGATGCCCTGTTCGGCATGCGTGTAATACTCGACGCCATCCAGGAAACCCAGGAAGTCGAAATGCCACCAGGAGCGGCGGAATTCGCCGTCGGTGATGCTCTGCAGCCCCACCTCTTCCTGCTGCTTGATCACGCGCTTGATCGCCTCGTCTTCGACGGCTTTCAGTTGGGCGGCATCGATCTTGCCGTCCTTCTTCTGGGCGCGGGCTTCCTTCAGCACCTGCGGACGGAGCAGGCTGCCGACATGGTCGGCGCGGAACGGCGGTGTCTTGCGTTGCATGGTTTTCTCTCCCTGACGTGATGATATTAATGGCTGCCGTCGGAAACGGCGAGCCAGGCTTCCAGTTTCACAGGATCTGCCGCCAGGCTGGCACTATCGGTGGCATGCACGATACGGCCGCGCTCCAGTACCACCACGCGGTCGGTGATCGGCAGCAGCTTGCGGGCATTCTGTTCGACAATGATGGCCGACAGCCCCTCTTCACGCGTGATGCGGCGGAGCGCGGCCAGCAATTCCTCGACGATAATCGGCGCCAGGCCTTCGAGCGGCTCGTCCAGCAGCATCAAGCGCGGATTGAGCATCAGCGCACGGCCGACGGCCAGCATCTGCTGCTCGCCGCCCGACAGCTGGTTGCCCATGTTGCGGCGGCGCTCAGCAAGACGCGGAAACATCTCAAACACCCGCGTCACGCCCCAAGGACCCGGCCGCGCCACGGCGGTGAGGTTTTCCTCCACCGTCAGCGATTTGAAGATATTGCGCTCCTGCGGCACCCAGCCGATGCCGGCGGCGGCGCGGCGATCCGAGCGAGAGTTCGTAATGTCCGCACCATTGAGGATGATCCTGCCATCGCGATAACGCGTGGCGCCGACCAGCGTGTTGATCAGCGTGGTCTTGCCCGCGCCATTGCGGCCCAGCAACGCCAGCGATTGACCGGCGGCGAGATCGAAACTCACACCATCCAGCACGATGGCCTCGCCATAGCCGGCCCGCAGATCGGTCACGGTCAGGAGATCAGACATTAACCGCCTCCTCGCCGAGATAGACTTTCTTCACCCGCTCGTCGCGCGCGATCTCGGCGGCCGGACCTTCGACGAACAGCCCGCCATTGACCAGCACCGAAATGGTCTTCGCAAAGCGGAATACCAGCTGCATGTCGTGTTCGATCAGCAGCAGCGTGACTTCTGCCGGCAGCGCTGCGATCACATCGAGAATCTGGTGGCGCTCGGTTTCCGGCACGCCGGCGGCGGGTTCATCCAGCAGCAGCACGGCGGGCTTTGCGGCCAGCGCGACGGCGATTTCCAGCAGGCGCTGCTTGCCATAGGCGATGGTTTCGGTGCGCTGGTCGCGCACATCGGTCAGAGTGAGCTGTCGCAGCAGGGCTTCGGCCTCATCGACGATATCGCTACGGCTGCCGACCGGGCGCCACCAGCCGGTGGCGGCACCTTCCCGTTCCGAGATCGCCAGCACGATATGCTGCAACGGCGTCAGCTCGGCAAACAGCTGGTTGATCTGGAAGGTGCGGGCCAGGCCACGCTTCACGCGCTGATACGACGGCAGGCTGGTGATGTCCTCGCCTTTCAGCAGGATGCGGCCCGAGGTGGGCTGCAGCACACCGGTCAGCAGGTTGACCAATGTGGTCTTGCCCGCGCCATTGGGACCGATCAGCGCATGGCGCGCACCGGCCGGCAGTTTGAAGCTGACATCATTGGTGGCGACCAGGCCGCCGAAGGCCTTGCTGAGGTTCTGCGTTTCCAGCACGGCGTTCACCTGGCACTGCCCTTACGATACGCCAGCCAGTCGCGCGCCTTCTGCACGAAGCCGAGAATGCCGCCCCTGCCGAATAGCACGATCAGCACCAGCACGAGGCCGAGCCAGAACTGCCAGTATTGCGGCGTGATGGCGGCCAGATAGTCGTACATGAACTTGAAGGCGATCGAACCGATCACCGCGCCCCAGAGATGGCCACTGCCGCCCAGCACCAGGATCAGCAGCGCGTCGGCCGAACGGTGGAAATCCAGCACGTCGAGCGAGACGAATTGCGAGGTCTGTGCCAGTAGCGCGCCGGCGATTCCGGCATAGACCGCCGCAATCGTGTAAATCTGCACCAGACGCCGGTTGGTCGGCACACCCATGGCGCCGGTGCGTAAGGAATTCCCCTTGATGGCGCGCAGCAGCAGCCCGTAGGGCGAATTGACCAGACGCCGCGCGACATAGAACAGGATGAACAGCACGGTGAGGCTGTAGGCGTAAGCCGTCTTGCCGAAGATGTCGAAGTCGAACAGGCCAAGCACCGGGCCAATCGTGACGCCGGTGAGGCCGTCGGCGCCACCGGTGATATTGCTGAACTTGTTGGCCAGCTCGCGCAGGATCAGCGCCACGCCGAGCGTCACCATCAGCTTGGTGAGATCCGAGCCGCGCAGCAGCAGGAAGCTGGTGACGAAGCCGAGCAGACCGGCTGCCGCGCCGGCCACGAAGAGCCCCAGGATCGGATCGGTGAAACCGTGCTTGCCGAGCAGACCGGCAACGTAAGCCCCGAGACCGAAGAAGGCGCCGTGGCCGAGCGAGACGATGCCCGCATAGCCAAGGATAAGATCGAGCGAGAGCACGAACAGCGCCAGAATGGCGATCTCGTTCAGCAGCAGCACCTTGCTGGGCGCGAGCCAGAACAGCGACGCCGCCAGCAGCCAGAACAGGATTTCCACTGGTCGCCAGTGCGCCGGCGCCAGCAGCGTGCCGGCAGCGGTGGAGGTGTCAGGCCTGAAATACGAGAGGAGCAAGGACATCGGCCGGTCTCAGCGCGTGGTGGCGCGGCCGAACAGACCCTGCGGGCGCAGGATCAGCACGACGACCATGATGGTGTAGATGATGAAGCTGCCCACCGTGGGCACGTAATACTTGCCGGCGACATCGGCGATGCCGAGCAGGATCGAGGCGAGCAGCGGCCCGGTCAGCGTGGTGGTGCCGCCGACGCTGACCACCACCAGGAAGTAGATCATGAATTTGAGCGGGAATGTGGGATCCATGCCGAGGATTTCCGCACCCAGCACGCCGCCCAGCCCGGCGAGGCCGGAGCCAAATGCGAAGGTGAAGGTGAAGATCAGGCTGACATTGATGCCGAGCCCGCGGGCGACGCGGGCATCGTCCACGGCGGCGCGCAGCTGGCTGCCGAAGCGGGTGCGGGTCAGGATCAGCTGCAGCACTACGGCCAGCAGCAGGCAGACCGCGATCACGAACAGGCGATAGACGCCGACCTGCAGACCGAAGATATCGACACGGCCGCGCAAGCTGGGCGGCAGGGTGATGAGCTGCTGCTGCGCGCCCATGAAATAGTCGATGGCAGACACCGCCATGAAAACCAGACCGATGGAGAACAGCACCTGGTCGAGATGGCTTCTGGCATAAAGCCGGACATACAGCGTGCGTTCCAGCAGGATGCCGAGCGCGGCCGACACCAGGAAACCGGCCGGAATGCAGAGGAAGAAGGAGACGCCGAAACGGTTCATCAGTACGACGGTGAGATAGCCGCCGGCCATGGCGAAGGCACCATGCGCCAGGTTGATGAAGTTCATCAGGCCAAGCGTGACCGACAGGCCGCAGGCCAGCACGAACAGGATCATGCCATAGGCGAAACCGTCGAACAGGATGGTCAGCACGGGACTCTCTTAAGTCAGAAACGGCCGGCGGTGGAGACCGCCGGCC
>JAGXRD010000124.1 GCA_018336035.1 Alphaproteobacteria bacterium | reverse complement strand
CCCGCCGAGACTGCCAATCTTGTGGCAGGTTCCCCCGCACCCGGAGCGGCCCGGGACCGGGCCCCCGAAAGCCTGCGCGGCTCCGCCGCCTTCCTCCACGCCCTGCTGCACGACTTCGGCGGCTATCTGCTGTCGCTGGGCCTGCTCGGCCTCGGCGGCCTGCTGCTGCTGCCGATGATCACCGCGCGACTGTCGCCGGCCGATCTCGGCCTCTACAGCCTGGTCGATACGGCCCTGACGCAGGGACTGACACTGGGTCTGCTCGGCCTGAAGTTTTCCTACCTGTACTACTACGCGCATGGCCCTGCAGAGGAGCGGCCGCGCCTGCTGGGGGACACGCTGCTGGTCAGCGGGCTGGGCAGCCTGGTGGTGGGGATGCTCACGGCGCTGCTGTTCGACAGTGCGGCGATCATGGCGCGGTTCGATGCCGCGCCGCTACCGATGGCCTGGCTGCTGATGCCGCTGCTGGTGACGGGTGCGCTGCAGGTGGTTTTGCTGACCGAGCTGCGCGCGGCCCGCCATATCAAACTCTCCGGCGTCTTCGCCGTCGGCCAGCTCGGCATCCTGCTGGGCAGCAGCTGGTGGCTGGTGGTCGAACTGGAATACGGCCTGTCCGGCATCCTGATCGCGCAGCTGGTAGCGCAGGGCATCGTCACGCTGGCGGCCTTCGTGCTGCTGCTGCCGCGCCTGCAGCTTGATGTCGATCTCGCGCGTTCACGACAACTGCTGCGCTACGGGCTGCCGATGATGGGCGGGCTGACGCTGCGCTATGCGCTCGACACCCTCAGCCGCTTCCTGCTCGCCGCCATGGTGTCGATCGAGGCCGCCGGCCTGTTCCTGGTGGCGAGCCGCATCACCATGCTGTTCGAGGCGCTGCTGGCCGTGCCCTTCTTCATGGCCTTTGGCGGGCTGGTCCATCATGCGCTGCGCCAGCCCGATGCGGCGCAGATTCTCAGCCGCATCAGCAGCGCGACGCTGGCCGCCACCGCCCTCTTCGCGATGCTGCTGCTGGCGTTGCGCGAACCGCTGTTCGTTGTGCTGGCGCATGATGCGATGCCGCAGGCCGGTGCCGTCTTCGTCTTCCTGCTGCTGTCGCGGCTGGTGCTCACGGTGCGCTCGCCGCTGACCGCCGGCATGCTGCGCGACGGCCGCACCGGCTGGGCCGCCAGCAACAGCGCGCTAGCGCTGCTGCTGTTCCTCGCGCTGGTCTGGCCGGCGACCCATCTGGCCGGCGCTGCCGGTGCGGCCTTTGCCCTGCTGGCGGCCAACCTGCTGGCCGTGGCGCGGCTCGGCCTGATGGCCTGGCCGCAATGCCGGCAACGCATACAGCCGCAGGCCCTGCTGCTCGGCGGCCTGCTGCTGCTCGCCAGTCTGGCCACACTCGCTTTCGGCGATCTGCCGGTGGCAATCTGGGCTATCCTGCTGCCAGCGGCGACGGCCATCGCCGTGCATCTGGTTCGTCATCTGCATGTCCCAACGCCGTAATGCTTCGGCTATAGTGATCTGGCATGACCGTTCGTAATCTCGACAAGCTCTTTGCGCCAAAGTCGGTCGCCGTGATCGGCGCCTCGGGCCAGCCGGCCCGCGTTGGCAGCGTCGTACTGGCCAATCTGCTGCGCGGCGGCTTCGCCGGACCGGTCTGGCCGGTCAATCCGAAATACCGCACGCTGGAAGGCCTGCCCTGCTATCCGGATGTGCGCGCCCTGCCCGGCATCCCCGACCTGGCCGTCATCGTGGTGCCGCCAGCTGCCGTGCCGCAGCAGATCGCCATGCTGGGCGAAATCGGCTGCCGCGCCGCCGTGGTGCTGACCGCCGGCCTGTCGACGCAGAAAGCGCCGGACGGCCGCACACTGCAGCAGGCGATGCTGGACGCCGCCAAGCCTTACCTGCTGCGCATCCTGGGCCCGAACGGCATCGGCACGATGATCCCCGGCCTGAAGCTGAATGCCAGCTTCGCGCATACCGATGCACAGCCGGGCCAGCTCGCCTTCGTCAGCCAGTCCGGTGCGCTCTGCACCATCGTGCTGGACTGGGCGAAGCAGCATGGCATCGGCTTCAGCCATTTTCTCTCGGTGGGCGATTCCGCCGACGTCGATTTCGGCGACATCATCGACTATCTCGCCACCGACCCGCAGACCCGCGCCATCCTGCTCTACATCGAGTCGGTGAAGAACGCGCGCAAGTTCATGTCGGCAGCACGCTCTGCTGCGCGCAACAAGCCGATTGTCGCGGTGAAATCCGGCCGCAACGCGCGCGCCGCCCAAGCCGCCGCCTCGCATACCGGCGCGCTGGCCGGCAGCGACGACGTCTATACCGCAGCGCTCGGACGCGCCGGTATCCTGCGCGTGGATGGCGTCGAGGAACTGTTCGACACTGTCGAAACGCTGGCGCGCAGCCGCCGCCTGCCCGGCGAACGCCTCGCCATCGTCACCAATGGCGGCGGTCCCGGCGTGATGGCGGTGGATGAACTGATCGAGCGCGGCGGCATGCTGGCCGAACTGAGCGCCGAGACGCTGGCCGCACTCGACAAGGTGCTGCCGATGACTTGGTCGCATGGCAATCCGGTCGACATCATCGGTGATGCGCCGAGCCAGCGGTATGCCGATGCGCTGAAGATCGTACTCGCCGATCCGGGCGTGGATGCCGTGCTGGTGATGCATGCACCGACGGCCATCGTGCCGTCGCTGGACCCCGCGCAGGCGGTGATCGAAGCGGCGCGCGGTTCGCCGAAGAATGTGCTGACCTGCTGGTCGGGCGGCGAAGCCGTACAGGCCGCGCGCCGTGCCTTTGCCACGGCCGGACTGGTGTCGTACGAAACGCCGGATGCGGCGGCGCGCGCCTTCATGCATATGGTGAACTACCGCCGCAATACGAAGAATTTGATGGAAATCCCGGCCGAGCTGCCTGAGGATTTCACACCCGACCATGCGACCGTGCGTGCCGTGATCGACACTGCGCTGGGCGAAGGCCGCAGCATGCTGAACGAGATCGAAGGCAAGCGCATCCTTGCTGCCTACGGCATCCCTGCGGTCGCCACCGAAGCGGCGCGCGACGCGGCTTCGGCCGTCACGGCGGCGCAACGCATCGGTTATCCGGTGGCGCTGAAGATCCTGTCGCCGGACATCACGCATAAATCCGATGTCGGCGGCGTGGCGCTCAACTTGAGCAGCGAGGCCGAGTTGGTGGCCGCCGCCGAGGCGATGCTCGTCCGCGTCCGCGCGCGCCGGCCCGACGCCCGTATCGACGGCTTTGCGATCCAGGCGATGATCCGCCGGCCGCGCGCGCATGAACTGATCGTCGGCGCGCTGACCGATCCGATTTTCGGCCCCGCCATCATGTTCGGCCAGGGCGGCGTCGGCGTCGAGGTGATCGGCGATCGCGCCGTGGCCCTGCCGCCGCTGAACATGCATCTGGCGATGGACCTGATCGACCGTACCAAGGTCAGCCGCCTGATGGCAGGCTATCGCGACTTCCCGCCGGTCGACCGCGATGCACTGGCCGCGCTGCTGATCCGCGTGGCGCAGATGATCTCCGATCATGCCGAGATCGCCGAACTCGACATCAACCCGCTCTATGCCGACGACCAGGGCATGCTGGCGCTGGATGCCCGCATGGTGATCCGGCCCAGTGCTGTACACGGCCATGACCGCCTGGCGATCCGGCCGTATCCGAGTGGCCTGGAGGAGAGTTTCACCCTGCGCAATGGCGAAACTGTGCTGCTACGCCCGGTGCGGCCGGAAGACGAGCCGGCGCATGAGGATTTCGTCAACAGCGTTTCAGCCGAGGATTTCCGCCTGCGCTTCTTCTCGCCGCTGCGCCAGTTGCCGCATACCGAGATGGCGCGCTTCACCCAGATCGACTACGAGCGCGAGATGGCCTTCATCGCGACGCACCATGTCGGCGACCATAGCGAGACGTTGGGCGTGGTACGCGCGATCACCGACCCCGACAACCTGCGCGCCGAATTCGCCGTGCTGGTGCGCACCGACATGAAGGGCCAGGGTCTGGGCGAGGCGCTGATGCGCAAGATCATCGCTTATTGCCGGCAGCGCGGCACGCGCGAGATCGTCGGCGACATCCTGCGCGAGAACCAGGCCATGCGCACGCTGGCGGCCGAACTGGGCTTCCAGCCGGTCGGCACGCCCGCCTCGGATGTGGTGGAAGTACGCCTGCCCCTGCAGGGCGGCTGAAACCGCACGAAATCGTGGTTTGGCATGGGGTTGCCCCTGCCCGGCCCGGCCACTATCTTAAACAGGCAGCCGGACGGTGGGTCCGGACCAGTGGCGCCCCATTCGATGATCGATCCTTTCGGCCGTTCGATTTCCTACCTTCGCGTATCGGTCACCGACCGCTGCGACTTCCGCTGTGTCTACTGCATGGCGGAAGACATGACCTTCCTGCCCAAGGCCGACCTGCTCAGCCTGGAGGAACTCGACCGGCTCTGCTCAGCCTTCGTGCGCATGGGCGTTCGCAAGCTCCGCCTGACCGGCGGCGAGCCGCTGGTGCGCCGTGGCATCATGACCCTGATCGACAATCTCGGCCGCCATCTGAAGACCGGTGCGCTGGATGAGCTGACGCTCACCACGAATGGCAGCCAGCTGGAGAAATATGCTGATGGCCTGGCCGCCGCCGGCGTGAAGCGGATCAACGTTTCGCTCGATACGCTCGATGCCGACAAGTTCACCGAGCTGACCCGCTGGGGCAAGCTCGACAAGGTGATGGCCGGATTGCAGGCGGCGAAGAAAGCCGGGCTTCAGGTCAAGATCAACGCCGTTGCGCTGCGCGGCGTCAACGACATGGAATTCGACGACCTGATCGCCTGGTGCGGCGCTGAAGGCTTCGACCTCGTTTTCATCGAAGTGATGCCGATGGGTGAGATCGGCGAGGAAGCCCGCATCGACCAGTATCTGCCGCTGTCGATGGCGCGCGGCCAGATCCAGCGCAAATGGACGCTGGAAGACACCGATTACAAGACCGGCGGTCCGGCGCGCTACTATACCGTCGCCGAGACCGGGCGTCGTCTCGGCTTCATCACGCCGCTGACGCATAACTTCTGCGAAAGCTGCAACCGCGTGCGGCTCACCTGCACCGGCACGCTGTATATGTGCCTGGGCCAGAATGACGCCGCCGACCTGCGCGCGCCATTACGCGCGTCCGAGAGTGACGCGCTGCTGGAAGACGCCATTCGTGGCGCCATCGCCCGCAAGCCCAAGGGACATGACTTCATCATCGACCGCCGTCACGCCCCCGCCGCGGTGCCGCGGCATATGAGCGTGACTGGCGGTTAACGTCAGTCCTTACTCACACCATTGGCCAGCGTGTACTGGTCGGCGCGAGCACGATAGCTGAAGCCCTTGCGCAGGCCCCAGCTGGTCACTTCGGTGTGCAGCGGGATCAGCGCCTGGTCGTCCTGCGCCATCTTGGAGGCCTGCTGCAGCAGCACCTCGCGCTTCTTGTCATCCACCGTGCCGATGGCCTGTTCGATGATCGCATCGAGCTGTGGATTGGAATAGCGCGTCTTGTTGGCGGCGCCAAAGCCCTTCTCGCGGCTCACCGTGGCGACGATCGAGCGCAGCGGGTTCGACATCTCGCCGGTACCTGCAGCCCAGCCGACCAGGCCGGCGGAATACTTGTACTCGTCGCGGTTCTTGAAGAAGACCGTGGCATTCACCGCCTCCACCTTGGTCTTCACGCCGATCCGCGTCCATTGCGAGGCGACGGCCTGCGCCACCTCGGCATCGTTGATGTAGCGGTTGTTCGGCGAACCCAGCGTGATCGAGAATCCGTTCGGATAACCGGCATCGGCCAGCAGCTTCTTGGCGGCATCCGGATTGTAGGCGTCGGGCTTGGCATCCGGCCGCGTGCCGAACATCGGGCTGGGCAGGAAATCGCCGGCCGGCTTGCCGAGGCCTTCCATGATGCGGCTGGTGATCGCATCGCGGTTGATCGCCATCGACAGCGCCTTGCGCACGCGCACATCCTTCAGCGGATTCTTGCCGCCCGCATCGGGAATGCCGGCGGTCGGCTCGCTCTGGTCGAGCGAGATGTAGATCAGGCGGTTCGACACCGTGTCGCTGATCTTCACATTCGGATTCTCGCGCAGCTTCTTCATATCGGCCGGCGGCGGATTCTCGATCATGTCGACATCGCCTGCCAACAGCGCAGCCACGCGTGCCGCATCATTCGACATCGGGCGATAGATCACCTGAGCCCATTTCGGCTTACCACCCCAGTAATCCGGGTTGGCCACCAGCACCAGCCGGTTGCCGCGTGTCCATTCGGCAAACTTGTAGGGCCCGGTGCCGACCAGACCCTGGCCCTGGTTCAGCGCTTCCGTGGTCATGCCTTCGGCCACATCGGACTTGGCGGCTTTCGATGACATGATGGCCACGCGGCTGAGATCATTGGGCAGCAGCGGCGTCGGCGCCTTGGTGATGAAATGCACGGTGTAATCGTCGATCACCTTCACTTCGCTGGCCGTGCGGGTGAACAACGTGAAGGGCGACGGGCTGTTCGGGACTTTCGCGGGGCGCGCCATCGAGAAGGCGACATCGGCCGCCGTGAAAGGCGAGCCATCATGGAATTTCACGCCGCGGCGCAGCTTGAACTCCCAGGTCGTCTCGTTGACCGGCCGCCAGCTTTCGGCCAGACCGGGCGTCAGCTTCTGCGTCTCGTCCTGCGTGATCAGGGTATTGAAGATCGAATAGGCGATCTGGTTATTGACCGTCAGGTTGAAATAATGCGGATCGAGTGAATTCAGTTCGGTGGAAAGCCCGATCCGCAGCTCCTGTGCCTGTGCGCCGGCTGCCACACCGGCCGCGAGAATTGCCGCTGCCGTCAGCTGTCGCCAATCCAGAATCGTCATCACGCCCTCTTCCTTGATTATTTGCCTGATTATTTAATGGCAATCCGATGCGCGAAGCTTTGCCCATCCGAGATGGTCAGCTCCTCGAAGCCCAGCATGCGCGCCAGATCGAGAAAGGTAAACATGTCCTGCACATTGTTTTCGCGGAAGATCGGACTGGTCCGCGCAATGCTGGTCATTTGCGCCAGCACGGCACGCGCCTGGTAGATGCCGCGGAAGCCATTACTGCCGATTCCAACGATGATCAGCCGCTCGAACCGCTCGCCCTTGGCGAACAGTACGAAGCTGGGCGGATGTGGTCGCTGGTTCTGCTGGGCGGCCAGCCCGGTGATGAAGTTGAGCCGCATGTCGCTGTCGGCTTCCGGCATCACCACGGCGCGCGCTTTATAGGTCTCGCGCGAGGTGATCTGCGGATAGTAATAGCCGGCATGGCGATCGGTGTCCTGGGCCCGGGATGGCGAAACCATCGCTGACACCAGCAGCAATACCGCCCATACCATGACGCACCGCGCCGCTTTGCCTGTCGACATCCCCTGCTCCCCTGTTCGGCTGACATGCCCGGGGCTTCTCCGCCCCCCGCGCCACTGGCATACTGGCCTGGATTTCATCCCCATCCAGCCTGGCGGGTCCGTATTCGCATGACGCAGTTTAGCAAGATCGCCTTCGTCGCGGCCAGAGGCGATACCGCCGAAGCGGCGCGCGAGCGGCTGGCGTCCCGTTATGGCGACTGCCCGCCGGAAAAGGCCGAGGTGATCGTGGCGCTGGGTGGCGACGGCTTCATGCTGCAGACCCTGCACCAGTATATGATGGGCGCCACGCCAATCTACGGGATGAACCAGGGCACCGTCGGCTTCCTGATGAACGAATATCGCGAGGACGGCCTGCTGGAACGTCTGAGTGATGCGCAATCGGCGCATGTGCATCCCCTGCGCATGCGCGCGGTGACCGTGAGTGGCGAACGCCACGAGGCGCTGGCGATCAACGAGGTCGCGCTGCTGCGCCAGACCCGCCAGAGCGCCAAGCTGCGCATTTCGATTGACGGCACTGTGCGCGTGCCGGAACTGGTCTGCGATGGCGCCATGGTGGCGACGCCGGCAGGCTCGACCGCCTATAACCTCTCGGCGCATGGCCCGGTGCTGCCGCTCTCGGCCGGTGTGCTGGCGCTGACGCCGATCAGCGCCTTCCGCCCGCGGCGCTGGCGCGGCGCCCTGCTGGGCCGCTCGGCCACGGTGAAGATCGACGTGCTGGAGACCGATAAACGTCCGGTCTCGGCCACCGCCGATTTCGACGAAGTGCGCAAAGTGGCCAGCGTGGAAATCGCCGAGGCGCCGGAGATCAGCCTGCAACTGCTGTTCGATGCCGGCCATGGGCTCGAAGAGCGCATCCTGAACGAACAATTTTTGACTTAAAAAGAAAACGCCGCGGCATTGCTGCCGCGGCGTCTTTGTTTGCGATGAGAACCGCGATCAGTCGCGGGTCACGCCGTTGGCATAGGTATACTGGTCGGCGCGCGCCTTGTAGCTCAGGCCCTTGCGGGTGGCCCAGGGCGTCACTTCGATATGCAGCGGGATCAGCGCCTGATCGTCCATCGCCATCTTCGAACCCTGCTGCAGCAGAGCTTCGCGCTTGGCGTTGTCGACGGTGCCGAGCGCCTGCTCGATGATCGCATCCAGCTGCGGGTTCGAGTAGCGGCCCTTGTTGGTGCCGCCGAAGCCCTTGTCGCGGATCGGCGTGGCGACCAGCGAGCGCAGCGGGTCGGACATTTCGCCGGTGCCCGCGCCCCAGCCGGCCAGATAGGCCGAATAGGCAAACGAGTCGCGGTTCTTGAAGAACACGGTGGCGGTGGTCGCCTCCACCTTGGTCTTCACGCCGATACGGGTCCACTGCGATGCCACCGCCTGCGCGACTTCGGCATCGTTGATGTAGCGGTTATTCGGCGTGCCCAGCGTGATGCTGAAGCCATTCGGATAGCCGGCATCGGCCAGCAGCTTCTTGGCGGCATCGGCGTTATAGGCTTCCGGCTTGGCATCCTTGCGCGTGCCGAACATCGGCGACGGCAGGAAATCGCCGGTCGGCTGGCCCAGGCCTTCCATGATGCGGCTGGTGATCGCCTCGCGGTTGATCGCCATGGAGAGCGCCTTGCGGACGCGCACGTCCTTCAGCGGATTCTTGCCATTGGCATCCGGAATACCAACCGTGGTCGGCTCCGAGAAGCTGTCGAGATGGATGTAGATCAGGCGGTTCGAAACGGCCTGGCTGATCTTCACATTGGCATTCTCACGCAGCTTCTTCAGGTCGGCCGGCGGCGGATTCTCGATCATGTCGACGTCGCCCGACAGCAGGGCGGCCACGCGGGCCGCGTCGTTCGACATCGGACGATAGATCACCTGGCTCCAGCTCGGCTTGCCGCCCCAGTAATCCGGGTTTGCGGCCAGCACGATGCGGTTGCCGCGCGTCCATTCGACGAACTTGTAGGGGCCGGTGCCGATCAGGCCTTCGCCCTTGCTCAGCGCCTCGGTGGTCATGCCTTCGGCGACATCGGCCTTGGCGGCCTTCGACGACATGATCGCCACGCGGCTCAGATCGGTCGGCAGCAGCGGCGACGGCGCCTTGGTGATGAACTGGATGGTGTGGTCGTTGACGACCTTCACTTCGCTGACGCTGCGGGTGAACAGCGTGAACGGCGACGGGCTGTTCGGCACCTTCGCGGGACGGGCCAGCGAGAAGACCACGTCGGCGGCGGTGAAGGGCGAACCGTCATGGAACTTCACGCCCTTGCGCAGGGTGAATTCCCAAGTGGTGTCGTTCAGCGTCTTCCAGCTCTCGGCCAGACCCGGCGTCAGCTTCTGCGTCTCATCCTGCAGAATCAGCGTGTCGAAGATGGTGAAGGCCATCTGGTTGTTCGGACCAAGATTGTGGTAATGCGGATCGAGCGCGCTCGGCTCGGTCGATACGCCGATCTTCAGTTCCTGCGCGAGCACCGGCCCGGCCATCAGGCCAGCCGACAGCACGGCTGCCGCGGTCAGCGTTTTCCATCGCATCGTCATCAGTTTTATCTCCCCTCAATGGGCGCCTCGTTGCGCCAAACTGGGGCGCAGATTGCCTGATTCAGACGGAGCGAGACAAGGGTCGGCTAGATCACGAGTGCGATTGCGAAAAGGATCAGGACCAATCCGGCGATGCGATTGATCCAGCGGCGCATTTCCGCGCCCACCCGATGCCGCAATGCGGCGATTCCGCCGCTGAGCAGCGCCCACCAAAGCAGCGAACCGATGAAAACCCCGGCAACCGCGCTGGAGGCCGCGCCGAATGTGGGATCGGCGGCGAGGCCGAGGCCTGCAAACAACGCGGCAAACGAGAGAATCGTCGCCGGATTGCTCATGGTCAGCGCGAAGGTGACGGCGAACAGTCGCAGCGGACTGCCCTGCAATGGCGCATTCGCGGCCCCTTCGGCGGCGGCGGGCGACGCGAACGTGCGCCAGCCTAGCCAAGCGATGAACAGCGCGCCGCCCCATTGCAGGATCTGCTGCACCGGCACCGAACCCGCCATGCCGAGATTACCGCCCAGCAGCACGGCGAAACCGGCGGCGGCCAGCGCGGCATAGAGCGCATCTGCCACCGCCGTACCGATGCCGCCGCTGAATCCCATCCAGAATCCGCCGGCCAGGCTGCGCTGGATGCACAGCACGCCGATCGGGCCGACCGGCGCGGCCACGGCAAGGCCGAGCAGAATGCCACGCAGAAACAGGTCGAGATCGAGGCTCATGATGATGCGGGCGGCAGATGCACCGGCACCGTCGCGGTTTCCTTGGCCGTCGACATCACGATCACGGTCTGGCTGCGCGGGATACCGGGCAGCGCCTTGATCTTGCGCGCCACCAGTTCCTCCAGCGCCAGCAGGTTGGGCGCACGCACCTTCAGCAGATACGACCAATCGCTGGCGACATGGTGGCATTCCTGGATCGCCGCTTCGCTGCGCACCAGGGCCTGGAAGGCGGCCTCATGCTCGGGCCGCTCGATCAGCACATAGACGAAGGCGAGCACGCCATTGCCGGCCGCCAGCGGATCGACCCGGGCGGTCCAGCCGGCGATGACCCCCTGCTTTTCGAGCTTCTTCAGCCGCTCGTTCACCGCCGAGACCGACAGGCCGATAGCGCCGCCGATCTCGGCGTACGAACTACGCCCGAAATGCTGGATGTGCTCGAGTATTTTCCTGTCCAACTCGTCCATGCCGGCAATATATCCGGCAAAGACACAAAAGTTAAGGAAAATTTATGCCGAAACGCCCACGCCGATCGGGCAAGTCACGCCTGTACCGCCCAGCCCGCAATATCCGCCCGGATTTTTCTCCAGATACTGCTGGTGATAGTCCTCGGCGTAATAAAACTCCGGCGCCGGGACGATCTCGGTGGTGATCCTGGCCCGCTTCGCCTTGGTCAGCGCGGCCTGGTAGGCATCGCGCGAGGCCTCGGCGGCCTGCTTCTGCTCGGGCGTGGTGCAGTAGATGCCGGAGCGGTACTGCGTGCCGACATCGTTGCCCTGGCGCATGCCCTGGGTCGGGTCGTGATTCTCCCAGAACACCTTCAGCAGCGCGGTGTAGCTGATCTTCTTCGGATCGAAGACCACCTGCACCACTTCGTTATGCCCGGTCAGGCCGGAACAGACCTCTTCATAGGTCGGATTCGGCGTATAGCCACCGGCATAGCCGACCGAGGTGCTGTAGACGCCGGGTCCGGCCTGCCAGAACTTTCGTTCCGCGCCCCAGAAGCAGCCGAGGCCGAAAATCGCAATCTCCATGCCTTCGGGAAACGGGCCTTTCAGCGGGTTGCCGTTGACGTAATGCTTTGCCGGCACCGGCATGACACTGGCCCGGCCGGGCAGCGCGCGGTCGCGCGGCGGCATCTCGACTTTATGGCGTGGCGCCTGGAACCACATGGGGACCTCCTAGTTGTTGCAGCGCGACTGAAAGGCGAGGCCTGCATTCCGCTCAGCCCTGCCCTGCGCGGCTCTGCCTTGCGGGTAGGTGAATAAAAGGTAGTGTGCCTGACCAAGGAAATCAAAATCACAACGCCGCGTTTCGCCGCCTTTCCCCTCCATACTGTGTGTCTGTCGCCATCCCCGTGCTCACCACGCCCCTTTTTACCCGCCTTTTCGGCACCGGCACCCGTCGCGGCGTCACCTCGATGGTGCTCGGCATGGCCGCCTTCGTCACCAACGATGCGCTGATCAAGCTGGCCAGCACCTCGGTGCCGACCGGCCAGTTGATCTCGACCCGCAATGTGCTGACCGCCGCGCTGCTGTTGCTGATCCTGCTGGCCACCCGCCAGGCGGCACAGATCCGCCGCTGCATGGATCGTCCGGTAATGATCCGCAGCGCCATCGATGTGGTGGCCACGATCCTCTACCTGGTTGCGCTGTTCCATATGCCGATCGGCAACGTCACCGCGATCAACATGAGCACGCCGCTGCTGCTCACCGCGGTGGTCGCCATCTTCCTGCATATCCCGGTCGGCTGGCGGCGCTGGACCGCGGTGATCGTCGGCTTCGTCGGCGTCACCCTGATCGTGCAGCCGCGCGCCGAGGGTTTCAACGCCTATGCGCTGGTGGCGCTGGCCTCGACGATCTTCATCGTGGCCCGCGATCTCAGCACCCGGAGCATCGCCAAGGATGTCTCCTCTTTGGCGGTGGCGCTGGCCAATGCGGTTTTCGTGCTGGTCGGCGCGCTGGTGCTGTCAGCTTTCGAGGGCTGGGTGGCGGTCGGCTGGTATGAAATGCTGCTGCTCGGCGGCGCCAGCCTGTTCCTGATCGTCGGCTACCTGCTGATCGTCGACGCCTTCCGCCATGGCGACATCGCTACCATCAGCCCCTTCCGCTATACTGGCCTGATCTGGGCACTGGGCGCCGGCTACCTGATCTGGGGCGATATCCCAAACGCGCTGGCCTTCGCCGGCATCGTGATTGTGGTGGGCAGCGGGCTATACGTGCTGCACCGCGAACGCATCAAGGCGCGCGACGAGGCACTGCGTACGGAACCGGTGGAATAATTTCTCCAGCCGGTGCAGGCTGGCGTCATGACCGAACCTCGCGTGAAAACCCAGCTGCTGGTGCAGGCCATCCTGCGCCGCTATGACCTGGAAGCCATCCCCGCCTATATCCGGCGCAAGGGCGACCCGGATGCCGGCACCGTGCTGCTCAAGATCGCGCTCGGGCCGCAGACCGCGATCCTGCTGGGTCAGGCGCGCAACGCCGAAGGCCTGGCGGGCTGGCTGCAGCTGGGCGGTGGGCCGATCAACGATGCGGATGCCGAGGCGGCCATCGCGAAAGCCGCCCAGCGCGACCCCGACATCTATGTGATCGAGGTGGAGGATCCGCGGGGCCGCATCCTTGTCGACGGGATACTGCTCTAGGCGACCTTTTCGAGGCAGCCTGTCGCGACGCGCGCCGCGGCAAAGACCTGTCCGATGCCGACCAGCACCGGCTGATCCACACCGATCCGCAGCAGCGCATCGCCGAGTTCGGAGAGTGAGCCCGTCCAGCGCGTCTCATTGCTGCGCGAAACCGCGCTGACCACGGCAACCGGCGTGGCGGGCGACAGCCCCTCGCCGATCAGGCGTGCGGCAAAAGCACCGCCGGTGCGCCCGCCCATATAGACCATCAGCGAGGTCTCGGCATCGGCCAGTCCGCGCCAGTCGAGATCAGCCGGCAATTCGCCATTGCGCGAATGGCCGGTGACGAAACGCACCGAATGCGCCGCATCGCGATGGGTGAGCGACACGCCGAGACTGCTGGCCGCGGCGAGCGCGGCAGTAATGCCGGGCACCACGGCGACCGGAATGCCGGCGGCGTCGAGCGCTGCGATTTCCTCGCCGGCGCGACCGAACACCATCGGATCGCCGGCCTTGAGCCGCACGACACGCTTGCCCTGGCGCGCCAGCTTGATCATCAGGGCGTTGATATCTTCCTGCTTGCAGCTAGCGCGACCGCCGCGCTTACCCACCATCATGCGCTTGGCTTCGCGACGGGCGAGTTCCAGCACCTCGTCCGAGACCAGATCATCAAACAGGATCACATCGGCCGATTGCAGCGCGCGCATGGCCTTCAGCGTCAGCAGTTCGGCATCGCCCGGTCCAGCACCGACCAGGGTGACATGACCGCCAGCGGCTTTCGCTGGCTGGATCTCGATATCTGTCGGCACAGTCGGTTCGATGAAGGCGCGCTCCGAAAAACGTTCCCAGAAGGCACGGCGCAGACCGCCGGCCGGCAGACGTTCAGCAACAGACTTACGGATGCGCTTGGCCGCAGCCGCCCAGGCACCGAGCGAAGCCGGCAGCAGGGTTTCGATACGGCGACGGATCGCCTGCGCGAGGATCGGCGCTGCACCATCGGTGGAAATCCCGATCACCACCGGCGAGCGATTGACGATGGCGCCGAACTGCACGTCGCAGTGATCGGGCTTGTCGATGGCCGAACAGATTGCACCGGCGGCTTTCGCGGCGGCATGAAAAGCCGCAGCCTCTTCGGCATTCTCCGCATCGATCACCGCCAGCACGGCGCCAGTGAGATCTTCGGCCAGCCAGCCATGCGTGATGCAGACGACCTCCGCGCCGGCCGCAGTCAGCAGCTCGGCCTTCCAGGCAGCACCCGGCGTATCGCCGACCACGACCGCGCGCTTGCCCTGCAGATCGAGGAACACCGGCAGCTTGGCCAGTGCGCCGATGCGCTGTTGTCCTGCTTCAGCCGGCTTTCTGGACATGCTTCTCACCGGGGGCTGCATCGATGATCCTCGCAATTTCGCTGCGGCAGGAGCCGCAATTGGTGCCGGCCTGCAACGCCTCGCCCACCGCCGCCACCGTGCGGCAACCACCCGCCACAGCAGCCGCGATCTGACCGGCGCCCACATCGAAGCACGAACAGACCAGCGCACCGCGATCGGGCTGCGCCGCGCCGGCGCGGCCCGCCAGGAGGCGCAGACGATCCGGCGCAGCAATCGTCTTGCCGAGCTGGTCGGCGGCCCAGCTGCGCGAGACGGCGACCGGCTCAGGCGCGATGAACAGCGCACCGACCAGATGCTCGCCACGGAAGGCCGCGAAGCGATGATGCGCGGTAGCTGCGTCGTGATAAGCCAGCAGGTCGATCTCGTCTTCGACCGCGAACCCGAACAGTGCGCGGGCGTATTCGGTCCAGTCCTGCGGCAGCGCGGTATCGGCCAGTTCAATGCGCCAGCCGGCCTTCGCGCGTGCCTTGGCCCAGTAGCCGGCCGTCACCTCGCCCGGCGCATCGGCCATCACGGCAAAACCATACCAGGCGGCAGCAAAGGGCTGCACGGCAACAGCGGAGTATTTCAGTTCCGGCTGACCCGAGACCGGATCGGTGGCCGGACTGACCAGCGCATCGACGCGCGCATTCGACGCGATCTGGTCGGTCCAGTGCAGCGGCACGAACACGTTGCCACGCTTCTGGTCGGCACTGACAAGCGCGCGCACGACGATGCTGCCGCGTGCATTCTTCACCTCGGCCAAAGCCGCCGGCGCGAGGCCGCAGGCGGCGGCATCCTCGGGATGCAACTCGATGAATGGCTCGGCGATATGGCCCATCAGGCGCGGCGACAGGGCCGTGCGCGTCATGGTGTGCCACTGGTCACGCACCCGGCCGGTATTGAGGATGAAGGGCAAGTCGTCGGACGCTTGCTCGACCGGCGCGAGGAACGCCGTCGCGATAAAACGCGCGCGACGGTCCGGCGTATAGAACTGCCCATCGGCGAAGAAGCGCCGCGTGGCGCGTGGCGCTTCGCCTGCCGGGCAAGGCCACTGCACCGGCGAGAAAGTCACGTAGTCTTCGTCCGTGATCGCAGCAAAGGCGGAAATGTCGAAATCGCGCGACCCGTTGTTTTCGACGCCGCTCAGTTCGGCATATTCGCGGAAGACATCGACCGGTCCATCGTAAGAGAAATCGTCAGACCAGCCCATCCGCTTCGCCACTTCGGCAAAGATCCACCAGTCGGCACGCACCTCGCCCGGCCAGGGCATGAATCTGCGCTGGCGCGAGATGCGGCGCTCGGAATTGGTCACCGTGCCGTCCTTCTCGCCCCAGGCGGCGGCCGGCAGCAGCACATGCGCATGCCGCGCCGTGTCGGTGCTCTGCATCACATCGGAGACAACCACGAAGGGGCAGGCTTTCAGCGCGGCCACCACCTCGTCGGCTTCCGGCAGGCTGTCGGCCGGATTGGTGCCGGCGATCCAGATCGCCTTGACCCGACCATCCTTCACGGCCCGGAACAGATCGACCGCCTTAAGCCCCGGCTTGTCGGCGATGCGCGGCGAATTCCAGAAGGACTGTACGATGCGGCGGTGGTCTGCATCGCCGAGTTCCATATGGCAGGCGAGCTGGTTGGCGAGACCGCCGACTTCACGCCCGCCCATCGCATTGGGCTGGCCGGTGATCGAGAACGGCCCGGCGCCCACTTTGCCGATGCGGCCAGTCAGCAGATGGCAGTTCAGGATCGCATTGACCTTGTCGCTGCCAGCGGACGACTGATTGATCCCCATCGAGAATCCAGTGACCACGCGTTCGGTGCGGGCGAAGAGATCGTAGAAGCGGCGCAGCTCGGCCTGCGAGAGCCCGGTGATCTCGGCCACATCCGCCAGCGAGAGTTTGCGCGCCGCTGCCAGCGCCGCGTCCAGACCATTGGTATGATCGGCAACGAAATCCGCATCGACACGCCCGGTCTCCTGCAGATGCAGCAGCAGGCCGTTGAACAGCGCCACGTCGCTGCCCGGATTGAGCGCCAGATGCAGGTCGGCCGAGCGCGCCGTCATGGTGCGGCGCGGATCGATCACCTCCACCGTCAGCTCCGGACGCTCGGCTTTTGCAGCCGCCAGCCGCTGGAACAGCACCGGATGGCACCAGGCCAGATTGGAGCCGACCAGCACGACCAGATCGGCCAGTTCGAGGTCTTCGTAGATGCCGGGCACCGTATCGGTGCCGAAGGCGCGTTTATGGCCCGCCACCGCCGAGGCCATGCAGAGCCGCGAATTGGTATCGATGTTGCCCGAGCCGATGAAGCCCTTCATCAGCTTGTTGGCGACGTAATAATCCTCGGTCAACAGCTGGCCCGAGACATAGAAGGCCACCGAATCCGGGCCATGCGCGGCAATGGTGTCGCTGAATACCGCGGCGACGCGATCCAATGCAGTGTCCCAATCGACACGTGCGCCGTCGACAGTCGGATAGAGCAGCCGGCCGTCGAGCCCGAGGGTTTCACCCAGCGCCGAGCCTTTCGAGCAGGCGCGCCCGAAATTGGCCGGATGATCGGCATCGCCCTTTACATCCACGCTGCCGTCCGCGGCCCGTGCGACCTTCAGGCCGCAACCGACGCCACAATACGGACAGGTGGTGCGGGTCTCTGTCATGTCACGCCGCTTTGACCGCAAGCCCCGGCCAGGACAGCAGGATACGACCGTCCTGTAATTTGACCGCAATGGTCCGGGTGCAGCCCTGGTCGGCGCCCTGAGCTTCGCCGGTCTTCAGGCTGATCACCCAGTTATGTAAAGGGCAGGTCACGGACTCACCCTGAACGATGCCCTGCGACAGTGGCCCGCCCTTATGCGGGCATTTGTCGTCCAGCGCGAACACCTGATCATCCATGGTGCGAAAGATCGCGATATCGCCGCGCGCGGTCTTCACCACGCGGGCGGCGCGCTTCGGGATGTCGTTCAGCGTTCCGATATCGAGCCAGTCACTGCTCATCTTCATGGCTCCTTCGCTCCTTCTGGCCCTACTCCGCCGCCTGCGAGATCCGCAGATCGGCCAGCGGCTTGAACTCGTAATCGAAGGCACCGGCGACCCGCTCGGCCCAGGGATCGACCTGCGCGAATTTCTGCGCCTGCACGAAGCGGGCAAACAGCGCGCGACGGCGCACACCGTCTTCCACGATCTGCTGCTTCACGCTGTCAAGACCAACGCGATGCAGCCATTTATGGATGCGGTCGAGGTAATGCGCCTGCTCGCGATAGAGCTGCATCAGCGCGCCGGTATATTCCAGCACCTCTTCCTCGGTCTCCAGCTTACACAGCAGGATCGTGGCCTTGACCTCCATGCCGGCGGCGCCAGCGATATGGAACTCGTAGCCGGAATCGATACAGACGATGCCGATATCCTTGATCGTCGCCTCGGCGCAGTTGCGCGGGCAGCCGGAGACGCCGAGCTTCACCTTGTGCGGCGTCCAGCTGCCCCAGGTGAATTTTTCCAGCTTGATGCCCAGCCCGGTCGAATCCTGCGTGCCGAAGCGACACCATTCGGTGCCGACGCAGGTCTTCACCGTGCGAAGCCCCTTGGCATAGGCATGGCCCGAGACCATGCCGGCCGCATTGAGATCGGCCCAGACGCCGGGCAGGTCTTCCTTCTTCACGCCCAGCAGGTCGATGCGCTGGCCGCCGGTGACTTTCACCGTGGGGATATTGAACTTGTCGGCCACATCGGCGATGGCGCGCAGTTCGGCGGCGGTGGTCATGCCGCCCCACATGCGCGGCACCACCGAGTAGGTACCATCCTTCTGGATATTGGCGTGGACGCGCTCGTTGATGAAACGCGACTGATTGTCATCGACATATTCGCCGGGCCAGGTGGCGAGCAGATAGTAATTCAGCGCCGGGCGGCATTTGCTGCAGCCGCAGGAGGTTTTCCACTCCAGCTCCTGCATCACCGCCGGGATCGACTTCAGCTCTTTGGCAATGATCAGCCGGCGGATATCGTCATGCCCCAGATCCGTGCAACCGCAGGCCGCCTTGCTGGCTTTCGGCGCATAGGTATCGCCCAGCGTAAGCCCGATCAGCTTTTCGACGAGCCCAGTGCAGGAGCCGCAGGAGGCCGAAGCCTTGGTGACAGCACGGACTTCGTCAAGGCTGGTCAGGCCATTGGCCGTGATCGCACCGGTGATCTTGCCTTTGCACACGCCGTTGCAGCCACAGATCTCTGCCTCATCCGGCAAGGCTGCAACGGCCGCCATAGGGTCCAGCGGGGTGCCCCCCGCATAGCCCTGGCCGAAGATCAGGGTCTGGCGCATCTCGGCGATATCGGCGCCTTCGCGCAGCAGCTGGAAGAACCAGGCGCCGTCTTCCACGTCGCCATACAGCACGGTGCCGATGATCTTGCCGTCCTTCAGCACCAGCCGTTTGTAGACGCCGCGCGCGGCATCGCGCAGCACGATCTCCTCGCGGTCTTTCGCTTCGGCGAAATCTCCGGCCGAGAAAAGGCTGATACCGGTGACTTTCAGCTTGGTGGCCGTCACCGAGCCGTTATAGGCCGCCGGCTCGTCCACCAGGGTCTTGGCCAGCACACCGGCCATCTCATACAGCGGCGCAACCAGGCCATAGGTGGCGCCGCGATGCTCGACGCATTCGCCCAGCGCGAAGATATCCGGATCAGACGTGCGCATCTGGTCATCGACCACGATGCCGCGATTGACCGTCAGGCCGGCTTCCTTGGCGAGCCAGCCATTGGGGCGGATACCGACGGCCATCACCACCAGCGAGGCCGGCAGCACGGTACCGTCTTCCAGTTCCACACCCTCGACCTTGTCTTTGCCGAGGATCGCCTTGGTATTGGCGCCGGTCAGCACCTTGATGCCACGCTGCTCGATCTGCTTCTTCAGCAGGTAGCCGGCACTGGCATCCAGCTGGCGTTCCATCAGGGTCGGCATCAGATGCACGACCGTCACATCCATGCCCTGCTCGGCAAGGCCGGCTGCGGCTTCCAGACCCAGCAGGCCGCCGCCGATCACAACGGCATTGCCACGTGCCTTCGAGGCCAGGATCATCGCATCGACATCATCGAGATCGCGATAACTCAGCACGCCGGGCAGGTTGTGGCCGGGAACCGGAATGATGAAGGGCACCGAACCGGTGGCGATCACCAGCTTGTCGTAGGCTTCCGTCAGGCCATTGTCGGTAGTGATCGTCTTCGCGGCACGGTCGATGCCGGTGACTTTCGTGCCCTTGTGCAGGGTGATGCCGTTCTTGATATACCAACCATCGCCATGGATGACGATCTGCTCGTAACTCTTCTCACCCGACAGCACCGGCGACAGCATGATGCGGTCGTAATTCACACGCGGTTCGGCATTGAAGATCGTGATGTCGTAGCGCCCCGAGGCTTTTTCCAGCAGATGCTCCAGCATCCGTCCTGGCGCCATGCCATTGCCGACAATCAGAAGTCTCTCAGCCATTGGGGCACTCCTACTCTGAACTGACTTAGGCCGCGTGGACTGCGGGAGCGCGGTGGCGCGCATATAGGAATTCAAGAATCTGCTGGCGGCAGCGCGTGTATTCCGGGTCGGTCGCCAGCGCCAGACGGTTGCGCGGCCGCGCCAGATTGACATTCAGCACTTCGCCGATGGTCGCCGCAGGCCCATTCGTCATCATCACCACGCGGTCCGACAGCAGCACGGCCTCGTCCACGTCATGGGTGATCATGATCACGGTGTTGTTGAGCTTGGCGTGCAACTCCATCACGGTGTCCTGCAGCGTCGCGCGGGTCAGCGCGTCCAGCGCGCCGAAGGGCTCGTCCAGCAACAGAACCTTGGGCTCCATCGCCAGCGCACGCGCAATGCCAACGCGCTGCTTCATGCCGCCGGAGATTTCCTGCGGACGCTTGTCGAGCGCATGATCCATACCGACCAAGGCGAGGTTGTGCCGCGTCCACGCGTCGCGCTCGGCTTTGTTCTTGGTTTTGCTGTGTACCTTGTCGACCGCAAGCTTCACGTTGTCGTAGACGGTCAGCCAGGGCAGCAGCGAATGGTTCTGGAACACCACGGCACGATCAGGGCCGGGATCAGACACTTCCTTGCCCTGCAGCAGCACGCCGCCGGTGGTGGCGCGCGTCAGGCCGGCGACGATATTGAGCAACGTCGACTTGCCGCAACCGGAATGGCCGATCAGGGCGACGAACTCGCCGCTGTTGATTTCCAGTTCGATCTCGCGCAGGGCGATAAAGGGTCCGTTGGCGCCTTTGAAGGTCATGCCGACATTGCTGATGCTCAGATAGGCGCTCATGGCAGGCTCCTTTTCGCGGCGCGCGAAGACGTGGGGGCTGGAATGGAGGTCTCGCGCGCCACCGGGATCACCGGGCGCGCGGAGGAAACGTAAGAGCCGTCGAAGAAGAGGTCGGCGCCCATGGGGATCGGCGCGCTGGCCTGGGCGAGGGTCCAGGGGCCGGCATGCAGGCCTTCCGGTTTGCGGTCGATCAGCGGGAACGGCTTGTCCAGCGCGGCGGCGGCTTCGCGATAGAGATCGGTGCGATAGACGCAGTCAGCAACAGCCGCGATGTCGGTGGCGGGATCGATCAGCTTCCAGCGCCGCATTTCGGTCAGGTACCACTCGGCCTGGCTGCGCCAGGGGAAGTTCGCGCTGTAGCGGTTGAAGACAAAAAAGTCGGGCATATGCTCAGGCGCGGCATCGAGGCCGTAGCGCACCACGCCCAGCATGCTGAGACGGATCGCCTCGGCGGCCTCCGGGCCGATATATTCGGGCTTCGCCATGATCTCGACGCCTTCGAGGCGATTCTCCGGACGGTCGAGCCACTCGGCGGCCTCGATCAGCGCCATCACCATTTGCTTGTGCGTCAGCGGATTGCGCTCGACCCAGTCGCGGTTGGTACCGATCACCTTCTCGATGCGGTTATTCCAGATTTCGTAACCCGAAATCAGGATGCGGCCAACGCCGCGCAGCACAGCCAGCGAGTTCCACGGATCGCCGACACAGAAGCCATCGATCTCGCCGGCTGCCAGACGATCCGTCATCTGCGGCGGCGGCACGATCACCAGCTGCACGTCGCGGTCCGGATCAATGCCGGCCGAGGCGAGCCAGTAGCGCAGCTGGATCTGGTGCGAGGAATAGTTGAACACGGTGGCGAAGGTGATCTTTGGCCGGCCTGCCTTGCGGTCGGCGGCGATCAGGCGACGCAGCACATTGCCGGCTTCCAGACGGTCATGCGCCAGCGCCGGCTCGGCATCGACCAGGCGGTTCCACAGTTTCGTGGAAATCGTGACGGCATTGCCGTTCAGGTTGAGCACGAAGGAGGTGATCTGCGGCTTCTTCCAGCCACCAGCACCCAGCGTGGCGGCCAGTGGCATCGGCGCCAGCATATGGGCGGCGTCCAGCGCACCGAGCGCCACCTTGTCGCGCATGTTGGCCCAGCTGGGCTCACGCACCAGCGTGACATCCAGGCCGTGGCGTTCGAAGAACCCCTTCTCTTTCGCCACGATCAGCGGCGCGCAGTCGGTCAGTGCGATGAAACCTACACGCATGGGTGTGAGGGTCGCCGGTATGGCGGCCCTCACGGTCTTTGTCTTGGTACTGCGACGCGGCATGGGCTTACTTCCTATTGCGACGAATAGCCGCCGACGCGGTTGCCGATGAAGCCGATCAGGCGGTCGAGCATGAAGCCGACCAGACCGACATAGATCAGCGCCAGGATGATCTCGCTGATCAGTGAGCTGTTCCAGGCATCCCAGATGAAGAAGCCGATGCCGACACCGCCGATCAGCATCTCGGCCGCCACGATGGCGAGCCAGCTCAGCCCGATGCCGATCTTCAGGCCGGTGAACATGAAGGGCACGGTGGCCGGCAGCATCACCTTGAAGAAGAACTCGAAGCCGTTCAGCCGCAGCACGCGCGAGACATTGCGGTAATCCTGTGGGATGTTGCGGATGCCGACCGCGGTGTTGAGGATGATCGGCCACACCGCCGTGATGGCGATGACAAAGATCGCCGACGGGTCGGCATGGCGGAAGGCGGCCAGCGACAGTGGCAGCCAGGCCAGCGGCGGCACGGTGCGCAGCACCTGGAAGATCGGGTCGAGACCGCGGAAGGCCAGCGTCGACTGGCCGATCAGCACGCCCAGCCCGATGCCGACGGCGGCGGCGATGGCAAAGCCGATGGCCACGCGCTGCAGGCTGGAGGCGAGATGCCAGAACATGCCCTTGTTGAGACCGCCCTTGTCGAAGAAGGGATCGATGATCAGTTCCCAGGTGTCCGACAGCACGGTGGATGGTGGCGGCAGGGTCGCGCCGGGGCTTGAACAGGCGATCTCCCAGATCGTCAGCAGCAGGGCGAGAAACATCACCGGCGGCAGCACGCGCGTGGCGGCGTGCTTCAGGCCGCCGATCACACGCGGGGCCAGGGCGGCGAGAATGCTCTCGCCGCCCCCCATGTCCGCCTTGCTCAGAACGTCGGTTTTCACCGCCATGGACAGCTCCTTGTCATGCGCCGACATATCAGACTCGCGTGATCGTCTGGCTCTTCAGATACGCGGCCGGATCGGCCGGATCGAAGACCTTGCCGTCGAAGAAGGTTTCCTTGCCGCGCGAGGTCGACTTCGGCATGTCGGCGTCAGACACGCCGATCGCCTTGGCCGCGTCACGCCACAGGTCTTCACGGTTGACCTGCTTGATCAGCGCCTTGGTGTCGGTGTCGGCCGGCAGATAGCCCCAGCGGATATCCTCGGTGAGGAACCACAGCTCATGGCTCTGGAACGGATAGGAGGCAAAGTCGCGCCAGAATTTCATCACCAGCGGACTGTCGAGGCCGACCTTCACCTTGCGCCCGCCATCGCCGTAATCGATGTCGCCGGTCTGGCGGTTGAGGATGTCTTCCACCGGCACCTTGAACCAGTCGCGGCCGCCGACGATCTTGCACAGCTCGGCCTTGTTCTCCATCTTGTCCGACCACCGCTGGGCTTCCAGCACAGCCATCAGCAGTGCCTTGGCCGCCTTCGGATTCTTCTCGATCCAGTCGGCACGCAGGCCGAGCGACTTCTCGGGATGGTCCTTCCACAGCTCGCCGGTGGTCAGGGCGGTGAAGCCGATCTTCTGGTGTACCAGCTGCGAGTTCCACGGCTCGCCGACACAGAAGGCCTCCATCGTGTTGACCTTCATGTTGGCCACCATCTGCGGCGGCGGCACGGTGATGGTCGAGACATCCTTATCCGGATCGATGCCGTTGGCGGCGAGCCAGTAGCGGATCCACAGGTCATGCGTGCCGCCCGGGAAGGTCATGGCGCATTTGATGTCCTTGCCTTCCGCCTTGGCCTTCTTGAAGCCGGCGGCAAGCGCCTTGGCATCGGTCGTCACGCCCTTGCCGGCCCAGGTGTTGGAGACCGAGATCGACTGGCCGTTGGTATTCAGGCGCGCGAGGATCGCCATCGGCACCTTGGTCTTGGTGACCTTGCCGGTGGAGATCAGATACGGCATGGGGGTGAGGATATGCGCACCCGTGATGCCGCCGCCGGCTTCGCCGAGTTCGATATTGTCGCGCGTCGCGCCCCAGGAGGCCTGCTTGTCGATCACCATGTCGGGCAGGCCATACTTGGCGAACAGGCCCTTCTCCTTGGCGATGATCAGCGGCGAGGCATCGGTGAGCGCGATATAGCCCAGCTTGGTGCCCTTCACTTCCGGGCCGGCGGCCTGCGCGAAGGCACCGGCGGGCAGCTGGAGCTTTGCTGCGGCGAGCAAGGCGGCGGTGCCGGTGAGCACCTGGCGGCGATTGAGTTTCTTCATCTGCTGATCCCCTCTTCCCTGTTGCGACCGTCGTTGCGGCCATAAAAAAAGCGCCCCTCGACGTCGACCTTTTCAAAGGCCGCATCGCGGGACGCCATTGTCCATTCCGGGACCGGGTACTCGGCCAAACCTGGGGAGGCTTTGCTGGGAGGATCCGGTCGATCCTGCTGCGCCATTGCAGCGGGAGGTTCACTCTATGCTAAGCAGAAAGCGTGCCAGCCACTGCAGGCGCGGGATTGTCGAGGGAAATCAGAGGGGATGCGGATGAGGCACGAGTCGGCATCGCCATACCGCACTGCACAAATTTCAGGCGGATGCCGCGACGCGCTGCCTACTTCTTCTTCAATACATCGGCAAAGGCCAGCAGCGCTTCGGCCACATCCACCAGGCGCTGCTGGCGGTCCATGGCGAGCTTGCGCAAAGCCGCATAGGCCTCGTCTTCGCTGATCTTGCGCTCGCGCATCAGCAGGCCTTTCGCGCGCTCGACCAGCTTGCGTTCAGATAGGGTGGCCTTGGTCTTTTTCAACTCGTCGCGCAAAGCCTGGAATTCACGGAAGCGCGCGACGGCGACATCGATGATCGGCTTCACCCGCTTGGGGTTCATACCGTCGATGATATAGGCGGAAACGCCGGCCTGCATGGCTTCCTGGATCATCGTGTCATCGGACTGGTCGACGAACATCACGATCGGGCGCGGCTGATCGGCATTGATCTGGCGCATGCTGTCGATGGTGTCGCGCGATGGCGATTCCATATCGACGATGATCACGTCGGGGCCGATTTCCTCGACGCGTTTGGCCGACAATTCGCGCGGCGCCAGCTGCGCCACCAGCGTATAGCCCTTGCCCTGCAGCGCCTCGGCCAGCACGACGGCGCGCTCGGGGTCTTCATCGATGAGAAGGATACGGATCACTGGGTCACGGGGCTGCTGGCGGACTGGGCTTTACCAGTGACGTAGCAAGATGTGTACCGGAGCGAATGGGAAGAAGGTTTAGTGGTGGCTGGAGGCGGATTTGAACCGCCGACCCAGGGCTTATGAGTCCCTTGCTCTACCAACTGAGCTATCCAGCCACACTAAAGTCCCGAGGGAGCCTCGGGAGGCGCATGAAATACGGGCAGCGCCCCGATCTGTCAAGCGCGAGACAACCCGTTGTTTTTAAGCAGCTAATTCCGCCCCACCGGCCACGGTCTGGCGCGCGATCCAGCCGCCGCCGAGCAGGCGGTCGCCGGCATAGACCACGCCGGCCTGGCCGGGCGCGACGCCGTATTCGGCCGTGTAGAGTTCGAGACGGGCGGTCGTGCGCCCCTGCTCGTCCTGGGCCGCGAAAATCCGCGCTGCCACCGCCGGCTGTGCCGAGCGCAGCTTCACGGTCACATCCAGGCCCTCGGGCGGAATCGCGCCGCCGAGCCAGTTCAACTCGCGCAACGCCACCACCTTGCGCGCCAGGGCTTCACGCGGCCCGACCACGACGCGGCGCGTCGCGGCATCGAGCTTCACGACATAGAGCGGTTCGGCGGCGGCAATGCCGATGCCCTTGCGCTGACCCACCGTGAAATGGATCACGCCGTCATGCTTGCCCAGCACAGTGCCTTGCGTATCCACGATCTCGCCCGGCTCGGCCGCCTCGGGCCGCAGCTTCGTCACCACGCTGGCGTAATCGCCATTCGGCACGAAGCAGATATCCTGCGAGTCTGGCTTGTCGGCAACAATAAGCCCGAACTCTTCCGCCAGTTTGCGCACCTCGGGCTTTTCCAGATGGCCGAGCGGGAAGCGCAGGTAATCGAGCTGGTCCTGCGTGGTGGTGTAGAGGAAATAGCTCTGGTCGCGGCGCGGATCGGCGCCGCGCAGCAACTGGCCGCGACCGTCTTCGCCCAGCACGCGCTGCACGTAATGGCCGGTGGCGAGGCAGTCGGCCTCGAGATCGCGCGCGGTTTCCAGCAGGTCGCGAAACTTGACGCGCTGGTTGCAGCGGATGCAGGGGATCGGCGTCTCGCCGCGCACGTAAGAGTCGGCGAATTCGTCGATCACCGCCTGGCGGAAACGGCTTTCGTAATCCAGCACGTAATGCGGAATGTTCAGCCGCTCGGCCACCATGCGCGCGTCGTGGATATCCTGGCCGGCGCAGCAGGCACCCTTTTTCGCGATCGCCGCGCCGTGATCGTAAAGCTGCAGCGTGATGCCGATGACATCGTAGCCCTCGCGCTTCAGCAGCCCGGCGACCACGGAAGAGTCCACCCCGCCCGACATGGCGACAACCACGCGCGTGTCGCCCGGGGCTTTGGCGAAGCCCAGCGAATTGAGAGCAGTGGTGTCGGCGGCGGTCATCGGTCGGCGGCGGTCCTTATGCGGCGGGGCGGACTATAGCGCCCGAGTCCCGCCAGACAAGCTCAGAGGTCATGAGATCCTCCGGGTCAGGACGGTGTCCGGGCGGGCCCGGCCGGGCCGAGCCGGGCCCAGTGGGGGCTGAGTCAGGTCTGTTTGATGCTGAGTCAGGTCTATTTTGTGCCAAGTCAGGTCTATCGGGTGCTGAGTCAGGTCTATCCGGTGCCAAGTGAGGTCCATTCGGGTTCGTTGCTGTTCGTAGCGGTTTGCACAGGCTAACGCGGGCTATCGCATACATAGATATTCAACGGGCAGTGTCGTGGCTGGGCAGCGTCGTGGCTGGGCAGCGTCGTGGCTGGGCAGCGGCATGGCCTTATGAGAACATATCACGAACTATATAATCCGGCAAGCGGAGGACGCCCCCCATGAGCGACACGACGCGTAGCACCCTGCCCTGCAAACATCTCTCGGTTTCGATCCCGAAATCCTATGACGCGGTCTATGGCTTCCTGCGCGACCCGGAGACCTGGAAACTCTGGGCCAGCGGGCTCGGCGAGATGCGGCATGATGCGGCGCGCGGCGTGTGGACTGCCGAACAGGAAAGCGGCCAGGCGACAATTGTATTCAGCCCGCCGAATGCCGACGGCATCCTGGACCATCGCGTGACCCTGCCCGATGGCAGCGAGGTTTATGTACCGATGCGCGCGATTGCCAATGGCGACCACACCGAGATCATGCTGACGCTGTTCCGTCAGCCCGGCATGGCTGACGCGACCTGGGCGAGAGATGAGGAGTGGGTGAGGAAGGATTTGGAGAGGCTGACGCAGCAGTTTCAGTCGTGACGCCCGCCACACCAATCGTGACGCCGTCAGCTATTCCCCCCAAACCGTCAGCCACTCTGAAAAATCGTCATCCTCGGGCTTGACCCGAGGATCCATTGCCCTTTCGGCGTGGTCATGATCTCGCGGCAGAAACTATGCTGAAGAGTAATAAAAAAGAGGCTTCGCCATGATCTTCACATCGACCGTGGGAAACTTGTTTTGATCCAACCATGTTTGAAGCTGGCCCAGCTTCCGCAAATTCCGAAGAAAATGCATCGCTTGCAATAGATAATTGAGACTCCCCATTTGCAACCTTGTATCTCCGCGCCGCTTCATCGTCGGAAGTATTTAAAGTCTTCAACTAGCTATTTCTAATGCCTATTTGGCTTTCGACTTGGTCATGACCACGCGGCACTGCAAATGGATGCCCGGGGCAAGCCCGGGCATGACGATTGTGCGTTAGAGCCTCATTCCGATGCGCGGAGAGTTGGGATGGATCCTCGGGTCAAGCCCGAGGATGACGGTTTGGGGTGCTGATGGTGCTTGGGGTGCTGGTCGCGCTGATTGCGTTGACGGTGTTGATGCAGCACCGGCTACCCCACCACCCCCGCACCACAATGCATCCGCCGAGCAGCAGCAGCGACCCGTAGAAGGCGCGTTCAAACGCCGCTTCCGACAGTCGGTGGCACAGGCGCTGGCTGATCACCACGCGGAGCAGGGCCGGCCCACGCACGGGCCGCCGAGCGATAGCGGGTCGAGGCTCAGCGGGTTGCGACGGCAAAAAATTCTGTACGTCTCAGACAAACGCCCGGATCACTGCATTACCGAAAATAAATAATCGTGAACAGCATACCCTTTGCCGCAGCGAGACCTAGCTTTCGGTCCTCTAACACTTTGCCCCATCAGATCGAAAGAAACTCCGACATGAGCACTCCGACCATCGTTGAATTCGGCAAGGATGACATCCAGAACACGCTGGCAAAAATGTCGGCCGCCGAGATCAACAACCTCGCTTTCGGCGCTGTGCAGCTCGACGCCAAGGGCGTGATCCTGCAGTACAACATGGCGGAAGGCGCCATCACCGGCCGCGATCCCAAGGCCGTCATCGGCAAGAACTTCTTCACCGAAGTTGCGCCCTGCACCAATACACCTGCCTTCAAGGGCGCCTTCGATGCCGGCGTCAAGGCCGGCAAACTGAGCGTCATGATCGACTACACCTTCGATTACAACATGCAGCCGACCAAGGTGAAGGTGCAGATGAAAAACGCTGTGATCGGCGACAGCTATTGGGTTTTCGTCAAGCGCCTGTAACCGCGGTCGACACCCCATGGCCTGGTGGCAGGACCGGACGGCGCTGCAGCGTTATGTCGCCGACCTCGTGGTCGGCGAATTCTCGCGGCTGCGTCCGGGACTGCCACCGCTACGGCCCGAGACATGGACCGAAGATTTCTCGCTGGCCGATGACGGTCTCGGCGCGGACTCCCTTGAGCGTCTGAACATTGCCTCGGCGCTGAACGAGGCGCTGCATCTGCATCGTGTGGGGGCGGAAGACTATCTCCTGATGCGGTGGCGTCTGGGTGACTGGCTCGACATCGCCACGCACTGCCTGCAGAAATTCGACAGCGAGATCGGCTTTCGCACCTCGGGCAGTTCCGGGCCACCCAAACTGTGTACCCATGCTGTTGCCCGCCTGGAGGAAGAAACCGACGTCCTCGCCACCCTGATCGGCCGGCGCAGCCGGGTGCTGCAGGTGGTGCCCGGGCATCATATCTATGGCTTTCTGTTCACGGTGATGCTGCCGCGCAAACTCGGAGATGCCAAGGTCGTCGATGGCCGCAACCGCCTGCGCCTGCCGGTGCAACCCGGCGACCTCGTGATCGGCTATCCGGAATTCTGGACACGCCAGCTGCAGTCTGGCCAGAGCTGGCCGGAGGATGTGATCGGGATTGTGTCGACCGGGCCCTGCCCGCCGGCGGTAGCCGCCGGCCTGCGTCGTGGCGCTCTGCACCGCTTCATCGAGGTCTATGGCGCCAGCGAGACAGCCGGCATCGGCTGGCGCGATGGCACGCGCGAATCCTATACGCTGTTTCCTTACTGGCAACCCGACGGCACCGGGCTGCGGCACCGTGGCAGCGAGCTGTCTGTCGCCCTGCAGGATCACCTGCTCTGGCAGGACGAAACGCAATTCACGCTACAGGGCCGCCATGACGGCGCGGTCCAGGTCGGGGGCATCAATGTGTTCCCCGCGCATGTGCGCGATGTGCTCTGCCGCCTGCCCGGTGTGCGTGAGGCCAGCGTGCGCCCGATGCCGCTTGCCAATGGTGTTCGGCTGAAAGCCTTTGTCGTGCCGACCGATCCGCAGCAGGATACCGCCATACTGCGCAAAACCATCGAAGACGAACTGGCCTCGCAACTCAGCGAAGCAGAACGTCCGCGCAGCCTGACGTTTGGCGCCGCGTTGCCTGTCAGCGAAACAGGCAAAATGGCCGATTGGAACATCAGCGACTGACACATCGCATTCACCCCGCCGAATGCAGACGGCATCCTCGGGACAGTTGACGCGGCTTGGGCAAGAGACAGGAAATGAGTGATTGGGGGAGGAAGAGGCTGAGGCTGCAATTTCAGCGGTCACGTCAGCCACTCCAAAGAATCGTCACCCTCGGGCTTGTCCCGAGAATGACGGTTTTATATGACCCGCACTAAGTGATCACCCACCTCAGTACGATATACCCGCCGAGCAGCAGCAGAGACCCGTAGAAGGCTTTTTTGAACGCCGCTTCCGACAGGCGGTCGCGCAGGCGCTGGCCGATCACCATGCCGAGCAAAGCGGGCAGCACGCAGGTCCCTGAGAGCAGCAGCAGGTCGAGGCTCAGCATGTTGCGACCGCCGAGACTCACGCCCAGCCCGAGCGTGGAGGCCATGAACAGCATCCCCATCGCCTGCACCAGCTGGTCGCGCGTCAGCCCCAGCGCCTGCAGATAGGGCACGCCGGGCACCACGAAGCTCCCCGTCAAACCTGTCAGCACGCCGTTGATTCCGCCGACTAAAGGCCCTGCCCAGATTTCGTGGCGCGCCGGCAGCGACAGCGGCGGGCGCAGCAGCCCGAGCAAGGCATAGACCGCGAGCAGCAGCCCGAGCAGTGCGCCCAGCGCCTTGGCGTCCACGAGTTCGAGCGCGGCGCTGCCGAGCCAGATCGCAACAGCGGCGCAGAGCAGGAACAGCCAGATCCGTTTCAGCAGCATGGTGAAATGCCCGCCGACAAAAGCCTGCCACAGATTGGTGATCGCGTTCGGCGCCAGCAGCAGGATCATCGCCAGCTTGAGGTCCATCGTCGCGGCGAGCAGCCCGAGCGAAATGCTGGGCAGGCCGAGACCGATGGTGCCCTTCACCATGCCGGCGAGCAGGAACACGGCGCCGATCCAGAGCAGCAGGACGGGCTCAAACGGCAGGGCAACGGGGAAGGACATGACGCGGGTGGCTCCGGTTTTTTGTTTTGGAGGCCGGAGTATGGCAGGCGGTGCGGCGCAGATGCTTCGGTGCGGGCCGAAGTGTTTTTAAATGGGATGCCGGGTCAAGCCCGGCATCCCATTTTCTTTTGTTAGCTGGCCCACAGCAGCACCAGCGCGATCACCGCCGGCACGGTCTGGATGTAGAGAATCTTCTTCGCCGCCGTCGCCGCGCCATACAGGCCCGCTATCGCCACACAGGCGAGGAAGAAGCTTTTGATATGCAGCGCGGCCGGCTCTGCAGGATACAGCAGCCCGAAGACCAGCCCGGCCGCCAGGAAGCCATTGTAAAGCCCCTGGTTGGCGGCGAGCACCGCCGTGTCGCGGGCTTTCTCCGGCGTGTTGCGGAAGGCCTTCAGCCCGGCCGGCCTGGTCCAGAGAAACATCTCCAGCACCAGAATCCAGACATGCAGCAGCGCCACCAGCGCGACGGCGATATTGGCGATCAGAGTCATGCGATGCCCCCTTCTCTTGTTTTTCTTTCACCACCCTCACCCTCCCGCGCTTCGCTGCGGGCCCCTCCCTCTCCCGCTATCGCGGGCGAGGGAAACGAAGAAACTCCCTCTCCCATGAAATGGGAGAGGCGCACGGGCTGCGAAAGCTCCAGTGGAGCTTTCGCGGGCGCCCTGTGCGGGGTGAGGGTCTTGCTTTCCTATTCGCCCTTGTTCGCTGCCGCAGCAGCTTGCGTCGTCGGATGCTGCGCCACCGCATCCAGCGCGCGGGCCGAATAGACCAGCGCGGCGCCGGCGCTGATCGCAATCGCCACGTTGCAGGCCTCGGCGATTTCGTCCTTTGTGGCACCATGACGGATCGCCGCATCGGTATGAACGGTGATGCAGCCATCGCAGCGCAGGGCCACGCCCACCGCAATCGACATCAGCTCGCGCGTCTTGGCATCGAGATGGCCGCTCTCCTTATAGGCCGTCGCCATGGTGCGGTAGCCGTCCATCGTGCCGGGGCTGAGTTTGGCGATCTCGCCCATCGTGGTCTTGAGCTGGCGGCGGTAGTCGTTCCAGTCGAGCATCATGCTGCAATCTCCCTGAGTGGTAGTGAAACGCTCTGCCCGGGACGCGCCGCTGTCAATCCTTCGCCCGTCTCCGTACCGCATAACCGGATTTCAACTGCTGCCGGAGGCGGGCATCGGCTAGGTTCGCCTCCCTCACCCACGGCCCCGCCATGTCCGCGCTTACCCTGCACCCCACCACCACCGCCTGGCCCGATCTTCAGGATGTCGGCATGCGCCATGTGCTGCGCTGCTGGGCCGAGTGGCGCCAGCCGCCGGCATCCAATAGCGCATCAGGTAGGGTATCTGGGGGCCGGATGGCGCCGCGCCGCAGCGACATCGATCCGGTGATGCTGCGCCACTGCCTGCCCAATATCTGGATCTTCCGGCTCGACGCCGATCTGTAGAATGCGCATCTGACCCTGACCGGCGAGGAAATCCGCTTCCACTGGGGCGGCAATATCATGGGCAAGAGCGTGTTCGAGCTGTGGCGCAGCGAACAGGCCGGGCGCACCAGCCTCGACACCCTGGTGCATTGCGCGACGACGCCGGCGATCATCCATGGCCGGCCGCAGGACCGCAATCCGGGCGACCGCGATCACGGCAAACGCGCCGAACGCCTGCTGCTGCCGCTGGCGCAGGACGATGGCGCGCCGTATGGCGTGCTGGGCTACAGCCTGTTCTGGCATGAAGGCAGCGGCGACGGCATGGCGCGACCGCGACAGACCAGCATCATGCAGGCCTATCCGCTGAGCCACCTGCCGGACATGGCACCCTGACGGATCAGCTGTCCTTGTCGACGAAGGGATTCTTGCCCTTGCGCAGATGCATGCGCACCGGCACGCCCTGCAGGTCGAAATGCTCGCGCAGCCCGTTGATCAGGTAGCGCAGGTAGGATTCCGGGATGTATTCGGCGCGCGGCGCAAACAGCGCCACCGTCGGCGGCCGCGCCTTCACCTGCGTGGCATAGCGGATATTCACGCTGCGCCCGCCAGCCAGCGGCGGCGCATTGCGCTGGGTCATCTCGGCCAGCCAGCGATTGAGCTGCGACGTGGAGATGCGGGTGTTCCAGCGTTTATACTGCTGCATCACGGCGGGCAGCAGGCGGTCGAGATGGCGGCCGGTCAGCGCCGAGAGAGTCACGACCGGAACGCCGCGCGCCTGCGGCAGCGAGCGTTCCAGGCGGTCTTCGATATCCTTCAGCGCCAGCGCGCGGTCTTCCACCGCATCCCATTTGTTGATCGCGATGACCAGCGCGCGGCCTTCGTTCAGCACATGGTCGGCGATAGTAAGGTCCTGCTTGTCGAAGCCCAGCACGGCGTCGAGCACCAGCACCACCACCTGCGCCAGGCGGATGGTGCGCAGGCTATCGGCGACCGAAAGCTTTTCCAGCTTCTGCTCGACGCGCGCCTTGCGCCGCATGCCGGCGGTATCCACCAGCTTCACGGCGCGGCCTTCATATTCCCACTGGATCGCGATGGCGTCGCGCGTCAGGCCCGGCTCGGGGCCCGTCAGCAGGCGGTCGTGGCCGATCAGCGCATTCACCAGGGTCGACTTGCCCGCATTGGGCCGACCGACGATGGCGAGCTGAATCGGCTTGCTCGGATCGTCGATCAGCGGGGTTTCGTTTTCGGGGTCGAGATCGATATCGGCCTCGACCAGATCGAGTTCGTCGCCGTCATCGCCCAGCGCGCCGCCGGTGCGGCCGCCGATATGCTCCAGCAGCGCGACGGCCAGATCGTACATGCCCTCGCCATGCTCGGCCGAGACCGGCAGCGGATCGCCCAGGCCGAGCGCATAGGCCTCGCCCACACCGCTCTTGCCCGCACCGCCCTCGCATTTGTTGGCGAGCAGGATCACCGGGGTCTTCTGCTTGCGCAGCCAGTTGGCGAAATGCGCATCCAGCGGCGTGACGCCGGCGCGGCCATCGATCACGAACAGCACCGCATCGGCTTCGCGCACGGCGGCCTCGGTCTGCAGCCGCATGCGGCCGGTCATACTCTCGACGTCGGAATCTTCCAGGCCGGCGGTGTCGACGGCGGTGAATTCCAGGTCGCCGAGATGCGCGGCGCCTTCGCGGCGGTCGCGCGTCACCCCCGGCGTGTCGTCGACAATGGCGAGACGTTTGCCGACCAGGCGATTGAACAGCGTCGACTTGCCGACATTGGGCCGGCCGACGATGGCGACTTTAGCAGACATGTTCTTCTTTCAGTGCGGCCCAATCAGCGTCACGCGGTCAGCGCAACGCCGTCAGCCGCGCATCTTCCGTCACAATATAAACCGTGCCATCGGCCACGACCGGCGGCTGCGCCGCCTTGTCCGACAGACTCATCGCACCGATCAGGTCGCCGGTATAGGGCGAGATCGACAGCATGCGTTCGTCGCTGGAGGCGACCAGCAGGCGGTCGCCGGCCAGAACCGGACCCCACCAGGTGATCACGCCCTTGTTGGTGCGCGCCTTGGGATCTTCGTAGCGGCGCAGCTGGCGGATCCACTTCACCTTGCCGTCGCGACGCGACAGGCAGAGAATCTCGGAATCGATGGTGATGGCGTAGATGAACTCACCGGCGACCCAGGGCGTCTGGATGCTGGGAATCACGCGTTCCCAGACACGCTCGCCGGTGCGCAGGTCGAGCGCCACGAAGCGGCCCGACTGGCTGACGGCGTAGACGCGGCCGCGGTCGACCACCGGACGGCCGTTGATGTCGTTCAGCGCGCCGGCCTGGCTGAAACGGCCGCTGGCGCGCACCAGCTGCTCAGCCCAGGCGACCACGCCGGTATCGGCGCGCAGCGCGAGGATTTCACCCGAGGAATACGGCACGACCACCGTGTTGCCTTCGACCGCCGGATTGGCGGCGCCGAGGAAGCCGGCCTGTTCGGCGATGCCGGTATGGGTCCACAGCTCGGTGCCGCGCTCGATATCGAGCGCATGCATCTGGTTGTCGTAGGTGATGACGAAGACGCGGCCGCCATCCGCCGTCGGTGCGCCGCGGATCGGCTGCTTCAGCTGCGTCGCCCAGAAGGCGCGGCCGGTCGAAGGCTCCAGCGCCACGACATCGCCATAGCCGGTGGCGACGAACAGCTTGTCGGCATGCCAGGCCAGGCCGCCGCCGGTGGCGCCGCTGTCTTCCTTGCGCGGCGTGAGGTTGACGCGCCACAGCCGCTTGCCGGTCTGCGCGTCATAGGCGCTGACCTGGGCCGCGGCATCCACCGCAAAGACACGGCCACCGGCAATCACCGGCTGCGCGACGATCTTCTGCTCCTCATCGGCCGACTCACCGAGATCGGCGGTCCAGGCGGTGCGCAGCGTGTCGCCAAGTTCGAGATGCTGCATGGCGTGGCTGGGATAGCCACCGCCCTGCGGCCAGTCCGGATTGCGCCAGGGCTTGGGCAGCGCGACCGGCGTTTCGGCCAGCTGCGGATCGGGATCAAGCTGGCTGTCGAAGGCCAGCACCGAGATGCGTTCGCCGGTCGCCTCGATCTTCGGCGCATCGTCGAACCAGCCGCCGATCGTGTCGCAGCCGGCAAGGCCGAGCGCGACGACAGCGAGAATGGCGAGACGCTGCTTAGTCCGTATCGTCACTTGGCCGATCATTGAGACTGCCCCGATCAACGTGAATTACTGTACCGGCCCGCCGAGCGCGGCCAGCAGTTCGGCGGCACGGCCGCGCAACCCGGCCGGCACCAGCGGATCGTCGGCCAGCGCCGTCAGCTGGCGACGCGCCTCTTCCGCTTTGCCCGCCTTCAGTTCAGCGATGGCGCTCAGCTCGCGCGCATTGGCGGCCCAGGGGCTGTCGCTGGCGATGCCGGACAGGCGCTGCTTCACCTGATCGAGCGCAAGCGTATCCAGGCCATGGAAGACGGCGAGGTAGCGGGCGAGATCGCGGAACTGCGCCGGCGCGCTGCTGTCGCCGGCGATCGCGTCATAGGCGGCGATGGCGCCGGTGATGTCCTTGGCTTCGATCAGATTGGCGGCCTGCTGGAACCGCGCGAGCTGCGCATAGCCGGCCGCGTCGCCCCTGGCGAGGTCGCCGAAGGCCGTGGCGGCTTCGGTGGGCTTGCCGGCCTGCGCCAGGCCGAGCGCGCTGCTGAAGCGGGCGCCGGCGGCGGCGGTCTTGTCGGCCTGCCAGCCCTTCCACAATTCATAGCCGGCGACGCCGGCCAGGATCACGAGCACGAAGCCGATGATGAAAGGGCTCCAGCGTTTCCAGGCCTTTGCCGCCCTGTCGCGCCGGACTTCCTCGTCAACTTCCTCGATAAAATTGGCCACGCCCAACTCCGCAGACACGAATCGCCACACTCGGTCCGCGACGCGGACCGAAAACGGCGCGTACCTTACCCGGATCGCCGAATGATAGCAAAGCCCGGAAGACTCCCAATTTTTCAAGTAACCTTTTGATAATACTTAGACTCTTGGCAAGACTCGCGAAATCGCCTAATCTGCCGCCGCATTCGCCAAACCGTGGGCTGCGGCCCGTCCCGCCATGTGGCGTCGCCGAGGGGGAGATTCGATGCGTCGATTTTGGATTGCGGCGATCACGGTTGTGATCTGCGCCAGTGCTGCCGGAGTCGCTTCCGCCCAGTCGAAGAAGGCCGCCAAGCCGACCGCACTGATCCCGTTCGAGATCGAGCGCGCCAAGGAGCGCGGCGGCAGTGCGACCGGCCTGATCCGCCTGAACGATGACGTGGCCCGCATGTCGGCGACGCGCATCATCGAGATGCCGGTGGTCGATGGCCGTATGGGCGAACATGCCCGGCTCGACGGCGTCGAACTCTTCTTCCCCTATGGCAGCGTGGTGACGGCCACCGCCGAATTCCACAAATACCGCCCGGCCCTGCTGGCCGCGAGCGACAATACGGTGCCGGAATTCAATCCCGATCCGCATTACGAGCGGGTGAAGACCTTCGACAGCCAGCTTGGCCGCGTCTGCGCCACCGAGCAGCATCCCGATGGCCGCCGCACCGAAATGCGGATCAGCCCCGACCGCGTCATGTCGGTGGTGCATGTGACGCCGGCGAAATATGCCGGCCCCACCTCGCAGGACCATCCCTCCTACAAGGTGATCAGCGGCCTTGAGATGCGCTTCCTCTCCTTCAAGGAGCCGGAAGCGGACCGCCTGTATCGCCAGTGCCAGCGCCCGAGCGGCCAGAAGGTTTCGGCGGCGAACTAAGCGCAACCCGCGCGCAACCCCATGACTGGTTCGGATTGGTTACAGCTGGCCGCCATCCTGATGGCGGCCTTGCTGATTCTGCCCGCTGCGCTGCGGCTGCCGTGGAAGAACACGCGCATCCTGGCCTTTGCCGCGATCTGGCTGGCGATCTTCGCCGGTGTCGCCCTGCTGTGGCGCCTGCTGAACTGATCGCTCTCACGAGATTTTTATAAGTATCCGCTGCAGCGCAGCCTATATCCTGCCCCGTCTCGCGCGCGGCTGCTGTCTCGCGCGCCCGCGGCTTAAAAAAACATCTGCAACCGGAGAAAACCGATGAACGCCGACCTGCTCAGTCTCATGCCGAAGGTGGACTTTTCCCGCCGCGGCTTCATGGCCACCAGCCTGATCACCGGCTTTACCGTCGCCGCCGGCCCGGTGATGGGCCAGACCGCGATCAAGACCGACACCACCGGGCTGACCGCTGGCGAAGTCGACATTCCGGTGCCGGGCGGCACCATGAAGGCCTATCGCGCGCAGCCGGCTGGCGCCGGCCCCTTCCCCACCATCCTGGTGGTGCAGGAAATCTTCGGTGTGCATGAATACATCAAGGACACCTGCCGCCGCTTCGCCAAGCAGGGTTTCCAGGCCATTGCCGGCGACCTCTATGCGCGCCAGGCCGACATGAGCAAGGTGACCGACATGGCCGGCGCGCAGGCCGCCGCCGCCAAGGTGCCGGATGCGCAGGTGATGGCCGATCTGGACGCCACCGCCGCCTGGGCCGCCAAGAACGGCGGCAACCCGAACAAGCTGGGCATCACCGGCTTCTGCTGGGGCGGTCGCATCACCTGGCTGTACAGCGCCCATAACCCGAAGGTGAAGGCCGGCGTCGCCTGGTATGGCCGCCTGGTCGGCAATGCCACCGAGCTGACGCCGAAGCATCCGGTCGATATCGCCAAGGACCTCAAGGCGCCCGTGCTGGGCCTCTATGGTGGCGCCGATCAGGGCATCCCGAACGACACCGTCGACCGCATGCGCGCGGCGCTGGATGCCAACAAGAAGTTCAACGTCTTCTACGTCTATCCCGACACGCCGCATGCCTTCCATGCCGACTACCGCCCGAGCTATCGCAAGGAGCAGGCGGAAGACGGCTTCGCCAAGGCGGTCGCCTTCTTCAAGATGCATATGGCGTAAAGTCACAGGCACATAAAAAATAAAAAGCCGCAGATCGCTCTGCGGCTTTTTTTTATTCCGTCACCCTCGGCCTTGTGCCGAGGGTCCATCCCAACCATCCGCGCATCGGAACACACAGATGGATCCTCGGGACAAGCCCGAGGATGACGACCTGTTCTGTTACAGCCGACCCTTCAGCGCGGTCGAGGCCTTGAAGCGCACCGACTTCGACGCGGCGATCTTGATCGTCTCGCCGGTCTGCGGATTGCGGCCCTTGCGCGCGGCGCGCTTGGACACCTTGAAGGTACCGAAGCCGACGATGGTGAAGGCGCCTTCCTTCTTCAGCGACTTTGCCATCGCCTCGAACACGGCATCGACCGCTTCGCCCGAGGCAGCCTTGGTGGCGCCGGTGGATTCACGCACGATTTCGATCAGATCAGCCTTGTTCATAGTCCCTCCAGTTTCTGCGGATCGCTCCCGCCCTACAGAATCGGACGATCCGCAGCGGGTGAAAGCAGTTACCCATATCGCAGCCGGCAAACAAGCCGCAGTGGCGAAACAAGAGGGCTTGATTTGCAGGGCGAATCACAACTGCCGCGAGTCGAAACGGTTGACCGAGATCAAGGTTGCATCCGCAGCGAGGCCTTATCCTGTCGGCATATGTCAGGCGACACCGAAGGAGTCACCCATGCCGCTCGAACAAACCATCTTCCTGGCCACCACCATCGGCGCCTTCTGCCTGTTCGGCGCGACGCTGGCTTTCTGCCGCGCGGTCTCGAAGGACCTGCCGAGATAATCAGTACAGGAGAGCGCTCGGCAGCAGCCGGCGCAACTCGCCCGACTGCACCAGGGTCTTGGCTGCTGCGAGGTCCGGCGCCAGATAACGATCCTGCGCCATGAAGGGCACCTGCGCGCGCAGCAGCGCCTGCGCCGCCAGCAGCCGGTCGGATGTCACCAGCGGTGCGCGCAAATCCACGCCCTGCGCGGCGCAGAGCCATTCAACCGCGACAATGCCGGCGGCATTCTCCGCCATCGCCAGCAGGCGATAACCCGCATGGGCGGCCATCGAGACATGGTCTTCCTGGTTCGCCGAAGTGGGAATCGTATCGACGCTGGCCGGATGGGCGCGCTGCTTGTTTTCCGAGGCCAGCGCCGCAGCCGTCACCTGCGCGATCATGAAGCCTGAATTGATCCCGGGCTCGGGCGCGAGGAAGGCCGGCAGGCCACTGAGCACCGGATCGACCAGCAATGAAATGCGGCGTTCGGAGATATTGCCGGTCTCGGCCAGCGCGATGGCGATCATATCGGCGGCAAAAGCCACCGGCTCGGCATGGAAGTTGCCGCCTGAGAGAATCTCACCTTCACCAAAGACCAGCGGATTATCCGACACGCCGTTGGCTTCGATTTCCAAGGTGACGGCGGCATTGCGCAACACATCCAGCACCGCGCCCATCACCTGCGGCTGGCAGCGCAAACAATAGGGATCCTGCACGCGTTCGTCGCCCTGGCGATGCGAGGCGCGGATCACCGAGCCTTCCAGCAGATGCAGCAGCAGATCGGCCACCGCGATCTGGCCGGGCTGGCCGCGCGCCGCATGAATGCGCGGATCGAAGGGCGTGTCGCTGCCGGCGGCGGCGTCGGTGCTGAGCGCACCGCAGACCAGCGCAGCGGCCACCACATCCTCGGTGGCGAACAATCCGGCCAGCGCCAGCGCGGTGGAGACCTGCGTGCCGTTCAGCAGCGCGAGGCCCTCCTTGGCGCCGAGTTGCAGCGGCGCAAGGCCGGCCTGTTTCAGTCCTTCGGCGGCGTCGGTTTCAATACCGGCGATGCGGACCCTGCCCTCGCCGATCAGCGGCAGCACCAGATGCGCCAGCGGCGCGAGATCGCCCGAGGCGCCGACCGACCCTTGAGCCGGAATGCAGGGCAGCACATCGGCATTCAGCAGCGCCTGCAAGGCCGTGATCGTCTGCCACTGCACACCGGACAGGCCTTGCGCGAGGCTGTTGATCTTGAGCAGCAGGATCAGCCGCACGATGGCGTCGGGCAACAAGGGCCCGGTACCCACTGCATGGCTGAGCACCAGCCGGCGCTGCAGCTCGGCGACCTGATCGGGCGGAATGCGGACCTTGGCGAGTTTGCCGAAGCCGGTATTGATGCCGTAGACCGGCGCATTGCCCGCGGCGGCTGCGGCCACCAGCGCGGCCGATTTATCCACAGCCGGGCGTATCGTTGCTGCCTCCAGCACCAGATCGATCCGTCCACCGCGATACAGCGCGGCGATCTCCGGTAGCGGCAGTTTCCCGGGCAGCAATCGGTGAGACATGCATAACTCCGGCTGGGTTGATCTGGCCTGTTTTCTGGGCAGTTCGATCCTAGCACGGTACGGCGCAGCGGCTTACTTGTCTATACATGCATAAATGACTTGCCGGCTTTCGCGCCACGGTCTTAAATTGTGCAGCTGCGAATGGCCATGATGGCCGTTCGCTCAGACCTAGAGCGGGGGTTCCGGGATATGACGAAGACTCTGATTGCGGGCGTTGCGGTTGCAGCTGCCCTTCTCGCCGCGCCGGCCATGGCGCAGGACAAGATCGTGCTGGGCATGAGCGGCTGGACCGGCTTTGCGCCGCTGACGCTGGCGGCCGAGGCCGGCCTGTTCAAGAAGCATGGCGTGGATGTCGAGATCAAGTTCATCCCGCAGAAGGAACGCCACCTGACGGTCGCCGCCGGCGCCACGCAGGCCGTCGCCACCACCGTCGACACCTTCGTCGCCTGGACCGCCGCCGGCGTGCCGCTGACCCAGGTGCTGCTGCTCGACAAGTCGAAGGGCGGCGACGGTCTGGCCGTGCGCAATAACTTCAACAAGATCACCGACCTGAAGGGCAAGACCATCGCGGTCGACGGCGCCGGTACCACGCCGTATTTCACCCTGCTGGCTTTCATGAAGCGCAACGGCATGTCGCCCAAGGACGTGCAGTTCGCGACGCTCGGCCCGCAGCCGGCGGCCCAGGCTTTCATCGCCGGCCAGTATGATGCGGCGCTGACCTACGAGCCGTATCTGTCGTCGGTGCGCAATGCGCCGAATTCCGGCAAGATCCTGCTCACCACGCTGGATTATCCGGTGGTGGTCGACATGGTTGCCTTCCAGCCCGACTTCATCAAGAAGAACCCGAAGATCGTGCAGGGCGTGGTCAATGGCTTCTTCGACGCGCTGGACATGATCAAGAAGGAACCGGCCAAGTCGAACGAGATCATGGGCGCCAAGGTCAAGCAGACCGGCGAACAGTTCGCCACCTCGGCCTCGTATATCGCCTGGCAGGACAAGGCCGCCAACCAGGCCTATTTCAAGGGCGAGTTGCAGGCTTTCATGAAAGAAGCCGCCGACATCCAGCTTGAAGCCGGCGTGATCCGCGCGATCCCCGACCTCAAGGCGCTGGTCGACGACAGCTTCATCAAGTGAGCCTGCTTTAGTGTTCGATCCGCTTAAGCCTGTTTCCCCGGGGCGGCGTACCGCCCTGGGGATTCTCTTCTTCGTGGTGTTCTTCGCCGCCTGGGGCGTCGTCACCTATGGCGGCATCGTGCCGCCGCTGTTCCTGGCCGATCCGGTGAAAGCCGCGCGCGCCGGCATCGAGCTGTTCACCAAATACAATTTCATCGGCGATGTCGGCATCACCATCTGGCGCGTGGTCGGCGGTTTCCTGATCGCCGCCGTCTTCGCCGTGCCGCTCGGCATCCTGATGGGCGCCTTCAAGAGCATCGAGGCTTTCTTCGAGCCATTCATTTCCTTCGCCCGCTACCTGCCCGCCTCCGCCTTCATCCCGCTGCTGATCCTGTGGGCCGGCGTGGGCGAAGCGCAGAAACTGTCGGTCATCATCATCGGCTCCTTCTTCCAGATCGTGCTGATGGTCGCCGTGATCGTCGGCGGCAGCCGCATCGACCTGGTCGAAGCCTCCAAGACACTGGGCGCCAAACGCGCCGGCATCGTGCTGCGTGTGCTGCTTCCGGGTGCTGCCCCGCAGATTGCGGAAACACTACGCCTGGTGCTGGGCTGGGCCTGGACCTATGTGATCGTCGCCGAACTGATCGGCGCGCAGAGTGGCATCGGCCATATGATCATGGACAGCCAGCGCCTGCTCGATACCGGGCAGATGATCTTCGGCATTTTCGTCATCGGCGTGATCGGCCTGGTTTCCGACTTCCTGTTCAAACAGGCCAACGCGCGCCTCTATCCCTGGTATTTCATCAAGTGAGCAAGCTTCGCATCGAAAATGTCAGCCGGGTGTTTCCCGGCGTGCGCGGCGGCGAACCGACCCGCGCGCTGGAACCGACCAACCTCAGCGTCGAGGACAACGACTTCATCACCATCCTCGGCCCGTCGGGCTGCGGCAAGAGCACGCTGCTGCGCATCGTCGCCGGACTCGACCAGCCCACGACAGGCTCGGTGCTGCTCGATGGCGAGGCGGTGCGCGATCCTGGCCCGGATCGCGGCATGGTGTTCCAGAGCTACACGCTGTTTCCCTGGCTGACGGTGCGGGAAAACATCTGCTTCGGCCTGCGCGAGAAGAATGTGCCAGACAAGCAGCAGGCCGAGATCGCCGCCCATTTCATCAACCAGGTCGGCCTCAAAGGCTTCGAGAACCATTTCCCCAAGCAGCTCTCCGGTGGCATGCAGCAGCGTACCGCGCTGGCGCGGGCGCTGGCCAACGATCCCAAGATCATGCTGCTGGACGAGCCCTTCGGCGCGCTGGATAACCAGACCCGCGCGCTGATGCAGGAACTGCTGCTCGGCATCTGGGAGCAGCACAAGAAGACCGTGCTGTTCGTCACCCACGATATCGACGAAGCCATCTTCATGGCCAACCGCGTGCTGGTGATGACCGCGCGGCCGGGCAAGGTGAAATGCGACATCGCCATCGACCTGCCGCATCCGCGCCATTACACGATGAAGACGACGCCGGAATTCGCCGCCTATAAGGCGCGCCTGACCGAGGAAATCCGCGTCGAGGCGATCCGGTCTGCCCAGGCTGAGCATTAGTGGATATCCGGGCTTTCGAAGAACGCGACCGCAGCGCCGTCATCGCGCTGTGGCAGGCCTGCGACCTGACCCGGCCGTGGAACGACCCGGACAGCGATATCAGCTTCTGCATCAGCCGCGCTGAATCGACCATTCTGGTCGGCGAGCGCGACGGCAAAATCGTTGCCAGCGTGATGACCGGCCATGACGGCCATCGCGGCTGGCTCTACTATCTTGCAGTGGACCCCACTCTACAGAAGCACGGCCTCGGCCGCGCCATGGTGGCGACGGCCGAGGACTGGCTGCGGCAGCGCGGCGTGCCGAAAGTCATGCTGATGGTGCGCCCCGAGAACGACAGGGTGCGCGCCTTCTACGATGCGCTGGGCTACGCGGAAGAACCGCGCGTGATCTTCAGCCGCCGGCTGGACGGGAAATAGGCCTCACCCCAGATTGAGGAAGTCGCGCTTCACCAGCGGCAGGCCCTTGTGGCGCAGGATGTCGTAGGCCGTGACGGCGTGGAAATAGAAATTCGGCAGCGCGAAGTTCAGCAGATAGTCCTGACCGGTGAAGCCCAGTTCGCCGCTGCCGGTTTTCAGCGTCACCGCACGGGTTTCAGCGCCGGCAAATGCCGCCTCGCCGATACCGCTGATGAAATCGGACACCGCCTTGATGCGCGCCTGCAGCTCGGCGAAGGTCGTCTCGGTGTCGGGATGGCTCGGCGGCGTGACGCCGGCGGGGCGCGCGGCACCGAATTTGGCCGCATCGCAGGCGGCCTGGATCTGGCGGGTCAGCGGATACATGTCGGGTGCCAGCCGGGCCTCCAGCAGCTCCGCCGGCGCCAGCCCGTTGGCGGCGGCATGCGCCTCGGCCTTGGTCAGCAGCTTCGACAGCATGTTCAGGCTGCGGGTAAAGGCAGGCACCGAGGCCTGGTACATCGACAACGACATTTTCTGGGATCTCCGGAAGGACAGATACGACCGCTCTCCAGTTAGGAGGCGCCGCCCGTAATGGCAAGGCCGATCAGGCCGCGTCCCGCAGTCTTGCCCGTTCCAGCCGCTCACCCACCTCGCCCAGCAGGTCGACCAGGCTACGCAGGCGCTGGCCCTCGCCGGTCAGGCTGTATTCCATGCCGGGCGGGATGCCGGGCAGCAGGCGGCGCTGCACCAGGCCGACCTCCTCCAGCGCGCGCAGGTCCAGCGTCAGCATACGCTGCGAGATATTCGGCATCGCCCGACGCAGATCGGAAAACCGCATCGGCCCGTCCAGCAGGTAATAAACCAGCACGATGCGCCAGCGCCCGCCCAGTACGCGCATCGCCTCCTCCAGCGGGCAGCCCGAAATGCTCTCCTTCATGGCGGTCTCCTTAGCAATTGCTGCTGCCAATATCGGGCAATCCTGCCATCCCGACCAGCGCAGGCGTGACAGTTCCTGTCAGCAGTGCGCGGGTATGGTTTTTGTTACCCGCGGTCTCTGCGGAGGCACAAATTTGTGCGTCCTTCACGGCCGCATCCGGCCTGTCCATGTTCGCCCGTACCGCAACACGGAAAGGAAATATCATGGAACCGGTTCTTTTTTACGGCGTGCCGCAGGGCTGCTCGTTTGGCTCGATCGTAGCGCTGGAATGGCTCGGCCAGCCGTACCGGCTTGCCCGCATCAACATGCCAGAAGACATGCAAAGCGATCTCTATGCGCGCTTCAACCCCGTACGCGAGACGCCGGTGCTGCTGCTGGAAAACGGACTCAGCTTAAGTGAAAGCGCCGCGATTCTGAGCAACATCGCCGCCCGCGCGCCCGACCGGCTGGGCTATCCAGCCGGCAGCGTAGAGCATGAACGGCTTAACCAGATGCTGGCATTTCTCAACACCACCTTCTTCGCGGCCTTCAGTCCGCTCTGGGCCGCCTATGAGATGGCAGAGAATCCGCCGGTGCAGCGCGTGCTGCGCGATCAGGGTCGCGCGCTGGTGGCGAAAGCGCATGCGCAGCTGGATGCGATGCTGGAAGGTCGCGACTGGCTGGTGGGATCGCGCCGCAGCGTCGCCGACGCCTATCTGAGCGGCCTGGCGCGCTGGGCGCAGTATCACAAGGCAGTCGATCAGGCCGCCTATCCGAACCTGTCGCGCCTGCTGCGCAAACTGGACAGCGATCCGGCGGTGATCTTCGCGCGCGCGATTGAAGCAGGCGAACAACCGCAGGGCAGCGGCAGCTTCCGCGGTCATGTGACGCTGGAGGAGCTGCTGCCGAAACTGGCGGCGTAAACGCTACTTCTTCAGGGCAGCGGCATAGAGATCGGGCTTGAACCCCGCCATCACCTTGCCGCTTTTGCCTTCTGGGCCATATTCTAAAATCGGCCGCTTGATCATCGAGGGTTGCGCGATCATCAGCGCGATCGCCTTTGCCTCGGTGAGTCCGTCGCGATCAGACTCCGGCAGCTTGCGGAAGGTCGTGCCGGCGCGGTTCAGCACCGTCTCCCAGCCCAGCGCCCGGCACCAGTTTTCCAGATGCGCCCTGTCGATGCCCTGCGCCTTGTAGTCATGGAAGTCGTGCTTCACGCCATGGTCGCTCAGCCAGGTGAAGGCCTTCTTCATGGTGTCGCAGTTTTTGATGCCATAGATGGTGATCGCCATGTCCCATTACTCCAGATAACCCTGCAGGCGCATCCAGTCGCCCAGCTCGCGGTCCGCCGCCTCGGTGAGCGCCGCATCGACACTCTTGCCGCGCCCGAGATTCGCCTTGTCCGCCGACAGCAGCGTCGTATCGAAGCGGTTCTCGACCTCGAGGAAGGCCGCGACGCGCGTCAAAGTCTCATCGGTTTTCGTCACCAGATCCTCGAGCCGCACTTCCAGCAGGCGGTCGGCCGGGATGCTGTCTTTCAGGCTGCGATAGCTGCGGATCATCGCGGCACAGACCGAGATGGCCAGCGCCTGGTCGGGCGGAAACCAGGCCTGGTTGGTGAAGGACGCGGCCACATCGCGCGGATCGCGGATCATGTGGATGAACTTCATCTGCGGATACAGCGCATGCAGAAAATCGAAGTTGACGAAATTCAGCGGCGTATCGTCGATCCAGCGCGCGGCGCCGGCTGCCGTCAGCGAGGGCGCATAAAGCTCATCGAGGAAGCGGCGGCATTCGGCCAGGATGGTGTCGCGCGTAAATGTCCGCGCCATGTAGAATGGCTTGAGCAGGCCATTGGCGGTGACAATGCCATCCGGCGCGATATGTGTCACGATCCGCAGCAGGAAGGCATTGATGCAGGCGATATAATGTTCAACGCCGAAGCGTACCCCGATGGCATGGATCGAGCCCGGAACCTGCGGATTCTCGCGCTGCACGATCTCGAAAGCCTGCTGGAAGTTGAGCTTCTGGTATCTGGTCAGCTGGTTGAGGCGCAGGTTCAGCTCGGGGACCGGAAAGCCGAATTTCTGCATCCTTTGCGCCCGCAACAGGAAGCCCTGCAGCACGGCATGGAAGCGCGCCATGTCGTAGCGCCCGCTCAGGCTGTCCACGATGTCGCGCAACCCGCCATGCTCGACGATCAGCTTGTTCTCATGGCCGGGCAGGCAGAGATCGGCATGGCTGTTCAGCAGATTCGCCATGATCGAGGTGCCGGAGCGCCCCGTTCCGCCGATAAAGACCGGTCTGTCGAGCTGCACGGGATCAGACCGGCGGCGGCACGTCCGGATCGTCCAGCGCGGCGATCACTTCCACTTCGATCAGCAGGTCGGGATTGACCAGCGCGGTGACGCCGACCAGCGTGCTGGCCGGAAACGGCCCGTCGCCGAAGCGTTTGGCGCGCGCCGCCCGCACCGGCGGCAGCAGCTCGGGCGTCAGGCCGACCACATAGGTCACCATCTTGAAGACATGCGTGAAATTCAGCCCGACTTCGGCCAGCGCGATCTCCAGATTCCTGTAGACCTGCTCGGCCTGCGCGCCGATATCGCCCTTGCCGACCACATTGCCAGCGGCATCCAGCGCCACCTGGCCGGAAATATGCACATGCTGGCGGGCATAGACCGCCGTCACATGCGTGTAGCCGGTCGGCTTGGACAGACCTGCGGGGTTATGATGGGTGATGGGCATGGCGCGTCTCCGTTGCTCTGTGCGGCAGCTTGGGGCAAAGCCGCCGCAAAGGTCAAGCCAGCGGGCTTTACGCTTTCGCGAGCCAGTCGGCGAACCGCGTCGGCGCGATACGCGCCGCGCCGGCCGGCACCAGCGCGGCATCGTCGATCACGGCGCCGAAATACGGCGCCGCCGGATCGGCCACCACCTGACGCATGTCCTGCTGCGCCACCAGATACTGGCGCACGAAATCCGCCATCGGCCTGCCTTCCGGACCGGCCAGATCGGCGATGCCATTCAGCGGTGCGGCAAGCGCCACATCGGCCAGCGCAGCAACCACATCGGCGGCGGCAACCGGCTGCATCGCACCCGACGGCATGCGCAGCGTGTCGCCCGTGCCGCCGGATTGCGCGATGGCACCGATGAATTCGAAGAACTGCGTGGCGCGCAGGATGGTGTAAGGCACTGCTCCGTTGGCCGCGATCAGTTTTTCCTGCGCCAGCTTGGCGCGGAAATAGCCGCTGCCGGGCAGACGGTCCGTGCCGACCACCGACAGCGCCACATGATGCTGCACGCCGGCGGCAGCTTCGGCCGAGACAAGATTGCCGGTGGAGGCGCGGAAAAACTCCAGCACCGCCTGGTCCTCGAAGGACGGCGAATTGGCGACATCGACCACGACCTGCGCGCCGGCCAGCGCGGCGGCCAGGCCCTCACCGGTGACGGCATTGATGCCATTGCGCGGCGATGCGGCCACGGGCTCATGACCCCTGGCCTGCAGAAGTTTGACAAGCTGCGACCCGATCAGGCCGGTGCCGCCGATGACGACGATTTTCATGGTGGGTTCCTTCGTTGCGAGTTGGGCCGGCAGGTGACTGCCCTGCCCGTTCATACGCAAAGACGAAGGACGACATGCCGGTGTGACAGCAGCACCGGGAAAATTCACCCGGCCTAACACACTGTTATTTATGCCTTAATATAATCGCCGACAAGGACGCACTTGCTAAACGAGATTTCTGACAAATACGGAGACTACTTTTACATTTTACTCTGAGGCCTTTGAAATGGCCGATGTCGTCTTTACGGGCGTCGTCAAATCACTCGCAGCATCAACATATATACCCGGCCTAAATGGTCTTAAAGTTGTCTCCTCAGCAGCAAGAGTGTTCATAAAGCCGGTAATGAATAGGCCGAACTCTATAAATGGTCGCTGATCTTGAGTTTCATGCCCATGCCAAGAACGGTTACTCAAATCGTAAAACCAGTATCCCTTCCCCAGAACACACAAAACTGTGCAAGGAGAATGGCTGCCATCCGTGTGCTTGATATATCTATCTATCTCGGAGCCAGTTACGTCAGATTCAAAAGCAAGGAGAACAGTTGCCGGCAACTTTCCTCCTTTCATCACACCGGAAGCATCTTTCTTTGGAAAAGACACTAAATTCGAAATAGATCGAAACTTCTTATTCGCATCGCGAATTTCTGACGCAGTCAAACA
>JAGXRD010000123.1 GCA_018336035.1 Alphaproteobacteria bacterium | reverse complement strand
GCATGGCCAACTCGGTATAGGGAATGCCCAGGATCATGAGAGGACTCGACTAAGGTCTACGAAAACGGAGCCGGATTGTCTGCCCAAGCGACGGGAGGAGCAACAGAGGACCCACATAAAATCCGCAAGACCCGGCGATTTACCGATCCGATTGGTTACATTGGTTCGGAACTGCGATCTCAGGATTCGTGTTTCTGCAGTTCGCCATAGGCGACGCAGATCAAAAATTGTTCGATCTCGTCGGGCCGGCTGACCGAAACCGGCGTGACCACGGACTCCACCGCCAGATAGCCGCGATCGACATAAGCCATCGTGCCATGCACGCGCAAAGGCCGGCGATGCTGCAGCACCCACTGGTGGGCGTGATGATGCCCGTATTGCGTCGCTTCGGAATAGATATCCTGGAACCACTTGCCTGTTGTATCGCGCCCAGCATGGGCAACGACCTCGGTTCCGACCAGTCGGTTGCGATAGCGCTGCCGCGTTGCATCCATGTCAATGATCAGCATGTAAGGGAGGAATCCGACCAGGGCTTCCGGTGCAAAAGCCTCGCGTGGCGGAATGGTCAGTCCAGGCGGGATTCGCGTGCGCCAGGCTTCAAGGAACGCGCGCGGTCGCTGCGACCAGAAATTCAGTTCGGGATCGCTGACGAAAGGCCTGTCGCCGTCTCGCCGGCGCACATCCTGTGCCGGTGCCATCGCAGGCCGCTCTCACCATCTTGTTTCCGGGTCAGCATGGCACAGGCACCGCCGGTGAAGGCATAAAAAATCAGCCTTGCGTCGCCGCAGGCTGCTGAACCGATCAAAAATGAATATGGAAGAAGAAAAGGTGATGATGCGCCGGCGGGCCACTGCATCCCGCTTTGCGGACGGCGATCACCTTCGGTCTCAACGACCTGAGATGAAGATAATCACACTTTTCCTTAATTCAAGGTTACTAAGTGAATAGCTGAAAGATTTCACAATATTGCCGCATTTGGGCATCGCCGGCACAACAGGTAGCGGGTCTTACCGCGCCAGCCCAAACACTTCCCGTATTTCGGCAACGCCGCGCAGTGTGTGCCGGCCCAGCGAGACCAATCCGGCATCTCCGCCAACAAGTCGCGCAAAACTTTCGGAGGCGACGAGATTGCAGTCGAGCGCACCACACAGGTTTTCCAGCCGCGCGGCTTCATTCACTGTGGGACCGATCAGCGTGAAATCGAGCCGGGCGCCGGTGCCGACATTGCCGTACATCACCAGGCCTTCATGCAGGGCGATATCCAGCGCCAGCACCGGCAGGTCTGCTGCCGCGCGCACCACATTCAGCGTCGCCACCGCATCGAGCGCATCTTTCGCTGCCTTCAGTGCAGCTGTGCCAACTTCCCTGCCTGCGCGCCGGCCATCCAGTTGGAAACTGGCCAGCAAGCCGTCGCCGAGGAATTTCAGCACCTGCCCGCCGCCATTCTCAATGGCTGGACCCAGGCAGTCGAAATAAGCATTCAGCGTCTCGACCAGCGGTTCGATCTCCAGACGGTCGGCCAAGGCCGTGAAGCCGCGCAGGTCGGCATAGAGAATCACCGCCTCGATCCGTTCGGCCTGGCCACGCTGGATCACACCGTTCAGCACGCGATGCGCCGCGTCACCGCCGATATAGGCCGCCGTAAGGTCGCGGCTCATCTGGGTCAATGTGGCCGCCTTGACCGCCAATGCCAGCAACGGCACCAGTCGGCGCAACCGCGTCAGGTGGTCTTCGCTGAAGCCACCCTCCCGCATGGTGGTGAAACTGCTGATCATGCCAATGCCGGCGTAGCGGTCGGTGATGTGATGGGAATTCTTGAAGGTCCAGCCGAAACTGTGCGCCATGGCAAACCAGTCGGTCAGGCCCTGCTCTGCAAACTCCTTCAGCACCGGGAAATCGTATGTCGCATCCGGTCCGACCAGCGGACGGTGCAACTCCCCCACTTCACTGGTCAACATGTGGCGCAGTGGACTGGCAACCCAGGCGGCGGGCTCTTCATTCGGATTCCGGTGGGGCATGGCGTCATTGCCGATCAGCCCGCCGGTCTGAGTCCAGGTATACCCCCTCGCCCGCAATAAAGGATGCAGCGTTGCCATGCCGACGAAAACCCGCTGCAGCGGTATGCCGGCCGTGACGACCTGACTGCAGAAATCGGTGATCAGGGTTTCGGGGGGGACATCGTCGAGGCCAGCCTTGACCAGCCACATCGCCACGGGAATGTCGCTCGCCGGCATATGTTCGTTATTGGGAATCATCATGCCCTATATAACACGACCACGCGGCCGATTTCCTGTGATGTCGGCTGGATTTCTTGATTTTACGCAGGCTCATTCTTGCCGGATCAGCCCGGTGAACGATTTGGCGCACCGCCGGTCTCGTCGGCGCGCGGGTCAAGGTCGGCCCGCACCGGAGCGGTACTCGGCATGGGCACAAAATCGGCCTTCTGCTCCTGTGCAGGGGCGGCGCGCTGGCGCATGCGATACAGCGTGAAGACCACCATCGTGGCATGGACAAGGGCCGTGAAACCGAACAGGCCGAGCGGCCCGAACCGGTCCATGGCGACACCGCCGATGACCGGGCCGATCACGGATCCGGCGCCGTTGATCAGCAGCAGGCCGCCGGCGATGGCGACGAAGTCGACATCCTTCGCCATGTCATTGGCATGCGCGGCGCTGAGTGCATAGAGCGGAAACGAAAAAACCCCGAACAGGAAAGCCGCGCCGATCATCACGGCCGGCATCGCGACGCCGGCAAGGATCAGGAGTATGGCCGCGCCGCAGGCCAGGCCGCAGGCGATCAGAATGGTCTTGCGACGATCCATTCGGTCGGACAGCCGCCCGAAGGGCCATTGCGACAGCGCGCCGCCGATCACCGTCGCACTCATGAACCAGGCGATCTGCGGTACAGTCAGCCCCATCTGTGAGGCAAAGGCCGGCGCCATGCCCCAGAAGGCGCCGTTCGCAAGCCCCACCGTCAGCACGCCGGCGACGCCGACCGGCGACACGCGATAGAGGCTGCCGAGGGAGAGCCGTGCCGATGAGATCGGTGCCGGCTGTGGCGAGCGGGTCAGCGCCACCGGTACGGCCGCGAGCGAAACGAGGATCGACGCGAGGCTGAAGAGATGGAATCGCAACGGGTCGTCGGCCAGCATCAGCATCTGGCCGAGCGTGATGACCGAGAAGTTCACCGTGGTGTAGGTGGTAAAGATCATGCCGCGGTTTTCCGGCGAAGCACGTTCGTTCAGCCAGCTCTCGATGATCAGGTAGAGACCGGCCATGCACATACCGGTCATGCCACGCAGCAGCCACCAGCCCGGCGCGCCGACAAGAATGGCATGCAGCAGCGGAACCACCGATGCCACCGCCACCATCGCCGTGAAGAGTCGGATATGGCCGACGCGACGGATCAGTTTCGGCGTCAGCACGCAACCGGCGACGAAGCCGACGTAATACGCCGACCCCATGACACCGATCGAAAGCGCGCCGAAATTCTCCAGGTTGGCGCGGACCGGCAGCAGGGTGCCCTGCAGCCCGTTGCCGGTCAGCAGCAGTGCAACACTCAGCAGGAGCGCGCCGACCGGCGCGAGCGTGGCAATCATTCAGACCCAACCCCGGAACCTGGCACGGCCGACACGATCAGACCGCCACGGAGCGCCATTACAATATTTCAACCTCGTACTGATGGTTCCTCGGAAATGCGGCAAGGCGATGGCGAGCCGGCGGAAAACACCCGTGAGAGTGGATATACCTCATTTACGAAACCGCAGCACCGCCTAGGGATTGCAAAGCTTAACCCCACGGAATCAGGGTAGAAACCAGTCTCTAACCATACCTCATCCGGGGCGCCGCATCTACTTACGGTATTTTAATGACGGGCTGAACAAAACCGCGCGGTATGACTTACCGCGTTCTCCAACTCAGGCCCGCTATCCGCATGTACTGGTCGAAAATCAAAGCCAAGTCGCCCACCACCGGCCGCCTGCTGCGGATCGGATTGGGGGTCTTTCTGCTGGCTCTGTTCGGCTATGCCATGATCCCAGGTGTGTTCTTCTCGCAGGCCCCGGTCGGCCGTGTGAATGCCGACCTGATCACGCTTCGCGCGCCCATCGACGGGCAGATCAGCTTCGGAGATGCCAAGATCGGTACCCGCGTGACACGCGGACAGACGCTGGCCGTGCTGCGCGACCCGCCAGAGCGCGACGTTCGCCTCGCCAACCTGCAGGCGCAGAGCGCCGCCCTGACAGATCGCCTCGCCAGTATGGACCAACAGATCGCCGCGCTCGAACCTATCCTGCAGCGCCTGGGCGGTGACAGCCGCAACTTCCGCTCCGCCGTGATCGGCAGCCTCACCGCGCAGGTCGCCGAAGCCGAGGCCCGCGTACGCCAGGCCGAAGCCAATGCGCGCCTGCTGGACGCGCAGTTCAGGCGCATCGAGCCGCTGGCCGAAAAGGGCTATGCCAGCCGCGCCGATTTCGACCGTCGCCGCGCCGAAGCTGATGTCGCACAGGCCGATCTTGCCGCGCAGCGCAAGACGCTTGAACGCCTGCGCCAGGAGCGCGAGGCCGCCGACCGCGGCATCTACCTGACCGACTCCTACAACAACGCCCCCTATTCGCAGCAGCGCCGCGATGAAGTGGAATTGCAGCGCCTGAGCCTGACCAACCGCAAATCCGAACTTGAAGCGGAGCGCGTCCAGGTCGAACGCCAGATCGAGGCCGAACAGCGCCGCCGCCAGCAGATGGGTGAAGCAGCGATTGTCGCGCCGGTGGACGGCGTGTTGTGGCGCCAGTTGGAAAGCGAAGGCGCCACCATCAGCACCAGTGCGCCGCTGCTGCAGGTCGCCGACTGCTCGCGCATCTTCTTCGAGGTGTTGCGTGATCGCCGTACCGACGAGCCGTTGTCCATCGGCGACAGCGTCATGGTGGAATTCGAACGCAGCGGCCAGATGGTCAACCACAAGGCGCGTCTGGTCGGCATGCGCGGCGACCAGGATGGCGACCGCCGCGAATTCGCTATCAGCAGCACCGGCACCGCCGATCAGTTGCGCTGGATCTTTGCTGTCGACTTCGCCTCCGGCGCCCGTGCCGACAGTCCGCAGACCGTGGTGATGCAGCCCGAAGCCTGCCCGATTGGGCGGGTCGGCCGGCTGCATCTCACCGATAGCCTGACCGACCGCGCGATCCGCAAAGCCGGTAATCTATTCTCCAGCCCCTGATGATGAACAATCTGCTCGCCGCCATTCCAGGCATTGCGCTGTTGACCGGCGCCATCCTGCTGCTGCCGCTGTTCAAGCCGCACAATCTGCTGGTGCGCCGCGGCCTGATCCTGGTCGTGCTGGCGCTGAGCATGCGGTATCTGTGGTGGCGCGTCACCGAGACACTGCCGCCAGTGTCGCAGCCGGCCGACTTCACTTTCGGCCTGCTGTTCCTGCTGCTCGAATTGATGCTGGCCTTCAGCACCTATATCTGCCTGATCACCTTCTGGCGGCATCGCGACAATACGCCGATGGCCGAGCAGAATGAGCGCAAAAGCCATCACAGCGTCGAGATGCCCGCTGTCGATGTTTTCATCCCGACTTACAATGAATCCTGGGAGGTGCTGGAACGCAGCATCCTTGGCGCCAAGGCGCTGGATTATCCCAATTTCAAGGTCTGGGTGCTGGATGATACGCGCCGCGACTGGCTGCGCGAAAAATGTGAAGCCATGGGCGTGCGCTACCTGCGCCGTGACGACAACAAGGGCGCCAAGGCCGGCAATCTGAACAATGCGCTGTCGGTTTCAAAGGTCGAAACCAACGCCCCCTTCATCATGGTGCTGGACGCCGATTTCGTACCCAGGCGCAAATTCCTGCGTCGTGTCGTCGGTTTCTTCGACGATGCACAGGTCGCGCTGGTGCAGACGCCGCAATTCTTCTTCAACCCGAACATGCTGCAGCACAATTTCATGCTGTCGGAATCCTGGGTCGATGAGCAGCGCTTCTTCTTCGATACGCTGCAGCCCGCAAAAGATGCCTGGGATGTGTCGTATTGCTGCGGAACCTCTTTCGTCGCCCGCCGCGCCGCCATCGAGGATATCGGCGGCTATCCGACCGAGACCATTACCGAAGACATCCTGCTCAGCTTCAAGCTGATCGATGCCGGCTATGTCACGCGTTATCTGAACGAAAAACTGTCGAACGGCCTCGCGCCAGAGACCATTGCCGAATACATCAAACAGCGCAGCCGCTGGGGCATCGGCGCGATCCAGTCGCTATTCGTCAAGGTCGGTCCCTTCGGGCGCAACAATCTCGACCTGATGCACCGCTTCCTGTTCCTTGAGACCGCCAATTACTGGATCAGCCTGCCGACCTTCTGCCTGTTCGGCCTGTTGGCACCGTTGCTGTACTGGTACGGCGGCATCTCGATCCTGCGTGCCGACGCGGCCGACTACGCCTTCCACTTCATGCCGGCTTTCTTCTCGTCCACCGCCCTGTTTGTCTGGATCTCCAGCGGGCGTATCGTGCCGATCCTGACCGATCTCACGGAATTCGTCTGTGCCTCGCGCGTCGCGCCCTCTGTGTGGTCGGCCTTGCTGTTCCGCAAGGTGCAGACCTTCCGGGTCACCAGCAAAGGCCTGCAGACCGACCGCGTTCAGATCAACTGGACGGTGATGCTGGAAGCCGGCGCGCTGTTTGTACTCACCGCCTTTGCCGTGCTGACCTTCCGCACCAGCCTTGTCGAAGGCCGACTGCCCGATGGCGGCGATCCAACGCTGTATACCTTCTGGAGCTGCTGGAACCTGTTGATCCTGTCGCTGGTGATGCTGCTGGCGGTCGAGCGCCCACGCCAGCGCCGCGAGGAACGCTTCGACCTCAATGAGCCGGCCAACCTGTACTGGAAAGGTCAGCGCCACTCGACCTGGCTGCTCGACATGTCTGTCTCAGGCGCCCGCATCGACCTGCCACCTGCCCTGGCGATCCAGTTGCGCGATGCGGAAGTGACGGTCGATATCAACGAGGTCGGCCCGGTGAAGGCGCATGTCACTTCGGCCGGCGGAGGCCTGCTGCACCTGAAATTCGATGCTGGCGGCGCCCGCGACGCCATTATCACGAAGCTTTATACCGGCAGCTACGACAGCGTCGCGCAGCAGGCCAGTATCGGCACGGCACTCAGCGGCATGTTCAAGCGGGCTTTCGGCTGGCAGTAGGTTTCAACCGGCCTCAAGAAAGCTGGCCAGTGCTTCCGAAGTTACGTCGGCCTCGGCGCTGAGTCGCCGGGCAAGTTCGGCCGCAGCATCGCGCAACTTACCTGGCGGGCGATCAAGCCAGTAGGATACCGAGTTGCGCGCGGTGCGCGGATCGACCTGCACGACGCGGCCAGAATCGAGGTCGCGCTGCGCCAGCGGCGGCCGCGCCAATGCAATGCCCAGCCCACAGGCCGCCGCATCCAGCACCAGACTGTAATCCTCGAAGCGGCGGTCATGCGCGGCCGGGCGATAGTCCAGTCCCTGCTCGGCGAACCAGGCGCGCCAGCCTGTGGCGCTGGAATCATGGATCAGCGGGTAGTTCAGCAGGCGTTTCGGATCCCCACTGCCGATCTGCGTCGCCAATGCCGGCGAGGCGATTGGAAAACACCACTCCTCGAATAGCTGCAACGAGACCCGTCCCGGCACCTCGCCACGACCGCAGCGCAGGGCAAGGTCGATGCCCTCATCTTCCAGATCGATCTGGCGGTGGTCGACGCTGAACAGGATGCGCAGGTCGCCTCCTTCCAGTTTGGACAGACGCGGCATGAGCCAGCGGCTGCTGACCGAGGGTAGCGCGCTGAGCCGCACCACCGAAGTGCCGCGCGGCTCGGTCCAGCGGTCGGAATAGGCGCCGATCAGCGCAAATGCTTCGCGGGTGGAGACATAGAGCCGGTCGCCATCGGGCGTCAGCTTTACGCCGCGCGCCTCGCGCAGGAACAGCTTCAGGCCGAGCCAGCGCTCCAGCTTGGCGACCTGTCGGCTGATCGCGCCATGGGTCAGGTTCAGCACTTCGGCGGCGGCGGAAAAGCTGCCCAGCCGGGCAGCGGCTTCGAAAGCGCGCAACGTATCCAGCGGCGGCAGGGTATTCGGCAAGCTGTGATCCATACGCACAGCTGGCCCATGATCTGCTCGATTGTCAATCAGTTTAGCCAACCCCATGCTTTAGCTCGTTGATTTGCAAGGAGCTTTCCCATGACCACCGCTTGCCCAGCCCTGCCGGTCTCCGGCACGACCCCGTCCCGGCTCGACGTCACCACCCTGACCCTGGTGGCGATCACCGTACTGGGCTGGGCATCTGCTTTCCCGGCCATCCGGCTCGGCCTGACCGGCTTTGGCGCGCTGGAGCTGGGCGCACTACGCTTCGGCATTGCCGCCGTTCCGGCCGCCATCTTCCTGGCGATCACCCGCCCGGCCCTGCCGGGCTGGCGCGATGCCTGGCGCTTCGCATTTGGCGGCGTGGTTTTCGTCGCGCTCTATACCGCTTTGCTCAATCTGGGCCAGCGCACGGTGCCGGCGGCGGCTGCCAGCTTCATCATCAACGTCAATCCGATCCTGACCGCTTTGCTGGCGATGGCCTTCCTGAACGAACGCTTCGGGCTATATGCCTGGCTCGGCACCGGGCTGTCCTTCCTCGGCGTCGGCTTCATCGCCGTCGGCAAGCTCAGCGGTTTCGAGTTCGACAGCGGCATCCTGCTGGTGCTGGGCGCGACTTTCGCGACGGCGATCAACAGCATCGTGCAGAAGCCGCTATTTGCCCGCCACAAGCCGCTGACGGTTGCTGCCTGGAATATCGTGATCGGCGCGCTGATGCTGTCGCCCATGCTGGCGGACGGCATTGCGCAGATGCAGGTGGCATCCAGCGATGCGATATTCGCGATGGTCTATCTCGCCGCCATCCCCAGCTTCGTGGTCTACGGCACCTGGGCGATGGTGCTGGCCCGTATGCCGGCCTCGCGCGCCACCAACATGCTCTACGCTGTGCCGCCGGTGGCGACCTTGATCGGCTGGCTCTGGCTCAACGAAGTACCGACCACGCTCGGCCTGATCGGCGGCGCGCTGGCGCTCGGCGGCGTGGTGCTGGTGAATGTGAAGAGGTGACGTCACGACACCACTGTCATCCTCGGGCCTGACCCGAGGATCTCTCTCATTTCTGCAAGAGATGCCCGGGTCAAGCCCGGGCATGACGTATTGTGAAAATTACCGATCCGAGTGATGCGCCTTGGCCGCCTGTCCGGCTTCACGGATCTGCGTCAGCGTCTGGCGCGGCGTCAGTGCTTCGGGATTGAGCTTGATCTCGATGATCGCCGGCTTACCGCTCTTCTGCGCGCGCTCGAAGGCCGCCGCAAAATCTTCCGTGCGTTCCACCGTCTCGCCATGCCCCCCGAAGGCGCGTGCGTAGGCGGCGAAATCGGGATTGCGCAATTCCGTGCCGCTGATGCGCGCCGGATATTCGCGCTCCTGGTGCATGCGGATGGTGCCATACATGCCGTTATTCACCACAATCGCGATGATGTTGGCACCATACTGCATGGCGGTAGCGAATTCCTGCCCCGTCATCAGGAAGCAGCCATCGCCGGCAAAGGCGATCACCGTGCGCTGAGGGTTGACCAGCTTGGCCGCGACGGCCGCCGGCAGGCCATAGCCCATCGAGCCTGACGTTGGCGCCAGCTGATCGCTATGCCGGCGATAACGATGGAAGCGATGCACCCAGGTGGCGTAGTTGCCAGCACCGTTGCAGAAGACCGCATCGGCCGGCAGCGTGTCGTCCAGCCACTTGATGATCTGCGACATCTGTACATCGCCCGGTGATGTCACCGGTGCCTGCCACGCCTCATAATCGGCGCGCGACTGTTTTGTCGCGCCGGCCCAGGCCTTGCCGTCGACCGGCCCCATCTTGGTGAGTGCCTCAGCGAAAGCGGCGTTACTGGCATGAATGGGAAGGTCGGCGGAATAGACGCGGTTGAGTTCTTCGGCACCGGCATGCACATGCACGATCTTCTGGCTCGGCACAGGGATACCCAGCATGGTGTAACCGCCGGTCGCCATCTCGCCAAGCTTGGAGCCCATCACCAGCAGCAGGTCGGCCTCTTTCACGCGCGCCTGCAGCTTGGGATTGATGCCGATACCGACATCGCCGACATAGTTCGGCCAGTCGTTATCGATATAGTCCTGGCGGCGGAACACTGCGCCGACGGAAATATCAGACGCACCGGCCCATTCCTGCACCTGCTCGCGCACGCGCTCGCTCCAGCCGCTGCCGCCCACGATCATGAAGGGCTTTTTCGCATCCTGCAGCATGGCCTTGAGCTGCGCCATCTGCTCCATAGAGGGATGCGCCTCGGCCGGAATGATCGCACGGCCATCGGGCACATCGGCCATGTCGGTCAGCATGTCTTCGGGTAGCGCCAGCACGACGGGGCCGCGCCGGCCCGACATCGCCACGCTGAAAGCGCGGCTGATGTATTCAGGAATGCGCGCGGCATCATCGATCTGCGCCACCCATTTGGCCATCTGGCCGAACATGCGGCGGTAGTCGACTTCCTGGAAAGCCTCGCGCTCGATCATATCGCGGCCGACCTGGCCGATAAACAGGATCATCGGTGTCGAATCCTGATAGGCGACATGCACACCAGCCGAGGCATTGGTGGCGCCCGGACCGCGAGTCACCATGCAGATGCCGGGCTTGCCCGTGGTCTTGCCATAAGCATCCGCCATCATCGCCGCGCCGCCTTCCTGGCGGCAGATCACGAACTTCATGTGGTTGGTATGGTCGTGCATCGCATCCAGCACGGCGAGGAAGCTTTCGCCTGGCACGCCGAACGCCATATCGACGCCATGCAGGCGCAACTGTTCGACCAGGATCTGACCACCACTGCGTTTCATGACCGGAACTCTCTGCTGGATTGATTAGCGCTTGATCTTGAAGAAGCTCGCCGGCGTCATCAGCTGGTTCTGCTGGCCGATCAGATACCCGGCTTCGCCGCTGGCCTTCAGATAGGCCTGCCATTCGGGATCGGCCTGCATGCCGGCACGCTTGGTTTCACGGTCGGCGGCGCTTTCATAGGCCCAGATATGAATATAGGTGTTGATCGGGCCAGTCTCGGTGACGAAGAAGGCGAAGGGTTGGCCCAGATGGCGCGTCTGTGGCGTGAGGCCGAGCTTCTCGTACATTTCAAGCTGCAGCTTGATGGTACCGGGACGGCAGGTATAGGTGCGGACGTCGAACAGCATTTCCGGGGTTCCTCTGTATGAGGCAAAGGACACTAGGCAAGCCGGCGCGGCCTCGCAAGCCTGCCGCCCGGCTTGTTCTGCCGAATGACAAGCATCAACGCCAGGCGCGGCGTTTTGCACTGCACCGCCTTGTTTGCCCGGCGGAATCCCGTCATAAGCGAAAGGATAAATTCCCGGGAGGAAAGCATGCAGATTGCCGCGCGGATGTCGCGTCTGGGTTCGGAAAGCGCCTTCGAGGTTCTGGCGCGCGCCAAGGCTTTGGAAGCCCAGGGCAAGAGCATCATCAACCTTGGCATTGGCCAGCCCGATTTCCCTACGCCGCCGCATGTAGTGGAGGCTGCCATCAAGGCACTGCGCGATGGCCATCACGGCTATACGCCGGCCAACGGCATCCTCCCTTTGCGCGAAGCCGTCTGCGCCGAGATCGCCACACGATACAAAGTGAATGTCTCGCCCGATCGCATCGTGATCGTGCCCGGTGGCAAGGTCACGATGGCCACCGCCATCGAAATGTTCGGCGAGCCCGGCGCCGAGATCATGTATCCCGATCCCGGTTTTCCTATCTACGAATCTCTTGTCAATTACACCGGCGCGAAACTCGCCGGATATCCGCTGCTGGAGAAGAACGGCTTCGCCTTCCGCGCCGAAGACCTGCTGGCGCGCATCACGCCGCAGACACGACTGCTGATCGTCAACTCGCCGGCCAATCCGACCGGCGGCGTCGCGCCGGCCTCGGAAGTGAAAAAGCTGGTCGAAGGCCTGCAGCGCTTCCCGCATGTCACCATCATGGCCGACGAGATCTATTCGCGCCTGGTGCTGGATGGCGACGGCGCATATGCCAGCTTCATCCCCTATCTCGACCAGTTGGCCGACCGCCTGATCATCCTGGAAGGCTGGTCGAAGACCTATGCCATGACCGGCTGGCGCCTGGGCTGGGGCCTGTGGCCGGCGCGGCTGGCCGAACTGGCCACCAAGCTGGCGATCAACACCCATTCCTGCGTGAATGCGCCGACGCAGTTTGCCGGCATCGCCGCCCTGACCGGGCCACAGGATGCCGTTGAAGAGATGCGCCAGGCCTTCCGCCGCCGCCGCGACCTCTGCGTTGCCGGTCTGAACAAGATTCCGGGCCTCTCCTGCATCAAGCCCGAAGGCGCCTTCTATGCCTTCCCCAACATCACCGGGACCGGGCTGACTGCGCGGCAGATGCAGGACGGGCTGCTGGAACAGGCTGGCGTCGCCACCATTGCCGGCACCAGCTTCGGCAGCCATGGCGAGGGCTACATCCGGCTCTCTTTTGCTGCCTCGGATCAGGCCATCTCGGAGGCGTTGGATCGCATCGCAGCATTCCTGAGCCAAGCCAAGCCAAAACATTAGGCACAAAACAGCCTATTTTTTATTCAGATGGTATAAAATATGATCAAACGCCCCATCCACACTTATCCACACCCCCGTCTGTAGCGGGAATCCAGCGCGTTAAGGCCGGGTTAATACTGGCATAGAGCGTGCATATCTGAACCCGTCATTCCATTCCGACAAAGCGTTGCGGCACCCATGAAAAAAATCGAAGCCATCATCAAGCCCTTCAAGCTCGACGAAGTGAAGGAAGCCCTCCACGAAATCGGCCTGCAGGGTCTCACTGTCACTGAAGCCAAAGGCTTCGGCCGCCAGAAGGGCCATACCGAGCTCTATCGTGGCGCAGAGTATGTCGTCGACTTTCTCCCCAAGGTGAAGATCGAGGTCGTGCTCGACGACGCCATGGTCGAGAAGGCCGTCGAAGCCATCACCCAGGCGGCCCGCACCGGCCGCATCGGCGACGGCAAGATCTTCATCTCGACCGTTGAAGAAGTGATTCGCATCCGCACCGGTGAAAAGGGCACGGAAGCGGTCTAACGGCGGAGCAGGAATTCTCCGCCACCTCACCCTCATCGAGTGCCGCCCTCTCCCGGGCCCGATCTCAGTGAGTTGTTACCAACCAGGGAAGAACTAGCAGGAACAACAGCCATGGCTGAAGCCAAATCCATCATTAAGCAGCTCAAGGAAAAGGAAGCCAAATACGTCGATTTCCGCTTCACCGATCCGCGCGGCAAGTGGCAGCATGTCGCCTTCGACATCACCATGATCGACGAGCCGACCCTGAAGGAAGGCATCATGTTCGACGGTTCGTCGATTGCCGGCTGGAAGGCGATTAACGAGTCCGACATGCTGCTGAAGCCGGACCTCGACAGCCTGACCTGGGACCCGTTCTCGGCGCAGACCACCGCGATCCTGTTCTGCGACGTACTGGAGCCGCATGAAGGCACCCCGTACAACCGCTGCCCGCGCTCGATCGCCAAGGCTGCCGAAGCCTTCGTAAAGGCCAGCAAGGTGGGTGACGTTGCCTACTTCGGCCCGGAAGCCGAGTTCTTCGTCTTCGACGACGTCCGCTTCAAGACCTCGATGAACGAAACTTTCGTCTACATGGACGACATCGAAGGCGAGTACAATTCCGGCAAGTCCTATGAAGGTGGCAATATGGGCCACCGCGCGCCGGTCAAGGGTGGCTACTTCCCGGTCGCCCCGCTCGATCAGGGCGGCGACCTGCGCTCGGAAATGCTCTCCACCATCGCCGCCATGGGCGTGACGGTTGAAAAGCACCACCATGAAGTTGCGAACAGCCAGCACGAGCTGGGCGTCAAGTTCGCCACCCTGCTGAAGTCCGCCGACGGCATGCAGATCTATAAGTACTGCGTGCATAATGTGGCTCATGCCTGGGGCAAGACCGCGACCTTCATGCCGAAGCCGATCAAGGGCGACAACGGCTCGGGCATGCATGTGCATCAGTCGATCTGGAAGGGCGGCAAGCCGCTGTTCGCCGGTAACAAGTATGCCGGCCTGAGCGAACTGGCGCTGTACTACATCGGCGGCATCATCAAGCATGCCAAGGCGCTGAACGCCTTCACCAACCCGCTGACCAACAGCTACAAGCGCCTGATCCCCGGCTTCGAAGCCCCGGTGCTGCTCGCCTACTCGGCGCGTAACCGTTCGGCCTCCTGCCGCATCCCGTTCGGCGCCGGCGAGAAGGCCAAGCGCGTTGAGGTCCGCTTCCCCGATCCGGGCGCGAACCCCTACCTCGCTTACTCGGCCATGCTGATGGCCGGTCTCGATGGCATCAAGAACAAGATCCATCCCGGCCCGGCCATGGACAAGAACCTGTATGACCTGCCGGCTGAAGAGCTGAAGAAGGTTCCGCAGGTTTGCGGTTCGCTCCGTGAAGCGCTCGAAGCCCTGGACAAGGACCGCGCCTTCCTGAAGGCCGGTGGCGTGTTCAACGACGACTTCATCGACGCCTACATGGAACTGAAGTGGGACGAGGTGTACGCCTTTGAGCACACCCCGCATCCGATCGAGTTCTCGATGTACTACTCGGTCTAATCCGACCTTCCCTGGGCCGCGGCTTCACAGCCGGGTGTCCAACAAGCCCCGCTGGTTCCTGCCGGCGGGGCTTTCTTTTTGCCTGCCGCAGACGATCAATGAGGCGTATACTGGCCCTACTCAAGGGAGGACGCCATGACCAAGCACAAAACCGCCTGCACCGCCGCGCTCGCTGCCCTGTTCAGCCTCGGCCTCGCCAGCGCCGCCCTGGCGCAAGCCACACCCGCCACACCGCCTGCCGCCGCCCAGAAAGGCCAGGCGATGAAGGAGGAAAAGACGACAAAGGAGAAGGCCGCCAAGAAAAAGGAGGCCCAGGGTCAGAAAAAGGGCATGGATAACGGCAAGAAAACTGGAATGGACAAGAAGAAGCCCGGCTAGTCCACGAAACCGTTTCCGCTTTTCATCTTCCGCCAGCACGCCCCACCACTTACCATCGGCTTGGGTCGGGTTGCAGGTAGAGGTGACATGCGGACGGGGTACAAGGCTCTGACTATCCTGGCACTGCTGTTCACCGGCGGTTGCGCAAAGGATTTCAATACCAGCAACACGGCGCGGTACCACGACGCCGGCAGCCGCGCCGAGGCCTCTCGCGATTTCCCCCGGGCGGAAGAGTATTATGGCCAGGCACTGGTCTGGGCCGGCACAGAGCGGGTGCCTGCTTCCCTGCTTTCGCTCACCATGTTCAATCTGGGCCGCATGAGGGGGCATGCCTGCAAGTTCGATGATGCGCGTGAACTGCTGCTCACCTCACTGGCGCTGGAAGAGTCCGCCAGTGGCCCGGCCAGCGCCCAGGTCTCGCGGCGGCTGTTCGAACTGGCACGCCTCTATTACGACCGCCGCCTCTATGCCGAGTCCGTGCCCTACTATGCCCAGGGCATTGCCATGGTGCGCCGCCTGAAGCTGGAAGAGGACGAGCCGGTGACCTTCACCGAGGCGCTGCAGGATTACGCCAATGCCCTGCGCGAGACCGGGGAGCCGCGCCAGGCCGATGCCCTGCGTGGCGAGATCACCGCACGCCGCAACCAGGAAGTCGGCCTCCGCCCACGCTACCTGATCGCCCGCTACAGCCCCTCCTGCCGCAACGGCCACATGATGGTCTACAACGGTCGCGCCTAGGCCCCGCCCGTCCGATTCCGGCCCTGATTCCCCCACCCCTTGATTCTGGGGGGCTGCGCGACCACACTCCGCGCCGATGAGCAACGCCGTCGTCAGCCCCCAGAAGAACAGCACGGTTCGGCCCGCTCCGATTCTGTTCTTTGTCGGCGTCGTCAGTTGCTGTTTCGGTATCGCCATGCTGGTGCCGATGCTGGTCGACCTGGCCGACAGTCATGAGGATTACGTCGTCTTCCTGACATGTGCCTCCGGCACGCTCTTCCTGGGGACCGGCCTGGCGATTGCCACCTACGACCGCAGCCAGAAGATCACGCTGAACGAAACCCTGCTGCTGCTGCCGGCCACCTGGCTGACCATCTGCCTGGTCAGCGCCGTGCCCTTCATGCTGTCGGAATTACAGATGTCGTTGGCCGACGCGGTTTTTGAGTCGGTTTCGGGCCTGACCAACACTGGCTCCACCGTGATCGTCGGGCTGGATAACCTGCCGCGCGGACTCCTGATGTGGCGCTCGCTGCTGATGTGGATCGGCGGCTTTGGCGTGGTCACCATTGCCGTGCTGGCATTGCCTTTCCTGCGCATCGGCGGCCTGCAGCTGTTCAGCCTCGACCTGTCGCCCAATTCAAGCAAGTTCCTGCCGCGGATCACCGAAGTGGTGCAGCAGATCGGCATCATTTACGCCATCCTGACCTTCGTCTGCACTCTCTGCTTCTGGATTGCCGGCATGAGTTTCTTCGATGCTGTCAATCATGCGATGACCACCATCGCAACCGGCGGCTATTCGACCCACGATGCCGGCTTTGGCTTTTTCAGCAGCTCGGCCATCGAATGGGTGGCGGTGCTGTTCATGATGCTGGGGGCCATGCCTTTCGGCCTGTATATCATCGCCGGTTATGGCCGCCCCGGCATCCTGTGGCGCGACGAGCAGGTCCGCCTGTTCCTTTCCATCATTGCCGGCGCCACTGCCATGATCGCGCTCTGGCGTCTGGTGCATGAAGATATCGCGATCATGGAAGCGATCCGCAGCGCCGCCTTTGCTGTCGTTGCCACCATCACGACGTCGGGTTTCACAGGTCATGACTATTCGCTCTGGGGCGGTTTCCCGGAAACCGTCGCCTTCCTGCTGATGCTGATCGGCGGTTGCACCGGCTCGACCGTCGGCGGCATCAAGGTTTTCCGCGTGCTGATCATGCTGAAAACACTGCGCATGCAGGTGCGGCGTCAGATCTATCCGCATGGCGCCTTCCGCGTCACCTTCAACGGCGACACGGTATCTGATGCGATCCGCACCGGCGTCGCCACCTACATCTTCACATACCTGCTGCTGCTCGTGATGCTCGCGCTGGCAATTTCCGCTTTCGGTCTCACCTTCACGGAAAGCCTGGGCGCGGCGGCGACCGCACTGGGCAATGTCGGCCCCGGCCTCGGCCCGAATAGCGGCCCCTGCTGCACCTTCAAGGAGGTGCCGGCCGGCGTGAAATGGCTGATGTCCTTCGGCATGCTGGCCGGACGACTGGAAATCCTGATCCTGCTGATCCCCTTTAGCCGCTCCTTCTGGCGCAACTGAGTGACGGCTGTCACCGGCCGCGTTTCATGCTCGTCTTGCCGGGCCGAACCGCCAATCTAATCTCGTTGTCATCATGCGTAGCCGCCTGCTCCCCCTGCTGCTTCTGCCGCTTCTCGCGGTGACAGGCTGCGCGTCCACCGACGAGACTCCGATGCCCAACAAGCCCGCGCACCACCTGGCCGATGGACGTTTCCGCAATCCCTATAACGACAACCCGCCGGCGCCGGCGACACTGGGCGATCGCATTCCGTTCTTCTGGGGCATGCTCTGGAAAGGCTTCGACACCATCACGGTGCCGGAAGGCCATGTACTGCCGAAATCCGAAGTGCTGGCCGGGCTGCAGCGCCATCATAACGCCGACAGCTATACCTGGCTCGGTCATGCGGCCTTTTTGATCAAGCTCGGCGGCGCCACCATCCTGACCGATCCCTATCTTTCGGTAACCGCCGGGCCATTCAACGCCTTTGGACCCAAGCGCTACGTCCCCTCTGCCCTATCGCCGACCGAACTGCCGCCTATCGACATCCTGACGCTGAGCCACAACCACTACGACCACCTCGACCTGAAGGCGATTGCAGAGATTCCCAACAAGTCGCGGATCAGTGTGATAGTGCCACTTGGTCTTGGCGTGTATTTCCGCGATGCCGGCTATACCGACGTCAGTGAGCTAGACTGGTACGACAGTATCGAACGCAAGGGCGTGCTGATCACAGTGACACCCGCGGTGCATTTCTCACGCCGCGGCCTGTTCGATGGCAACCGCACGCTCTGGGCCGGCTTCACCTATGCGGCCGGCGGTCGCAAGCTGTATTTCTCGGGCGACACGACTTACGGCACCGTCTTTCGCGAAATCGGCGAGAAGCTCGGCCCCTTCGACACCGCCTTCGTCGGCATTGGCGCCTACGAGCCGCAGGCCATCATGCGCAGCAGCCATACGACGCCGGAACAAGCCGCGCAGCTGGGGCGTGATGTCGGCGCAAGGCGTATCATCGGCATGCACTGGGGCACGGTGGTGCTGAGCAATGAGCCGCCTTTCGAGGCGCCGGACCGCCTGCGCGCGGGTGCAGCCGCCATCGGTTATGCGCCTGGCGAAGCCGATGTCATGCCCATCGGAGAAACCCGGGCCTTCTAGCCGGAACTTTCGCAGCCTTCCGCCATTTACTCCATGCAAGCCCCAAGACGCCTGAGGAGTATCCATGGCCAGCGACAATCTGCATGCCCCGCGTGAACGTCTTTCCAAGAAGACGATCTCGATGCATCACGCCATCGTTTCCCTGATGGAAGAGCTGGAGGCCGTCGACTGGTACCGTCAGCGCGCCGACGATTGCGAAGACGAGGCGCTCAAAGCCATTCTGCTGCACAACATGCGCGAAGAGATCGAGCATGCCGCCATGGCGCTGGAATGGCTGCGCCGCAACGACGAGCATTTCCAGGAACAGCTTAAAGAATACCTGTTCACCGAGAAGGATATCGTCGCTACCGAAAAGAAGGCGATGGGCAAGAGTTAAGCCCAGTCACGCGGCCGCGACGATCTCCAGTTCCACCAGCCATTCCGGCACCAGCGTCTGCACCACGATGGCGGTCGTCGGCACCACGCGGCCTTTCAGCGCGGCGACGCGCGCGTTCTGGTTTGCCTCGGCATAGGCCGGATCGCGCAGATAGCTGGTGATGCGGACAATATTGTCCACCGTCATGTCGGCGCTGGCCAGGATGGTACGCAGGTTGTTCCAGATCAGCACCAGCTGCTCGTCCAGAGTCTTGCCGGCTGCGCCTCGCTCATCCAGCCCCATCGTGCCGGCGACATAAAGGAAGCGCGTCGGGTTACGCACCTCCAGCGCATGGATGTAGTCTGGCGTGGCGGGGTAGATACCCTTGGTCGGGTTGCGGGCAATGGTTTCCATGGTCGTCATCCTTTCAGTCTGGCCCGTTAAGTCTGGCCAGGGCGCGGGCATCGACCTCCTGCATCATGGTCGCGTAAGGCCCGAGTTTGCCGCGTAAGCTTGCCACCGTCACCGGATCGGCTGTGCCCGGCGAACCACCAAAGGGCGGCTGCGGTTCGTATTCGATCTGCAGCTGGATTTCGCGCGCCGTCTGTTCGCCGGCCAGCACCTGCACCAGCACCAGTCCGAAATCGATACCGGCGGTGACGCCACCTCCGGTCACGCGGTTGCGGTCGGTGACGACGCGTTCCGACACCGGCGTTGCACCAAAAGCCGCCAGGCGCTCCAAAGACATCCAGTGCGTGGTGGCGCGATAGCCCGTCAACAACCCTGCGGCTGCCAATACCAGCGCGCCGGTGCAGACCGCCGTGACATAGCGGCAGCCTGGCGCCTGCTTGATGAGAAAATCCAGCGTCACCGTGTCTTCCATCGCCTGCAGATGTCCCGGCCCGCCGGGCACACAGACGATGTCGAGCTGCGGGCAGTCGGCATAGGTGGTGGTCGGCAGGATGGTGAGGCCGGCGCTGCTGCTTTTCACCGGCTCCAGCGTTGGCGCCAGCAGGTGACAGGTGGCGCCGGGCAGTTTGGAAAACACTTCCCAGGGACCGGTCAGGTCAAGCTGGGTCAGGTTCGGAAACAGCACAAAACCGATCTGCAGGGACATGGCGGCCTCCCGGTTGAACGACGACAGATTGTGAGGTGCCCAGGCGAGCGGCGCGACAGAATCCACGCTCCCCGGTGGTGAACCACCTTGTCTCGCCAGTCGCGCGGATGTGGCCAGTGTGATGGATGCGCCACCAAGCTTCAACCGGGGAATTGCATCGGTTCATTTTCGTCATTTCCTCCGTCGCGCTTTGCGCAGCCGTATTTTGTATGTCGGCAAAAGCAGTCTGGCGCGGGAATGGCGAAAATGGGAAGCTACGCAGAGCATAAACATCGGAGCCGACCCATGGCGCATGCCTTCACGCCTGCCCCAGCGATACACAGCGGTCATAACCGCCCAGACCTCGACACGCCGGAGATCCGGCAGGCCCGCATCGATCTCGCCACCTGCTTCCGCATGGCCGCGCGGCTCGGTCTGCATGAGGGCATCTGCAACCACTTCTCAGCCATGCTGCCCGGCCATGACGACCTCTTCCTGGTCAATCCCTATGGCTTTGCCTTCAGCGAAGTGACCGCCTCCAATCTGGTGGTCTGCGATTTTCACGGCAATGTGGTCGCCGGCGATGGCATTCCCGAAGCCACAGCCTTCTTCATCCATGGCCGCATGCATAAAAATGTACCGCGCGCCCGCGTTGCGCTTCACACGCATATGCCGCATGCCACAGCTCTGTGCATGGTCGAGGGCGAACCGCTGGCTTTCGCCGGGCAGTCGTCGCTGAAATTCTACGGCCGCACCAAAGTCGACCACGACTATAACGGACTCGCCCTCGACAACACGGAAGGCGACCGCATCGCGGCCTCAGTGGGCGATGCCGATATCATCTTCATGATGCATCACGGCGTGATGGTACTGGGCAAGACCATCGCCGAAGCCTGGGACGACCTCTATTACCTGGAGCGCGCCTGCCAGGCACAGGTGCTGGCCGAAAGCACGGGGCGCAAGCTGAAACCCGTGCCGCAACACATCGCGCAGGCGACCTACGAGCAGATGCGCGCCGGCGACGATGAATCAGCCCGCCTGCACCTGCTGAGCATGCAGCGGATTCTCGACCGCGAAGAGCCGGATTATAAGAGCTGAAACAAACTGTGGTGTTTTCGCAACGCTGGCCGGCAATGATTTCGGCACGGTGATTTTGGATTTGACCGCGCACCGCATCCCCCGCTAAATCGCGGCCATGTTGTTCATGGTCTACATGCTTGAAAGCCGCTCGACCCACCGCATCCGGGGGCCGCAGAGTTTCGCCATGTGCTGATCACGCAACATAGCATTCCCTGCAAAAGGCCCCGCCGGTATCGGACGGGGCCTTTTGCATTTCCTAGTGTGGATTGTGCCCTGCCCGCCTGCCGGCGTCGCCTTCAACCCGAAGGAGACGACCGATGTGCTTATTCAAAATACTCGCAGGCTGGCTGGGCCGGCTCACGCTGTTCTGGCGACCAAATGACCTCGACGGGCTGGACGATCATCTGCGCCAGGATGTTGGCCTGCCGCGCCGCAGAAGTCGCCCCGATGCCGCGACGTTGCTCGAAATGTCAAAGCCGGGTGGACGGCGGTGGTAAAGCTACCGTGTTTCCTCGGCGCGGGCAGCAAGCTCGTCTATTTGAGGCGATTCGGTATGGCCGGACGCGAGCGTGGGGAAAGTCAACGTCACGGTCGTGCCTTCACCCGGCGTGCTGCGAAGGTCAAGGCGGCCATGATTGAGTTCCACCATCGCCTTGGCCAGCGGCAGGCCGAGACCGGTGCCGGCATGCTGGCGGCTCAGCATGCTGTTGACCTGCCCGAACGGCATGAAGGCGGCGCGGATATCGGCTGCCGACATGCCGATGCCGCAGTCGCGAATCTCCACCACGGCCTCATTGGCCGGGTTACTATGCAGCAGGATCGTCACCTCGCCTTTCGGCGGTGTGAACTTGATTGCATTGGACAGCAGGTTGATCATGATCTGCCGCAGCATCCGTTCGATGGCGACGATATGCAGGCCCGGCACAACAATATCCACATTGACCGCCACATCCTGTTGCGTCGCCAGCGGACGCAACAGGCGGACCGCCATTTCGATGGCGTCTTCCACCTCAACGGCTTCGGCGTCGCGGATATCGAAACCGCCGGCTTCCAGCTTGGCCAGATCCAGTAGGTTGTTGATCAGGTCGAGCAGGTGCTGGGCACTGTCGTTGATGTCGCCAGCGAATTCCAGATAGCGCGCATTCTGCATCGGGCCGAAGCGTTCGTTGCGCAGGATATCCGAGAAGCCGACAATGGCATTCATCGGCGTGCGCAATTCATGGCTCATATTGGCGAACTGCGCCGTGCGCGCGTTGTTGATGTCCTGCGCATTGTGCAGGGCGATAGCCAGTTCGCGTGTCATCAGTTTCAGCTGGTATCTGGCTGCACGCTGCGACCGCAGCAGCGTCTGGGCATAGAAGATCACCGGCGTGGCAGCCAGGACGGTGACGATGGCGCCGATCAGATAGATGCGATAGGTCAGCGGCTGATCGAGCAGCCAGCCGAACAGCAAAATCAGCAGCTGCGCGCCCACCACGCAGATGACGACCAGGATCGTCGTGGCCAAGGCGACATGACAGCGGGCGAGCCAGCGGTTCGCTGCGTGCAGGTATCGGAAAGGCTTGGCCGGTTTCGCGACAGAGACGGTCATCCCCGTATCTTAAGCACGGCCGGGGCAAGCCCTGCAGTTGAAAATTAATAATCACTCACGGAGGGAGGCGACGAAGCCCGTCGCCTCCCCGGGTAGTATTGCTCAGCTTTTACCGATCAGATCCCTGAGTTTGAGCCGCTCGATAATGGTTTTCTCATCTTCGTAATTCTGGGCAACGAATTTCTGGTAATCCGGCCCATCCAGATACATCACGACCATGTCTAGGCGGTTGCATGTGTCCGTGTGCTCCGCACTCAGGGCAGCCTTCCTGAACACCTCGCGCAGCTTGGCTGTAACTGCGGGATCAAGGCCCTTAGGCGCGCCCACACCATTCGGTGCCTGCATCACCACATTGTAGCCGCTTTCCTTCAGGGTCGGCACATCGGGGAAGCCGGCGAGGCGCTGCTCGCTCCAGGTTGCGAGCAAACGCATGCGACCGTCGCGCACCAGCGGCGCCCAGGAACTGGAATCGGCCAGAATCTGCACATGGCCGCCCAGCACGCCCTGCAGCGCATCGGCACCACCCTTGAAGGGCACATGGCTCAGCTTGATCTTGGCGGCGTAGGAGAATTCTTCCATGCCGATATGCGTCTGCCCTGCCACGCCGGATGTCGCGTAGGTGATTGTGTCGGGTTTGGCCTTCGCGGCGGCCACCACCTGCTGGATGCTTTTGAACTCGGAGTCCGACTTCACGGCGATGCCGAAAGTCTGTCCGGCTGTCCGCGCGATGAAGGTGAAATCGGTACGTGGATCGTGCTGGAAGCTGCCCAGTTGCGAGAAGCGCGTCACGCTCAAGGGAATCTGCCCAATGGTGTAGCCATCGGGCTGCGCGGTGGCGATGGCAGCAGCACCGATCATGCCGGCCGCACCGGCGCGGTTCTCCACCGCAATCGGCTGGCCCAGTTCCATGCTGGCAACGCGGCAGAGCGCACGCATCGTGGTGTCAGCCGTGCCACCGGCCGGCCAGGGGCAAATGAAGCGGATCGCCCGGGATGGGTAGGCTTGCGCGAGCGATGGTTTCGCAAAGCTCAGGGTCGCAATCGACGCAAGCGTTCCCGTCAGGACCTGACGGCGATCAGGTCCCTGCAAAATTTTCTTCATTCTTGTTTCCTCCGGTTTTTGCCTTTTTTGCTGGCTGGTCTTCGCTACCCCACGATGCCGATCTGCCAGGGTACGAATTCATGATCGCCGATGCCGAGCAGTTCGCTCTTGCTCTTCTCGCCCGAGGCGGTGCGCAGGATATGCTCGAAAATCTCCTGCCCCATTTCCTGCATCGACTTGGTGCCGTCGAGGATCTGGCCGCAGTTGATGTCCATGTCCTCTTCCAGACGGCGATACATCGGCGAATTGGTGGCGAGTTTCAGCGACGGCACCGGCTTGGCGCCGAAGGCCGAACCGCGACCGGTGGTAAAGGCGATGATATTGGCGCCGCCGGCAATCTGCCCTGTGGCCGAGCATGGGTCGTAGCCCGGCGTGTCCATGATCACGAGGCCTTTGGTCGTCACCGGTTCGGCATATTTGTAGACATCCATCAGCGGACCGGTGCCGCCCTTCATGGATGAGCCGAGTGACTTCTCGAAGATGTTGGCCAGGCCGCCGGCCTGGTTGCCCGGACTGACCACGCCATTGATCTGCACGTCGCGCCCGACGGCATAGACATCCTTCCACCAGCGGATACGCTCGATCAGCTTCTCGCCGACCTCCTGCGTCACAGCACGGCGCGTCAATGTGTGCTCAACGCCATACAGCTCCGGCGTTTCCGACAGGATCGCCGTGCCGCCATGACACACCAGGATGTCCATCGCCGCGCCCAGCGCCGGGTTGGCGGTGATCGAGGAAAAGCCATCCGAGCCGCCGCATTGCAGCCCCACCGTGATATGGCTGGCCGACACCGTTTCGCGTTTCACGTCATTGGCCTTGGGCAGGATGCGCTTCACGGCTTCAATGCCGGCTTCGATGGTCTTGCGGGTGCCGCCGGTCTCCTGCATCACAAACGTGACCAAGCTGTCGCTGCGCTGTAGCCCCTGCTCTTCCATCAGGCCGCCGATCTGGTTGCGCTCGCAGCCCAGACCGATCACCAGCACGGCGGCGAGATTGGCATGCCGCACATAACCGCCCAGCGTCCGGCGCAGCAGCGCCATCGCCTCGCCGGTCATTTCCATGCCGCAGCCCAGCGCATGACTGAACGCCACCACGCCATCGATATTGGGATAGTCGGCCAGGCGTTCTTCGGTGAAATGCCGGGCGATGGCATGCACCACGGTGGCCGAACAATTCACCGTCGAAACGATGCCGACGAAATTGCGGGTGCCGACGCGGCCATCGGGTCGCACGATACCCTGGAAAGTGGCGCGCTGCGCCTCGGGCAGCATATCCACCGGCTTGTAGTCGCGCGCATAGGCATAGTCACGGTCGAATTCGCGAAACTCGGTATTGTGGCTGTGCAGCATGCTGCCGGTCTGGATGTCATCCTTGGCAAAGCCCACGGTGACATTGTACTTGCGGATCGGATCGCCTTTCTTGATGTCTTCCGCGGCGATCTTGTAGCCGGCCAGCGTTTTGTCGCGGATCAGGAAGCCGGGATGCCTGTTGTCGCCTTCGACGGGGATGCCGGGCACCACATCGATGCGGGCGACGACAGTGTTGTCGTCCGGGTGAAGACGGATCACGGGGCCGATCAGGCGCTTGGCATGCAGGTCGATCATGGACATGGGGCGGACTCTGTTGCTGGTCAGAACTGGACTGATCTTACACCGGTATGGGCTGGTCGTGAAAATGTTACCGGTAACATGAAAGCCGAACCTACCGCCAAAATGCCCGCTTGGCTATACTGGATTTGTGAAGAAGCCCAGGCCGAAGCCACCCAAGAGCCGTACCGCAGTTGCGAAAACGCCGACCTTGGCTGACATCGCCGCCGAAGTCGGCGTGACGAAAATCACGGTTTCCCGGGCCCTCAATACCCCGGATCAGCTCTCTCCGGCCACGCTGGAGAAGGTACTCGCCGCCATCAAGCGCAGCGGCTACACCCCCAATCTGCTGGCAGGTTCGCTGTCGTCGAATCGCTCCAAGCTGATCGTTGCCCTGGTGCCCAGCATCAGCGGCGCGATGTTCACCGCCACCATGCAGAATGTGGCCGAACACCTGCAGCAGCATGGCTACCAACTGCTGATCGGCCAAGCCGGCTATGACGACGCGCGCGAGGATGCGCTGCTGGAAGCCGTGATCGGCCGCCGGCCCGACGGCATCATCCTCACCGGTATCGTGCATTCGGCCCAGGCGCGGCAGAAACTGCGCGCCGCCCGCATCCCGGTGGTCGAGACCTGGGATCTGACGTCCAGGCCCATCGACATGCTGGTCGGCTTCTCGCATCCCGCCATCGGCAAGGCCGCAGCAGAGTATCTGTGGCAGCGCGGCTGCCGCCGCCCGGCCATTATCTCGCCCGACGACCGCCGCGCCCGGCTGCGTGCCGCGGCTTTCACGGCCTTCTACGCGGCAAAGAAAATCCCGGTGCCAGCCGTAGAGGCCCCTGCCCCCACTCCGATGGGGGACGGCCGCAGCGGGTTGGCCACGCTGCTGCGCGACCACCCCCGCATCGATAGCGTTTTTTGCGGCTCGGACAATCTGGCGCTCGGCGCACTGGTTGAAGCGAAGGCGCGCGGCATCTCGGTGCCGAAACAATTGAAGGTGATCGGCTATGGCGATCAGAGCTATGGCAAGGATGCTGATCCGCCGCTGACCAGTCTGCGTATAGATGGTGCTGCCATCGGGCGGATTGCCGCAGAAATGCTGATGGCGCGCGCGGCCGGACAGAGCCCGAAAAAGAAAGTGGTCGATGTCGGATTTGCCATCGTCGAGCGCGCCAGCGCCTGACATCGTCCGGCCCGCAACGCGTCTGCACGCGGCACCACCTGAATGCTACAACCCAAAGTACTTAAATCAAATAAGCATAAGTAATTAAAACACAACTTCAAATCCAAAAATAAAACTTCAAGTAAAAACGCCAAACACGAAGATTTCACTGATCCAAAATTCGTTTCTCTGCGAATAATCCGCACACGCTGGTTTACCGAAAATCAGTTCCAGAAAAGAAAACACCGGCAATCGCGCCAGTGGTGTGAAGAATAGGATGCGTTGATGTTTCAGTTTTCCTCGTCGTCTGCGACGAATGACATGCGGGCGCAATTCGCGGCCATCAACCGCACCCAGGCCATCATCGAATTCACTCCGGAAGGCAAAATCCTCACTGCCAACGAAAACTTCCTGAGCGCCATCGGCTATTCACTCGCCGAGATTCAGGGGCAGCATCATGGCATGTTCGTGTCTCCGGAATACCGCGCCAGCCCCGACTACAAGGCTTTCTGGGCCAAGCTGTCACGCGGCGAATACGATGCCGGTCAGTATATGCGTATCGCTAAGGGCGGCCGGGAAATCTGGATTCAGGCCAGCTATAACCCGATCTTCGACAAGCGCGGACGCGCCTATAAAATCGTGAAGTTCGCGACAGATATCACCGAACACAAAATGGCGATGGCCAATTATCAAGGCCAGATCGACGCCATTGATAAGGCACAGGCGGTGATCGAGTTCGGGCTGGACGGCACTATCCTGACTGCCAATCCGAATTTCCTGCGCACCATGGGCTACAGTCTGGATGAGGTGAAGGGTCGCCACCACAGCATGTTCGCACCGGCCGGCGTGAGCGAGAGTGCCGAGTATAAGGCATTCTGGGCCAAGCTTGGTCGCGGTGAATTCGATGCCGGCCAGTATCGTCGCGTCGGCAAGGGCGGCAAGGAAGTCTGGATCCAGGCCAGCTACAACCCGATCATGGATGCCAGCGGGCGGCCGTATAAGGTCGTGAAATACGCCACCGACATCACGGCACAGACCCAGGCCGCGCAAATGACGCATCTGGCCGTCGAACAGGTGCAGGCCGTGGTGGAAGCCACCAAGAAAAACGATCTGACCCGGCGCATCGACCTTGCAGGCAAGAGCGGCGAAATCCGCGCGCTCTGCATCGGGGTCAACGATCTGGTCGATGCCATGACCGGAATCATCAGTGCGATCCGCGAAGCCTCCAACACCATTGCCGAAGCCTCGGGCGAAATCTCCACCGGCAGCCAGGATCTGGCCAGCCGCACTGAATCGCAGGCCGCCTCAATCGAAGAGACGGCTGCCTCGATGCATGAGATCACGGCAACCGTGAAGCAGAATGCCGACAATGCCCAAGCCGCCAATCAGCTCGCCACCGTGGCGCGCGATACAGCGGAAAAGGGCGGCAATATCGTGCGCGATGCGGTTTCGGCCGTCAGCGAGATCGAGACCAGCGCGCAGAAGATCAGTGACATCATCGGCCTGATCGACGAGATCGCCTTCCAGACCAACCTGCTGGCCCTCAATGCCTCGGTCGAAGCAGCCCGTGCGGGCGAAGCCGGCAAAGGCTTTGCGGTCGTGGCGCAGGAAGTCCGCGCACTTGCCCAGCGTTCGGCCAATGCGTCGAAAGACATCAAGGCGCTGATCCAGGCTTCCAACACCCAGGTCAAAACTGGCGCCGCACTGGTCAACCAGACCGGAAGCTCGCTCACTGAGATCGTCGGCGCCATCAAGAAGGTGTCGGATATCGTGGCCGAGATTGCCGCTGCCTCGCGCGAACAGGCCACCGGCCTGGAGCAGATTAACACCGCCGTCGCCAGCATGGACGAAATGACCCAGCGCAACGGCGCGCTGGTGGAAGAGACCTCGGCCTCGGCCCAGTCCCTGTCGAACCAGGCGCAGGAGCTGCAGTCGCTGGTGCAGCGCTATCGCATCAGCGGCCAGGCCGCCGCGTCAGTTGCCACCGTCGTCGTGCGCCCCACACCGGTGGCACGCACTTCTGGCACTACCGCCTTGCGCAGCCAGCCACGCGCCCGCCCTGCCCTGAGCGTGGTATCTGCTGCTCCGGCCGCTGCGGCCAGGGAGTGGGAAGCGTTCTAAGCGCGCGACCGCTCTAGGTCCGTGGGCCGTCGTCTGATGGCGCCTCGGATGAGGGCGGTGCGGCTATGGCGATCTGCCAGTTGTGGCGGATCGCCAGCACCCGCAGCACGAAGCACAGCAGCCCGCCAGCGATCATGCTGAGATGCGGTCGGATACCAAGCAGTTCGCCGGCCACCACAACGGCAGCGCCGGCCAGTGCCGCCACCGCATAGACCTCGGCGCGCAGCACGGTGGGAATCTCCGCCAGCATGATGTCGCGCAGCATGCCGCCACCAATGCCGCTCAGCACCCCCAGCATGGCGGCCGCCAGCGGGTTCATGCCAAACATCAGCGCCTTCTGCGTGCCCAGAACGGCAAACAATGCGAGCCCGGCCGCATCGAACAACTGCACCGGATGCTTCAGCCGCTCGATCAGCGGATAGCGGACAAACACGATCAGGGCAGCCACACTGGCAATCACCGGATAGGCCCAGTCGCGGATCGCCACCGGTGGCAGCGCGCCGATCAGCACGTCGCGCGTGATACCGCCGGCGGCGGCGGCGGCAAAACTCAGCACCAGCACGCCGAACAGGTCGAGCCGCCGGCGCACGCCCGCAGTCGCGCCCGAAAGCGCGAACACGAACGTCCCGGCAAAATCGAACAAGGTCAGGAACATGGCACCTGCAGCCTGATCGTGATCAAGGTGGCTGGCGCCGGTGATGCAGACCCGATCAGGGCTGCTTCTTTTTCGGTTTCGACCAACCTGCCTTGTTTGTAGCAGGGGCACGGTCGGGCTGGAACTCCCCGCCTTCGCGGCGTTCCTTCTTTTTCCAGGCCGGCTTGCCGCCAGGTTTGTATTCACCCGGCTTGCCCGCTCCAGCCGCGCGCTGCGCGCGGAATTCATGTTCCGGGATCCAGGCCTTCTTCTCGCGCTGCGGCGCAGCAGATTCCGGCGGCGGACCGTCGGCGCGGGTGATGCTGATCTTCTTCTCGCCGGTGCCTTCGCGCTCCACCGTCTGGATGAAGCGCTCGGCCACATCAGCGGTAATCTCGAACTGGCTTTCGGTGTGGAAGATCTTGATCGAACCAACATCGTTGCGCGTGACGTGGCCGACGCGGCAGATCAGCGGCAGCAGCCAGCGCGGCTCGGCATTCTGCTTGTGGCCGGCATTGATCTTGAACCAGACGCCGCCCTTGCCTTCGCTGGCGAAACCGTCGCGCGGCGCCTTCTTGCCGTAGTTCGACTGCTGCGGCCCCCGGTCATTCTCCACAGCGACATCGAGCAGTTCTTCCGGTGCCGGGCGGTTTTTCTGCTGCAGGCGCAGGAAAGCGGCGGCGACACGCTCGGCGCCGTGCTGCTCCAGCAACTTGGTCGCGAAGGCCTTTTCCTCGTCGGTCAGCTCACCCTGCAAGGTCTCGTCATTCAGGATGCGCTTGCGGTCGGCGGCCTGGATCTCGGTCGCGGACGGCGGCTGGCCCCAGGTGGCATCGATATTCCGCTCGGCCAGCAAACGTTGCATGCCGCGCCGGCGATTATGCGGCACCAGCAGGACGCAGAGGCCCTTGTTACCGGCGCGACCAGTACGACCTGATCGATGCAGCAGTGTCTCGCTATTGGTCGGCAGGTCGGCATGCACGACAAGTTCGAGACCTGGCAGATCGATGCCGCGCGCCGCCACATCGGTGGCGACGCAGACCTGCGCGCGGCCATCGCGCATCGCCTGCAGGGCATGCGTGCGTTCATTCTGGCTCAGCTCGCCTGACAGCGCCACGACCGTAAAGCCGCGATTGGACAGCCGCGCCGTCAGATGCGTCACCGCCATGCGGGTGCCGCAGAAGACGATCGCGCTTTTCGCATCATGGAAACGCAGCACGTTGATAATGGCATTCTCGCGCTCGTTCGGCGCCACGGTCAGCGCGCGATAGGCGATATCGGCATGTCGCTCGGTGGTGCTGGTCGTGGCGATGCGGATGGCGTCCTTCTGGAACCGCTTGGCCAGCTGGGCAATCGGCTTGGCCACGGTGGCTGAAAACAGCAGCGTCCTCCGCTCAGACGGCGAAGCATCGAGAATGAATTCGAGATCTTCGCGGAAGCCGAGATCCAGCATCTCGTCGGCTTCGTCCAGCACGACAGCACGCAGGGCACCGATATCCAGCGCGCCGCGTTCGATATGATCCTTCAGGCGGCCGGGCGTGCCGACCACGATATGCGCACCGGCATTCAATGCCTGGCGTTCGGTGCGCATATCCATGCCGCCGACACAGGACACCACCCGCGCATTGGTCTTTTCATAGAGCCAGGCCAGCTCGCGGCAGACCTGCAGCGCGAGTTCGCGCGTCGGCGCGATGATCAGCGCCAGCGGCGGGGCCCAGCCGCCAGCCCGGAACGGCTCGAAACCTTCTGAGCCCTGCAATAGGGTCGGCGCGATGTTGAGGCCGAAGGCGACGGTCTTGCCCGAGCCGGTCTGCGCCGACACGAGAAGATCGGCCTCGGCATGTTCAGGCGCCAGCACGGCCTCCTGAACGGGGGTGAGCGTCGTATAACCGCGTGCGGACAGCGCCGCGGCCAATGGCGGAACGGCACCGGTAAAGACGGCGCCAGACAGATCGGACATGTGAACTCGTGCTTTCGGGAAAGAGGGCCTGCGGATGATCTGGTCTTCGGCGGCCTCCCCAGCTTTGCCTTTTCAGGCAACAGGCCATTCAGGGAGGCGATCATCCGGCACCGGCCCCGATGGGCGGGGTATAGGGGGAGATGGAACACGCGTCAACCGGCCGCAGGACAGCACAGTTTCCCGCGTGTAAAGCATCACATCCGGAGCCGAAAGCGAACGAATATGTCCGAAACCATCCCTGCCCGGGAGTCTTTACGCCAGTTGCGCATCGCCGCCCTGATCGAAGGCTGCACGCTGGTGACGCTGGTCTGCATCGCCGCACCGCTGAAACACCTGGCCGGCATCCCGACCGCATCGGCGATCCTGGGGCCGGTCCATGGCATCGCCTTTGTCGCTTATATCTGGCTGATCTTCAGCACGCGCCGCGAACTGGGCTGGACGACCGGCGACCTGGCGCGATTGCTGGTCCCCGCCTTCATCCCCTTCGGCACGTTTTTCAACGTCGGTTTCCTGAACCGCAAGGCTGATGCGCTGAACTAACGGCTGGCATAACGCCTATGAACCGCGGCAGCAACCGCCATTCATTTCGCACAGCACTTCAAGCTCTTCCCGGTTCGGGCAGAAATACGGCAGCGCCGCATCGTCACGCACCTCTGCCGGTATGCTGAGCCAGTCGCGGCAATCGCTGCGGTTCCGGCACAGCGCGCAGACCCGCTGCAGATCCGGCAGGGCGCCGCGCATGGCGGCAGCCTGCTGCAGGTTCATCCGGCGCAGCAACTCGTCCAGCTCGGCCGTCCCGCCGCCGCCGGCGATCAACGCGCCCAGGTCACCGCAGTTGAGGCCCAGATCCTGCGCCATGCGGCGTTGCTCGGCGGCGTCCAGCGCCTGCCATTCCAGCAGGCTGCCGGTCCGGCTGAAATAGGTCTTCACATCGGCCAGCAGGCGGGCCACCCGGCTAAGGTCATCGGTGTCATGGGATTCGGTCATGGACTGTCTCCTCTGCCAGTTCGGCAGCAGGCAGACTGCCCGAAATCCCGGGTCCGCGCCTTGTCCTGGATCAATAACCGGGCGTGACAGAGGGGAGCGTCACCCCGGCTTGGCGACCCGCAGAAACACCTCGCCGACTAGCAGATGGCTCACCTCGCCCGCGGCATCGGTCAGCGGCAGGATCAGCCGGTCGTATTGCAGTATTTTCGGCCCGTCCCAGCGTGTGATGCTGACATGGAAGGCCTCGCGCTGCTTCAGCGCCAGGTCGAGATGCTGGCGCACCACCGGGCGGGTTTCGCGGGTCACGCCATCGGCATCCGGCTTCAGCATGGCGGTGCGGCGATACTGCTCGCCCATCGCCAGATACGGATAGCGGCCATCGCCCGCCACCTCGATGACGGCAAGATCGCCCGGTCCGGGCAGCGCATGCGGTTCCGGCAGCGCGGCGAAGGCTGCCATCGTCTGGCTGCCGCGCACCTCGTCATACCAGGCCTTCAGCGCGATCAGCGTCGGCGCGACGATCTCGTCGGCCGCGTAATGCCGTGTGCCGCCGTTGGTCACGTCACTTCCCTTCTGCCGGGACCGGACGGGGTTTGCCATTCTCATCGATGGCGACATAGGTGTAGACGCCTTCGGTCACCTTGATCTCGGTCGGATCGAGCCGGCGCGCCACGATGGTTTCCATTTTCACCGCCATCGAACTGCGGCCAACACGGATGACGCGGCCGTAGATCGAGACAATGTCGCCCACCTTGATCGGCTGGTGGAAGGTCATCGCATCCACTGCCACGGTGACGACGCGGCCCTGGGCGCGCCGCGCGGCCACGATGCCGCCGGCGATATCCATCTGGCTCAGCACCCAGCCGCCGAAGATGTCGCCGTTGCCGTTCATGTCGGCCGGCATCGGCGCCGAGCGGATCAGCGGTTCGCCGCGCTCCGCGACAGAAAGCTCTTTTGGCGAGTCGGCCACCGATTCCTTGCCCATGCGGACCTCTATATTCCTACCAGATGTTGGTTGTTTCCCGTCTGCGGCCCACTATACTGCGGCGCAATCACGAGTCACCCCTTAATCCGAATCTGTGAATAGTATGAGCGACTTGTTCCAACAGGGAAGCAAGGGCGGCAGCGATTATACCGCCAAGGACATCGAGGTTCTCGAGGGCCTGGAGCCGGTGCGGCGCCGGCCCGGCATGTATATCGGCGGCACCGACGAGCGCGCCCTGCACCACCTCTTTGCCGAAGTGCTCGACAACTCGATGGACGAGGCCGTCGCCGGCCATGCCGACCGTATCGAGGTCGAACTGCTGGCCGATGGGTCGTTGCGGGTGAACGACAACGGTCGCGGCATCCCGATCGACAGGCACCCCAAGTTCAAGGACAAGTCGGCGCTCGAAGTCATCCTCACCACGCTGCATTCCGGCGGCAAGTTCTCGGACAAGGCCTATTCCACCGCTGGCGGCCTGCATGGCGTCGGCATCTCGGTGGTGAATGCGCTGTCCGACCGCCTGGTGGTGGAAGTGGCGCGCGACAAGGAATTATGGAAGCAGGAGTATTCGCGCGGCTTCCCGCAGGGCAAGCTGGTCAAGGTCGGCGCGGCCCCGAACCGGCGCGGCACGGCGGTGATCTTCCATCCCGACGAACAGATCTTCGGCAAGGGCGCGCATTTCCGCCCCTCGCGCCTGTTCAAGATGGCGCGGTCGAAAGCCTATCTGTATCCGGGCGTGAAGATCGTCTGGAGCTGCGCGCCTGAACTGCTGAAAGGCAGTGAGGAAGCCACGCCGCAGGAGGCCGTGCTGCATTTCCCCGGCGGCCTGCAGGATTATCTCAGCGAGCAGCTGGAAGGCCAGCAGACCGTGACGCCGACGCCATTCGCCGGTCGCGCCGATCTGGCCGGCGGTCGCGGCAAGGTGGAATGGGCGATCGCCTGGCCCGCGGATATCGACGAAGGCTGGCTGCAGTCCTACACCAACACGGTGACAACGCCGGAAGGCGGCACGCATGAAGCCGGCTTCCGCGGCGCGCTGATGCGCGGCCTGAAGGACTATGCCGAACTGGCGAACAACAAGAAGGCCGCGCAGATCACCGCCGACGACATCCTGGGCGCCGGTGCGGCCATGCTGTCGCTGTTCATCAAGGATCCACAGTTCCAGGGCCAGACCAAGGACAAGCTGGTCACCGTGGAAGCGCAGAAGCTGGTCGAGACCGCGATCAAGGATCATTTCGATCACTGGCTGGCCGGCGCGCCGCAGCATGCCAATGCACTGCTGACCCGCCTGATCGAGCGCGCGGAAGATCGCCTGCGCCGCCGCGCCGAGAAGGAAGTCAACCGCAAGTCGGCGACGCGCAAACTGCGGCTGCCAGGTAAACTCGCGGACTGCTCCGATGAAGCGGCCAACGGTTCGGAAATCTTCATCGTCGAGGGTGACTCGGCGGGCGGTTCAGCCAAGCAGGCACGTGACCGCCGCACCCAGGCCGTGCTGCCTCTCCGTGGTAAAATTTTGAACGTGGCCTCGGCCGGTTCGGGCAAGCTGGCCGCCAACCAGGAACTGGCCGACCTGATGCAGGCGCTGGGCTGCGGCACCGGCGGCAAGTATCGCGAGGAAGACCTGCGCTACGACAAGGTCATCATCATGACCGATGCCGATGTCGACGGCGCGCATATCGCCTCGCTGCTGATGACATTCTTCTTCCGCGAGATGCCGAAGCTGATCGAGCATGGCCATCTCTATCTGGCGCAGCCCCCGCTCTATCGCCTGTCGGCTGGCGGCAAGACCTTCTATGCGATGGACGATGCCGACAAGGACAAGCTGATCAAGCAGCATTTCGGCACGCGCAAGGTGGAGATCAGCCGCTTCAAGGGCCTGGGCGAAATGCCGCCGGGCCAGTTGAAGGAAACCACCATGAACCGCGCCAACCGCGTGCTGTTGCGCGTGCAGGTGCCGGTGGAAGAGGCCCGCGAGGCCGACGACCTGGTGGAACGTCTGATGGGCCGCAAACCGGAACTGCGCTTCCAGTTCATCCAGGAACGCGCCGCCTTCGCCACCGATATCGACGTCTAGCCAATGTCGGACTTCATCAGGGCCGACGACCTTCCGGTTATTGCCCTGGTGACACTGGCGCTGCTGGGGATCAACGTCCTGGTCAGCGTCTGGGTCAGCGTCGTGCATCCGCGCGAGGAAGGCCCGGCGACCTGGGCGCTGGCCAATATGCTGTTCGCCACCAGCGTTTCGATACTGATGCTGCGTGTGCCGCAGGAAGAGCCCTACGTGGCCCTGTTTGGCAACATCGTCATCGTCGTCAGCTATCTGCTGATGTGGTTCGGCTTCCTGCGGTTCCGCTTCCGTAAAGTGCCCTATTACCCCGCCGGCATTGGTCTGCTGGCCTATGCGGCATCCTTCACCTGGTTCCTGCTGGTACAACCCGATATCGTCGTGCGGGTCAGCCTGACTGCCAGCAGCATCGCGATCCTGTGCGGCCTGATCACCTGGACGATGCTGTACCGCATCGAAACCGGTCTGGTGCAGACCCAGGCCTTCATCGGCATGCTGTTCGGTGCGCTTGGCATGCTCAATCTGCTGCGTGCGGTCGCGGCCGCCACCGGCGCCTTGCTGCCCAGCGATTTCGGCGGCGGACCTTTAGGCGCCGGCATCTTCGTATTGCCCACCATCGCCTCGCTGCTGGCAACGGCCGCCTGCATCCTGATGCTGAACCAGCGGCTGCAGCAACGCCTGCAGGTCAGCGCACAGACCGATCCCCTCACCGGCCTGATCAATCGCGGCCTGCTCGACGACCTCGGTCGCAAGGAAGTCGCCCGGGCCAAACGCCATGCCTATGGGCTGTCAGTCGTGGTGATGGAGATCGATCATTTCGATGCCGTCAACAGCACGCATGGCTACGAGATCGGCGATATCGTGCTGCGGCGGATTTCGGCGCTGGCCACCGCCAGCCTGCGGCAGGAGGATTTTATCGCCCGGCTGGATCAGTCGGGCTTCGCCATGCTGCTGCCCAGTACGCGGATGGCCGGCGCGCAGCAGATGGCGGAGCGTCTGCGGCTTGAGATTGCCGCCATGGCCATCGAGGCCAATGGCAAGACCCTGTCGCTGACCGCCAGCTTTGGCATCGCGGCCTTCGGGCTGCATAGCGACGACTGGAATGAGATGGTGCAGCGCGCCCAGATGGCGCTGTATCGCGCCAAGACCGAGGGCGGCAACCGTATCGAGATCGCCGCGCTCAGCCACGCCCTGCTGGAACCTACAGCTTAAGCAGCCAGCCACTCTCGGAGAGCGGCCGCTGTCTGGTCGGGCTGCTCCATCGGTGGCAGATGGCCGCAATGATCGATCACGACCTGCACGGCATTGGGAATCAGTGATGCCATCTCGTCATGCAGTTCGAGCGGCGTCAGCGCATCCTGCCGCCCGCACAGCACCAGGGCCGGAACCTTGTAGCCCTTCAGGTCCGGGCGGCCATCCGGCCGGTTGATGATGGCGGTCTGCTGATTGGTGAAACCGTCACTGCCAATCTCGGCCGCCATTTCCATGAGCCTGTCGACGATGGGCTTGTTCGCCTGGTTATCGGCATGCAACAGCAGCGGCAGCAGGCGCGGCGTCACGCCCTTGAAGTTTCCGATCTTGCCGAGGTTGATCAATGCCCGGCGGCGTTCGATCTGTTCCGGCGTGTCGGCGCGCGACGATGTATCCATCAGGCAGATGCGCGTCACACGCTGCGGCGCCTGGCGCATGATTTCCTGCGCCACATAGCCGCCCATGGAAAGACCGCAGAGGGCAAATCTGTCCGGCGCTTCCGCCAGGATCAGCCGCGCCATGTCCGTGAAACTGTCCATGCGGAAATGGCTTGTAGGTACAATGCACTGTGCGACTTCGGAAAGGCGGGCGACCTGCTCGCGCCAGAAGTCTTCGGTCTGCAGCAGGCCGGGGATCAGCACCAGCGCCTCACGCATGAAACAATCCTTTCGCTACTTGATCAGGGCCGACAGGGTCTTGAAGGCCGGGTGCGAGGCAGTGCCGAGCCATTCGAAAAGGCACATCTCGGTGGTGGCCAGCGTGATGCCCGCAGCCACCATGCGATCACAGGCCACCCTCATGCTGTCGGGATGGCGGGACGAGATCGCATCCGCAACCACCGTGACGCCGAGACCAGTGCCCGCCATGTCGAGTGCGGTCTGCAGGACGCAGACATGCGCCTCGACGCCCGCGATTACGACCGATGGTCGGTGTAGCGTTTCGATATGCGCGCGAATGGCGTCATCACGCCAGGCGGAAAAATGCATCTTCTCCAGCACGGGACTGTCGCCGGCGGCGGAGCGGATTTGCGGCACCGTCCTGCCCAGGCCCTTCGGATACTGCTCCGTCAGCAGGGCGGGAATCTGCAGAATATTGGCCGCCTGCAGCAGGATGTCTGCATTGCGCTGCACGCGCGAACCGTCATGGATCGCAGGCAACAGACGTTCCTGGATATCAATCGCGATCAGCAGGGTCTGGTCGGCGGATAACAGCATGCGATGCGGGTTCCTTGCGGTCCGGATGAAAATAGAGCGACGCCTCGGCAAATACCACTGCGTAGCCCGGCCAGCGTTGCTTTTTAGCGGGCCGACAGTGCAAAATTGAGATCCGTTACGCTTTCAGTTTTTGCCATGACACTCGATACACCCACCGTCGCATTCATCACCGTTCTGGTGATCTGTCTGCAAGGCGGCATCCTCACCGCTCTGTGGCTGATCCACCGCGACATGCGCGGCATTGGATTCTGGACTGCCGGTGCAGTGCTGGTCGCGCTCGGCGTGCTGGGCGCCTTCCTGCGCAGCAACACCATGCCTTCGGCCGCTCTCGCCGCAGCCAACATCACGATTGTCGGCGGCCTCGTCGTCACCTGGTGGGGCATTGATGATTTCTTCCAGCGCCGCCCCAGTTATCGTCTCGGCCTCGCCATCCTTGCGCTCACTGTCGTCGGCGTGACCTGGTTCGTCGTCACCGGGAATTCTCGCATGCGCGTTCTCTTCCTGTTGGGTCTCTTCGCCCTGATGGCAGGCCTACGCCTGTACAGCATGCTGCGCGAGATCAATCCCGGCACGCGCTTTTCGCAGATTCTGACCAGCGTAGCGCTGGGGGCGCATGGCATCTATTACCTGGTTCTCGCGACTGCCATTTATAGTCTGCCCCCTGTCGACAAGCCGCTGGCGCAGCTTCCCTTATTTGGCTGGCTTTTCCTGATCCCGATGCTGCTCTCCATTGTGGTGGTGTTCGGCATCGTTCTGCTGGTCAACCAGACCATTGCGACACGACTGCAGGAATCGGCGCGCCGCGATGTGCTGACCGAGGCGTTGACTCGCCGCGCCATGGAGGAAATGGCGGCAGACGAACTGGCGCGCAGCCGGCGGCACGGCCTGCCGCTCAGCCTGCTGCTGCTCGACATCGATCATTTCAAGCTGGTCAACGACCAATACGGCCATGCCGCCGGCGACACCGCCTTGCGCCAGTTCGCCGCCGCGGTGCGCCGCTGCCTGCGTCGCGAGGATGTGTTCGGCCGGCTCGGCGGCGAGGAATTCTGCGCCCTGCTACCCAGTACCGCCGTGGAAGGCGCGGCGCAACTGGCCGAGCGCATCCGCCAGTCGGTTGCCAATCTGGCGGTCGAAGCCGGCGGCAATCGCCTGTCGCTCAAGGTGAGCATCGGCGTCGCCAGCCTGGGCGAACATGGCGGCAGCTGGGACGAACTGGTTAACCAGGCCGACCGCGCGATGTATGCCGCCAAGCGCGCCGGACGCAACCGCGTCGTCACCGCGGGCGCGCCGGCATCTGTCGCCTGACCTGCTGATCGGCCTCAGACCGGCCGATCGCCCTTCTGCACCTTCAGGGTACGGTTATCCACGCCGGGCAGCATCCGCGCCGGATCACGGGTGACAACCACATCGATGACCGTCGGGCTATCTGTCTTTGCCAGCGCCTCGGTGATTGCCGGGCCCAGCTTTTCGGGATCGGCGACACGAATGCCGTGGCAACCCATCGCCTTTGCAATATTCGCATAGTCCATCTCGATCAGGTCGGAGGACTGATAGTTCCCCGCGCCGTAGACCGCATGCTGCAGCGCTTTCACATAGCCTGAGGCGGCATTGTTGAAGACGATGGTAATGAAATTAGCGCCCAGCCGCCGCGCGGTTTCAAGATCGCCCAACGACATGTTGAATCCGCCATCGCCGGTCAGTGCCACGACACGGCGCTTCGGGCCGACGCCGATCTGCGCCCCCAACCCACCCGGCACGCCATAGCCGATCGAGGCAAAGCCGCGGTCGGCAACGAAATGACGTCCGGCCGCCTTGGTCTCGAACAGCAGGCCACCCCAATGCGCGGCAAAACCGCCATCGGCAACCAACACGGCGTCAGCCGGCATCCGTTTGTTCAACTCGCCCATGATGCGCCCGATATTGATCGGCGTCTCGGAGGATTCGAGCCGGTCGGCGGCGCCCTTGCGCCATTCGGCCATACGTACCGGCACCTCGGCGCAATAGTCCGCCCTCGCCGCGACCCGCTTGTGACCATATTCCAGCGCCGCGGCCATCGCCTCCAGCGTCAGCTTGGCATCGCCTACCAGCGCGACATCGGTGCGCGTGGTGCGGCCGATTTCTTCCGGCCAGATCTCGACATGGATGACCGGCTTATCGGCACCGATCAGCGAGAAACGGCGGGTGGCGATCTCGCCCAGTTTGCAGCCGACGACGATCAGGCAGTCGGAGGCTTCGACCAATTCGTTGGCAATGCGGGAATAACGGCCGAACACACCTGCGGAAAGTGGATGGTTGCAGCCGATTGCACCCTTGCCTGACATGGTATGGGCAACCGGGATGCCTTCCTGCTCAGCCAGGGCGATCAGCGCATCATAAGCCTCGGAGACATGGATGCCGCCGCCGACCAGAAGCAGCGGCCGCTTCGCTTTCGCCATCATCTGCACTGCCCGGCTGAGTTCGGCCGGATCGGGCAACGAACGCCGCGCCTGCGCCTTCAGCGTACCGGCGTCGATCCAGAAATCGGCAGCGGAGAAATCATGTTCTGCATGGGCAATGTCTTCCGGAATGTCGATCAGGACCGGGCCTGGCCGGCCGGAGGTGGCGACCGCATAAGCACGGCGCACCGCTTCGGGGATGCGCTGGACCATGTCGATGCGGATCACCTCCTTCACCACCGGACGCAGGATATCGATCTGCCGCGCCTCCTGCGTCATGTTCTTGAAGGAATGTTCGCGGTTGGTGTTGCCGGTGATCGCGATGATCGGAATGCCGGCATTGTAGGATTCCGCCAGGCCGGTCACGATATTCGTGGCCCCCGGCCCCTGCGTCGCATCCACCACGCCAGGCCGGTTGGTGACACGGGCGTAAGCATCGGCCGCAAAAGCACCGCAGCGTTCATCGTTGATCAGGGCATGCTTCAGTCCCAGGGCGCGGCAGGCCTCATAGAAGGGCAGCAACTGGAAACCGCCCATTCCGAAAAGAAGGCCTGCATCGCTCAGCTTAAGCATTTCGCCGAGGGCGCGCCCGCCTTGCATGGTGCGGGTCGCGTTTGTGAACTGGGGGGAGGCTGTCATGGTCTCTGCTTTTTGGTGTGTTTGTTGCTTTGAAGTCTGATCATTCCGCCTGGGCGCCGGACTTGCGCACGACCTCGCCCCAGTTGCGGGCTTCCTCTGCGATGAAGGCCGTAAGAGCTGCACCCGTCAGGGAGCGCGGATTGGCGCCGAGAGTGGCCAGCCGCTCGCGGAATTCCGGCACCTCGTGAATGGCCGTCACCTCGCGGGTCAGCCGTTCGATGATGGCCGCCGGGGTGCCAGTCGGCGCAAACAGCACGAACCAGCTTTCCGCCACGAAGTTTGGGAACCCTGATTCCACCATGGTGGGCACATCAGGCAGCACTGGCGTGCGCTGCGCCGCGGTGACCGCCAGCGCCCGCAGACTGCCGCTCTTCACCAGCTGCAGGGCGGAAGGCAGGTTGTCGAACATCAGGTCGACATTGCCGCCGACCAGATCGGCCACGGCCGGACCCGAACCGCGATACGGCACATGCGTCAGCTTCAGTCCGGAGGCAACCTTGAACATCTCGCCCGAGAGATGGATCGAGGTGCCATTGCCGGCGGATGCGAAGCTGACGCCATCAGGCTGCGCCTTGATCTCCTTCAGCAGCTCGCTGACGGTCTTGGCCTGGACCCGCTTGGGGCTGACGACCAGCAGATTGGGTACGCCGGCGATATAGGCGATGGGCGCGAAATCCTTCACCGGATCATAGGTGAGCGTCTTGTAAAGCGAGGGATTGATCGCATGGGTACTCACCGCTCCCATCAGCAGCGTGTAGCCATCCGGCGCCGTCTTGGCCACGGCACTGGCCCCCACGCCGCCGCCAGCGCCGGCGCGGTTCTCGACGACGACCGGTTGGCCGAGCCGGGTGGAGAGCTGCTGCGCCACCAGACGACCGAGGGCATCCGTCGTGCCGCCCGCCGCGAAAGGCACCACGACAGTGACGGGGCGCGCGGGCCATGCCTGCGCCCTGACCGGGCTGTCCGGGAAAACAACTGCCAGAAAAGCGGCCGCACAAGCCGCGAGCCAAAGCGCTTTGATCAGAGATTTCATCGTTTCTTCCCCTTGCCGCGCCGATATCGGATGACCGGTGCAAAAAATTACTTGTCTCGTTTAACGAAACTATGTATCTATTATTGAGACAGATTCGGATGACCTTTGTCAAGCCGGCAAATGAGAGGCCACGCCTTGCCGCGTATTTCCGCGAAAAACCCAGCAGTTCCCGCTTCCGCCGTCGATGGCGGCATGCATCAAAGCATCGCCCGGATTGATCTGCTGATTTCAGCGTTGAGCCAGGAGTCGGAAAAAGGCCTGCGCCTCGTCGAGGTCTGCGCCGCGACAGGACTCGGCAAGGCCACCGCGCACCGGCTGCTGTCCGGGCTGGTGCAATACCGACTGGTGGATCACGACGCGGAAAGCGGTCGCTATTTCGTCGGCTACAAGATCTTTTCCTGGGCCAGCGGCGTATCCAACCGCAACGGCCTGGTCGAGCTTCTGCATCCCGCCATGGCCCGTCTGGTCACGCAGTTTGGCGATACGGTCTATCTGGTCGTGCGCAATGGCGATGCAGCGGTCTGTGTCGAGCGGCTGGAGGGCAGTTATCCGATCAAGAGCCTGACTCTGAAAGTGGGCGACCGGCGACCACTGGGTATCGGTGCGGGCAGCGCCGCCATCCTGGCCGCACTGTCGAAACCCGAGCGGACGGCAATCATTGCGCAAGGCGCTGCGGCACGCCGGGCCTTCCCGCTGTCGGATGCCGGCCTGTCCGCCACTCTCGGGGAGGCCGATGCCAAGGGCTATGCCTGCATTGACGGTGCCATCGTGCCGGGCGTCTGCACCATCGGTGCGGCGATCACGCTGGATGACGGCAGCCCGGTCGCGGCTATCAGCGTCTCGGCAATCGCGGATCGCATGAGCGCGGAACGCCGGCTGGAGATCGCGCAAACGATCCAGGCGGAAATCGAGACATTGCGGAAGACCAATGCCGCCTTTTTCAAGGCGACGAACCGCTCACGCCTGATGAGCGGCATCGGGGCATAGCCGACGTCGCATGCTCAGCAAGCCTAGTTGCTGAGCAAGACTGGCAGCGTCATGTTGCCCAGCACGGTTTCGGTGACGCCGCCGAACACCATCTCGCGCAGCCGCGAATGGCCGAAGGCGCCCATCACCATCATGTCGCAGCTGCGCGACTTGGCTTCGTTCAGCAGCGCCTGCCCCACCTTGGCGCCGTTGGCAGCGATCACCGCGCTTTCCAGCCGCAGGCCATGGCGCTGCATATGGTCGGCGATCTCCGCCAGCGCCGCGCGCCCCTTGCGCTCGGGGCCGAGTGTGATCAGGTGTACCATCTCGGCACCGCGCAGCAGCGGCATGGCATCGTGCAGTGCGCGCGCCGCCTCGCGCTTGCCATTCCAGGCCACCAGGATGCGGCGCCCGAGATCCGACGGGCTGCCGGCATAAGGCACCGCCAGGATCGGCCGGCCCGCCTGCAGCGCCAGTTCATGCGGCAGCACATCCGTGCCGTAGGGAATGCTGGCCGGATCGCTCGGATTGGGATCGGGCTGGCCGACGATGGCAATGTCGCTGCAACGCGCCGCCAGCCGCAGCGCCTCCACTGGCGCCAGGTCGCTGCTGAGCCAGCGATGCTCGATGCCAGCAGCCGTGCAGGTGGCGAGGAAATCCTCCTTGGCGCCGACCGAGGCTTTCTGCGCCTCGTCCATCTGCTTCTGGATCAGCTCGGTCGGGATATACTCGCCCATATAATAGGGCACGTTCGGCGGCGGTACGGTATACAGCCCACTGATACGCGCGCCGAAGCGGCGTGCCATGCTGATGGCAATCTGCGTACGCGCAGAATTGCGTGGATCGAGCGTCAGATGAACCACGATATCGCGGTAACTCATCGCGCGGCCTCCTGTGTTATGGCCGTGCCGCTTTATCCCCCGGCAGCATCGACCCGTCTTTATCGGAAGTGCAGATGATCTACTGCCACGACTTTAGGCAGCCGGACGCGCGGAGGCAAGGACGGCTTGTCGCCATCCCGCCCCTGTTTATCGTTCGTTTATAGACGAATCAGGCAGCCAGTCTTATGCGGCAGCCTGGGTTTTCCACGGCGGCAGGCGGTTTTCCTCGACCGCATGGCAGGCCACGGCGCCGCCTTCGACCGGTATCGCCTTGGGCACTTCGCGCTTGCAGCGCTCATTGGCCAGCGGGCAGCGCGGATGGAAGCTGCAACCCGGCGGCGGGTTGAGCGGGCTGGGCACCTCGCCGGCCACCGGCGTGCGGGCCCGGCCGGTCATGTCGAGATCGGGGATCGCATCCAGCAGCATGCGCGTATAGGGATGCAGCGGCCGGTCGAACAGCGTCTGGGTATCGGCCCATTCGACCAGGCGGCCGAGATACATCACGCCGACCTTGTCGGAGACGTGATAGACGACCGCGAGATTGTGGCTGATGAACAGATACGTCAGCCCCAGCCTGCGCTGCAGGTCCTTCATCAGGTTGAGGATCTGCGCCTGCACCGACACGTCGAGCGCCGAGGTCGGCTCGTCGCAGACCAGGAATTCCGGCTCGCCGGCAAGTGCGCGCGCGATCGAGATACGCTGGCGCTGACCGCCGGAGAATTCATGCGGGTATTTGCGTGCATCCAGCGGCGACAGGCCGACCTGCGCCAGCAATTCGCCCACACGCTTTTCGATCTCGGCATTCCCGCTGAGCAGTTTGCGGAAGCGCAGCGGCTCGGCCACGATATCGCCGACACGCCAACGCGGATTGAGCGAGGCGTAAGGATCCTGGAAGATCATCTGCATCCGGCCCTGGATGTCCGGATGCTTGGCGCGGTCGGTAGCGCTGCCGATCTCCACGCCTTCGAAATTGATCGAACCGTCGCTCGGTTCGTACAGGCCGACGATCAGCCGCGCCACGGTCGACTTGCCGCAGCCGGACTCGCCGACCAGGCTGAAGGTCTCGCCCGCCTTGATCGAGAAATTCACGCCATCGACGGCGCGCACGATGCTGCGCCCCTTGCCTTCCAGCAGGCGGTTCAGCAAAGGCGCGGAAACGTCGAAGACTCGCTTCAGATTGGTGACGGTGAGCATCGGAACGGAAAAGTCTCTGGTGCGGGTGGGCTTAGACATGCGCCGGCTCCTTCGCCACCAGCCAGCAGGAGGCGTGGCTCTGACCGGCCGGCATCAGATCGGGCCGCTCGACGCGGCAGCGGTCGAACACCTTCGGGCAGCGCGGATTGAAGGCGCAGCCGCGCGGAATGGCATTCAGGCGCGGCATCGAGCCATCGATCTGCGTCAGGCGCTCGGTCTTGTGGCCCATCGTCGGGATCGCGCCCATCAGGCCCATGGTATAGGGATGATGCGGTCGCTTGATCACCTCCTGCACAGGACCGATCTCGGCAATACGTCCGGCATACATCACCGCGACGCGGTCGGCGGTTTCGGCGATCACGCCCATGTCGTGCGTCACCAGCATCACCGCCGTGCCATGTTCGCGGCAGAGCTTCTTCAGCAACTGGATGATCTGGGCCTGGATCGACACGTCGAGCGCGGTGGTCGGCTCGTCGGCAACAATCAGCTTCGGCTCGGCCGCCAGCGCCAGTGCAATCACCACGCGCTGGCGCATGCCGCCGGAGAACTGGTGCGGATAGCTGTTGATGCGTTCGGCGGCCGACGGAATGCCGACATCCTCGAGCAGCTTCACCGCGCGGTCGCGGGCCTGCGCATGCGTCATCGGAAGATGGGTCAGGATCGTCTCGACCAGCTGGTCGCCCACCTTGTAGAGCGGGTTCAGGCTGGTCAGCGGATCCTGGAAGATCGCGCCGATCTGACGGCCGCGAATCTTGCGCATCTCGTGATACGGCAGGTTGTCGATGCGGCGGCCTTCCAGGCGGATCTCGCCGGACGCAATCCGGCCCGGCGGTTCGAGCAGGCCGATGATCGCAGTGCCGGTCATCGACTTGCCAGCGCCGGACTCGCCCACCACGCCGAGCACTTCGCCGGCCGCGATTTCGAGCGATACGTCATCGACCGCGACAAGGGTGCCGCGCCGGGTCGGGAATTCGACCCGCAGGTTTTTCACTTCAAGCAGCTTCGGGCTGGTCATGGGGTATTACCGGAGCTTGGGATTGAGGGCATCGCGCAGCCAGTCACCCAGCAGGTTGACTGACAGCACGAGAATGGCAAGCGCCGCGCCGGGGAAGATGGTGATCCACCACTCGCCCGACAACAGGAACTGCTGGCCGGTATTGATCAGGGTACCGAGCGACGGCTGGGTCGGCGGCAGGCCGACGCCCAGGAAGCTCAGCGTAGCCTCGGTGATCACGGCCAGCGCCAGGTTGATGGTGGCGATCACCAGAACCGGCCCCAGCACATTGGGCAGCACATGGCGCAGCGCAATCAGCGGCCCGGGCAGGCCGATCACGCGGGCCGCCTGCACATATTCCTTGTTCTTCTCCACCAGCACCTGGCCACGCACGGTGCGCGCATACTGCACCCAGTAGCTCAGTCCGATGGAGACGATCAGAACATAGATCGCGGCCTTGCTGTGCTGATCCGCCCCCAGCAAACCACGCGTGACGCCATCGACCAGCATCGCGATCAGGATGGCGGGGAAAGACAGCTGTACGTCCGCCACACGCATGATGAAGGCATCGACCGCGCCGCCCATATAACCGGCGAGCAGGCCCAGTGCGATGCCCAGCGTCATGGCGAAGACGACAGCCAGGAAACCGACGCTGAGCGAGGTGCGCGAGCCATACATGATGGTCGAGAGGATGTCGCGGCCCTGATCGTCGGTGCCAAGCAGGAACTTCGGCTCACCGCCCTCTTCCCAGGCCGGCGGCTTGAACCCGTCGGACAGATTGAGCGAGGCGAGGTCGAAGGGATTGTGCGGCGCCAGCAGCGGCGCACCATAGGCGCCAAGGAAGAACAGCAGGGTGATCGCAGCCGAGGCCATCACCAGCTTGTTGCGGGTGAAGCTGTACCAGATGTCGCTGTCGCGCCCGCGGCGCCAGTATTCGGCAAGCAGGTTCATCTCACTTGCCTCCCGAGGTCCGGCCCTGCGTACGCAGGCGCGGATCGACCACGAAATACAGCATATCGACGATGAGATTGATCACCACGAAAACGAAACCGATCATGACAAGGTAGGTCGACATCACCGGAATGTCGGCATAAACGACCGACTGCAGGAACAGCAGCCCGACGCCCGGCCAGGAGAACACGGTCTCGGTGATGATGGCGAAGGCGATGATGGCGCCCAGCTGAAGGCCGGTAATGGTGATCACCGGCACCAGCGTGTTCTTCAGCGCATGGCCGAAATGTACGGCGCGATTGGACAGGCCGCGGGCGCGCGCAAACTTGATGTAATCGGTGCGCAGCACTTCCATCATCTCCGAGCGCACCAGTCGCATGATCAGCGTCAGCTGGAACAGGCCCAGCGTGATGGCAGGCAGGATGATCGCCTTCAGACCACTGACCGTGAGCAGACCCGTCGACCAGAAACCGAATTTGATGGTCTCGCCGCGACCGAAGGACGGCAGGATACCGAGGATCACCGCGAAGATGTAGATCAGCAGGATGCCGATCAGGAAGGTGGGCAGCGAAATGCCGATCAGCGACACCGTCATCATCATGCGCGACAGCCAGCTGTTGGGATACAGCCCTGCAAACACCCCCATGGGGATACCGGCGGCCAGTGCGAAGATCGCAGCGACCAGGCTGAGTTCCAGGGTGGCCGGCAGACGATCGGCGATCATGCGGCCGACGGGCTCGGTGGTCCGGTAACTCAGACCGAACTTGCCCTGCATGGCATTGACGACGAAGCGGCCGAAGCGCACCGGCATGGGGTCATCGACGCCCAGTGCCTTGCGGAGTTCGACAATCTGGTCGGCCGGCGTGTCCTGACCGACGATGTTGGCGACCGGATCGCCAATGAAATTGAACATCGCGAAGGAGACGAAGGCGACCGCCAGCATCACCAGCGCGGCCTGCACGAGGCGGCGTACGATAAAAGCAATCATGGGGCAAAGTCCCTAACGGGAGCGGCCCGGGCCGAAGCCCGGGCCGTCCGTTATGAGAGAGTAGTCTTACTTGATCTTGACGAAGCGCAGCGGGAAGTAGTTATCCGCCGGCTGCACCAGATCGACATTGTCCTTCGAGGCCCACACCACGAACTGCTGATGCAGCGGGATATAGGCATAGTCGTCCAGGTAGATCTTGGTGGCTTCCTTGATCATCGCGTTGCGCTTGGCGACGTCGGTTTCCTGCTCAACCTTGTTGGACAGATCATCGAACTTGGCGTTCGAATAACCGCCGGCATTGAACAGGCCCTTCTTGCTCTGGGCGCTCGGGCTCTGGATCAGCGACTCGAAGACGTTATGCACGTCATAGGTCGCGGCCGGGGACCAGCCCAGCATGTAGAAGCTGGTGTTCGGCGCCTTCTCGATATCCGACGCGGTGCGCAGGATCTTCGCGAAGTACTTCGAACGGGTCTGGGCCAGCAGGTTCACCTTGATGCCGACCTTGGCCAGCATGGCGACCGACGCCTGGCAGACCGCTTCGTCGTTGACGTAGCGGTCGTTCGGGCAGTCCATGCCGACTTCGAAGCCGTTCGGGTAGCCGGCTTCGGCCAACAGCTTCTTCGACAGTTCCGGATCGAACTTCGGACGCACGTCGAGTTCCTTGTCGTAGCCGTTCAGGCCCTGGCCCACCATGAGGGCGCTCGGACGCGACTGGTTACGCATGACGGTACGCTTGATCGCTTCCACGTCGATGGCGCGATAGAAGGCTTCACGGACCTTCTTGTCCTTGAAGGGGTTCTTGCCCTTGACGTTCGACTCCGGCAGTTCGTCGACCTGCTGGTTGAAGCCCAGGAAGACGATGCGGGTTTCCGGACCTTCGATGATACGGCGACCGGCCGTCTTGCGGATACGCTCCACGTCCTGCGGCGGAACGGTATAGATCATGTCGAGTTCGCCCGACAGCAGGGCCGCGACACGGGTGGCGTCGTTGGCGACACGCTGGAAGATCACCTCGGTGAGGTTATGCTCCGGCTTGTCCCACCAGCCCTTGTTCGGCTCCAGCACCGTGCGCACGTCCGGCTCACGGGTCTTCACGACGAAGGGACCGGTGCCGTTCGAGTTGCGGGTGGCGAAGTTTTCTTCGTTCTTCGTCATGTCAGCGGCGAACTGGGCGTTGTTCTTCTCGGCCCAGGCCTTCGACATGATGCCGATCAGCGCCAGCTTGTCGGCCAGCAGCGGATCCGGATACTTGGTGTCTATCTCGACGACGAAGTCGCTGACCTTGCGCACTTCCTTCACCGAGGTGAAGTTGCCGCCGAGGTTCGAGCCCTTGCCCATCGCGCGATTGTAGGAGAACACCACGTCGTCGGCCGTGAAGGCCTCGCCCCCGGTGAACTTCACGCCCTGGCGCAGTTCGAAGCGCCACAGGGTCGGGCTCGCGTTTTCCCACTTGGTCGCCAGCGCCGGCTCGAGCTTCAGGTTCCGGTCACGACGTACGATCGGCTCGTAGACGTTGGCCATGAAGGTCAGCAGGAACGTCTCGTTACGGGCGTACGGATCCATCGAGCTGACGTCGCCGTCATTGCCCCACTTGAACGTCTTGGCCGCAGCCGGCTGTGCGCCGAGCAGAGCGACCGTGGCAACCGCTGCAACCAGCGACGCCTTGAAGAACTTGCTTTGCATCGTCCCCTATTCCTTCTCCCAACGAATGATATCGACCTGTTTTTTTCAGGCCGCTAGCTGACAGACCCGCCCCCGCGGGTTTGCAGCGCTGGCCGGATCATAGGCGGCGGGACGTATATACGTCTACTGCTGACTGTAAAAACATCAGGGCCAAAAAATCAGCCCAGTGCCTGCCCTTAAGGCACTTGCAGGTGAGATTAACGCCGCGGGTAAATGGACCAATCTGCGCCGGAATGGTTCATATTCTCGGTGTCGCGCGGCATGGTAAACGCGCGCGTCGAAAGCCGGCGCCTAGGAAAGTCTCCTGGCGAGCAGCACCGCATCCCTGCCCTTCACGATCCGGCGAGCCGGCATCACCAGCGTGCAGCCTTCGGCGGGCGCGCGCAGTTCCTCGCCGTCGTCCGTGGCGATCAGGGCGCCGGCGGGCAGTTCCTCAAACCCGATGAATTCGCCGGCAAAGCGGAAATGATCGGATTTGGCAACCATGGCATCGGTCACTTCATAGCGCTTCGGCGCACCAGCCTCGGGCTGGTATTGCGCTGCGAGATCGGCACTGATCAGACCATAGAAGTCGAGGAAGCGCATGGTGACCGCGATGGCGATCTCACCGCTGCTGCGCGCAAAATGCTGCCCGCACTCTACCACCACTGCGAGCGGGCTGGCATCCGGATTCCCGAATGCGCCGTACTGGATCAGTGGGCGGCCGGAATGTTTTACACCCGGCAGGATGACGTGATGCAGCGGCGCATGGAGGTGGCGCACCAGCGGCTCCAGCTTGGCATGCGGCTCATAGATCAGCATCGATGGCACGGCATAGGAGGTCGAATGCAGATCGAGCAGCCCATCGGCTTCGGCATAGATGTGCCGCAGCGCGCGGGCGCGTTTCACATCTACTGTCGCATCGGGGCCTTCTAGCGTATCGACATCCCAGACACGGTTGAAATCGCGCTCGACATAGCGCGATTCGAACGGCTTGGCCGGATCGAAATTGTGATAGGCATCGACATTGGCAAAGGCCAGCGTCAGCTTGCCGCGCAGCGGGCGAATGTTCTTCTCGAACAGATGCGTGACGGCGACCATGCCGCAGAACTCATTGCCATGCGTCAGGCCGTTCACGATCACATGCGGGCCCGGCCGACCGGAATCGAAGGTATGCACGTAATCGACGCCGCGATTTCCGGTGCGATAGGCCGAAAGATCCTTCGGCATCACTTCGATCGGCGGCAGTTCCAGATGCTGACTCGTCATTGTGCTGTGTCTACCTCAAAAGAAAACTGCCGATGCCATACAGGCCGAAGCCGAGCATCAGCAGGCCGGAAGCCCCATTGATCCATTTCAGGCCGCCATTGCCAAGCCGCTGGCGGAACGCGCCGGCCAGTCCAGCCAGCGACAGCCACCAGACCGACGAGCCGGCGAACACGCCGAGCACCAGCCACAGCGCCATCGCATTCGACAGGCCAAACGCGCCGATGCCAAAAAACGCGAAGATGCCGAGGAAGGCAACGATGGTGATCGGATTGGTGGCGGTGAGAATGAAGGTCGAGACGAAGCAGGCGATCGGGCGCTCGTTGTAGCTGCCGTCGGCCGAGACGGCAGGTTCCGGGTGCAGCGCGGCGCGCAGCATGCGCCAGGCCATGAACAGCAGGAACAGGCCGCCGCAAAGACGGAACACCGCCTCATGCGCCTGCAGCCAGTTCGAGATCAGGCTGAGACCGAAGGCCGCAACACAGCCATAGGCCGCATCGGCAACCGCAGCGCCAAGACCCGACATCAAGCCGGCGACGCGGCCCTGATGGAGAGTCCGCTGCACGCAGAGGACACCGACGGGGCCGACCGGCGCAGCGATAATGAATCCTGCGACGAGGCCTTTGCCCAGCATCAGCAGGTTTTCCCACACCGCATTGAACTCCGAGAGATGAAACGCAACCCGCCGGGCGGGCCATTCTGCAGTGCTGGCCTGTAGCATGCCGGTGCCGAGGGCGCAAACGCTGCCGGAGCGATACTGGCTCCATCATTTTCATGAGAACTGGTGCTTATACTGGAACCTAAAGGCAGCTATCCCTTTGGCAGACAAGGCATTCCCCAAGGAGTCTCCTGTGAACCAGATTGCCCCGAAACCTGCCACCGCCCCCAGCGCGCGCAGCCGCGTCGTCCGCGTCGGCGACCGTGGTCATTATGATGCTGCCACGCTGCACGCCATTCTGGATGCCGGCTATGTCTGCCATGTCGGCTTCGTGCAGGACGGCCAGCCGATGGTGATCCCGACCGCCTACTGGCGCGAGGGCGACCATCTTTACATTCACGGCTCGACCAAGAGCCGCATGGCCATGGCGCTCGCCACCGGCATCCCGGCCAGCGTCGCCGTGACGCTGCTCGATGGCCTGGTGCTGGCGCGCTCGGCCTTCCATCATTCGATGAATTACCGCTCGGTGGTGGCGATGGGCGTGTTCGAAAAGATCCCCGACGCGCACAAGATGGCGGCGCTGGAGGCCTTCACCGAGCGCGTCGCGCCGGGTCGCTGGGCGGAAATCCGCGCGCCGAATCAGCAGGAAATGAAGGGCACGATGGTGCTGCGCCTGCCGCTCACCGAGGCCTCGGCGAAGATCCGCAGCGGCCCGCCCAAGGATGACGCGGAAGATATGTCAGTCCCGGCCTGGGCCGGCGTACTGCCATTTGCGCAGGGCTTTGACGCGCCGGTGGCCGATCCGCTGCTGGCAGCCGGCGTGGCCGTGCCGGATTACCTGAGGGCTTTGACCAGCCGCTGAACCGCGGCCTGCAACTCGGCTTCCGGGAAAGCCGCGAAGCCCAATACGAGTCCGCTCACGGGCCGGGCGATGGCATAGCGCGACAGCGGCATGGCGCTCAGGCCCGCCGCCCGCACGGCCTCGACCGCCACGCGGTCATCCCGGCCATCGCGGAACTGCACCGCCAGATGCAGGCCGGCCTCGGTGGCGCCGATCTCGAACAGGTCGGCGGCCTCGCGCTGCAGGGCCTCCAGCAGGGCGGCGCGGCGCTTGCGGTAGAGCACGCGCATGCGACGGACATGCTGGGCCAGATGGCCCTCGGCAATGAAGCGCGCCAGCACCGCCTGCGTGGCGGGCGGGGCAAATCCGTCGGCCGTCGCCTTCAGCCGCAGGAAGCCCTCCACCAGGGCCGGCGGCAGCACGACGTAACCCAGCCGCAAGCCGGGGAACAGCACCTTGCTGAAGGTGCCGACATAAAGCACGCGCTCGCCGCCATCGAGGCCCTGCAGGGCCTGCAGCGGCGGACCGCCATAGCGGAACTCGCAGTCATAATCGTCCTCGACGATCCACAGGTTGCGGGCGCGCGCCTCGGCCAGCAGGGCGAGCCGTCTCGCCAGAGGGAGCGTCATGCCGAGCGGGAACTGGTGCGACGGGGTCAGCATCACCAGCTTGGGCGCCGGCTGCAGCCGGGCCAGGGCGGCCGGGTCGAAGCCTTGGGCGTCGACCGGCACCGGATGCAGCCTGGCCCCCACCCCGGCCAGCGCCTCGCGCAGGCCGACATAGCCGGGGTCTTCCACCGCCACCGCGTCGCCCGGATCGAGTAACAGCCGGCCGATCAGGTCGAGGGCCTGCTGGGCGCCGGAGACGATCACGATGGTCTCCGGGGTGCAGGCGACGCCCCGGGAATTTGTCAGGTAACCTGACAAATTCTGCCGCAGCTCAAGCAGCCCCTGCGCCGGTCCGTTGGCCAGCAGCCGGGCAGCGCCGGCGCCCCGCAGCGTCTGGGCCGTCAGCCGCCGCCACAGGTCGAGCGGGAATTCGTCCAGCGCCAAAGGCCCGGTGGCGAAGGGCCGGGCCGGAAACTGGCCGGGAAAATATTCTCCTTCTGCGTGTAGTCGGGTAAAGCGATCCGAGCGGCGGGACAGGACCGGTTCGGCCGGTTTCCCAGTACCATCGCCAATGCCTTCCGGGGGCAGATCGGCCGCCACAAACAGCCCGGCGCCCCGGCGGGTTTCCAGGTAACCTTCCGCCACCAGCCGCTCGATGGCCGCCACGATGGTATTGCGGCCGAGGCCAAGATCTGCGGCCAGGGTCCGGCTCGACGGCAGGCGCTCGCCGGGCGACCATTCGCCGGACAGCACCGCCTTGCGGATCGCAGCATAAAGCTGCTCCTGCAGGCTGGGGTCACCGGGACCGCGCGCAGGCCGGAACCAGCCGATGAACCGCCCAGCCGCGCGACGCGCCATCAGATCTCACACTTCAGATTATATATAGAATACAATTCATTGTTTTTAATAAACTTATTTAAAAACATAATTCTGTATTCCAAATATTATGGGTGAAACACCGGCACGCCGAGCAGCATCTCATGCCCGTATACAAATACGCCGTAAACCACTGCAGAAATTATAAGATTCAGAATTCCGATATCAGACCACTTCAGCCGCACTTTGCCCTGTAAAACCGCCTGCAGGGGCCAGATCGAGGTTTTCTCGCTAAACCTTTGCCATTGCTCGCCGAATTGTGCGGCCCGCTTGCGGTCGATGGAAAACATGCCGTTCAGCGCCGTGACCAGGATCGCGCCCGCCAGCAGCCAGTGCGCGGCGTCCCCATTGGCGGCCATGTGGCTACCGGCCCACAAGCTGAAGGCCCAGAGCATCGGGTGGCGGGTGATCTTGGTGAAGCCCCGCACCGGCAGCTCGCTTTTCAGAATCATGTCGGGGCCGGCCATGGTGGGGTTGCTGGCGCGCAGGCTGCCGACCAGCAGCAGCGTCGCCAGCGGCATGACCAGCAGCGGCACCAGGGCCAGGGCCGAACTGGCCGGCCATAACTCGACATACGGTGCCTGACCGTAGGTCCAGATCAGGGCCGCGAGCGCCAGAGCGCTCAGCACCGAGAACAACCCCCGGTAGGCAGGCAACCCCAGCCGCCTGACCAGTCCCGGACGCAGCGGTCCCGCCACGACGACATGCAGCAGCACCCAGGCGAGCGCCGCCAGAGCCAGAGCAACCATCATTCATCCTCCCGTTCGCGCCGGATGCCAGCGGCGAGCTGCTGCGCCACAGCCTGGGCGCGGGCCAATTCTGACGGCAGCAGCCGGCTTTCGATGTAACGGCGGTTACTGGCGGCCTCGGCCAGGCCGTATTCCTCGGCCAGCCGCAGATAGGCCCAGGCCAGCAACGGATCAGCCTGCCGCCCATCGCCGCGGTAGGTCAGGTCGCCGAGCACGAACAGCGCCTCGGGATGGCCCTGCCGGGCGGCGCGGTCGAGCCAGCGCCGGGCAGCCGCAGGATCAGTCGCCCCGCCCTCACCGGTCTCCAGCATGCGGGCCAGCTGGAACTGGGCATCCGCATTGCCACCCTCGGCGCCGACGCCATACCAGTGCCGGGCGGCCGGGATATCGGCCTTGATCCCCTCGCCGGCCTCCAGATAGGCGGCATATTTGAAGGCGCCGGCAGCATGGCCGTTTTCAGCCGCGCGGCGGAACCAGCGGATCGCCGCCGGCAGGTCCTTCGTCGTGCCCTGCCAGCCCTGTTCCTGCCACAGCGCCCAGCGGAACTGCGACGGCGCATAGCCGGCCTCGGCCCGCGCCGCGATCAGTTTCTGCGCCCGGGCCGGGTCGGCCGGGCGGCCACGGCCGGTCGCCAGATAGGTGGCAAAATTGTTCACCGCGCCGCCATGGCCCTGGGCCGCCGCCTTCTCCCACCAGTCCATCGCGGCCTTCTGGTCGGCCGGGACACCCTCGCCGTTGAACAGCAGGCTGGCCAGCAGGCTCTGCGCATCGGCAATGCCGCCCTCGGCGGCACGCTGCAGATAGGGCCGAGCACCGGGGCGATCGCGCGGCCCGCCTTCGGCCTTGAACAGCATCTGCCCGGCCAGCGCCGCGGCGGGCAGATGCCCCTGATCGGCGGCACGGATCGTGGCCTGCCGCGCCAGCACCAGATTGTGCATGCCGTATTGCGGATCGGTGTGCAGCAGCGCCAGATTGAACCAGCCGCTCGGCTCGCCCTGTTCCCCCGCCGTGGCGAAGGCCGAGGCCGCACGGCGCGGGTCACGCGGCGTGCCGAAACCGGTCATGTGGTAGCGACCGAGTTCGTTGAGCGCGACCGGCAGATCCGCCGCGGCCGCGCGACGCGCCAGTGCAAACCCGCGCGCCGCCTCGCCCGGATCACGGGCCTCATAGATCAGATACGCCAGATAGGTCTCCGCCAGGGGGTGGGCATTCTCCGCCGCCTCCTCCAGCAGTTTGCGGCCGCGCACCGGATCGGCGGCCACGACCTCGCCCTCGATCAGGAAACGCCCGAGGCGATAGCGCGCATTCGTCGCACCTGCGGCGACCGCACGCTCCAGCAGAGCCAGCGCCGCGGCCCTCTCGGCGGGCCGTTGCTGCAGCACCAACTCCGCCAGGTTGGCCCAGGCCGAAGCTTCGCCGGCTTCACCGGCATGACGCAGGGCTTTTTCCGCCCCTGCCACATCCACCGGACCGCCCGCACCGACGCTGAGCATGTAGCCCAGGCTGGCCAGTGCCCGGATATGACCCTGTGCCGCCGCCCTGGCGAACCAGCTGCGCGCCGCCGCATCATTTCGCGGTGTCCCCAGCGAAAACTGATAGGCCACGCCGACCTGGTATTGCGCCTCCGCATCGCCAGTCTCGGCGCGGCGCAGCAGTGCCGACAGATCATCGACGGGTGCCGCCGAAGGCGATTGCGGCACCGAGAACCGGTCGCTCGGCCGTGCCATGGCCTCCGCAGCCAGCAGCAATGCGAGGACAGACGCCGACAGCGCCAGCACACGGGCGCGGCGGGAAAAACGAAAAATCATGTTCAATGCCTGATGTCGACCTAGTGCCTGATGTCAAATAGCGCGCGACCCGAAGAGGTCAGCTTGCAGACAAGCCAGTCTGGCTTGATGGGGTTTTCAAACCAGGGCTCGGCCCAGCCGGCCTTGATGCAGGATTCAATGGTATGGGGACTGATCTGCTGGCCGTGTTCATCGAACAGCGGCAGCTTGCCACCCGGCTGGCGCAGGCCACGACGCAGGTAGCGCAATTGCGCATCCGACGGCTTGCCCTGGGCCATGCGAACGAACCGGCTCTGATCGGACATCGCCCCCTCCTGCTCGCCAGCATCCTATGTGATGGGCCGCCCGGCCGGCAACAGCAGCCATATCCGGGCGCCAGACATTTGCGAATGGATCGCACATGGCTTACATCAGGGCAGTGACCGATCTCGCCGCGCCGCCCCCCTCTCTGCCCTCCGCATCGCTGCTGCCTCTGCGCAACCGCCAGACAGCCGCATGGCTGGCCTTTGCTGCTCTGGTCGCGCTGGTGATCGCGGCGCCCATTCTGGCGATCCTGATCAATCTCGGACAACCGGCTCCCGATGTCTGGCAGCATCTGATTTCCACCGTGCTCCCGGAAATGCTGCGCAACACCGTGCTGATGATGGTCGGCGTCGGACTGGGCGCGATGGTGATCGGCACCGGTTGCGCCTGGCTGGTCACGATGACCGAATTTCCCGGTCGTCGCCTGCTGTCCTGGGCACTGTTCCTGCCGCTGGCCATGCCGGCCTATGTGAGCGCTTTCGTCTATAGCGATCTTCTTCAGTTTGCCGGGCCGGTGCAGACGGCATTGCGCCAGGCTTTCGACTGGCAGCGCGGTGATTACTGGTTCCCCGATTTCATGTCGCTGAACGGCGCCATCGCGCTCTTCATCCTCGGCTTCTATCCTTACGTCTTCATGCTGGCGCGCGCCGCTTTCCTCGATCAGTCGGTCTGCGTGCTGGAAGTCGGACGCACGCTGGGACTGGGCCCTTGGACGCGCTTCTGGCGCATTGCGCTGCCGTTGGCGCGGCCGATGATTGCCGGCGGCGTGGCACTGGTGCTGATGGAGACGCTGGCCGATTTCGGCGCGGTGAGCTGGCTCGGCGTGCCCACCTTCACCACCGCGATCTATCGCACCTGGTTCGGCATGGGCGACGTGACAGCTGCCGCGCAGCTGGCCGCAGCCCTGCTGATCTTCGTACTGGCCGCCGTGATGCTGGAACGCGCCAGCCGGCAGGCCAAACGTTTCCATCATACCTCGGCGCGCACGCGTCCGCTGCCGCTGCGCCCGCTGCCGCCGCTGCAGGCGGCGCTGGCGATCCTGGCCTGCTGCCTGCCGATCCTGTTGGGTTTCCTGCTGCCCGCCGGCTGGCTGTTTCATCTGGCATGGATGGAAGGCGACGGTTTCAGCTTCGGCAGGCTTGCCGGCTTCACCTTCAACAGCTTCATCCTCGCCGGCGTGTCTGCCGTGCTGCTGATCGTGGTCGCGCTCGGCCTTGCCTACATGCATCGCATTGCAAACAACCGTGCCGCCAACTGGCTGATCAGGCTGGCCACCATGGGCTATGCCGTGCCGGGTTCGGTGATCGCCATCGGCGTGCTGCTGCCGCTGGCCGCGTTCGATCACGCCGTCGACCACTGGGCCAAAACCCTGTTCGGCATCTCACCGGGGCTGCTGCTGAGCGGCACGGTGGCCGCGCTGCTTTACGCCTATCTGGTGCGGTTCCTGGCCGTGGCCTTCAATGCGGTGGATGGCGGGTTGCACCGCATACGGCCAAGCCTGGACCAGGCGGCCCGCGTGCTGGGCGAAACACCGCTGGGTGTTGTGCGCCGGGTGCATGCCCCCCTGCTGCGCGGCAGCCTGCTGACCGCCGCCTTGCTGATTTTCGTCGATGTCCTGAAGGAACTGCCTGCCACCATGATCGTGCGGCCCTTCGATTTCGACACTTTAGCGGTACGGGTCTATCAACTGGCCAGCGATGAACGACTGGCCGAGGCCTCGACCGGCTCCCTGATCATTGTGGCCGTCAGCCTCATTCCCGTAATCTGGCTGCATAGAGTGGTGGCACGGTCCCGCCCGGGCGATTCGCCCTGAGGGCTGTCCGGCAATCGCAACATAGACGCAGTAGAATGCCCTCATCCGGTCAACGCCGGATGCCGGCAGGGTTTGAGGATCATGGCGACTCCAGTAAGTGACATGCTGATGCAGCAGGCCGGTGTAGGCGCCGATCCGGTGGCGACGGCCGTGGCGCTGGCCAATCAGGGCCAGCTCGATACCGCGCAGAAGATGCTGCAGGACGTGCTGAAGCGTGCGCCCAATCACCCCGAAGCCTGGTTCCGGCTCGGCCAGATTCACAACACACGGGGCGACATCAAGCAGGCCATTGCCGCCTTCAAGCGCACAGTGGGTATCCTGCCGCAGGCGCCGGAAGGCCATGTTCACCTCGGCAATGCCTATCTGCGCCATGGCCGCCTCAGTCAGGCGTTGCAGGCCTATCGCGACGGCCTCAAGCATCACCCTGGTTATGCCTTGCTGCATTTCAACCATGGCATCGCGCTCAAGCAGTCGGGTGACGTGGAAGCCGCTATCGCCAGCTACAACACCTCGCTCAGCCTAGACCCCAGTTATGCGCCGAGCCATTTCAGCCTCGGCAACGCCCTGCGCGAAACCGGCAAGCTGGCGGAGGCGGAAGCCAGCTATCGTCGTGCCATCGAACTGCAGCCAAACTTTACCAGCGCGCTTGTCAATCTCAGCGGGCTGCTGGCCACGCAGGAGAATCATCTGGGCGCGCTGGAGGCCGGCTTCGCCGCCCTGAAGCTGGATCCCAACCAGCGCGATGCGCTGCGCAACGTTTCGACCTCGCTGTACAAGCTCAACCGCTTCGAGGAAGGCGTGAAGGTTGCCCTGCATGCCCTCGCCGTCCTGCAGGGTGAGACGATGTTCCAGTACCATATGGGCGAGATGCTTTACGGCATGGTGCGCAGCGGCGAAGACGCCAAAGCGCGCGACTATGCCGAACGCTGGAAGTCTGCTCACCCGAATGACTCGGTCGCGCAGCATATGGCCTCGGCGGTGCTGGGCGGCCAGGTGCCCGAACGTGCCGGCGATTCTTACGTACGCGAAACCTTTGATCGCTTCGCCGACGATTTCGAGAAGGTGCTGGGCGGCCTTGGCTATCGTGTGCCCGAACTGCTCTGCACCGCGATCGCCGAGCAGATGCCGGGCCGCACCGCCCTGTCGGTGCTGGATGCCGGCTGCGGCACCGGGCTTTGCGCACCCTTCCTGCGGCCGGTCGCCAAGTCGCTGGTCGGCGTGGACTTAAGCGGCGGCATGCTGGAAAAAGCGCGGGCGCGCAAAATCTATGACGAACTGCATGAGGCCGAACTCGGCAACTTCCTCGCCAAGACATCCGATCGCTATGACGTTGCGGTGGCCGCCGACGTGTTCTGCTATTTCGGCGCATTGACGCCGAGCTTCGCGGCCCTTGCGGCGAAGATGACGCAGCACGGCGTCTTCGGCTTCACGGTCGAAGCAATGCCGGAGGACATGAGCGCGGCCGATGGCTATCGCCTCGGTCCGACCGGGCGTTACCAGCATGATGGGGCCTATGTGAAACAGTCGCTGGAACAGGCTGGCTTCAGCCTGCTGCGCTTCGACCAGACCCATGGCCGCGAAGAGATGGGTCAGCCGGTACCATGCTTCCTGGTACTCGCCCGCCGCACCTGAGCGGATCAGTTTGCCTGGCATCCAGGCAAAGCGCGGCGACGCCATGACCGTCAGCCAGCAGCCCCCGATGCATGCGCGCGACGTTCCGAATTTCATTCCGGAATCGCCCTACAAGCGCGAGATGAACCGTCGCTTCCGCGATGAGATCCTGGACCTGCGCCGCCAGGTGATGGACATGCATCGCACCGGCCACGAGCCGATCTGCTCGACGCAGATCCTGGGCGAAGCCCGCGATCTGATGAACTACACCAACAACTCCGACGCGGTGCGCGCCCGACTGGACGACCTGCGCGCGACACTGCGCCAGCCGAACCAGGATTATGCCTATGAGCAATCGGCTGATGACGGCTCCTGGGGCGGCTGCTGCAAGGCCTGGTATCTGCGGCTGGATGCCAGCATCGATCCGCTGAAGGAACTGGTTGAAACCGGCCGACGCCCACAGCATCCGTTACGGTTCTTTGCGCCGGTGGATACACCCGACAAGCTGCGGCGTTATCTGGAAAGCCTGCTGATCTCCGATGTGAAGGCGACCGGCATCGACAACCGCAAGGAACTGAACTACGCGATCACCAGCCTGGCGCAGATCCTGTTCAAGCCGAAGGTGGCGGCCCTGCTGCCGGCCGGCACACCGGTGACGGACCTCGCTGCCACGCTGCAGGATTTCCTCGACAACAGGGCGCAGAATCCGCAAACCGGTTTCTGGGGCGCCTGGTATATGACCGACGGCGAACTGAAGAAGACCAACGACCTCAGTATTACCTTCCACGCGATCAGCTATCGCTCCGACGATCCGCCGCATATGCGCGAGCTGGCCGACACATTGTTTGCCATGCGGGCCAGTCGATATCCCTATGGCTGGCGCGATCAGGGCAAGCAGAACAACCACCATGCCTATGATGTCGCGCGCCTGCTGCGCCGCGCCTGGCCTTACATGACCACCGACCAGCAGGCCCGCGCGACGGCGGAACTCACCGTCATGGTGGCGCGCTCGCTCAGCATCTCCATCGGCTCTGACGGGCGTTTCGACGACGAGCCTTACACAAGCCCGGCCGAGGCCTATTATTTCGGTGTCTCGTTCCTGGACGAGGTGGGTTACTTCCGTGCCAGTCGCCGCTTCTGGACACCGCTGGAAGCCAGCGATGCAGACTCATTACGCGCCGTGCTGCTGCAGCAGCTACAAAAGATGGATCAGCGCAATGCTGTGGTCAGCGCGGCCTTACGCAAGCTGACCGCGACCGACTGATCGACGCGACAGTAGCCACAAAAAAGGGCGGGGTTTCCCCCGCCCTTTTGCAATCCCGGTCTCGAGCGACGTTTACTTCCAGCCGGCACGATCCATCAGCTTGAGCGCGTCTTCGTTGTTACGGCCGAAGACAGCGGCGCTGATCTGGTCTTCCTTGAAGCTACCCCAGGACTCGATGATCGGATGGTTCGGCACGCCGGCCACCACCGGATACTCGTAATTACCCTTGGCGAAGTAGTTCTGCGCTTCGGGCGATGCGAGGTATTCAAGGAACTTGATCGCATTCGCCTTGTTCGGCGAATACTTGGCCAGGCCGGCGCCGCTGATGTTGACATGCGTGCCGCGATCGCCCTGGTTCGGGAAGATCACGGCGAGCTTGGACGCCACAGCCTTGTCTTCCGCCTTGGACGAATTGATCAGGCGCGCGAGATAATAGGTGTTCGACACCGCCACATCGCCCTCGCCCGCCGCAACGGCCTTGAGCTGATCGGTGTCGCCGCCCTTGGGCGCACGGGCGAGATTCGCCACCACGGCCTTGGCCCAGGTCTCGGTCGCCTGCTCGCCCAGCGTGGCGATCATCGAACCGGTCAGCGACTGCATGTAGACATTGGTGGAGGAGCGGATCAGCAGCTTGCCCTTCCACTTCGGATCGGCGAGATCCTCATAGCGGGCGAGATCGCTCGGCTTCACCTTGTCCTTGTTGACCACGAAGACGCGGGCGCGCTTGGAGAAGCCGAACCAGTGGCCCTCGGCTTCGCGCAGATGCGCCGGGATGGCCTTTTCCAGCTTGGCATTCTTCAGCGGCTGCAGCAGGCCGTTCTGCTGCGCGCGCCACAGGCGGCCGGCATCGACCGTGATCAGCACGTCGGCCGGGCTCTTGTCGCCCTCGGCGCGCATGCGCTGCAGCAGCTGGTCCTCGCCCGCCTCGATGCGGTTGATCTTGATGCCGGTCTGCTTGGTGAAATTCTCGTACAGCGCTTCGTCGGTGTCGTAGTGGCGCGAGGAGTAGAGGTTCAGAACCTTGTCCTGCGCAGCCGCCATTTCGGGCAGACCGATCATGGTGCCGGCGGCAGCGAGGCCGAGCAGCAGAAGACGGCGGGACAGCGAGAAACTGACGGATTCGCGGCGCATTACAGGCTCCCTGGAGGAATATTTGCAAATGACTTGCAATGCGGAAGCTAACACTGCCCAGCTGCGACTGCAACGCAGAGTGAAATTCACATAAATTTTAACGCAAACCGCCATCTGACCCGGCAATTAAGATCCCGGTACGGACGATTAAAGCTCAAGGCTGTGGATGAAACCGGCAAGCGCTGTCAGCGTTACAGCGGGCTGGTCGCGCTGGGGCGAATGACCGCAGCCCGGGACCAGCAGGGTCTCCGCTCCGGCCCTGCGCCAGATGCTCTCCACCTGTGCTGCCGTGCCGTATTCGTCATCCTCGCCCTGGATCACCAGCACCGGCACTTTGATGCGGTCGACATAGGCCTCGATATTCCAGTGGTGGAAGTCCGGATTGAGCCAGGAATCGCACCAGCCGCGGAAGGCGCAGTCGACATTGTCGCCGTGGTATTTCGCCAGCCGCGCCTTCAGGTCGCCCTCGGCATAGGCCTTGTCGGCGGCACGGATCGAGCGGACGGAAATATCCTCGCAGAAGACATGCGGTGCCATCACGGCGACGCCCTTCAGACCGTCTCTGTCCTTGCCGGCATAGATCAGCGCAATCGATGCGCCATCGGAATGCCCGATCAGGATATGCGACTGGATGCCGAGCGCGGTCAGCAGATCGGGCAGGCCCGTCTCGCCTTCGTCATGCATATAGGTGATCGGCCGCGGCAGCGCACAGGCCGACGAGCCGCCATAGCCGATACGGCTGTAGACCAGCGCCGGCAGGCCGGTGGCCTGCGCCACCTGGTCGGGGAAATCCTTCCACAGCGCGACGCAGCCCAGCCCTTCATGCAGGAAGACCAGCACGGGCCGCGACGTATCGCGAAGGACTGAGCCAGCCCAGCGATATTCAATGCGGCCAGCCGGCGTCTCGACGAATTGCAGGCCGGACATGCCGATCAGGCGCGCAGTTTGAAACGCTGAATCTTGCCGGTGGCCGTCTTGGGCAACTCGGCGACAAATTCAATCCAGCGCGGATATTTATACGGCGCGAGACGATCTTTGACGAACATCTGCAGCTCGCCGATCAGCGCTTCTTCGGCGATGAACTCCGCCTTCAGCACCACATAGGCCTTGGGCTTCACCAGTTCGTCGGTGTCGGCATGCGCCACCACGGCCGCTTCCAGCACCTTGGGATGCGCCAGCAAGGCAGACTCCACTTCAAACGGCGACACCCAGATGCCGCTGACCTTCAGCATGTCGTCGCTGCGGCCCGCGTAAGTGTAGTAGCCGTCCTTGTCGCAGACATATTTGTCGCCGGTGCGCGTCCAGGGGCCATGGAAGGTGGCAAGACTTTTCGTGCGGTTGTTCCAGTAAGCCACAGCGCAGCTCGGCCCGCTAACCAGCAGTTCGCCGATCTCGCCGGCGCCAACCTCCTTGCCGTCCTCACCCACCACGCGCAGGTCATAGCCCGGCACGGCCTTGCCGGTGCTGCCGTAACGCACTTCGCCCGGACGGTTCGACAGGAAGATGTGCAGCATCTCGGTCGAGCCGATGCCATCCAGAATCTCGACGCCGAAGGTCTTTTCCCAGCGCTTGCCAATATCTTCCGGCAATGCCTCGCCAGCCGAGACGCAGCGCCGCAGTTTCGCCGATCCACTGTCTTTGGTGATGGTCTGGTCGGCGAGAATGCCGGCATAGAGCGTCGGCACGCCATAGAAGATGGTGGCCTGATGATCCTTCAGCCGCTTCATTACGGCATTCGGCGTCGGCCGCTCGGCCATCAGCACGCCGGTGGCGCCGACATGCAGCGGGAAGGTCATGGCATTGCCCATGCCATAGGCGAAGAACAGTTTCGCCGCCGAGAAGACGACATCGCTTTCCTGGATGCCCAGCACCTCTTCGGCATAGAGCACGCAGGTATGCACGATGTCGCTGTGCAGATGCATGGTGCCTTTCGGCGAGCCGGTCGAGCCGGAGGAGTAAAGCCAGAAGCCGATATCATCCGGCGTGGTCGCGGCCGGCTCCAGCTGGTCGGAATGGTCGTCGAGCAGCTTCGTCAGCGGCGTCACCGTCGGCGGCACCTGGCCGGAGATCAGCACCTTTTCCAGATAGGGCTGGCCCGAAATGATCGGGCGGAAACGCTCCATCAGCGCATCCGACACGCAGAGCACGACGGCGCGGCTGTCGCGCAGCATGAAGTCGTAATCCGGCGTGGTGAGCAGCGTGTTGACCGGCACCGGCACGGCGCCGATTTTCATCGCGCCCCAGAACATGGTCGGGAAATCGATGCTGTCCAGCATCGCCAGCAGCACGCGCTGCTCGGGCTTCACACCCTGCGCCTTGAGCAGGTTGCCGGCACGGTTCACCCGCGCCGCAAGCTCGGCATAAGTGTAGCTGCCCTTGTCGTCGATGAAGGCGGTCTTGTCGCCGCGCCCTTCCGCGATATGGCGGTCGATGAAATGGGTCGCGGCGTTATACCGCCGCGGCAGCTCGAGAAAGCGCGGCATGGGATCCTCCCGGGGAATTTGTTTTTATTTTATGCCGCCCGCTATGGAAGCGAGCGGTTACGCAGCCTTGGCCAGCGGAGCGACCTGCTCGGCCCATTCCAGCGCCCAGGCCACGCCATCATCTTCGGGCAGAGTCCCGCTCGACGCGTTATGCTGCATGCGCTCGCCGACCATGGTGGCGTTCAGGCTGCGCAGCGCATCCTCGAACTGCTTGCCACCGTGGTTGAAGGTGTCCTGATAGGTCGTATCGCCCAGGCCGATCACGCCGGCATATTTGCCGCTGAGATCCGGACGCACCGCCAGCAGATCGGACAGGAAGTCGCGCGCGTTATCCGGCACGTCGCCCTGACCGTAGGTCGAAGTGATGATCAGGAAGGCGCCCGGACGCTGGAACACGTCGGCCTTCAGGTTGTCCATCAGCAGGATGTCGACGCCGTGGCCCTTGCTTTCCAACGCCTTCTTGACGTCGCCCGCCACCAGTTCGGCCGTGCCGGTCATGGTGCCGACCAGAATGGATACCTGCATGAACAGCTCCTCAACGCTTCAAAGTGTCGAGCCCGAACTATAACGCATCATTCTCTGGCGCTCCAGAGGAAATTGCACTATAATGCAGTCTATGAGCGAGAGCCGGGATAAAACCGCCCCCGAAGATACCGTCTTCCTGCAGACGGTGGGGGAACGCGTTCGCAATGCCCGCGCCCGCCGCGGCATGAGCCGCAAGATACTGGCAAAGGATTCCGGCGTTTCCGAACGCTACCTGGCGCAGCTTGAAGGCGGTGCCGGCAATATCTCGATCCTGCTGCTGCGCCAGATCGCGCGCGCCATGGATCTGCCGATCACCGATTTTCTGGGCGACCGCCCTCCGCTGGGTGTCGACCAGGCCCTGCTGCTGCGCCAGATCGAAGACCTCTCGCCCGAACAGTTGCAGGAACTGCAGGCCTTCGTACGCGACCGCTTTGGGGTGGCGACCAGCGTGAAGCGCCATATTGCGCTGATCGGCCTGCGCGGTGCCGGCAAGACCACACTGGGCCAGTTGCTGGCACAGGCTTTCGGTCTGCAATTCATCGAAATGGCCAAGGAAATCGAGATCGAAGCCGGGCTCAGCCTGAACGAGATTTTCGATCTCTACGGTCAGGCCGCCTATCGCCGCTTCGAGCGCCGCGCGCTGGAACGCGTGACTGCCGATCCGGCGCCGAAGGTGATCGCCACCGGCGGCAGCCTGCCCTCGGAACCGGCGACCTATGCGCATCTGCTGTCGCACTGCTTCACCATCTGGCTGAAGGCCTCGCCTGAAGAACATATGGGCCGCGTCGTGGCGCAGGGCGACATGCGGCCGATCGCCGGCCAGTCGGAAGCCATGGCCGACCTCAAACGCATCCTGGCGCAGCGCGAGGCGCTCTACACCCGCGCCGACATGGCCTTCGATACGGCTGGCAAAGCCGTCACCCAGGCCGCCGCGGATCTGGCCGCTGCCCTGCGGGCGCATCCGGCATGGCTCGCGCGCGAGGCGGCCGAGTAAGGCTGGAACTGCAAGATAGTTCTTGCATCGACCCGAAACTGCACTATAGTGCATTATCCGTTTCAGGGAGGATTGCCTCAATGGCCGAACAGATCAACGGCAGCCACGCGCCGGTCGATTTCCGCACCGAGCCCAGCCAGTACAAGCATTGGAAGCTGACCTTCGATGGCCCCGTCGCCACCCTGGCGATGGATGTGCGCGAAGATGGCGGCCTGCGTCCCGGCTATGAACTGAAGCTCAACTCCTACGACCTTGGCGTCGATATCGAGCTGCATGATGCCGTGCAGCGCCTGCGCTTCGAGCATCCCGAAGTGAAGTCGGTGATCCTCACCTCGGGCAAGGAGCGCATCTTCTGCGCCGGCGCCAATATCCGCATGCTGAACCAGTCGGCCCACGGCTGGAAGGTGAACTTCTGCAAATTCACCAACGAGACCCGTAACGGCATCGAAGACGCCACCAATGAGTCGAAGCAGACTTATATCGCAGCCGTGAATGGCCCCTGCGCTGGCGGCGGCTATGAACTGGCGCTCGCCGCCGACTACATCCTGATGGCCGATGACGGCAACACCAGCGTGTCACTGCCGGAAGTGCCGCTGCTGGCCGTGCTGCCGGGCACCGGCGGCCTCACCCGTCTGGTCGACAAGCGCATGGTGCGCCGCGACCGCGCCGATTTCTTCTGCACCATCGAGGAAGGCATCAAGGGCAAGCGCGCCGTCGACTGGCGCCTGGTCGATGAAGTCGTGCCGCGCACCAAGCTCAGCGAGGCGATGAAGGAAACCGCGCAGAAATTCGCCGCCAAATCCGACCGTCCGACGGATGCCAAGGGCATTGCGCTGAGCAAGCTGGAGCGCAAGATCGAAGCCGATAAGATCAGCTACAGCCATGTCGAGGCCAAGCTGGACCGTGCCAAGGGCATTGCCGAGATCACCGTGCATGGTCCGAAGGCCGCACCGCCGTCCTCGGCCGAAGCGATCCAGGCGCAGGGCGACAAGTTCTGGTCGCTGGCAATGGCGCGTGAGCTGGATGACCTGATCCTGCATCTGCGCACCAACGAAGAAACCACCGGCATGTGGGTGTTCCGCACCGAGGGCGACGCCGATCTGGTTGCGGCATATGATGAAATCCTCGAGCGCTACAAGACCAATTGGCTGGTGCGTGAAATCCGCCTGTTCCTCAAGCGCGTGTTCAAGCGCATCGACGTCTCGTCGCGCTCGACCTTCGCGCTGATCGAGCCGGGTTCGTGCTTCACCGGCACCTTGCTCGAACTCGTCGTCGCCTCTGACCGTTCCTACATGCTGGATGGCCAGATGGAAGGCGACAATCGCCCGCCCGCCACCATCCGCATGACGCCGATGAATTTCGGCGCCTATCCGATGGGCAATGGCCTGAGCCGCATCGCCAGCCGCAATCTCGACGACCTTTCGCGCGTGGACGAGCTGAAGAAACTCGTCGGCAACGACCTTGATGCCGAGGCTGCCGATGAGGCTGGCCTCGTCACCTTCACGCCCGACGACATCGACTGGGAAGACGAAGTGCGCATTGCCATCGAGGAACGTGCCGCCTTCTCGCCCGATGCTCTCACCGGCATGGAAGCCAGTTTGCGTTTCGGCGGCCCGGAGACGATGGAGACCAAGATCTTCGGTCGCCTGACCGCCTGGCAGAACTGGATTTTCCAGCGTCCCAACGCCGTCGGCGATCAGGGTGCGCTCAAACTTTACGGCACCGGCCAGCGCGCGGCCTACGACCGCAAGCGCGTGTAAGACAGGGAGAACGACGATGCCTATCGACTACAATTCGCTCATCCCCAACAACGTCAATCTCTCCGACAACCGCCGCCTGCAGCGCGCGCTGGAAGAATGGCAGCCGAAATTCCTCGACTGGTGGGGCGATATGGGCCCGGCCGGTTTCCAGGCGCGCGAGGCCTATCTGCGCACCGCGATCAGCGTGGATTCCCAGGGCTGGGCGCATTTCGACTATGTGAAGATGCCCGACTATCGCTGGGGCATTTTCCTCGCCGAGCCGGAAGCCGAGCGCAAGGTCAATTTCGGCGACCACAAGGGCGAAGCTGCCTGGCAGGAAGTGCCCGGCGAATATCGTGGCGTGCTGCGCCGCCTGATCGTCACCCAGGGCGATACCGAGCCGGCCTCGGTCGAACAGCAGCGCCTGCTCGGCCAGACCTGCCCGTCACTCTATGACATGCGCAACCTCTTCCAGGTCAATGTGGAGGAAGGCCGCCATCTCTGGGCCATGGTTTACCTGCTCGATGCTTATTTCGGCCGCGACGGCCGCGAGGAAGCGGAAGCCCTGCTGCAGCGCCGCTCGGGCGATGACGACAAGCCGCGCATCCTCGGCGCCTTCAACGAGGCGACGCCGGACTGGCTCAGCTTCTTCATGTTCACCTTCTTCACGGATCGTGACGGCAAGTTCCAGCTCGCCTCGCTGGCCGAGAGCGGCTTCGATCCGCTGTCGCGCACCTGCCGCTTCATGCTGACCGAAGAAGCGCACCACATGTTCGTCGGTGAAACCGGTATCAGCCGCGTGATCCAACGCACCTGCGAAATCATGCGCGACTTCAAGACCGATGACGTACGCAAGCATGGCGCCATCGATCTGCCCACGCTGCAGAAGTATCTCAACTTCCACTTCTCGGTGTCGGTCGACCTGTTCGGCTCGGAAATCTCGACCAATGCGGCCAACTACTACACGATGGGCATCAAGGGTCGCTTCGATGAGACCCGCATCGGCGACGACCACAAACTGACCGATGCGTCTTACAAGGTGCTGGAAGCGCATGGCGACGGCTTCCGCGAAGTGGAGGCATCCGCCCTCACCGCGCTGAACGAGCGTCTGCGCGACGATTATGTGGCCGATTGCGCCCGCGGCGTGATGCGCTGGAACCAGATCATCAAGCGCCACGGCATCGACTTCGAACTCAAGCTGCCGCATCGCGCCTTCCACCGCCAGATCGGCCAGTTCTCGGAACTGAAGGTCAGCCCGGAAGGCAAGATCGTCAGCCAGGCCGAATGGGACGCCAAGCATCATGACTGGCTGCCGACCGAGGACGACCGCCTGTTCGTCATCAGCCTGATGAAGCCGGTGACCGAGATCGGCAAATATGCCGGCTGGATCGCCCCCCCGGCCCGCGGCATCAACAACCAGCCGATCGATTTCGAATACGTCCGCGCATAAGGCGCTTCACTTCCCTCCCAAGACTAAATCGGGCGTCCGAATCCCCTTCGGACGCCCTTTTTTTTAAGAAGCCGGGTCCGTATCATCCGGCCATGACCGATTCAGCCCAGTTCAGCCCCGACCGCCCGTTTTCCTGCCCCCGCATCGTGCAGTGGGGCGAATGCGACCCCGCCGGCATGGTCTACACCACGCAGTTCCTCGACTATGTCATGGAAACGCTGGAGGCCTTCTGGCGCGACGTGATCGGCTTCAGCTTCCTGCGCCTGCACAAGGAACTCGGCTACGGCTCGCCGACCGTCAGCACCAAGCTGGACTTTCAGCGCGCGCTGAAAGGCGGCGACCCCTTCACGGTCGAGCTGCGCGTCGAGAAGCTGAGCCGCTCGACCATCACCTATGATTTCAAGGGACGTAACGCGGCCGGCGAGGTCTGCTTCACGGCGGCGCATATCTCCTGCATCGTGGACGAGAAAATCCTTAAGTCGGTGGAGATCCCGGAGCGCATCCGTACCCCCATCGAAGCCTATCGCCAGGCCACCGCCTCGTCTTGAACAGACGCCTAGTCACGGAACCAGCACATGACCGACAGCCACGGCTACACCAAATTCTTCCCTGTCTCGTGGGAGGAGCTGCATCGCCACTGCAAGGCCCTGGCCTGGCGCCTGCTCGACAACGGCACGCATTACAAGGGCGTGGTGGCGATCACCCGCGGCGGCATGGTGCCGGCCGCCATCGTGGCGCGCGAACTGAATGTGCGCGTGATCGAGACGATCTCCTGCTCGACCTATAACGAGCTGGAACGCGGCACTAAGGTGAATATTCTGAAGCAGGCAACCGCCGCCCTGCCCGACGAAGGCGACGGCTGGCTGATCATCGACGATCTGGTCGATACCGGCATCACCGCGAAGGCGGTGCGCCAGCTGCTGCCGAAAGCGCATTTCGCCACGATCTACGCGAAACCTTCGGGCCGGCCGATGGTCGACAGCTACATCACCGAAGTGAGCCAGGACACCTGGATCCTGTTCCCCTGGGACATGGAAGCGGTGATGTCGAAGCCGATCGTGGAACTGCGCAAGCAGCCGTAAAGCTATTCTTTCTTTGCCGTCGTCATCGCCCATGCGACGGTGTCGCGCAGGATCTTGCCCAGCGCATCGTCGAAGGCCTCCACCACATTCAAGATGGCACCAGACTTCGCCATGGCGCGCCGCTCGAAGGTCGCGGACGCCACAATCTGCTGGCGCGGCTGGGCAATCATCTTCGCCTGCAGTACCACGATCACTTCCGGCGCGGTCTGGCCGTCTTTCAGCACGGCCTGGAATTCGCGCAGCTCGCTTTTCAGGTTGAAGTCGGAGCGCAGGCCGACCGACTGGCGTCCGACCGCGACAATCTTTCCGGTATTCTCGAAGCTTTCGACCAGCAGGGTCTGCACCATGCGCGGTGCGCGTTCGGCCCAGCGCGCCTCAGCGTAATACTTCACCTCGTAAGGATTGGTATAGATCGCAATCTTGTGGCTGTCCAAACCGCCAGCCGCATAGGGCTCTTCCACCACCAGCTGCCAGTCGACGCGCGGCAGGCTGTCCGGGAACGTCGTCTTGGGTGAAAGATTATAAATGTTGGATGGCGGCGCCTGCGGGATCAGGCCGCCACAGGCCGACAATGGAAGGGCGGCTGCGGCCAGCAGCAGGCTGCGTCTGGTGGTGTTGCTCATCGACGTCCACTCCCCCCTTCATTGCGATATTCGGCATCGCGGTTGCCGAACAGCACGGCACTCGGATTGTCTTCGAGACGCTGCGCCACGCGCGCCAGACTGGCGACCAGGATGCGGGTTTCCGCCATCAGGCGGCGGAATTCGCCGAAGCCATCGGTCGTCATGGCATTCAGCGGCACGCGGTTTTCCTCGACCAGCGCATTCAGCCCGACCAGCAATTCGTTCATCTCGGCCATCGCCTTGCGCGCATCCGCCGCCGCCGCCGCGCCATCGCCCTGCAGGATCTGGTTGGCATTGCGCAAAGTGCCCTCGGCCTGATCCATCACACGGTCCAGCTTGTTGGCGATCTGCTCGGCCGCGGCGGCCGCCTTGGCGATGTCGGTGCTGGTCTTGGCGAAGCTATCAACCGCACCGCCAATCGCATCCTGGCGCTGCACCAGCGTCTGCGACAGCGAGTGAAGATCAGCGATGAAACCGCCGAGATTCTTCAGGTTCTCGTCGCTCAGCACCTGCGCCGCGCGGGTGACCAGATCGGGCGCCGCCTCGAACAATGCCTCAATGGCAGAGGTGCGCGACCGAATGGTGGGATATTTCGACATGTCGCGGCCCGACACCACCGGCAGGATCGCCGCCTCGCGGCTGCCCGGGGTGATCTGCACAAACGACACGCCGGTGATGCCCTGCAGCTGCAGCGTGGCTTCCGAATCCTCCCGGATCGGTGTGTCTCCGGCCACCTCGGCAATCACGCGCACGCGGCTGGTATCCTGCCGGTCGATCAGGATCTGCGACACGCTGCCGACCTTGATGCCGTTGAAACGCACATCCCCGCCGACACCGAGGCCGGCGACCGAGCCAGTGAAATAGATATTGTAGCGCGCCACTTCACGGTCGACCTCGGTCTTGCCCAGCCAGAGCACGAAGGCGACGATCAGTACCAGGAAGGCCAGCATGAAACTGCCGATCAGCAGATGATGCGCCCGCGTTTCCATCTTACATCCTCTCTTCCAGCGTCGCCGTGATGGCGGCAGCCCGGGCGCGCGGCCCATGGAAATATTCGACCACCCAGGGATGCTGCGCCTTCAGCATGACATCCATCGGCCCGGTCAGCAGCACCTTCTTCTCCGCCAGCACGGCGATACGGTCGCAGATGGCATGCAGTGAGTCGAGATCATGCGTCACCATGAACACCGTCAGGCCGAGCGCCTGCTGCAGATCGCGCACCAGCTGGTCGAAGGCCGCCGCGCCGATCGGATCGAGGCCCGCTGTGGGCTCGTCGAAGAACACAATCTCCGGGTCGAGCGCCAGCGCGCGCGCCAGCCCGGCCCGCTTGCGCATGCCGCCCGACAATTCGGCCGGGTATTTCGTGCCGGCATCGGGCGACAGGCCGACCATATGCAGCTTGGCCGCCACGATCTCATCCAGCAGGTCCTGCGGCAGGTCGTAGAATTCCTTCAGCGGCACCTGGATATTCTGCGCCACCGTCAGCGAGGAAAACAGCGCGCCGTCCTGGAACAGCACGCCGAAACGCTGGCGCGCCGCGCGCAGTTCGTCCGGACTGCCGTTGATCATGTCGGTACCGAGTAGGCGGATGCTGCCGGTGACCGGGCGATTGAGGCCGATGATGGTGCGCAGCAGGACCGATTTGCCGGTGCCCGAACCACCGACGACGCCCAGCACCTCGCCGCGATAGACGTCGAGATCCAGCCCCTGGTGGATCACATTGTCATCGAAACGGTTCACCAGCCCGCGCACGCTGATCACCGCATCCTGCTGCGTTGCCTCCACCATGCTCAGATTTCCAGGAAGTTGAACATGATGGAAAACAGCGCGTCGAACACGATGACCAGGAAGATCGACTGCACCACCGACCGCGTGGTCAGGCGGCCGACGCTTTCGGCATCGCGTTTGACGCGCAGGCCCTCATAACAGCCGACCAGTGCGATCAGGGCGGCAAAGACCGGCGCCTTGACGATGCCGACGAAGAAGGTGCGCAGCGCCACGGCATCATGCAGACGATGGAAGAACAGGTCCGGGTTGATGCCAAGCGTGCTCCAGGCCATCAGCGCGCCGCCGACCAGCCCCATGATATCGGCAAAGAAGGTGAGCACCGGCAGGGTCAGGATCAAAGCGAACATGCGCGGCAGAACCAGCACGACGACGGGATCGAGCCCCAGCGTGCGCATGGCGGCCACTTCTTCATTCACCTTCATGCTGCCGATCTGGGCCGTGAAGGCGCTGCCCGAGCGGCCGGCGATCAGGATGGCGGTCAGAAGCACGCCCAGTTCGCGCAGCACCGAGATGCCGATCAGGTCGACCACGAACAGCTCGGCACCGAATTTCTGCAGCTGGCTGGCACCCTGATAGGCCATCACCATGCCGATCAGGAAAGACAGCAACCCGACGATGGGTAGCGCCTTGAGGCCGGTCTCCTCCATGTGATGCACCATGGAGGTGAAACGCATCTGCCCCGGGCGGAAGGCCGTCAGTATCGCTGTCTCGGTGACTTCGCCGATAAAGGAAGTGAAGCGCCGCGCCTCGCGCGCGAAGAACAGCGTCAGCCAGCCGAGATGCCGGACAAAGCCGGCAAAGCCGCCATCGATCTCGGGCCAGACGGTGACCGCCTCGCCGCAGCCGCGCGCATATTCGAATAAGGCGCGGTGCTCGTGCCGCGGCGCCGGCCATTCGACCGTGAAACCCTGATCCTCAAGCTGACGATACAGCCGGGCCAGAAGCAGTGCGCCGGCGGTATCCAGCCGCTGCAGACCGCCGGTCTCGAGCCGGGCCAGTTGCTGGCCACCATCGCGCAGATGGTCGCGGAGCAGCCCGGCCGTGGTCAGCCCGCCCAGCCGGGTGAGCAAGGCGCTGGCATGTGCCAGCGTCCAGTCGCCCGTCAGGCTGAGCCGCAGCGTCCGCCCGTCTGGTCCTGCCTGCAGCTTTCCGTCGGCCATATGCCCCCGAAACCCCAAAAGAAGAAGCCTTGCCGAACAGTTAGCAGAAATGACAGTCTTCGAAAACCGATGCCCGGTGACAGGTCGACAATAGCGCCCTTCCGGAGGCATCAGCTGAGGGGAAACCATGCCGCGCTTTGCCGCCAACCTGAGCTTCCTGTTCCAGGATGAGCCTTTTCTCGACCGTTTCGCCGCCGCCGCCGACCAGGGCTTCCAGGCTGTGGAATTCATGTTCCCCTACGACCATTCGGCCGCAGCGGTGGCATCGGCCGTAAGGTCGGCCGGCGTGCAGGTGGTGCTGTTCAACACCCCGGCCGGCGACTGGGCCAAGGGTGAGCGCGGGTTGGCCGCGCTGCCCAGCCGGCGCCAGGACTTCCGTGCCGCCATGGCGCGCACCTTCGAATATGCCGAGGCCTATGACTGCCCGCGTATCCATGTGGTGGCCGGCATGCAGGGTGCTGGCGCGGACCGCCGCGCCATGGAAGCCTGTTTCATGGATAACCTGGCCTGGGCCGCCGAACAGGCCGCGAAGCAGGGCCGCATGCTGATGCTGGAACCGCTGAACCAGCGCGACAATCCGGGCTTCTTCCTCAGCGATTTCGACTTCGCCGAAAAAGTGATCACCGATATTGGCGCCCCCAACCTGCGCCTGCAGTTCGATGTCTATCATGCGCAGATCACGCATGGCGATCTCACCAAACGCATCGAACGGCAGATGCCGTGGATCGGCCATGTGCAGATCGCCAACCCGCCCAACCGTCACGAGCCCGGCCATGGCGAGATCGACTACCGCCATATTTTCGAGACCTTCGACCGGCTCGGCTATGATGGCTGGATCGGCTGCGAATACCGCCCGTCCGGCAGTATGTTGGACAGCCTGAACTGGATCAGGGAATACGGCGTGGTGCCGCCGAAAAAAGAGAAGGCCTAGTCCATCAGGCTTGGCAGCCAGAGCGCAATCGCCGGAAAGCCGATCAGCAGGGCCACGCGCACCAGATCGGCCATAACAAAGGGCAGGATGCCGCGGATCACGGTTTCCAGTTTCACATTGCCCACACCCTGGATCACGAACAGGTTCATACCCACCGGCGGCACGATCATGCCGATCTCGACAATCGTCACCATGTAGATGCCGAACCAGATCGGATCGATGCCCATCGCCTGCACCAGCGGAAACACGAAGGGCAAGGTCAGCAGCATCATCGCCAGATCATCCATCAGCGCGCCGAGGATGACGTAGAAGCCAGTCAGCAGCAGCAGGAACAGCACGGGGCTCAGCTTCAGCGCCTGGATCTGCTGCACCACGAATTGCGGCGCATTGGTCACTTCGAGGAAGAAGTTGAACAGTCCGGCACCGATCAGGATCAGGAAGATCATGGCGCTGGTGGCGGCCGTCTCGCGAAGTGAGTCGCGGAACCGGCCCAGCGACATCGAGCGGCTGACCATGGCAAACACCAGTGCGCCGACTGCGCCCACCGAAGCCGCCTCATTGGGCGAGAACACACCCGCGAACATGCCGCCGATCACGATGGCGAACAGCAGGAAGACCGGCCAGACCGATTTGAGCGTGCGGCGCCGTTGCGGCCAGGGCATGCGCTCGCCGGCCGGGCCGATGGCGGGATTGAGCCGCGTCGCCACGGTGATCGCCAGCATGTAGAGGCAGGTTCCCAGTAATCCAGGCAGCAGCGCGGCGACATAAAGCTTGCCGAGCGACTGCTCCGTCAGCAGCGCATAGATCAGCAGGATGATCGACGGCGGGATCAGAATCCCGAGCGTGCCGCCTGCTGCAATCGTCGCGGAGGCCAGGCTGTCGGCATAGCCACGACGGCGCATTTCAGGCAGCGCCACGCGACACATGGTGGCCGCCGTGGCAATCGCCGAGCCGCAGATCGAGCCGAATGCCGCGCAGGCGCCGATGGTGGCGAGCGCCAATCCGCCGCGATAATGGCCGAGGAAAGCATAGGCCGCGTCGTAAAGCTGACGGGAAAGCCCGGCATAGGTGGCGAACACGCCCATCATCACGAACAGCGGCACAGTCGAGAGACTGTACGGGATCACCGATTCAAACGGCGATGACCCCATCACATAGGCCAACCCATCCCAGCCCTGCAGCCACAAGAACCCGACTGCGCCGACCACGCCCATCGCCACAGCAACCGGCACCTGCACGAACATCAGCGCCAATACGGCGCCGAACCCGATCACGCCAAGCCAGGCGGACGTCATTACAGCACCTCGGCTTTTTGTTCGACCGGCACGATCACCTCACGGCCGGTCACGGCAACGGCAAGGTGCCGCAGCACGATCAGCAGTATCAGCGCGGTGGTGAAGAAGGCACCGGCCAGCAGCGGATACCAGAACCAGATCATCGGCAGTCCGATGGTCTGCGACTTGTCGCCCATCATGGCCACGGTCTGCGCCTGGCCGATACCGAACCAGCCGATCGCCAGCATCAGCACGCCGCCCAGCAGGGCCGAGAAAGCACGGCAGAGCGCACGGCCGCGCAGCGGCAGCCGTGTGGTGACGATATCGACCGAGACATGACTCTCGGTCATGAAGCCATAGGGAATGGTGAGGAAGGCACAGCCGACGATCATCAGCTGCGTGATATCGACCGTGCCGAGGATGCCCTGCCCGCCGAAACTGCGGATCGCGATATCGAGGCAGGTGAACAAGCCGGCCAGCAGCGCGCAGAAGGCGCCGATCTTGCCGGCCCAGGAGGCGGCCCGTTCCGCGAGGCGATAGAAAGTGATCATCGACCGGTCCGCTGAAAAAAATATCCCGCCGCCCTTATCAGGCGACGGGAGTGTGGCATCAGCACCAAGGCTTACTTCCTGGCGCCTTCATACTTGGCGATGCGCTGCTGCATCTCGGCAAAGATGGCGCGGGCATCCTTCACGCCCTGGCCTTCCAGATCGGTCAGCAGCTTCTCGGTGGTCGGCTTCAGGGCATCGCGCCAGCGCACGCGTTCCTCGGCGCTGAGCGAACTCATCGCGTTGCCTTTCTTCGAGGCAGCCTCAAGGCCCGGCGCATCCCACTGGTTCCACCAGTCGCCGAAGCGCTCGGTCAGGGCGCTACCCGTGGTGTCGTCGATGGCCTTCTTCACGTCGGCCGGCAGGCTGTCGTATTTGCGCTTGTTGATGATGAAATAGAAGCTGGCCGTGTACGATCGCGCATCGAGATGGAATTTGGTGACTTCAAAGAGCCGGAAGGAATTGATCGGGTCCCACGGGAAGACCGCACCGTCGATCACGCCGCGCTGCAGGTTCTCATAAACCTCACCCGGCGGCAGGCCGACCGGCGTGGCGCCCAGCTGCTGCAGCATCGCATTGATCTGCGGGCTGGGCGAACGGATGCGCAGGCCCTTCAGGTCATCCATCGTCTTGACCTGCTTGGCACCGGTATGGATCAGGCCGGCGTTATGCGCATGCAGGCCCAGTACCTTCACGGTATCGGGGAATTCCTGGGCGAAATGCTTGGGATACATCTCCCACAGCGTGCGGCTGGCGGCATTCGCCGTTTCGACCAGGAAGGGGAATTCGACGATGCCCATGCGGTTGAAACGGCCGGCCGGCACGCCGCGCAGGCCATGCGCGATATCGACCACGCCGCTCACCGCCTGCTCCAGCTGGCGGGCCGGGTTGCCGAAAGCGCTGCCGGCCGGGAAGACCGTCAGTTTGACCTTGCCATTGGTGCGCTTGGCCAGTTCCTCACCCCAGGGCACGAACCAGTCACGATGCATGCCATGACCGGGCGGCAGGAAATGGCTGAGCTTCAGCTCGATCTCCTGGGCCGCCGCCGGCAATGCTGCAGTTGCGAAGAGCACAGCGGCGAGCGCCGACTTCCCGATCAGACGGGTGAGTTTGGATGACACGATGCGTCCTCCCAGACGATGTTTGTTATGGCGTTTTGCCTTGTGCCACAGGGTAGTTACAGTTGAAACCAACGTCAAGACGACCCGCTCGGCGAGAGACCCGGAGGCCGAGGTTACCGCCTGAATACGTAGACGACCCATAGGCTTGCGCCTATTGTGACGCCCGCAGAACCGGTGGGTGGGTCCGCCGAGGTTATAGAGGATTTCGCAGTTGGCGCGTCTGGTCACAGTGGCCGGCCTGGCTCTGGTATTGGGCATCCTGATCGGCATCGGCGCCGTCTCGCTTGACCGCGCGACGCAGAGCCCGGAAGCGCGCGCCATCAAGGAGCCCGACACCGCACAGACTCAGAATGCCGTGGTTGAAGCGCCGGGCGGGCGCATCACCATCCGCATGGCCAGTGCCGCGCCCACTTCGGCGCCGCAGATCGGCACCATGGCGGTCGTGACCGTCGAGAAGTTGCAGGTCGCATCCGACGGCAATGTCGAAGTGAAGCTGTTCGAACCGAATATGCTGGCGCCGAATGCCGAGCTATTCGACAAAGTGTCGAATGGCGAGATCGATGCCGTCTGGTCATCGCCCAACTTTTTCGCGCAGCGTGACTCCGTGCTGTGGCTGTTTTCCACCGTCCCCTTTGGCCCTTCGGCAAGCGAATACCTCGCATGGCTGGCCTATGGTGGCGGCCAGGACCTGATGGATGCCACTTTCTCGCGCTTCAACATCAAGCCGATCGTCTGCACCGTGCTGCCGCCGGAATCCGGCGGCTGGTTCCGCCGCGAAATCAACACGGTGGAAGATCTGAAGGGCCTGCGCATGCGCTTCATGGGCATTGGCGCCAAGGTGATCAGCCGGCTGGGCGTCGAGACCGTGGCGCTGAATGGCGGCGACACCTTCCATGCCCTGCAGAGTGGCAGCATTGATGCAGCAGAATTCTCGCTGCCCTTCGTCGATGTGCGCTATGGCTTCGAGAAAGCCGCCAACCACTACTACTTCCCGGGCTGGCACCAGCAAAGCTCGCTGATCACCATGCTGATCAACATGAAGGTGTGGGACGGCATGAGCGACGCGCAGCGCGCCATGATCAACAATGTCTGCGGCGACAATATCCGCGACAGCCTGGCCGAGGGTGAAGTGCAGCAGGTGCAGGCGCTGCAGGAAATCCGCCAGCGCGGCGTCAAAATCCACACCCTGCCCAAGCCGGTGATGGAGGCGCTGAAAGCCTCGTGGATCCAGGTGGTGAAGGAAGAAAGCGCCGCCAATCCGGAATTCAAGAAAGTGTGGGAATCCTTCCACACCTTCCGCAAGTCCTACGCCGAATGGCGCGGGCTGGGCTATCTGCCTTAAGCAGCCTGCGCTTAGGCAGCGAGCGAGCGGCGCAGCTGGCGCAGCTGCCGTTCCACCGAGATATCAATAGACGCGGTCACTTCCAGGCTGCGGTCTTCCAGCGCATCACCGCGCGGATTGGCGCGGCCGCGGGCTTCCACCGCATCATCGCGGCGGCGGATCAGTTCGATGATCTCGGGCTGGAACAGGCGCAGCAGGCCGTTGAGCCAGCGGTTCACCGGCGAGGACGGCCAGGCATGTCGCAGCTCGAAACGCTCCAGCATGGCGATCACGTCGCGCGCGGCGAACCAGGTTTCGTCGGTGACCCAGCGATTGACGGTGAACAGCCGGATCGGCTGGCCGTAATGGTCCATCGCCACGCCGACGATATGGGCAAGCGCCTTTTCGCCGCGCGGCCAGTGTTCGCCGATCTTCTGCTTGGGCGAGCAGCGGCCGACGCCGGTTTTCACGTATTTGGCCGGCTCGAAATGTTCACCCAGAAATTGCGGGCGCTGAAAGATATGAAAGTGACCGTGCTCACGGCCGTCATTGCGATGGGCATGGTAGTAATACTGCGCACCGGTCTGCGGATCGAATACATCGCCAGCGGGGTAATGCTGCTGCTCGAAGAAATCCTCCTCGCCACGCAACAGTTCGGCCACCAGGTTGCTGCGCTTGGCCGCCAGATCCTGCTGGATCTTCAGCACATCGCCGCCCGCCGCCAGCATCGCCTGCAGCCGGACCGTCCCGGGATAGGCCATCATATTCATCGCAACCGCTCTCCTGCACTCAACGCGGGGCAGTTAACCAGCGGCTCTGTTAAGCGGTGGTAAATGCGACAAGCCGCCACGCTTCCCAACGCGAGTCGCCGTGCTATTTTTTTCATTGGCGGGATACCAGCCCTGCCCCGAATCGTCGCCCGACACGCCATATACAGAAAAACCCACGACCCCCAGGAGTTCCAGATGTCGCGAGTCGCCTTATCCGCCCTAGCCTTGCTTGCCCTCGGCCTCTCCCAGCTTGTGTTCCTGGGCAGCGCCCAGGCCGCCGGTAATCCGGAAGAAGGCCGCAAGGCTTTCGCCAAATGCCGCGCCTGCCACCAGCTGGACGCCGGCAAGAATGCCGTCGGCCCCAGCCTGGCCGGCCTGTTCGGTCGCAAGGCCGGTACCGCCGCGGGCTTCAAATATTCCGATGCCATGGTGAAAAGCGGCATCACCTGGAACGAAGAGACCATCGCCAAGTACATGGCCGACCCGAAAGGCTTCATTCCCGGCAACAAGATGGTCTTCCCAGGCATCAAGCGCGAAACCGAAATCGCCGACCTGATCGCCTACCTCAAGGACGCGACCAAGTAGTCGCAACTTCGCCGGGCTCGCGCCCCCTTCCTCCGTCTCGCCCGGTTGGCTAAGGTCACCGGGCAGAGATGGAGGAAGCGATGCCCGTATACGGCCCCGACGTGGTTCTGAACAATCCCGCCTATATCCACGACACGGCGCAGATCTACGGCAAGGTTCGGCTGGAGGAAGGCAGCTCGGTCTGGATTAATGTGGCCGCGCGCGCCGAGAATTACGAGATCGTCATCGGCGCCTATACCAACGTGCAGGATTTTTCGATGCTGCATGTCGGCAGCCAGACCGGCACATATGTCGGCGCGCATTGCTCGATCACGCATCACTGCACGATCCATGGCTGCACCATCGGCGACAACTGCCTGATCGGCATCGGCTCGACCATCATGGATGGCTGCGTGATCGGCAACAACTGCATCATCGGCGGCCACACCTTTCTGAAGGAAGGCACGGTGATCCCCGACAATTCGGTGGTGGTGGGCAGCCCCGGCAAGGTGATCAAGACGCAGAACAATTACGTGCGCTGCCGCCTGAATGCCTATCTCTATTACCGCAATGCGCTGGCCTACAAGCGGGGCCAGTATCGCGACTGGGACGCCCCGGACATGGCCAGGGCGGTCGGCGCCGAAATCGCCCGCCTGACCGAAGAACTCAAGGCCCTGGAGGCCGCCGGCAGGGCCTGATCCGGCATTAAGTCCTGCCCTACTCTTTTCCGGCCTGAATTCCGCCGCTTTTGCCGCGCAGGAATCCTGTCATGACGCCGTGTAGGGTATCGAGATCAACGATGAGCAGGACATCTCCGCATGTTCGCCTCCCTCGCCCTGCCCAGTTTCGCGGCCCGGCTGGACACCATCCCGGCTGACCGCAGCATGAGCGATATCGACACCGCCCTGATGCATCGGGTCGCCCGCGGCGACCATGCGGCCTATCGCCTGCTGGTCGACAAATACCTGCGTCATGCCGTCAGCGTGGCCTACCGCGTGCTGTTCAACCGCACCGATGCCGAGGAAGTGGCGCAGGAGGCTTTCCTGCGTGTGTGGCAGCATGCCGCCCGCTGGCGGGCCGATGGTGGCGCCAGTTTCAAGACCTGGCTGAATCGCGTGGTGGTCAATCTGTGTATCGACCGCAAACGCAGGCCCGGCATGGCGGCGCTGGACGACAAGATTGATATCGTCGATGAAGACGGCGCCACGCCCTATGAAGACCGGCTGGCCGCCGAGACCAGCGACCATGTCGCGCTGGCGCTGCAGAAACTGCCCGAGCGGCAGCGCGCCGCCATCCTGCTCTGCTTCTGGGAAGGCGAGAGTAATATCGACGCCGCCAAGGCGCTGGATATCAGCATTGGCGCACTGGAATCCCTGCTGATCCGCGCCAAGCGTGCGCTGCGCGATGACCTGCGCACCACGCTGGGACCACCAAATGTTTCTGGGGAGTAGAAGCCATGAACCTCGAACGCTTCACTGAACTGCTCGATGCTTATGGCGCCGATCTCGACCGCTGGCCGGCCAGTGAACAGGCCGCCGCGACCGCGCTGCTGACCGACCGGGCCGATGCCCGTGAAGCGCAGCGTCGCGCCGCCGCAGTGGATACGCTGCTGCTGCGCGCCGACCTGCCCGAAATCGAGCCGAGCGATGCGCTGCGCCAGCGCGTGCTGGCCCAGATCGCCCAGTTGCCGCCCGCCATCACGGCTCCGGCCGCCGACTGGCGCGCGCAAATCGCCGAAGCGCTCGCGCTGCTGTTCCCGACCGGACGGCGCATGCCGCAATTCGCGGCGTTTGCACTGGCGCTGATGATCGGCATCAGTGCCGGCTTCGCCAATTTCGGCCTGATCGATACGCAGGATGCCGACCTCGTCACCGTGCAGATAGCATCTGCCACGCCGCTCCTGAGTGAGGACTAAACCCCATGTCCGAGACCATGACTTCGCCGCCCGCCAAATCGAAGGTCAACCGCTGGCTTGCCGTCGCGCTGATCGCCTCGGTGGCGATCAACCTCGGCTTCGCCAGCTTTGGTGCCGTGCGGTATTTCAAATACCGTGAATTCGCCGAACGCCGAGGCTGGCAGATTGAGGATCAGGTGGCGCGCCGCCTGCCCGACAATGCCGCACAGGCCTTCCGCCAGGCTTTCGAGGAAGGCCGCAAGGGCGGCAGTGTCTCGCATCACCAGATGCGGCGCGACCTCTCGGCGGCGCTGGGCGCCCAGCCCTACGACCATAACCGCCTGGCCGCCGTGCTGGACGAACATCGCCGCCGGCTCGATCAACTGCAGGCCGGCATGCAGGCCGGCATGCTCGCCGCCGCCGACGCCATGACGCCTGAACAGCGCCAGGAATTCGCCGAGCGCATGCTGCGCCGCGGTCCCAAGCATATGCGCGGTGACATGCCGCCGCCGCCACCGCCACCCCGGGACTGACTTGGGGAACTGAGGCCGCACGAACCATTCCGGGCCAGCCTGCACCGCTTGTCTCAGCGTGGCAGGCTGGTTAGCGTGGCTGCTCCCGAAGAGACGTTCTGGGGTCATCCATGCTCAATGTCGTCATTACCGGCGGTGCCGGCTTTATCGGTCAGAAACTGGCAGCCGAATTGCTGCGCCGCGGCAAACTGACCGGTCCGAGCGGTCAGCCGGAAGAGATCGGCCATATCACCCTTTTCGATGTCGTGAAGGCTGCGGGTCCAAACGATCCGCGTATCACCACGCTGGCCGGCGATGTCGGCGACCATGCCGAAATCCTGAAACTGATCGGGCATAACACCCATTCCGTGTTCCATCTCGCCGCCATCGTCTCTTCCGGCGCCGAGGCCGATTTCGAGGGCGGCTATCGCGTCAATCTGGAAGGCACCCGCCATGTGCTGGAAGCCTGCCGGGCCATCACCACGCATACGCCGCGCCTGGTCTTCGCCTCCTCCGTGGCGGTCTATGGCGGCGATGACCTGCCCAAGACCGTGACCGACCAGACCGCGCAGCGCCCGACCACCTCTTACGGCGTGCAGAAGCTGAGCGGCGAGTTATTGATCAACGACTATAGCCGCAAAGGCTTCGTCGACGGCCGCAGCATTCGCCTGCCGACGATCATGGTGCGGCCGGGCAAGCCGAACAAAGCCGCCTCGACCTGGGCCAGCTCGATGATCCGCGAGCCGTTGTCGGGCGTCGATGCCGTCTGCCCGGTGCGCCCCGATAGCCCGATGGCCTGCCTGTCACCGCGTCATACCATCGATGCCTTCATCCGCGCGCATGACCTGCCGGCGGAGAAGTTCGGCAAGGACCGCGCGCTGCTGCTATCCGGCATCCGCGTGACGGCCGGCGAGATGGCGGCAGCGGTGGAACGCGCCACACCGTCGCTGAAAGGCGCCAACCGCAAGGTCGGGACCATTCACTGGACTCCCGATGCGGCGATCCAGAAGATTGTCGACGGCTGGCCGGGCGCGACCTCATCGGAACGCGCCAAGGCAATGGGCTTCACCGTCGATGCCAGCATCGATGAAATCGTCGAATCCTTCATCGCCGACGACCTTGATGCCCAGATCAAGAGTTTGCAGTCCAGCTAACATCCTTCGTGTCATGGCCGGGCTTGACCCGGCTATCCATGTCTTGCAGCTTAGCCGTTAAAGAAAACGCGTGGATGCCCGGATCAAGTCCGGGCATGACACATCAGGTTATAAAGGTATCCCCATGACAAAGCCCTCCCCCGAAGCCCTCGCGATGGTCAAGCAGCTGATCGAAATGCCGACGGTCAGCCGCGATTCCAACCTCGACCTGATTCACTGGATTCGCGACCATCTGAAGTCGCTCGGCGTCGAAGCCACGCTGGTGCATGACGCCACCGGCAAGAAGGCCAATCTCTACGCCACGCTAGGTCCGCAGGATAAGCCAGGCATCGTGCTGTCAGGCCATACCGATGTCGTGCCGATCGACGGCCAGGACTGGGACACCGATCCGTTCAAAATCACCGAGAAGGACGGCAAGCTGTTCGCTCGTGGCACCTCCGACATGAAGAGCTTCGTTGCCGTCGCGCTGTCTTACGCGCCGAAATTCCTGGCGCAGAAGCTCGAAACCCCCATCCACTATGCCTTCACCTATGACGAGGAAGTTGGCTGCCTCGGCGCCAAGCGCCTGATCGAGGTGCTGCGCGACATGCCCGTAAAGCCCAAAGCCTGCATCGTCGGCGAGCCGACCGAGATGCAGGTGATTGCCCAGCACAAAGGCAAGAAAAGCTGGCGTGTCGATGTGCGCGGCTTCGAATGCCATTCCTCGCTGACCCATCAGGGCGCCAATGCGGTGGAAGCCGCCGCCGAACTGATTGCCTTCATCAAGGGCCTGGCGCGCAAGAAACGCGACCATGGACCGTTCGATCCTGAATTCGCGCCGCCCTATACCTCGCTGCATACCGGCACGGTGAATGGCGGCACGGCGCTGAACATCGTGCCGAAGGATTGCAGTTTCCTGTGGGAAATCCGCTACCTGCCGCAGGACGATGTGGATGCGCTCTACGCCGAAGTGGTGGCTTACGCGAAGAACAAGCTGGAGCCGGAATTGAAAGCGATCGATCCGAATTGCGGCTTTACCTTCACCCAGATTTCGGAATTCCCCGGCCTCGCCACCGACGACCGTGCCGGCGTGGTCGAACTGGCCAAGGCGCTGACCGGCGCCAACCGCGTGCAGAAGGTCGCTTTCGGCACCGAGGCCGGGCTGTTCTCCGAGTTGGGCATTCCCACCATTGTTTGTGGGCCCGGCAATATTGAGCAGGCACATAAGCCCAATGAGTTTATCGAGCTTAGCCAGATCGGCCTGTGTGAGGCTTTCATGGAGCGATTGCTCCAGCGCGTGAAAGTCGGAGGCGCCGCCCTGCCGGCGGAATGACTTGCAATAACAAATAAATTGGCCCTGCCCAGACTTTGGGCAGGGCCGCCCTTACTGCATAGCTGCGTTGTGCCGGCAGCTATAGTGCGGCGCAGCATTCCCTGTTAGACAGCGCGCCTCCGCAGGAGTTCAGGCGCTGTCATGACCTTCAATCCCGCACGTCATCTCGTCCCTCTGCACCAGACCAATCTGGATGCAGCGGCGGTGGCGCGGCAACAGGCGCAGTCTGCGCCGGTGCGCGACTTTCTGGACTATTACATCGGCATCCATCCCTGCGATGCGCTGCCCGCGCGTGCCGTCTTTGATCCGAGCGCGATTCGGCGCCTGCTGCCAAACCTGGTTCTGGCCGAAGTGGTGCATCAGCCGGATGCTGCGCGCCCCCGATTCCGCATCAAGGTGGCCGGCGAAGAAGTCGTGCAGGCCATGCGCATGCCGCTGATCGGCCGCTTCATGGACGAGATCGCAAATACCCATGAGCCGACGGCACGTTTTCCCATCGAAAGCCGGCACAGCGTGGTCGACAACGGCTGCATGGTCTATCGCCGTGGCCAGCCGCGCATGCGTTTCTCGCTCGACTATGCCGAGGTGGAATACGCGCACTGCCCGCTGGCCGATGATGGCATTACCGTCGACCATATCGTGACGATCAACTATTATAAGGCTCTCGAGTCCGTCACCGGCTGACCCGCTTGCCACTGCATCCGAACCTTGCCGCCATCGAGGCCGCACTCGCCATCGCCGAGAGCCGGGTGCTACGCGACTTCCTGAATCTCATGCGCGATATCCATCCGGCTGACCGGCTGCCGGCGCGCGCCGATTTTGAACCGATGGCAATGCCATGGCTGCTCGGTCATCTGGTGCTGGTGCAGGTCGAGCGCGGCACGGACGGCATGCGCTTCCTGGTTCGGGTCGCCGGCGAGATGGTGCTTCGCGCCGCGCCGGTACCGTTGATGAATCGCTATCTCGAAACCAGTGTGAACCTGACGCAGGATCCTGGCGACGAAAGCCAGGCCCGGATTGTCAATGTGCGACAGCAGGTCGCCGAGGGTGGCATCACAGCCTACTTTCATGGTCATGCAAATGTGCCGTTCCGCTTCAACTTCGCGGCGATGGAATACGCGCATTGCCCACTGGCGGAGGATGGCATGACGGTCGACCGTATCCTGTCCGCCTTCTACTACCACGGCGCACCACACAATTAATTCAGCAGACGGTCAGGCTACCGGATCGAGTGCAAGCTGCGACGCCACGGTCAGCAGCACGGTGGTCTGCTCCGTCATGTCCTGTTCGGCCACTGTCTCGATCTGCGGCTGGTTAGCCTGCAGCATTGGGGCCGTCCCAAATGTGGTCTGGAACTGTGCGCCCTGCAGCATCCGCGGCTGGCCTTCGCGTGCCTGACGGCAGAGCTGGTGAATGAAATCGAGTTTTGAAATAGCTGCCGGACTCAGCACGAAGGGGTAGAAATCCTGCTGGCCCATTGAACGATTCAGGCTGTTCACTGCAAATGTCACGGGCAGGAAAGCCTCGATCAGTTGCTCGACCGTCTCGGCATGATAGGGGTCGAAATCGACCCGCACGCCCAGTTCTTCGCCGCGACTGATGCGCGGCTTCACGCGCAGGCCAAAGGCACCGGCGGTTTCCAGCGTATCGACGATATGCATGTAATGCGCCCAGGTTTCGGCGAAATCCTCCCAGGGATGCATGGTGGCATAGGCGCTGACATAGCCGTCCTGCCAGCCGGCTGGCGGACCATTGTCGTAATGCGCCTTCAAAGAGTTTCCGTAGTCCTGCCGCTCGTCGCCGAACAGATTGCGGAAGGTCGCCATGGTCTCGCTGTTGTCGCCCGCACGGCGCACCAGCCGCTCCCAGTAGTAATGTCCGACCTCATGACGGAAATGCCCCAGCAATGTGCGATAGGGTTCGTGCATCTGTACGCGGATGCGTTCGCGCTTGGCATCATCCGCCTCCACCAGGTTGATCGTGATCAGCCCGTTGTCATGCCCGGTGATGATGCGCGGCGCGGACGGATCCGGCGGATCGACCAGGAAGTCGAAAGCCAGACCTTCCTCGGGATCCATGTCTCGGTTTTCATGCGGCAGATCGAGGCGCAGCAATCCATGGAACAGGCGGTGCTTGGCACTCTCGATGCGGCGCCAGTTGGTGATGTTCTCCGGCACCGAGAGATCCGGCACCGTTCGGTTATGCGCGCAGGCGGTGCAATACGGCTCAGGATCGACAGGCATGCCATCCGCTTCCGCCGGCACCAGCCAGTTGCAGGCGTCATGCACGGCGTTGCAGCAGAAACGGTATTGCTGTTCGGGCGCGGCCAGCGCCAGCCATGCCTCGACACCGTCGCTGCGCTGCGCCGGTTCCAACGCGCTGAGCACGCCGGATTCGGGCAGGAAGCCCAGGCGCCGGCCACAGCTTTCGCAACTGGTATTCTCGAAATACAGCGGCTGGCTGCAGGCCAGACATTCAAAGAGTTTCATACAGATGGCCCGCCGAGTGAGATTTGCCCCGGTTAATAGACGTTCCAGCCTTTGGTTAGTTCCGCAAAATTCCGGAACTTGGCAGCGCACTGACTGTTTCTACCGGAGCCAACAAGGAGGCTATCCATGACCGACAAGAAGAGCCCCCAGAAGATCGATCGCCCTCCTCACAAGGAGCAGATGGCCGAAGCCCGTCGCGACGATCGGGACGACCAGGACAAGGATGACGAGCTGGACGAAGCGCTGCGCGACAGCTTCCCGGCCAGCGACCCGGTTGCGATGTCCCAGCCAACTGCATCCACGCCTTCGCTGCGGAGCGAGGCTGGCGCGGCATCCATCAACAAGGCGCGCGAGAAAGTACTGAAGAAGCACAGTCGCGTGAATCTCAGCGACGAAAGCGAAGTGGAATACTGGACCGACCGCTTCGGCGTCTCGGAAAAGGAACTTCGCAAGGCGGTGCGCGAAGCGGGCTTTATCCCGGGCGACGTAGCCGACAAACTTGGTAAGACGCTGTAGTTATTCCCAGCGCGTCGCTTTCACCATCAGGCCGGTGGCAATGCCATAAACGATCATGGCGCCACCGGCCAGGGCGAACAGCGTCCAGACCGGCGCGGCGCTAGTCGCCAGCCACCAGCCGCCCACACCCACGATCACCAGACGGATTGTGCCGCCCAGCACCGGGCCGAGCACCTTGCCCGCGCCCTGCGACGCAAAATACAGGCAGAGTCCGAAACCGAAGAACGGGAAGCCGAAACCGGCAGCGATTAGGTATTGCCGCGCGGCCGCGATCACCGCTTCGTCACTGGTGAACAGCCCTGACCACAGGTCGGGCGCCACCACTACCACAAGCCCAACAAGCCCGAGCCCAACCGCCGCCACACTGCCGGCGGTCCAGGCCACTTTGCGTGCGCGCAGGATATCTTTAGCTCCGATCGCCATACCGACCATTGGCACGCTGGCGACGCCAACCGAGAAGGCAATCGGCACCAGCAGGAATTCGAGTCGGGCGCCGATGCCGTAACCGGCGAGTGCGACCGTGCCGAAGCGCGCTACAAGGCCGGTGAAAATCAGCACCGTGAGCACGGTCTGCAGCGAAGACAGGCTGGCCAGTGCGCCGACACGCAGGATATCCGCGAACATCGCGCGGTTCATTCTGAATCCGATCATGCTGAGCCGCAGCCGCGCGTCGGGGCGGCGCAGATGAATGAACAGATAGATCGAGCCGAGGCCGAAGGCGATCACCTGGCCCAGACCGATCCCGATCACGCCGAAGGGCGGCACCGGCCCAAGGCCCAATCCCAGCACGCCGCCGATGGCGATCTGCAGCGCCGAGGCGACGAGCGCGACCACAGACGGGGCATTCATGTTGCCGGTGCCGCGCAGCACCGAGGACAGCGTGTTGAACAGCCAGATGCAAAGCGCACCGCTGAACACCGTGTGAGAATAGAGAATGGCAAGCTCGAGCGCCCTGCCCTGTCCGCCGAGCAGGCGATAGATCGCCGGCCCGAGCAGCCAGAAGAAAGCGGAAAACACCGCCGCCGCGACCACGGCAATAATGATCGCATGCAATGCCAGTGTATTGGCGCGGGCTAGATCTCCAGCGCCTAGCGCACGCGCAATTGCTGAAGATACGCCGCCGCCCATCGCGCCAGCCGAGACCATCTGCATCAACATGATCATCGGAAAGGTCAGCGCCATGGCCGCCAGTGCCTCGACACCGAGCAAGCCGACATAGGCAGTCTCGGCAATCGCCACCAGCGCGATGGCCAGCATCGCCACCGTGGTCGGCGCGCTGAGTTTCAGCAGCGTCGGCAGGATCGGCGCGGTCAGCAGCATTTCACGGCCCACCGGCGGTTTCTGGATCGTCGCCTGCGTGTTCATACCCGTCCTTTGTGAGCCGAGAGGGCCAGTTCGTCGATGCGGGCCTTGAGCGCGGCGCGCGAGGTTTTCAGGATGCGGTCCGAGAATTGCGGATCGCCGACCGCTCGGGCCAGCGCCACCGCGCCGGCCATCTCCGCCATGAGCGAACTCACCGCCTGCTCTTCTGTCGTGGCCGGCAGATGTGCCTGCAACCGGCCGGCAATGCCGCGAATGCCGTCGTCGAAAGCGGCGCGCGCCGCCGGTTCAAGCCGGGGCATATCGGAAATCAATGCCGCCATGGCGCAGCCGCCGCCCGGATTGTCGCGATGCTCGCGCGACACATAGCTGTCGATCCAGGTCTTTAGCGCGTCGGGGCCGGCCTTGCTGCCAATGCGCGCGAGGAATTTCTGCCGCCCGCCATCGAACATGCTGCGGATAGCCTCGGCCACCAGGGCATCGCGCGAGGCGAAATGGGCATAAAAGCCACCATGCGTGAGCCCGGCTTCGCGCATCACTTCGGCCACGCCGACACGTTCCGGCCCACGCTCGCGAATGAGACGGGCGGCCGTCGCGAGAATGGCGCGCCGGGTCGCCTCGCCTTTGGTCTCTGGTTTCACAGTCGTCATGGCCGGCAGCAGACCATAAAATATGATGATAGTCATCATATTTTATGGCGCCCCGAACGCCTCATTTCGAGGGTTGCGGCCTCCAGCCACCCAAGCCAAGGTGCGACGAACATGGTTTGGATTCGATAGGAGTAGATATGGCGGCGGAAAACCACGGAATTGACCTGGTGCAGCTGGTCGCCCTGCTCGGGGCCGGCGTGCTCGCCGTCCCCCTCTTCCGTCGCCTCGGCCTCGGTTCGGTGCTGGCCTATTTCGCGGCCGGCATTGCCATCGGGCCGTTCGGTCTACGCCTGATCTCCGACCCACAGACCATCCTGCACACCGCCGAGCTTGGCGTGATCATGCTGCTCTTTGTGATCGGCCTGGAGATGCAGCCCTCGCGGCTGTGGAACCTGCGCCGGGAAATCTTCGGCCTCGGCGTTGCACAGGTCATCACCTGCGGCCTGCTGCTGAGCGGCGTGGGCATGCTGGCCGGCCTCAGCGCGCCGGTCGCCTTCATCGCCGGAATGGGTTTCGTGCTGTCGTCCACCGCCGTGGTGATGCAGATGCTGGACGAACGCGGTGACACGTCAACGCCTCAGGGCCAAAAGGCTGTCTCGATCCTGCTGCTGGAAGACCTCGCCATCGTACCGCTGCTCGCCATCGTGGCGGTGATCGCGCCGACGGCATCGGATGACGGCGAGCCGCGCTGGGTCGCCATCGCAATCGCGCTCGCCGCCGTCGCCGGATTGGTCGCGGCCGGGCGCTGGCTGCTCAATCCAATGTTCCGCATCCTGGCGCAGTCGCATGCCCGCGAAGTGATGACCGCCGCCGCGCTGCTGGTGGTGCTGGGCGCCGCGCTGCTGATGCAGGTCGGCGGGCTTTCGATGGCGATGGGCGCTTTCCTGGCCGGCGTGCTGCTGTCCGAATCCAGCTTCCGCCACCAGCTGGAGGCCGATATCGAGCCCTTCCGCGGCATCCTGCTCGGCATCTTCTTTATAGCCATCGGCATGTCGCTCGATCTTGCCGTGGTGGCACGCGACTGGCTGCTGATCGCTGCCGCGGTGATCGCCTTCACGCTGGTGAAATCCTTCGGCATCTTCCTGGTCGCGCGCCTGTTCGGCTCCAGCTGGCGCGACGCGCTGGACCGCGTCACGCTATTTGCCCAGGGTGGCGAATTCGCCTTCGTGCTCTATGCCGCCGCGCTCGCTGGCGGCATCTTTACGGCACATCTCAATGCGATCTTTACCGCCACGGTGATCGTGTCGATGGCGCTGACACCCGTCATCGCCCCGCTGATCCGGCGCGCCATACCGTCGCCGGCGACAACCCAGTCGATGGACGGCATCGAAGCCGCCAAGGAGCTGAGCGGCGATATCCTGATGATCGGTTTCGGCCGTTTCTCGCATATCGCCTGCCAGGGCCTGCTGGCGCGCGGCTTCAACCTCACGATTATCGAGAACGATGTCGAGATGATCCAGGCCGCCAGCACCTTCGGCTTCAAGATCTATTACGGCGAAGGCACCCGGCTCGATATCCTGCATGCCTCCGGTGCGGCAACCGCCCGCGCCATCATTATCTGCGTCGACAACACCAGCGGCACCGCCACGCGCATCGCCCGCATGGTGCGCCACGAATTCCCGCTCGCCAAACTCTATGTGCGCGCCTATGACCGCGGCCATGCGCTCGACCTGATCCAGGCCGGCGTCGACTACCAGATTCGCGAAACCTTTGAATCTGCGCTGGCACTCAGCAGCGCCGTGCTGCGCGATCTCGATGTGCCGGAAGACGAGGTCGCCGAAGTGATGGCGGATGTGCGTCGGCGCGACGAGGAACGCTTTGAACTGCAGCTTGCCGCCAGCGACGTGACCGCGGGCAACAACCTGATCCTCGGCAATGCACCGAAGCCGACGCCACTGACCACGCCGAAGCGGCCGGGCCAGGTGATCGGCGACGTGCCGGTTCCGGCTGGCGCGTCAGCCGGCGTGTCGGGCGAGGCCTGAGCACCGATGACTGTCGGCAAGCCGCGCATCGTCATCACCTATTGCACACAATGCCAGTGGCTGCTGCGCGCCGCCTGGATGGCGCAGGAACTGCTGTCCACCTTCACGGAAGACCTGGCCGAAGTGGCTCTGGTGCCTGCCAGCGGCGGCATCTTCACCATTGCCTATGACGGCGAGACGATCTGGGACCGCAAGCGCGACGGCGGGTTTCCCGATGTGAAGACTTTGAAGCAGCTGGTGCGTGATCGTCTCGATCCCGGCCGCGATCTGGGGCATATTGATCGCTAGACTGAATCGGGCTAGGCCGTATGCAGATTTTCGCCCAACTGCCGCACAGCACTCTCGACATCTCGACCGGGACAATCGCGGCATTGCCCGACGAACGGCTTCGGCTCCTGGCGAATTACTGGGTCGCGCGCCGTAGCGCAGACGGCGTCCCCGCCCGCACCGCCATCGACCCGCTCGACTTCCCGGCCCTGCTGTCGAATATCATGCTGATCGAGCGTGTGATGGAGGCCGGCGAAGACCGCTACCGCTTTCGCCTCGCCGGCACCGATATCGCGCGTTTCACCGGCCGCGAGTTGACCGGGCGCTTCCTCGATGAGGTGGTACCGGCCGATTACCACGATTATGTGCGGCAGATGAACCGCGTGGCGCTGAGCCGGCGCCGCCCGGTCTATTCCTCCAGCCTGTATCACGACAAGGGCGATTTCGTGAATGCGATCACCTATCGCCTGATCATGCCATTGACGAGCAGTCCCGAGAGCATCGAACCCGACCTGCTCTTCGTCTGCCAGTTCTGGCAGCGCCGCGCCGAGCCCGGCCCCTGGAATGGCGACTGGCGCAGCGTGACGCCCGAGGTCCGGGTGATCGAAGAGGTCTGAGCCTGCCGTCCCTGCCCCGGCAACTCTCGCCGCCAGTCCTTGTCTGCCCGGCAGAAATTTCCGGTTAACGGCCGTTCACCATATTTCGTCGCAAAGTGATTTCGCCGTAATCCGCGCTATTCCTGCGCCCGAACATGCCGGACACGCATGGCATGTCGATTGCTTCTCCTGTCTGCAAAGGACGAGGAGAATTCACATGTTAGGTGCGATCGGCGGTTTCAATCCGCTCACCATGCTGGGCGGCATGGCAGCCAGCAAGGCCATCGATGCCGTCAGCAGCATCTTTGCGCCCGATGCGCCGCCCGCGCAGACCAGCGAACTCAAGCCGGTTGAGCTGACCAAGGATCAGCAGCAGCAGCTCCTCGACTTCGCCAAGATTGAAGATGCCGGCAAAATGCGCCTGGCCTGGTTCGACGAGCAGCCGATGGCCCAGAACGCGGCCGATATGGATGCGCAGCAGCGCAGCCAGCTCGAAGAAACTCTCCGCAAGAAAACGGAAGATCATGTTCGGGCCATGACCGGCAAAACGTCGGGTGGTCTGGTCAATCTCGTTGCCTGAGGAGCGACATGACCTCCGCCATTTCCGGTTTTTTCAACAACCCCTATTACGGCATCAATCAGGCAAACGGCGTCAAGCCGACTGATCACGCCAAGAGCCAGGAAGACGCTGCCAAGCAGGGCGCATCCGGCCTGGGTGCCGCTCCTGAACTTGGCAAAAATGCGCGCGAGGAGTTCCTCGATTACGCCAAGCTGTCGGTGCCCGAGCGCATCCGCAAGCAGTTCCTCGAAAGCAAGGGCCTCGACGAGAAGTCGCTCGCCTCTCTGTCCGAGGAAGATCGCAAGGCGATCGAGGACGAGTTCCGCAAACTTCTGGAACAGAAATTCAAGGACGAGATCAACAAGACGGGCGAGCAGACCGGTCTGGTCGCCAACATTCTGGTCTGATCGTCGCCCGAAGCCAGGGCCGGCGCCTCAGGTGGCTGGCTTCCCCACTGTCAGCGTGTCGCGCCAGGCCGGATCGTCGTCAATGAAGGCGGCTTCCGGCCCCGCGCCGACCGCGTCGAAGAACCGCCCGATGAAGCAGCGGAAAGCGGCACAGAGCGCGATATCGGAGATATTCGCATCTGTAAAGCCGGCTGCGCGCAGGGCGTCGATATCCGCCTGCGTGACCCGCGTGGCATCGCGTGCGACTTTCTCGGCATAGACCAGCATCGCCACATCGCGGTCCGAGAGACCGGCAGAGCGAAAATCACGTTGCACCGCCAGTACCATCTCTTTGCTGCCGAGATCGGCGATCAGCTGCTTGCCGTAGACCATCGAGCAGTAGGTCGAGCGCACCTCGCGCGCCGCAATCAGCGTGATGATGCGCCAGTCGCGCTGACTGAGCGTAAAGCCGCCGCGCATCATGTTGACGAAATCTGTATAGGCCGGCAGCAGATCCTCGCGTGTTGTCAGGCATTGCGCCGCTGACATCACAAAGCCCAGTTGCGCCTTCTGCGCGGCGTAGATCTCGGCGACCTTGCCGGCGGCCCCGTTCTCTTCAATGGTCTTCAGATACATACGATACCCCTGTCTCATATCTGGCGCGGCAGGCAGAGCGCTGCGGCCACGGCTCCCAGCAGCGCCGCCAGGGCGGCTGCCGCGAAACCGGAGCCATAGCCCGCCACCACCGAAATCGCGCCGAGCAGCCCAATGCCGAGGGCATAGCCGCCCTGCCGCAAGACCGTGGCCAGCGCAGATGCCATCCCGGCGCGGTCGGCCGGCGCCTGCGCCACCAGTGCGCCCGAGACCTGCGAATTGCTGAGCCCCGCGCCGCTGGCAGCAATCATCATCGCGGCCAGCGCCCAGAACAAGTCTGCTTTTAGAACCGCCACCGCCGCCAGCCCGACCGTACCGAAGCTGAGCAGCAACATGCCGCCAGTGAAGTTGGCGCGCCAGCCATGGCGCTGCGTCAGCCGCACGCCGAGGGGCGGCAGCACCAGCATCGGCAGGGTTGCGGCGAGCATGGCGAGCCCGGCCTGTTGCGTGTCCAGCGCGTAAGTCGCCAGCAGCCAGAGCGGCAAATAGACCAGCACCGCCCAGTAGCCGATCGACAGGCTGAACAGCAGGATGATGATCCCGAGCGGCGCCCGGCGGGTGAAGAGTGCCAGTTCCAGCATCGGCTGTGCGCGCCGCCTCTGTTGCAAGACGAGCAGCACGGCACAGGCCAGGCCCAGTGCAACGCCACTCCAGCGCCAAAGTTTATCAGTGCCTTCCTGCAGCAGGGCCTGCACCGGCAGGGCGATCGCCAGCGTCAGCAGCGCGACGCCGAGCAGATCGAGCGGCCGGCCGATCTCGTCGCGCGTTTCACCGATCACGCGCCGCACGGCATATTCGCTGACTGCGCAGATCGGCAGGTTGACCAGGAAGATCCAGCGCCAGCCGACATGTGCCGCGATCAGGCCGCCAAGAGTTGGTCCGAGCGCCATCGCCGCGCCACCGGTAACACCGATGATGCCATAGGCACGCGCACGGTCCGCCGGCAGCGACACCGGATAGGCCAGCGACACCGCCGCCAGGCCGCCGGTGATGAAACAGGCTGCACCGGCGCCCTGCAGCGCGCGCGCCGCCCAGAGCGACGGCCCGTCCCAGGCCAGACCGCACAGCAGCGATGCCAGCGCAAAGATGCCATTCCCCGCCAGCAGCAGACGACGGCGACCGAAGCGATCGGCCAGCGCACCCGCCGCGAAGAGCGTGCCGGCAAAGGCCAGGCTGTAGGCATCCATCACCCAGGCGGTGGCGGCCAGCGAGAAGTCGAGTTCGGCACGGATGACCGGCAATGCCACGGCCGCAGCCGTGACATCGAACTGGGTGAGGCAGACGGCGAGCGCCAGCACCCAGGCCGGCGTCATGGGATGGGTGAGCAGACCCGTATGGGCGGCAGAAGCGTTATCTGACATAGACGATGCATAGCCGATGCGACGGCCTCGCGCGCGCGATGCCTCTTCACAGTATCATGAATCTAATTCATATTATGCGCATGCGCCCCCTGCCCCCTTTCGATGCCCTCGTTGCCTTCGATGCCGTGCTGCGGCTGGGCAGCATGACGGCAGCCGCAGCAGACCTTGGCCTGACGCAGAGTGCGGTGAGCCATCGCCTGCGACGGCTGGAATCCTTCATCGGGGCTGAACTACTTGTGCGTCGCCGCGCCGGTCTGTCGCCAACACCTGCGGGGGCTGCCCTGGCTGAAGGCCTTGGCGATATTTTCGATGGCATGGCGGCTTTGCGCGAGCGCAGCCGCATGGCCGCACATCCGGCGCGGCTGCGCGTTGGACTGGGCGCGGCGCTGGCGCAGCATTGGCTGGTGCGCCGCCTGCCCGATTTCAGTCGCCGCCATCCCGGCATCGAGATCGAGTTGGTGATCTTCACCACGCGGGCACAGGCTGAAGCGCGCGGCGGCGACCTTGACCTGCGCATCCACTGGGTGAAGCCCGAAGAGGCGCGGAACAGCAGTACGCAGACACTGCTGTTCCGCGAACAGGTCTTTCCGGTCTGCGCGCCATCGATCCTTAAAAAGCCGCTGCGCGATCCGGCCCGACTGGCCGAACTGCCGCTACTCTACAAATCCGCGGAGGCAGGCCAGGGCGAAGAATGGGAATGGAGCACCTGGTTCCAGCGGCTGGGCATCAAGGCACGGCCGAAACCGCGGCTGCGGTTCGAGGAAATCGGCCTGGCGATTGCCGCTGCCATGGAAGGCGGCGGCGTGGCATTAGGCCGTTCGCTGCTGGTGCATGATGCGTTGAAGGATGGCCGGCTGGTGCGGCCGCTCGGCGATGGCTGGGCGTTGCCGTCGGCCAAGGTGCATCTGGCGCGCTGGCCGGCTGCCTCGTCGCGGAATCTGCGCCTGCGCGCCTTTGTCGACTGGCTGGCGGTCGAAACGGCGAAAACGGTACAGCTGGAGCAGATATCGCCCACCCAAACTAAGCTACGGGCCAAAAAGGGATAATTGACCTTTTTAGGCTCTGCATACCATCCCTGCGCCACCGTCATTGCGACGCAACAAATCTGTACTTGTAACAATCCATCCCGGGCCGTATATACCCGGCCAACCCTAGCCGAAACCTAAAGGAATCGCGCCCGGCCGCCTGACCCCAGGATGGACCGGGCCTTTTGTGTAAGCCCTATGGATATCCGCAATATCGCCATCATCGCCCACGTTGACCATGGCAAGACCACGCTGGTCGACGCCCTGCTGCGCCAGTCCGGCTCGTTCCGTGAGAACCAGCAGGTCGCCGAGCGCGTCATGGACAGCAACGACCTGGAACGCGAACGCGGTATCACCATTCTCGCCAAATGCACCTCGGTCGAGTGGCACGGCACCCGCGTCAATATCGTCGACACCCCCGGCCACGCCGATTTCGGCGGCGAAGTCGAACGCATCCTTTCGATGGTGGATGGCGTGGTGCTGCTGGTGGATGCCGCCGAAGGCCCGCTGCCGCAGACCAAGTTCGTGCTGGGCAAGGCGCTCGGCCTGGGCATGCGCCCCATCGTCGTGATCAACAAGGTCGACCGCCAGGATGCCCGTCCGGTCGAAGTGCATTCCGAGGTCTTCGATCTCTTCGCGGCGCTGGACGCCACCGAAGAACAGCTCGACTTCCCCTGCATGTTCGCCTCGGGCCGCAGCGGCTGGGCCGATGACAGCCTGGAAGGTCCGCGCAAGGACCTTGCCCCGCTGTTCGACCTCGTCGTGCGCCATGTGCCGGCGCCGACCGTGGAACTGGACGCGCCCTTCAAGATGCTGGTCACCACGCTGGAAGCCGATAACTTCCTCGGCCGCATTCTCACCGGCCGCATTTACTCGGGCAAACTGAAGGTCAACACCCCGATCCATTCGCTGCGCGCCGATGGCAGCGAGATCGAAGTCGGCCGCGTCACCAAGCTGCTGGCCTTCCGCGGCATCGAGCGCGTGCCGGTGGAAGAAGCCGATGCGGGCGACATTGTCGCCATTGCCGGCCTGACCACCACCACCGTGGCCGATACGATCTGCGAACCCGCCGTCACCGAGCCGGTGCCGGCCAATCCGATCGATCCGCCGACCCTGGCCATGACTTTCTCGGTCAACAACTCACCCTTCGCCGGCAAGGAAGGCAGCAAGGTGCAGAGCCGCGTCATTCGTGACCGCCTGCTGCGCGAAGCCGAAGGCAACGTCGCCATCCATATCCGCGAGACCGAAGAGAAGGACGCCTTCCAGGTCGCCGGCCGTGGCGAACTGCAGCTCGGTGTGCTGGTCGAAGTGATGCGTCGCGAAGGCTTTGAACTGTCGATCAGCCGCCCCCGCGTGCTGTTCCAGAAGGACGATGACGGCAATCTGCTGGAGCCGATCGAGGAAGTGCATGTCGACGTCGACGACGCCTATACCGGCGTGGTCGTGGAGAAGATGTCGCTGCGCAAGGCCGAACTGCGTGACATGCGCCCGTCAGGCGGCGGCAAGACCCGCATCACCTTCCATGCCCCCTCTCGCGGCCTGATCGGCTATCACAGCGAATTCCTGACCGACACGCGCGGCACCGGCATCATGAACAAGCTGTTCCATGGTTACGGCCCGCATCGCGGCGTCATTCCGGGCCGCCGCAACGGCGTGCTGATTGCCAACGGCACCGGCGAAACCGTGGCCTATGCGCTGTGGTATATCGAAGAGCGCGGTGTGCTGTTCGTCGATCCGGGCACGCCGGTCTATGAAGGCATGATCATCGGCGAGAACAGCCGCGATAACGATCTCGAAGTCAATCCGATGAAGGCCAAGCAGCTGACCAATATGCGCGCTTCCGGCAAGGATGAGGCCGTGCGCCTCACCCCACCGCGCAAGATGACGCTGGAACAGGCGATCAGCTATATCGGCGATGACGAACTGGTGGAAGTGACGCCGAAGAGCGTGCGCATCCGCAAGAAGCTGCTCGACCCGAACGATCGCAAGCGCGCCTCACGCGCGGCGGATGCGGCGTAAGCCAGCATCCACGTCGTAAACACAAAAAGGCCGGATGAAAATCCGGCCTTTTTTATGCGCTACACTCTTCGAGTCGCGCTACTGCACGCTCGCGCAGTAGCGTGTGGATGAGCGGATTTTCGCGCAGGCCGCGTCGGCATCCTTGCGATCGGCAAAGCCGACCAGCACCAGCCGCGCGAACGAGCCGCGCGCCGGCGTGTCGACCCATTCGACCAGCGGATCATACTGCCCGTAAAGCGATGGATTGCCGCGCAGCAACTCCTGCCATTCGTGGATCGCGGCAGATTCCGTGCGATGCGAGGCGAGATGCGCGCGCCAGCCGGTCACGGCGGCGGCGGCGGCACTCATATCCTTCATGCCGTCAGTCGCAATGGCAGGCGACGGCACATAGCCGGCCGGCAAGGCGGGGGCGCTCGCGACCACCACGGCTGCGGCGCCTGCCGGTGTTGCGGAACTCGCCGCCGCTGCCCCAGTGCGCCCTGCAGACATGCGTGGTGCCGGCGCGGGCGGCTTGGCGGCAGGCGACGGGGCCTTGGCGGCAGCGGCGCGGTCGGCCGTTTCGGCCTCAGCCGCCAGCTTCTCGGGATCCTGATAATTGACTGGCGCGGTATTGCCCTGGTGGTGTGCCTGAGCGGCTGCGGCGCGCTGCGCCGCCCAGTTGGCCTGCGACACGGTGCCCGGCGGTGGCATCGGCGTTTCTTCGCGCGGCGGATCGACCGGATACATGCCGAGCTGCTTCTGCACTTCGTAGTTGCCGCGCTTGAAATCCTCGCAGCCGGCCAGCAGGCCGGTGGCAAGCAACAGCGCAATGACGTTACGGCAGGTCATGGACATTCCTTCTGAAGGCCCGTTTGGCCCCCATTTTAGGCTTATGCAGGATGCCCGGCCAAGGTAGAAACATGGTTAAGACAAGGAGGAATCATGCCCATTATCGACATCAAGGCCGAAGTGACCGGTAAAGTCTGGAAGCTGGAGGCGACCGTCGGCGCCAGCCTGGCGCCCGGCGACACCGTGATGATCCTTGAATCGATGAAAATGGAGATTCCGGTCGAGGCGCCCAAGCCGGGTAAGCTGGCGAGCCTGACTGTCGCCGAGGGCGACAGCGTCAAGGAGGGCCAGGTTCTCGCCAGGCTGGAGGTCTAGGCGGACATCAGCTGTCGTAGGCGCAGCGGAAACCGACATAGACAGCGTAGAAATGCGCCGGCTTGGAATAGTTGGCATCCGCCTTCATCTGCGCAGGTCCGTACCACCATGAGCCGCCCATGGTGCGCTTCTCACCGCCGCCGGCATCCGCGCGCGTATCCGCCGCCCATTCCCAGACATTGCCGCCCATGTCGTAAAGGCCGTTGACGCCGGCCGCCGTGGCACCGACCGGCGAACTGCGGGGCCAGCGATCCGGCACCGACATATTGGCGCCGGCTGGATCGTCACCCGTGGGATAGGCATAAACTTTGCCGTATACGAAAGGCACAGGCGGATGGCTGCGTGTTTCCGTATAGCCCGCCAGCATCCATTCACTCACCGTCGGCAGGCGACCGCCGGCAGCACGGCAGTAGGCCTGTGCTTCGGCCCAAGTGACATGCGCGGCAGGATGGGCTTCGCTCTCGGGTGTGTCGCCGAACGGGCGATAGACCGTCCAGCCCACACGCCGCACCCAGCCGCCGGCATATTCGTAGCCACCGCCCCCGCGCTCTGCATCGGTGACGATACGATTGGCTTCGGCATACCGGCGGAACTGCGCGATGGTCACTTCCGTACGGTCGATCAGGAAAGTGCCGACGCGAACACGCTCAGCATCCTGCGCAGGGGTGGTGAGCGGAAACAGCGAAACGGCAGCGGTAAACAGTACGGCTCGGAAATTCATGAGGAAAAGTTTATGCCGCGACCGCCTCGTGTCAAATCGCGAAGCGGTGAGGCCACTCAGTCCTGTGGGCCGGTCCAGTGCCGGCGGATCAGCGGCAGTTGCGCGACCGAGAACACCACGGTCAGGCCGATCAGGCCGAAGACCTTGAACGCCACCCAGAATTCTTCGCTCTGCGTACGCCAGACGGCTTCGTTCAGTGCCGCCAGCAGGATGAAGAACAGGCCCCAGCGTAAAGACAGCGCGCGCCAGCCGGCCTCATCCACCGTGATCGATTTGCCGAGCACCTTCTGCAGCGGCAGCTTGTTCACGACCAGGCCGCCGAGCAGGATCGCGGCGAAGATCAGGTTCACGATGGTCGGCTTCATCTTGATGAAGGTGTCGTCGTTGAACCACAGTGTCAGGCCGCCGAAGACGCCGACGCCCGCGGCTGCAACAACCGGCAGCCACGGCAGACGCCGCAGAAAGAACCACGACAGCGCCAGACCCACAGCGGTGGCCGCCAGCAGCACCGCTGTCGCCGGCATCAGGCCGCGCGACAGATAGACCACGAAGAACAGCGCCAGCGGCCCATATTCGGTGGCGGGCTGCAGCCAGCTCGGTGCGGTGCGTTCCGAACTCAACGGAGAGCCGCCGCGATGTTACCGCCGTCGACAGTCGCGACCGCCGCCGTGGTCTTGGCCGCGACCGCCAGCTGCACGAAAGCCTGTGCCACATCGGCCGCCTTCACTTCGCGCGCCAGCAGATTGCCCGACATATAGTCCTTCTCGCTGACACCACGCGCCTTCGAGCGCTTGGCCACCATCTTGTCCGTCAGCAGGCCCGAGCGGATACGGTCAGCATTCACGGCCGAGGAGCGGATGCCCTGCGCGCCGTAATCCAGCGCATACTGCCGCGACAGGAACAACGTCGCCGCCTTGGGCAGACCATAAGGACCGAAATCCGGGCCGGGATTGACCGCCTGCTTCGAAGCATTGAACAGCAGGCAGCCGCCGGTCTTCTGCGCCAGCATCACCTTGACTGCGGCCTGCGCCACCGACTGGTGGCTGAAGAAGTTCAGCTCGAACGACTTGCGCAGCAATTCGTCGGAAACTTCGCCGATCCTGCCGCCCCAGGCATTGCCGGCATTCGAGACGACGATATCGACGCCGCCGAAATGCTGCACGACCTTGGCAAAGGCCGCCTGCACCGAAGTAGCATTGGTGACGTCGCAGGCCATGCCAATACCACCGAGCTTCTTCGCGACGTCTGCGGCCTTCACGCCATCGAGATCGAGCACGGCGACTTCGGCGCCCTCTGCCGCCATCGCCTTCGCGGTGGCCGCGCCAATGGCCCCTGCCCCGCCGGTGACAACCACGACCTGGCGCGACAGCGGCTTCTCGCCACCCTTGCCCAGCTTGGCCTGTTCCAGCGACCAGTATTCGACATCGAAGATGTCGCGTTCCTTGATGCTGGTGAACCGCCCGATGGCCTCGGCCTGGGTGATGATGCTGACCGCCATTTGTGCCACGTCGCCGGCGATCACCGCATCCTTGCGCGTCTTGCCGACGCCGACCAGACCGAGGCCCGGAATGAGCAGCGCGCGCGGCATCGGATCGAGCATGATCTTCTTCGGCTGCGCCCTGGCATTGTGGCGCTCGAAATAAGCTGTGTATTTCTTGATATAGGCCTCGACCGCCTTCTGAGCCTGCGCCTTGAAGACGTCCAGCTTGCCGGCTTCGGCAGCCGGCAGCACCAGCGGCCAGGGCTTGGTGCGGATCACATGATCGGGCGTCACCGTGCCGGCCTGGCTGTAGCGCATCACATCCTTGCCGCGCGCAAAGGCCTGGATCTCGGCGCTGTCGCGCAGGTTGAAGACCCAGCGCGTGACGGCGCCATCGTCATCCTTGGGAATGCTGAGCAGGCCGCGCAGGATCGGCAGCACGTCTTCGGCAGCGGCCAGCTTCTTCGGCAGCGCCTTACCCAGCGTGAACACCGTCTTCCTGCCCTTGGCGAGATGATGCTCGGCCTTGGAGACGAATTCGATCATCAGATCGTAAGCCTCCTTCGCCGTCTCAGCGAAAGTGAAGATGCCATGCTTGAGCAGGATCAGGCCCTGCGCCTGCGGATTGGTCTTGAAGGCCGCGGCGGCCTTCTTGGCGAGGCCGAAGCCCGGCATTTCGTAATCCACCAGTGCCACGCGCTTGCCATAGAGCTTGCGGCAGATTTCCGCGCCATCGGGCTGGTCGGTGATCGCCAACACGGCCGAGGCATGGGTGTGGTCGATGAACTTATGTGGCAGGAAAGCGTGGAACAGCGTCTCGACCGACGGATTCGGCGAGGTGCTGTCCAGCAGGTTGCAGCGCTGGATGTTGACCATGTCTTCGTCGGTCAGCTGTTTCAGCGCAATCAGCTCCTGCAGCGGCTGCAGGCGCACGGCGGGCAGGCCCGGCGGCTCGATCACCGCCATGTCCCAGCCCGAGCCCTTCACACAGAGCACATCCACCGGCTTGCCGAGCGGATCGGGCATCGTGGTCTTCACCGAGGTATTGCCGCCACCGTGCTGCACCAGATCGGGCACGCCGCCGAGCAGGCGGGTCGTATAGGTGCGCAGCGCCAGATCCTTGTTCACGCCCTGCTTGGCGTAATGGGCAATGGCGGCCTTGGCGTCGCGGTCGGACCAGAGATTCTTCATGGGGCAGTTCCTACTTCCAAACATTCAAAACTTAACTCGTCATTCCCGCGAAAGCGGGAATCCAGAAACCGAACGACTGGGCTCCCGCCTTCGCGGGAGCGACGAAACAACTACGCAAATTCCGGATACAGCTTCGTCAGGCCGGCCTCGCTCGCTGCACAGACGCCGCGCTCCGTGATCAGGCCAGTCACAAGCCGCGCCGGCGTGACGTCGAAACCGAAATTCGCCGCCTTGCTGCCTTCCGGCGTAATCGTCACCGGCACGATCTCGCCGTCAGATGTCCGGCCGCTCATGACGGTGACCTCTTCCTGCGCGCGTTCCTCGATGGGGATTTCCTTCACGCCGTCGCGGATCGTCCAGTCGATGGTGGAATGCGGCAGCGCCACGTAGAAGGGCACGCCGTTATCGTGGGCTGCCAGCGCCTTCAAGTAGGTGCCGATCTTGTTGCAGACATCGCCCTCGCGCGTGGTGCGATCCGTGCCGACGATGCACATGTCGACCTGGCCATGCTGCATCAGATGGCCGCCGGCATTGTCGACGATCACGGTATGCGGCACACCATGGCTGTTCAGTTCCCAGGCCGTCAAGGATGCACCCTGATTGCGTGGCCGCGTCTCGTCGACCCAGACATGCACCGGGATGCCGGCATCATGCGCCTTGTAGATCGGCGCAATCGCGGTGCCCCAGTCCACCGTCGCCAGCCAGCCGGCATTGCAATGGGTTAGGATATTGATGGTGCGTTTGCGCCCGGCTTTTTCGTATAGCGCATCAATGATCTTCAGGCCGTGATCGCCGATGGATGAACACGTCGCCACATCGTCATCGGCGATCTCGGCCGCGACCCGATAGGCGATAGCGGCGCGCTCGCTGGCCGGCTTGTTGTGCAACGCGTTGCGCACGCGATCCAGCGCCCATTTCAGGTTGATCGCGGTCGGCCGCGTCTCGTTGATGACCGTGTAGGCTTTTTCCAGCATCGCATCCGAAGGATCGACCCGCATCGCCAGCGCCAGGCCATAGGCGCCGGTGGCTCCAATCAGGGGTGCGCCGCGCACGATCATCGCCTTGATCGCATGCGCCGCCTCTTCCCAGGTCGCCAGACTGGTGGTGACAAAGGCATGCGGCAGCTTGGTCTGGTCGATGATGCCGACCGACCAGCCGTCGGAATTGACCCAGATCGTGCGGTAAGCTACGCCTTTAACCTTCATGTCTTACCCTGCGGAAAGCGGCCGGAAAATCGCGCGGAAAGTAGCGGACCCGGCCTCTGGGGGCAATGCCGGATGGCCGGCAAAAGCCGCCTTGTCACACAGGTTTCCCTGAATGTTGCCAGTCCTGCTGCTGACTGTGGTGATCGACCTGATCGGCTTTGGCCTGATCCTGCCGCTGTTGCCGTTTTATGCCACCAGTTTCGGCGCCTCCCCGGTCACCATCGCCTTTCTGGCGGCGATGTTTTCCATTGCCCAGTTCCTGTCCGCCACACCGCTGGGTGGCCTGTCCGACCGGCTGGGCCGTCGTCCGGTTTTTCTCTGCTGCATGGTGCTGACGGTGATCGGCTATGTCTGGCTCGCCTCGGCCGACAGCCTGCTCGGCATCTTCCTCGCACGCATCATTGCGGGTATCGGCAGCGGCAAGATCGGCATCGCCCGCGCCATCATCGCCGACAGCACGCCGCCTGAGCAGCGCGCCCGCGGCATGGGCCTGATCGGCGGCGCCTTCGGCATCGGCATGATTCTCGGCCCGCTGATCGGCGGCCTGCTGATCGGCTCCGATCCACTGCACCCAAACTACACCCTCCCGGCGCTGACCGCCGCCGCCACGTCCGGCATTGCGCTCACGTTGGCCTTGTTCACCGTGCGCGAAACCCGGCCCGGTGGTTCGCAACCGCTCACCGAACTGACCCGGTGGCGCAACCCCTTTGCATCACTGTCACAGCTCAACCGCGTGGTGCTGGCGCTGATCGCGATCAACTTCAGCATCAACTTCGTATTTTCGCAGGTCGAAGTGCTGTTCCCGCTACTTTCTGCTGCACGGCTCGACTGGCATGCCTATGAAGTCGGCATTGCCTTCACCTTCATCGGTACCATCGTGCTCTCGATGCAGGGGGGCCTGATCGGGCCACTGACACGGCTGTTCGGCGAACGCAGGCTGCTGACTCTCGGCATGATCAACCTCGCTGCCGGGACGGCGATGGCACACTGGATCGTCTCGACGCCGATGATGGGCATCTCGATCCTGCTGACCGCATCCGGCGTGGCGATGATCGGGCCCAGCATCAACAGCCTGGTCTCGCGCAGTGCCGCAGCGACGCAGCAGGGCATTGCGCTCGGCACTATGGAATCTTTGGCCGCACTGGGGCGCACCTTCGGGCCGCTCTGGGGCGGCTGGCTGTTCGACCGCATCGGCATCAACGTGCCCTACTGGATCGGTGGCGCCATCCTGATCATCACGCTGGCGCTGAGCTGGCGCAGCATTCATTCCAGAGACACGCCATGACAGAACTCTACCGCGCCATGCTGGTTCGCCGCCTTGGTTCGCCGGAGGTGCTTGAGCTGGCCGAACTGCCGCGCCAGCCGCTACGTCCCGGCGAGGTGCGCATCGCCGTACGCGCCGCCGGCGTCAATTTCCCCGATATACTGCAGGTGGCCGGCGACTATCAGCACAAGCCGCCGTTGCCTTTCGTGCCCGGCTTCGAGGCTGCCGGCGAGATTATCGAGACCGCCGCTGACGTGACTGGCTGGAGGACCGGCGACGCCGTGCTGCTGCGCACGGCGGCCAGTTATGCCGAAGAACTGGTTGCGCCGGCCGCGGCGCTGCTGCCCAAGCCGGCGGGCTGGAGCTGGGCCGAGGCCGCCGGCTTCCCGGTCTGCGCCAGCACGGCCTGGATCGCGCTGCTGTGGCGCGGCCGGCTGGCACGCGGTGAGACGCTGCTGGTGCTCGGCGCTGGCGGCGGCACTGGTCTGGCGGCCGTCACCCTAGGCGCGCAGACCGGCGCGCAGGTGATCGCCGTCGCCTCCTCAGCGGAAAAGCGCGCAGCCGCACAGCAAGCCGGCGCGACGCTGTGCATCGATCCCGCCAGTAAGGGCTGGGAGAAAAGCGTACAAGCCGATGTGGTCTTCGATCCGGTCGGCGGCGAGATATTCCCCACCGCCTGGCGCGCGCTCAAACCCGGCGGGCGCTGGCTGGTGGTCGGCTTTGCCGGTGGAGGGATTCCGCGCCCACAGGCCAACCGCCTGCTGCTGAAAGAAGCCGAACTGATCGGCGTGCGCGCCGGCGAGCAGGCGCGCCGCGTGCCCGCCGCCGCCAAGGCGATGGATCAGGGACTGAGAGACTGGTTAGTCGGCAGCCAGGGAGGTCGGCCGCTGATCGCCGGTATCTACCGGCTGGAGGAAGCTGCCGCTGGCCTGCGCCAGCTCGCCGATCGCAAAGCCACCGGCAAACTGGTTCTGCAGCCCGGCTAACGCCCCGCCTGCAAGAGGGCCGGGGCGATGGCGTTCCGGCGGCAGGGTGACACTCACGGTCGTGCCCTCACCCAGGCGGCTCTCAATGAACAGCTCGCCGCCATGCAGCTCGACCAGGCTGCGCGACAGCGACAGGCCAAGCCCGGTACCTTCATGGCTGCGCGACAGCGCATTGGCCACCTGGCTGAACGGCTGCTGCACGCGTTCGATGTCTTCTTCGGCGATACCGATGCCGGTATCGGTGACCGAGACTTCCAGCCGGCCATCGGCCAGGATTTCGCAGCGCAGCTCGACGCTGCCGCCCTGCGGCGTGAACTTGACCGCGTTGCTGACCAGATTGATCCAGACCTGGCGCAGGCGCCGCATGTCGCCCCAGAGCGCCGGCGCCGGATCGGGTACTTTCCGGGTCATGGTGATGCGGTTGCTGGCGGCGCGCTCGCGCACCAGCAGCAGCGCGGCCTCCAGGCTTTCGTTCAGATCGACCCATTCCTCGTCGAGCGACATCTTGCCGGACTCGACCTTGGCCATATCGAGGATGTCGTTGATCAGCGCCAGCAGATGCTCGCCGCTCAGCACGATGTCGCGGCAGTATTCGCGATACTTGGCATTGCCCAGCGGGCCCATCATCTCGTCCATCAGCACCTGGCTGAAGCCGAGAATCGCATTGAGCGGCGTGCGCAGCTCATGGCTCATATTGGCCAGGAAGTCGGACTTGGCGCGGTTGGCGTCTTCGGCCTGTTCCTTGGCCAGCATGAGCTGCTGCTCGTTGCGGCGCTGCAGGCTGACATCGCGGAACATACCCTCGATCATCACCAGGTTGCCGGTCTCGTCGGTGACGCGGCGCAGCGTCTTGGATACCCAGACCGAGTTGCCGTCGCGCCGGCGCATCTCGGACCGGAAGTCGCGCGCCAGGCCATGGCGCTCGAGATGCTTGATCAGTTCCCTGCGGCGCTCGGGGTTCACGTAGAGCTGCTCACCGGCACGGGTGACGGTGGCCAGCATTTCCTCGGGCGAAGAAAACCCGAAAATGGCGGCGCCCGCGCGATTGACCGCCAGCACGCGGCCCTCGGGCGTCACCTGTACGATGCCTTCATGCACATTGTCGAAGATCTGGCGGTACTTGGCTTCGGCCTGGCGCAGGCGGATCTGCGCCCGCTTGCGCACGGTGATGTCGGTGAAGACCGAGACATAACCGACGCCGCCGCCCGTATCGGGCAACCGGCGCCAGTCGAAATTCAGCCAGGTGCCGTCGGTCAGCCGCACTTCCTGTTTGCGGTCGGCGCGCGTGGAGGCATCGATATAGGCGTTGATCCAGGCGGTAGCCTCTTCGGCCCGGATGGTCAGCACACCGCGCGAGATCAGCAGACCGAGGAATTCCTTGGCCGGCAGGCCGGGCCGCATCAGGTCGGTCGGCAGGCCGAACAGGTCCGGCAGGCGGCGATTGAACTGGACGAGATTGGGGCCGGCATCCCAGACGGCAAAACCCTCACCCATCGTATCGAGCGCGGCATGCAGCAGGTGGTTTTCAGTGACGGCGGCTTCGGAGGTTTCATCCACGGCGTCGCTATGGCGCGCCAGCGCCGCCATGAACCTGTCCTCGCCGAATGGCGGCTGTGTCACCGCTCTCCCCCTGCTCCTGCAGCAAGCCTCTGCAACCGCTGCATCTCACCCTGCTCCCGACCTGTGAAGTCGATTCTTATCTTTATACGCGTTTTTCGGGCGCAAAATTTGTCACACAGGCAGAGCGCTGCCGCAATAGAAAAGCGGCAATTTCACTGACAGTGGCGAGATTTAGATAAGCAGCAGTAGGGCGCCCGCGGTGTGCTATGCGCACTCAGGTAGCAAAATCCATGAAAAAAGGCCGGCCGCTTGCGCGGCCGGCCCTTTCAAACCCACTCGGAACCGTCGGAAACGGCCTGCTTAGATGCAGTAGCTCTTCAACGGCGGGAAGCCGTTGAAGCCGACCGACGAATAGGTCGTCGTATAGGCCCCGGTGGACAGGATCTGGATCTTGTCGCCGACTTCCAGCGCCAGCGGCATCTGGTATTCGGCCTTCTCGTACAGGATGTCGGCGCTGTCGCAGCTCGGACCGGCGAGCGACACCGGGCCGGTCGGCCCGCCGTCACGCGGCGTCACGATGCGGTACTTGATCGCCTCGTCCATGGTCTCGGCCAGGCCGGAGAACTTGCCGATGTCGAGATAGACCCAGCGACGGTCGTCGTCGTAGTCCTTCTCGGAGATCAGCACGACCTCAGCCTGGATCACGCCCGCATCGCCCACCAGGCCACGGCCCGGCTCGATGATCATTTCGGGGATCTTGTTGCCGAAATGCTTGGTCATCGCGTCGCTGATCGCCTGAGCATAGGCTTCCAGCATCGGGATGTCGGTGCGGTACTTCGCCGGGAAGCCGCCGCCGAGATTGACCATGCGCAGGTCGACATCGGCCTGCTGCAGCACGCTGAACATCTGCGAGACCTGGGCAACTGCCTTGTCCCACTGGTTCAGGTCGGTCTGCTGCGAGCCGACATGGAAAGAGATGCCATAGGGGTCGAGACCCAGTTCGCGCGCCTTGACCAGCAGGTCAGCGGCCATGCGGGGCGCGCAGCCGAATTTCTTCGACAGCGGCCATTCGGCGCCTTCGCATTCCATCAGCACGCGGCAGAAGACCTGCGAGCCCGGCGCCAGTTCGGCCAGCTTCTGCAGTTCGCAGAGCGAGTCAAAGGCGTACAGCCGCACGCCCTGCTCGAAAGCCCAGGCGATGTCGCGCTTCTTCTTGATGGTGTTGCCAAACGAGATGCGGTCCGGGGTCACGCCCTGGTCCATGCACTGCTGGATTTCGTTGGCCGAAGCCGTATCGAAGCTCGAGCCCAGCGTGCGCAGGCGGCGCAGGATTTCCGGGGCCGGGTTCGCCTTGATGGCGTAGTAGACCTTGGCCAACGGCAGCAGGCGGCGCAGCTCGCGGTAGTTATGCTCGACGACGTCGACATCGACGACCACAAAGGGCTCAGTGTCCTTCGCCTCGGCGAGGAAACGCTGGAGCTTGGGGGTCAGCTGACCCGGCTCAATACGGGATTTGGCGACGGAACGTCGCAGACGGGTATTGGTGCGGCCACCATTGGCTGCAAGCATCGAAACCTCCCTCTCGGACCGGCTTTAAACCGGCACAGCTCAAGCTGTGCGACCAAAAAGGACGCGTTCGTCGTTGCATAACCTGCCAGGGGCCATCGGCACGTGCGGGTGCGTCGTTGAAAGCGGTATTTACAGCAACGCGCCCCCATTGCAATAGGAAACTGCCCCGCCTGAAAAATTTTTTGCCGCCACCGTGTTCTGCGTGTCACAGCAGCACCGCCTCGACGCGACACGCAGATACGAAAAAGCCGCATGAACTGCGGCTTTCTTTGCTCTCCTGCCTTCGCGAGGCACGACTGGCGGCAGCAGATAAAATTTCGGTAAGCGGCGCCGGAAGCGCGCCGCGGCAGGCTTTCCGAAGCCCTGCACGGCCGGCGACAGCGCGACTCGCTTTGCCGAGTCAGGCGCCGCGGCGCGTCAGCGCCCTATAATCTGGGCGCGCCCAGATTGACGCCCGGAGTAGTACCTTGGGCGATCTGGCTGGTGAGACCGACGAAATCCTGCAGGCGCTGCGGCGGCAACTGTGCCGGCTGACTCGGCGCGGCGTAGCCAGTCAGCCGGGTGAAGTCGCCGATCTTGTCCAGCCGTACGCTGCCGCCCGCAGGCGTGGCGACCTCGGCGCGTCCGACGCTCAGCAGCGCCACTTCGGTGCAGTCGGGCAGGATGCGGCCGGCCACAGTGGCGGCCTTCACCGTCACGGTGCCACCCGGCAGCACGACATAGACATTGCCGGGATTGGCGGAATCCAGATGGAAACTGCCGCGCTCGACGCGCAGCACCACGCGGTCGGCGGCGAACTCGTCCACCGTGATGGCGCTGTTCGGCCCGATGATCACCGTCGAGCGATCATCCAGCGTGAACTTGAGGCCCGAGCCGGGGCCGCTGACCAGCCGGTTGCCCAGCACGATGGGCAGGCCGCGGCGGCTTTCCTGCCCCACCACGCGCGGCGCAGCGCGAACGGCAGCAATGGCGGTGGCCGCCGGCTGGCCGCCGAGCAGGTCGGAGGCCGCCTGCGCCTTTCCGGCCCAGGCCGAAGCGGCGATGCCGGCAGCAGCGGCAACGGTGAGGGTAAGAGTGACGCGCAGAGCGCGCCTGAACAGACTGGGGATCAGCATGGCAGCCATGACACGGCTCCTCGGGGGTTATCGGATTGCGCCGACTATGCCCCCGGGCTCGCCAGATAGCTGTGATGGTGGATACGAAAGGTTGTGCTTTCGCCTGTCTTACCTGGTCGTAGATGCTTACTTGGTGCCGTAGATGCGATCGCCGGCATCGCCCAGGCCCGGACGGATATAGCCGTGCTCATCCAGCTGGCGGTCGACCGCGCAGGTGTAGACCATCACATCGGGATGGGCTTCCTGCATCACGCGGAGGCCTTCGGGTACCGTCAGCAGGCAGACGAACTTGATCTGCTGCGCCCCCGCTTCCTTCAGTCGCGTCACGGCGGCGGCGGCGGAATGGCCGGTTGCCAGCATCGGGTCGACCACGATCACCAGACGCTGCGCCACGTCGTCAGGCAGCTTCAGGTAATACTCCACCGGCACCAGCGTTTCCGGGTCGCGATACAGGCCGACATGGCCGACGCGTGCCGAGGGGACCAGATCCAGCATGCCGTCCAGGATGCCGTTGCCGGCACGCAGGATCGAGACGAAGCAGAGCTTCTTGCCCGAGAGCAGCGGCGCCTTCATGTGTTCCAGCGGCGTCTCGATATCCACCTTCTCCAGCGGCAGGTCGCGGGTAACCTCATAAGCCAGCAGCAGGCTGACTTCGCGCACCAGCCGGCGGAATTCGGCGGTCGAGACTTCCTTGCGGCGCAGCAGGCTCAGCTTGTGCTGCACCAGCGGATGCATGACCACGGTGGCATTGGGAAACGCATTCATCGGTGACTCTCCCCCGAAAGGCTCAAAATCAGAAAACCGTACCATCGCTGGCGATAATCAGTGGCGGACCACCATCTGCCGGGCGCTTCTCCCTGGCGATGCGGCGCCCGGCCGCCCAGGTGCCGCCCTCCAGGATGCGGGCCAGCGGCATCTCGGCTGCCGTCTTGCCCAACCGTTCGCGCACCGGATCGGCAATATGGTCGAGCAGCGCCAGCGTCAGCGCACGCCATTCCACCACGGCCTCGTCTTCCACCGGGACAGGGTATTTCTTCAACGCATCGTGGCGGATGACCAGCACGCCCAGATCGATGAACAGGCCGCCATTGCGGTATTCCGGCAGGCCGGTGAGGTCGTCCAGCCCGGTGACGGTAATCCCGGCATCCTCGAAGATTTCGACAAGGGAGTACGTCAGCCACTGCGACAGCTTGTGGAACGGGATCAGACCCGAGGTGAGATCGTCGCTCATCAGGCCGCGATGGCGCCAGACATCGCCGAGATTGACGCCCCCCAGCGTGATGCGCGACGGCCAGATCGGGCCGAGGCCTTCCAGCACGGCCGCAAGAATGGCGGTGGCCGGCAGCTTGCCGTCCTTCACGGCATGGCTGAGCAGGTAATCATACAGACCGCCGATACGGGCGTCAGAACCGAACAGATCCGGCCGTGCCTTCAGCGCCTGGCCAAGATTGCGCATCAGCGCCGCGCGACCTTCCACGCCGACCAGCGGATTGCTGTCCGAGACCTGGAAGGCATGCGCAATCGCGTTCGGCGCCAGAGGGATCAGCCCGGCAGCATCGGCGCGTAGGGGTTTCGACTTGTCGCCCGAGAACAATCCTGCTTTGAAGGCATGCAGGCTGGCGACCGCCAGACCTTCCGAGCGTGTGACGGTGCGTTCTTCTTCATTGTATTTCCAGTGCGGCCCGGAGCCGGCATCGAGCAGCACACTGGTGACGCAGAGATCGAAGCGGATGCGGGCGATCTCGTCCTTGCCGGCGCTGAGCGTTTTCGCAAGCTGCCCCCAGCGGTCGATGCCGCCGGCGGCGAAATGCCGCCAGCGCGCATGATAGGGGATCTGCAGCGTCGGATAATTCTGGCGGATCGTTTCGGCCACATAGTCGGCAGCTGCAGGCACCGCCGAGAGATGCAGTTCAAAATTCGGCATCGCGTGACGCTCCGCCAGGCTGAACATGGCATGGCAACGTTCGCGGATCGCCTTGGTGGTGCGCAGCCAGGCAACCGCCTGGGCCGGATCGTGCAGATTACTCACGGACACTTACTCCTCTAGGCCTCGGCCCTTGGCCTTCTTCAATTCATCCTGGTCCGGCACCTTGTCGGTGAAATAGCCGGCTGCCTTCTTGGCGTCCATCTCCACCCTGGCATCGGCCGGGATCAGCTCGTCGGGGATCGGCACGCGCTCGACCACCTGGATGCCGCTGGCGACGATGGGCTCGAACTTCATGTTGCTCATCGAGACCAGCCGGTCGATCCGGCTGATGCCGAGCCAATGCAGCACGTCCGGCATCAATTCCTGGAACCGCATGTCCTGCACACCGGCGACACATTCGGTACGCTGGAAATAGGTCTCGGCGCGGTCGCCCATCTCCTGCCGCTTGCGCGCGTTATAGACCAGGAACTTGGTCACTTCACCCAGCGCGCGGCCTTCCTTGCGATTGTAGACGATCACGCCGACGCCACCCTGCTGCGCTTCCTCGATGCAGACTTCAATGCCATGCGCCAGATACGGCCGGCAGGTGCAGATATCCGAGCCGAACACATCCGATCCATTGCATTCGTCATGGATGCGGCAGGCGATCCGGGTCGCCGGTTTGCCCAGCTTGGAGGTGTCGCCGAACAGGTAGATCGTCATGCCGCCGATGGGCGGCAGGAACACCTTCAGGTCGTTGCGCGTGACCAGCTCCGGGAACATGCCGCCGGTCTGCTCAAAGAGTCCGCGGCGCAGTTCGGTCTCGCTGATGTTGAACCGCTTGGCCACGCCCGGCAGATACCAGACCGGCTCGACCGCCACCTTGGTCACCTTCACATCGCCGTTGGCCGCGAGGATATTGCCATCAGGCTTGATGCGACCGGCGCGCACGGCGTCGTGCAGCTCGGGCATGTTGATATGCGCCTTGGTCACCGCGATGGTTGGGCGGATATCCCAACCGGCCCTGATCTGCTCGGCGAAGACCTGGCTGGTGATATGGCCCCAGGGATCAAGCGAGACGATCTTCTCGCCATCAGCCCATTGCGGGAAGGGGCCGAGCGGCTCGGCCGGCGCAGTGTTGGTCAGGTCGGGCTTGTGTTCGGCGTTGAGTTGGCCGGCCGCCACCGCGAGGGCGCGATACAGCGAATAGGCGCCAGAATGCGTGCCGACCGCATTCTTGCCGCCGGGATTCTTCAGCGTGGCGACAATCGGTCCACGCTGCTGCGGATCGGCCGCGCCCCATTCGATCGGCAGCGGCTTGGTGCCGACATTCGTGCTCGGATGCGAGGTCAGGACGATCGATTTCGGCGTCGGCTTCTTTTCGTTGGGCAGATTGGGCGGAATATTCGGAATGTCACTCATGGTCTGTACCCAAAGCTAGGGGGGCCCGCCGTGCGCAACGGCGCGGCGAGATTGGCGAATTCACACAGCAGCGGACGGGTGTCGCGCGGGTCGATGATCTCCTCGACCAGGAAGGCTTCTGCCGTGCGGAAAGGCGAACGCACCTGATTGAGGCGCGCCTCGATCTCTTTCAGCAGTGCGTCACGGTCGTCAGCCTTGTCGAGATCGGCGCGATAGGCGGCCTCGATACCGCCTTCGAGCGGCAGGCTGCCCCAGTCGCCCGACGGCCAAGCATAACGGTAGCGCAGCCGCGTGTGATTGGAATGGCCCGCGCCAGCCACGCCGAAGGCCTTGCGCATGATGATCGAACACCAGGGCACGGTCGCCTGATAGACCGCGGTGAGCGCGCGGGCGCCATGGCGGATGGTGCCGCTCTGCTCAGCCTCCGGCCCGATCAGGAAGCCCGGGATATCGACGAAATGCACCACCGGCAGGTGGAAGGTTTCGGCAAGATCGACAAAGCGCGTGATCTTGTGCGCGGCATCGGCGGTCCAGCCGCCGCCATAATGATACGGATCGCTGGCGAGAATGGCGACCGGCCAGCCATCCAGCCGCGCCAGGCCGGTGATCACCGAGCGGCCATAGAGCCGCCCCATCTCCATGAAACTGTCGGCGTCGACCGTGGCGTTGACGATGTCGCGTGTCTTGTATACGCGGCGGCGGTCGCGCGGCACGATGGAAAGCAGTTTCTCCTCGCGGCGGTTCGGATCGTCCTGTGGCGTCACACGGGCCGGCAAATCATAGACCGACTGCGGCAGGTAGGACAGGAAACGCTTTGCTGCGGCAAACGCCTCTTCTTCGCTGGCGACGGCCAGATCGATAGCGCCGGCACGCTCATGAATCTCGGTGCCGCCGAGTTCTTCCTTGGTCATCTCGACGCCGGTGCGCGCCACCACCGGCGGTCCGGCGATGAACATCTGCGAAATGCCCTGCACCATCACCGAGAAGTGGCTGCTGACCGTGCGCGCCGCGCCAAGCCCGGCCACGGAGCCGAGCGCCAGCGCCACGACCGGCACAGTGCTCAGATTGGCGACGACATGTTCCCAGCCCGGCATCAGCGGCACGTAAGTGCGGCCTTCCATCTCCAGCGACTTGACCGAGCCGCCGCCGCCGGTGCCATCGACCAACCGCACCATCGGGATGCGCAGCTCGCGGGCCATCTGCTCGGCATGCACCTGCTTCTGCCAAATCGCGGCATCCGCTGCGCCACCGCGTACGGTGAAATCGTCGCCGCCGACCACCATGGGGCGGCCGTCGATTTTGCCGCGGCCGAAGACAAAATTGGTCGGACTGAACTCTTCCAGGCTGCCATCGGCGCCATAGCGCGCCCGGCCGGCAATCGCGCCGACCTCATGGAAGGATCCGGAATCGAGCAGGCGCGCGATGCGCTCGCGCACCGTCAGCTTGCCGCCGTCATGCTGGCGTTTGATCTTGTCAGGGCCGCCCATCTGGCGGGCCAGTTCTTCGCGCCGCCGTAGTTCGGCGATCTCGGCTTCCCAGCTCATAAATCAGGCCTCGTTGGCACTGGAAAGCGATGGAGTGTAACGCCGCCCGGCAGGCCGGGCAACGGCCCCGATAGGGCCGGTTTGGACCGTCGTGAAACCTTAATGCTGGATTTTTTGGCCTCGGCTGTCACAGCCGGCCGCCCAGCCCCGTCTAGGCTGCATAACCCATAGGAGACACCCAAATGCATCCCCGCCTGAACGACCATATCAAGCTCGCCCCCGACGCCGTGAAGGCCATGATGGCGCTGGAAGCCAGCATCGCGAAAAGCGGCCTGGAAGAGAGCCTGCGTCATCTCGTCAAGCTGCGCGCCTCGCAGATCAATGGCTGCGCCTTCTGCATCCACATGCACACCACCGAGGCCCGCAAGCATGGCGACAGCGAGATGCGGCTCTACATGCTGAATGCCTGGCGCGAGAGCACGCTGTACAGCGAGCGCGAACGTGCAGCCCTGGCCTGGACCGAGGCGCTGACCCTGGTGGCGCAGACCGGCGCGCCGGATGCCGATTACAAGTTGGTGAAGGCACAGTTCTCGGAGGCCGAGCAGGTGCAGCTCACCTTCCTGATCGGCGCGATCAACGTGTGGAACCGCCTGCAGGTCGGCTTCCGCGCCGCCCATCCGGTGAGTGAGGCGGATAAGCGGGCGGCGTAACTACTCGATACAAAGCCGTCATCCTCGGGCTCGACCCGAGGATCTCCCGCAGTCCTGCTGAAGATGGTCGGGTCAAGCCCGACCATGACGCATGGTTATTTGTGATTAAACCCGCGCGATCGTCGCCAGCGCCGTGGCGACGATCTTCTCAGTGCCGTCCTTCACGGCAAACACATCGGCGCGCGTCACCACCTGGCGGCCGCCGGCCTTGATCACCTCGCCCACCGCCGTCAGCTCCTCGCCAATGGCGGGCGCCAGCAGATTGAGCTTGTATTCCGAGGTCACGACATCGCCGACCACGGACGCCGCTGCCCAGGAGCAAACCGTGTCCGCCATGTAGCCCACGATGGCGCCATGCGCGAAACCGTGATGCTGCGTCATTTCCTTGCGGAGCGTGATCGAGATTTTCACATGGCCGGGGTCGAAATCGACCAGCTTCGTCCCCACCCATTTGGTGTAGGGACTCAGCGCGATGGCCTGCTCCATCATCTCGCGGGTGAGCTGGGTTTTCGGGACGGAATTGGTCATGTCAGGGCCCTTTGCAGCAGCTTGCCGATGCGGCGCAGCGGTTCGGCGGAATGCTGGGTACGCGCCAGCACGACGGCGCCCTCCAGCGAGGCGATGGCCCAGAGCGCCAGGTCGCTGGCCTCCTTCGCCGATTTGCCATCGCGGCGCAGCTGGTCGGCCAGTGCATCGGCCCAGGCCTGGTAGCCACGCTGGCAGGCCAGTCGCAACGGTTCGCTGAAGGCGCCGGTTTCGACCGCCATGATGGTCAGCGGCGAGCCGTCCTTGCAGCCGGACTGCTCCATCCAGACCGCGACCTGCGCCGCCAGCGCACCGACTGCCTCGGCCGCCGAGCCGGCGCGCGCCACCGCGTCGGCCATTGTCTGCAGGAACAGATCGGCCGCCCAGTCCACGGCGGCTTCCGCCAGCTGTTCCTTGCCCTTCGGGAAGAAATGATAGAGCGAGCCCTTCGGCGCGCCGCTTTTCGCAATGATCTCGTTCAGCCCGGTGGCGGCATAGCCGCGTCGCGACATCAGCTTTGCCGTCATGGACACAAAGCGTTCGCGGGTGGTTGGCGGCTTCTTGGCCGGGAGAAGTGTCGCGGTCTTGCTCATGCGGTAATTATATAGACTGGTCTAGTGAGTGCAAGAGCAAAAGAAAAAGGGCGGTTGCCCGCCCCCTTCCGCTCCTCTCGTCGTCCTCGGGCTTGACCCGAGGACCTCACGCAATTCTGGCTGAGATGCCCGGGTCAAGCCCGGGCATGACGGCTTTGTGGAAGCGTCAGAAACTGCCCGGATAATTGCCGCCATCCAGCAGCACATTCTGGCCGGTGAAATACGCCGCCTGCACCGAGCAGAGGAAGGCGCAGACCTGGCCGAATTCTTCCGCCGTACCGAAACGGCCGGCCGGAATGGTGGTGGCCTGTTTGATGATCTCGGCGTCCAACTCGTCGCCCTGCTTCTTGCTGGCGGCGCCGATGGTCTGCTTCAGGCGGTCGGTCAGGAAGCGGCCGGGCAGCAGGTTGTTGATGGTGATGCCGTCCTTCGCCACCTGGCGCGACATGCCGGCCATGAAGCCATGCAGACCCGAGCGCGCGCCGTTGGAGAGGCCGAGCACCGGGATCGGCGCCTTCACGGCACTGGAGGTGATGTTGACGATGCGGCCGAACTTGCGCGCCGCCATCTTGTCGACCACCGCCTTGGCCAGCAGGATCGGCGTGATCATGTTGCCATCCACCGCCTTGATCCAGTGTTCGCGGTCCCAGTCTCGGAAATCGCCCGGCGGCGGCCCGCCGGCATTATTCACCAGGATGTCGATCTCGCCCGCCGCCGCCAGCGCTTCCGCGCGGCCGGCTTCGGTGGTGATGTCGCCGGCCACGGTCTTCACCGTCACGCCCGGCGCGGCCTCGCGGATTTTCTTCGCGGCAGCTTCCAGCGTTTCGACGGTGCGCGCCGTGATCGTCACATGCACGCCCTCTTTCGCCAGCGCCATCGCGCAACCCAGACCGAGCCCTTTGCTCGCGGCGCAGACCAGCGCGTTACGCCCCTTGATACCGAAATCCATCGTCTCACTCCTCTAAAAATGCAGCGCTTAACACATAGCGCCATCAGGTCTTGCGCGCCACGCCCCAGTCGGCGAGCGCCTGCTCGCCGCCCTCGCCGCGCATGGGCGGCTTGCGGGCGATGCCGCCCGGTGTGCGCGAGAAGCGCGGCGCCGGTGCCGGCTGCACGACGCCATCGGGCGCGGTGAAAGTCGCGCGGGCCGCCATATGCGGATGCTGTGGCGCCTCGCCGAGGCCCAGCACGGGCGCAAAGCAGATGTCGCTGCCTTCCATGATGGCGCACCATTCGTCGCGCGTTTTCGTCCGGAAGCTTGCCGCGATGGCGGCGCGTAAGCTGGGCCAGCGTTTGCGGTCATGCTGCTTGGGCAGAATGGACGCGTCGAGCCCCAACTTTTCGATCAGCTCGGCGTAGAACTTGCCTTCGATCGAGCCGATGGCAACGAAACCGCCATCGCGGCATTCATAGGTGTCGTACCATGGCGCACCAGAATCCAGCATGTTGGCGCCGCGGGTGTCGCTCCACATCCCAGCGCCTTTCAGTCCGTAGAACAGCGTCATCAGCGAGGCCGCGCCATCCACCATGGCGGCATCGATCACCTGGCCCTTGCCGGACTGCTGGCGTTCGAACAGCGCCGCCAGAATGCCCATGGCGAGATAGAGCGACCCGCCGCCGAAATCGCCGACGAGGTTGAGCGGCGGTACGGGTTTTCCGTTCTGACTTCCTATTGCATGGAGAGCACCGGTCAGCGCGATGTAGTTGATGTCGTGGCCGGCCGCCATCGCCATCGGTCCTTCCTGGCCCCAGCCAGTCATGCGGCCGTAGACCAGTTTCGCATTCTTCGCCAGCGCCACATCGGGGCCCAGACCCAGCCGCTCCATCACGCCGGGACGGAAGCCTTCGATCACAGCGTCCGCCTTGCTCATTAAGTCGAGCACCAGGGCAATCGCCTGCGGGTCTTTCAGGTCAAGCGCCAGCGAGCGCTTGCCGCGGCCGAGCAATTCGTATTTCGGCTCGACCGGCAAACCGAGATCGACATCCCCGGTGCGATCGATACGCAGTATATCGGCGCCCAGATCGGCCAGCAGCATGCCGCAGAACGGCACCGGGCCGATGGCCGGCATTTCGATGACCTTAAGGCCGGAGAGAGGCCCCTGACTGCTCTTGGTCATTTCTTTTCCTTCGGCTTCCAGTCCGCCGTCGGCAGGCCCGCCTTCTTCCAGGCGCCGAATCCGCCCTCGATATGCGCGATCTTGTCGAGGCCCATATCCAGCGCTGTCTTGGTGGCGAGCGCCGAGCGCAGGCCGCCGGCGCAGAAGAAGATGAACTGCTTGTCCTCGGCAAAGACCGGCTTGTGATACGGGCTTTCCGGATCGATCCAGAATTCCAGCATGCCGCGCGTGGCGTGGAAGGCCCCCGGGATCACGCCATCGCGTTCCAGTTCGCGCGGGTCGCGGATATCGACAAAGACGACATCGGCTGTGTTGTAACGCTCGGCCGCCTGTTCCGGCGTGAGCGTGACGATAGCCTGCATGGCCTCGTCGAGCATGGCTTTATAGCCCTTGCGCATGGTGTTCCTCCGCTTGATTGCGGAGCAGTATAGGTCAGTCGCCGAAACCGAGCCAAGAGCGGTCGAAGCGCGGAATCGGCAGTGGCGGCGTCAGCCTGAGCTGCCAGGTCCAGCCGGCTTCCGTTACGGCATCGCGCACCGCCACCAGCAGCGCATCGTCACCGTCGATCAGCAGCGTGTTGTTGTGCCAGCGTTTCGGCGGCGGCGGCGCAGCGCCCAGCCGCTCCGCCTCGCCGCTGCGGCCCACCAGCGGCAAAGCGGTCACGATATTGCGCTCGCGGTCGAAGCTGAGATCGAAACCGGTGAGCCAATCGCGCCCGGCCAGGAGCCCAAGATCGCGCTGGCGCAGATCCTCGCCATGACCGGCGATCCGCATGCCGCCGGGCCGCAATGCCACGGCAACACGCTGCCCGCCGGCATCCAGCGCGGTCAGCCGCATGCGCAATTCGCTGGTGGAGATCGGCGCCCGCACGCCTTCGCGCTGTGCGGCGAATTCGATGCAACGCCCGGCGCCTGCCAGCAGCACCACGAGCCAGAGCAGCATTATCGCACCATGCCCACCGCGGCTGTGCAGCAGGCGCAACGGACCGGGGAAGCGGCGTGCGCGTAAGGCCGGAATGACATGGCGGCGACGCGCCAGCGCCGCACTGTCAGGACCGTAGAAGGCGAACAGCGTATCGCTGATCACCAGCCACTGGCCGCGCGCATAGCCCTTCTTCTCGCTGCCGGCCTCGGTCTGGAACGATACGCCCGCATCAGCATATTCGACGCCCGCAGCTGCAAAGCTGCCGAACCGCTCTTCTGCTGCCGACTGCGCCGCCTCAGGCGTGCGGAAGCGCGCGGCAATGCAGGCCGTGCCGTCATGGAAGCGCGCCAGTTCGGCCGCCTGCGCCGCGGGGAACAAGGGCCGCAGGTCGCGGTATTCGCTGGCATGGCGGCCGAACACCGCCCAGGAATTCATGTAGCCGCCATAGCGCGTGGCGAGAGCGATACTGTCGATGCGCAGCCGCGAGGCCGCCCAGCGGTCGAGCAGCGCATAAACACCGGCCGGCAGGGCAATGCCGCCAGCCAGCAGCAGGAGCAACGCGAACCAGGGGCCGTCCGCCGCCCAGTTGATCTGGGCCCAGTCGAACCGGCCACCCATCACTGCTGCCCAAGCTTCGCTCATACCGCCTGTTTGCCCGCAAACCCGTGTGTAAACAAGGGGATAGTGTAATTTCCAGGTATTAACTGAATCTTTCCCCTCGCCCGCTATAGGATTATTAGGTCCTTCTCAGGTTTACTCCGCCCATGGCTCCCGTCACGCCGTTCCGTCCTGCCGCCCAGCCCGCCCCCGACAGTTACCGCGTCGGCGGTCATCAGGTGAGCTACGAGCTGCTCAGCACGCTGAAGCAGGCCAGCAGCCGTACCGGGGTGGATTTCGCCTATCTGGTCGCGCAGGCCGGACAGGAAAGCGGCTTCAGGGCCGATGCCCAGGCCAAGACCAGTTCGGCGCGTGGCCTGTTCCAGTTCATCGACAGCACCTGGCTGGAAACCGTGCGTGATCACGGCGCCAAGCACGGCCTCGCCGACCTCGCCCAGAAGATCGGCACCGGCAGCGACGGTCGGCCGCGCGTGAATGACCCGGAAACCCGCCGCGAGATTCTGGCCTTGCGCGACGACCCACGCATCGCCTCGGCCATGGCGGCCGAATATGCCCGCAGCAACCAGCAGGTGCTAGCGCGCGAATTCGGCGTCGACGTGAAAAAGGTCGATCTTTATCTCGGGCATTTCCTCGGCCCGAATGGCGCCACCAAATTCCTCGGCGCCCTGAAAGAAAATCCGACGCAGAGCGCTGCCGCTTTGCTGCCCGAAGCGGCAGCTGCCAACAAGGGCGTGTTCTACGGCGCCGATGGCAATCCGCGCACGCTGGGCGAAATCTACGCCTTCTTCAACGCCAAGCTCGACAGCAAGTCGCAGGGCCTGGAGACCGTGCCGCTGGACGGCCAGTCGTCAGGGCTGGCCACCGCGCCCTATGGCAATGCCCCATATGGCAATTCGGCAGTTCAGGCGCAGCTGGACGAGCAGCGCCGCCTCGTCGACCAGAGCATGAAAATGATGGCGATGGAAATGCTGCAGAAAATCATGCTCGGCAACAAAAGCCGGCTGATGGGGCTGGGCAGCCCCAAGAGCAGCTTGGACGGCGGCGAGAGCTAAGCCCTCACACGACCTTGGTGAGTACCGGCTTGCCGGCGAACCAGGCTTCCAGATTCTTCAGCATCAGATCGCCCATCGCCTGGCGCGTTTCATGCGTGCCCGAACCGATATGCGGTGCCAGTGCCACGGTGTCGAGCGACCACAGCGCTTCCGGCACATTCGGCTCGTCGGCAAACACGTCCAGACCCGCACCGGCGATCTTCTTCTCCACCAGCGCCTTCACCAGCGCCGGCTCTTCCACCACGCTGCCGCGCGCGATGTTGACGATATAGCCATCGGCGCCCAACGCATCGATCACGGCGGCATTCACCAGTTGATTGGTTTCCTTGCCGCCCGGGCAGGAGATCATCAGGATATCGACATCCTTGGCCATGGCGACGAGGTTGTCGTAATAGCGCCAGCTCAGCTCGGCCTTCTTGCGCGGGCCGAAATAGGCGATCTGCAGGCCGAAAGCTTCGGCGCGTTTGGCAATGGCCTGGCCGATACGGCCGGCGCCGACGATACCCATGATGCGGCCGCCCAGCTTGTCGGTCAGCGGAAACTTGTCCTTCGGCCAGCGCCCGGTGCGCACGAACTGGTCGGCCTGCGGGATCCGGCGCATCATTGCCAGCGTCAGCGCCATCGCGGTATCGGCAACGCAGTCGGTCAGCACATCCGGCGTATTGGTGACGGTGACGCCGCGTTCTTTCGCGCAACCAATGTCGATGGAGTCATAGCCGACGCCGAAGCTGGAGATCACCTCCAGCTTGGGCAGTGCCTCGATCAGTTCGCGCGTCGCCCCTGCCCCACCCGAGGTCGCCATGCCACGCACACGCGGGCCGATCTCTTTCAGCAAGGCGGCCTTGTCCTTGGCCTCCCACAGCTTATGCACGGTGTAGCTGCCATCCAGCACCTTCTGGACGGCCGGCGGCATGGCAGTGGTCTGCAGGATTTCGACGGCCATCGGGTGTTCCTCCAACTGATATATGAGTTGGGCGAACCCTAGCGGGCGAAGGCCGGTGCCTGCAAGCCGCAGGACCAATGTTCCGGCCATCGGCTGCCGGCTAATTGCTGGAACCATTCCCCAGCAGGCGCACCAGATCGAAATGCCGCGTGACGCCCAGCTTGCGATACAGGTTGCGCCGATGGACGCGGATGGTGTTGACGCTGTTACCCAGCATCTGCGCCACGCGCTTGACCGGATGGCCCGCCACCAGATGTTCGGCCACCCGCATTTCCGACGGGCTGAGGCCAAACTGGCTGGCAAGCGCGGCATTGAGGCCCTGCTCGGCAACCGGCTCGCTGAAAATCTGAATCGCCAGTTCAACGCCATCGCCGGCGAAATAATATTTGCGCAGCGACAGCGGCATGATCTGCAGCCGATACGGCCGGCCGCCGACGCGGCGCCGCACGAACACGGTGGAACCCGGCCGCGACAGGATCTGGCTGTTCAGCAGCGAGAAGATTTCCTGCTGCAGTTTCCGGTTATCGTCGGCATTGTCGGCAGTGAGCGTGCCGCCCGCAATCAGCAAGCCGTCATTGTCGCAGCAGATCGCCGAGGCGATGTCGTTCATCGACTGCACGCGGCCGCTGCGATCGAGCACGATCAGGCCGACGCCACGTTCGGCCATCGCAGCCGTGAAGAAGTCGAGATGGCGGTCGCGCGCGATCATGGTGCCGCGCAGCTGGAACATGGTCTGGAAATGCGGGACCATCTCGTTCAGGCCACTGACGGCGTCTTCCTCGAAATCGCCGAAGCGGTCGCCGCGATTGAGCACGAAGTAATTGAAGCGGTCGCCATCCTGGGCAAAGATCGTGGTGGCGAGATAGTGGTGCCCCGCTGGCCGCAGGAACTCGTTGATGAACTGGTCGCGCGCCTGCCGTTCGCGCGACAGCATGCTGTTGGTGTTCAGCACGCGGCCGAGATTGCCCTGCAGCATCATGATCGGACGGAACGGACTGCGCACCGCATAATATTCCGGCAGACGCGGCGCTTCTTCGCTTTCGTTGGCACAGCCCGAGACACGCAGGCCATCACGGCGCGACGGGCCTTCCATGGTCGCAATGGTGGCGAGGCTCGCATTATAGGCGAGCGCGAATTCGCTCAGGAACGGCGACAGATTCTGGTCGTCGGCGGCTGCGAGATACAGCTTCTGCAGCAGGCGCGACGAGTTGAGACCAGACGACGACATTCAGCTTCCCCGAAACGTCGGATTTACGCGCAGTGAATGCGCGACTTTCCGCGCAAACTCAACGTCTTTCCAGTTCACAAATGAGGCACTGTGCAGTCTACCCCGCTTTTGGCGAGGATTCGCAGGTATTGTGCGAGTCGCAGTGGGAAGCCTGCGCCCGCCGGGGATGGCCGCTGTTTATGCGGTTATGCCGCCTTCGCGGCTGACGTAACGGCAGCGCGCGGCACCGGACGTTCCAGCGGCACCAGATTGCGCAGGAACTGATCCGTACACGCATCCCAGGAATACTGCAGCGCCAGGTCGCGGCAGGCTTCCGGCGACTTGCCCAGGGCGCCGCGGATGGCGACGGCGAGATCGTCGTCCAGCGCGCCTACTTCGGGATGCGGCCCGATGATGTCGATCGGCCCGGTGACCGGATAGGCAGCGACCGGCACGCCCGAGGCCAGCGCTTCCAGCACCACGAGGCCGAAGGTATCGGTCAGGCTGGGGAAGACGAAGACATCGGCCGCCGAGAAGTAGCTGGCGAGATGGCCGTTCTCCAGATAGCCGGCAAACACGGCCTCAGGATACTTCGCGCGATAGCCTTCCAGGTCGGGCCCGATGCCGACCACCAGCTTGGTGCCGTCGAGCTTCAGTTTCAGGAAGGCTTCGACATTCTTGTCGACCACGACACGGCCAGCATAGAGATAAATCGGGCGTGGCAGGTCGAGGATGTCCTTCGGGCGCGGCTTGAAGCGTTCGATATCCACGCCGCGCGACCAGGTCTTCAGATTTTTGAAGCCGCGTTCGGTCAGGCTCTTCGCCAGGCTGTCGGTCGCCACCATCATGCCGGCGCCACCATTGTGGAACCAGCGCATGAAGGCATAGCTCCAGCTGAGCGGAATGCCGGTGCGTTCCTGCACATATTCCGGGAACTTGGTGTGATAGGCGGTGGTGAAGATCAGGTCATGCCGCTTGCAGTATTTGCGCGCCGCCATGCCGAGCGGGCCTTCGGTGGCGATATGGATGGCGTCGGGCGCAAAAGCCTCGATCAGCTTCACCAGCTTGCGATAGGGCAGAATCGACAGTTCGATTTCGGGATAGGTCGGGCAAGGCACGCGGCGGAATTCGCCCGGGCCGATCACCTCGACCACATGACCGCGCTTTTCAAGAACTTCACGGGTCTTGGTCAGGGTCCGCACCACACCGTTGACCTGCGGATGCCAGGCATCCGAGACGATCAGAATACGCATGCCGCTCTCTCTCCCACTCGCGTTCTGGCTCATGACGGGCCGAATCACCGAGTCCTGATTACATCGCGATTCGGTGACAGGCCGATGAAAGCCTGGGGATAAGTCGGAGACAGTGGTGAAGCTTTGATGACAATCCACAAAAGGTTACCGGCGCAAAAAGCGGCAGTCGGCGGCGAAATCCCGGCGTTGCCCGGCCGTGGACGGATTGTCATAATCCGGCAACTCAAACCCGGAGCCTCTGCATTATGCGCCTGACCCGCCTGCCTCTGATCGCCGCCCTGCTGGCCGCCCTGCCGCTCGCTACACTGGCCCAGGAGAAGGTCGTCAACGTCTACAACTGGTCGGACTATATCGACCCGCAGGTGCTGAAGGATTTCGAGGCCGAGACCGGCATCAAGGTGCGCTACGACGTCTACGACAGCAACGACACGCTCGAAGCGAAACTGCTGGCTGGCAAGAGCGGCTACGACATCGTGGTGCCGACGCAGTATTACATGGCGCGCCAGGTACAGGCGAAGCTGCTGCGTCCGCTCGACAAGTCCAAGATTCCGAATTTGGCCAAGCTCGACCCGGCGCAGATGGAGCGTCTGGCCAAGTATGACGCCGGCAACCAGCATGCCGCGATCTATCTCTGGGGCACCAGCGGCATCGGGCTTAATCCCGACAAGATCAAGCAGCGCATGCCCAACCCGCCGTCTTACAGCTTGCGCATGCTGTTCGATCCCGAAGTGGTGTCGAAATTCGCCGATTGCGGCGTGGTGATGCTGGATGCGCCGGATGAAATCCTGCCCGCCGCGCTGAAATATCTTGGCCTCGATCCGAACGCGAAAGATGCCGCCAGCCTCGCCAAGGCCGAGGCCGTGCTGATGAAGGTGCGTCCCTACATCCGCAAATTCCATTCCTCGCAATACATCAACGACCTCGCCAACGGCGACGCCTGCCTGGCCTATGGTTTCTCGGGCGACATCCTGCAGGCGCGCACTCGCGCCGAAGAGGCCAAGAAGGGCGTGCGGGTGCAGTATCTGCTGCCGCGCGAGGGCGCCCAGCAGTGGTTCGACGTGATGGTGATCCCGGCCGATGCGCCGAATCCCGAGAACGCGCATGCTTTCATCAATTATGTGCTGCAGCCCAAGGTGATGGCCAAGATCACCAATGCCGTGCAGTACCCGAATGCAGTGCCTGACTCGCTGCCGCTGGTCTCGAAGGACGCGATGGCCGACAAGGATGTGTTCCCGCCGACCGAGGCGCTGAAGAATCTCTATACCGTGGTGCCGTCGACGCAGGCCGAGCAGCGCACGATCAGCCGCACCTGGACGCGCATCAAGGGCGGCAACTAGGCGTGCCTCTGCTTCAGCTTGCCGGCGTCTGTAAATCCTTTGGCGCCGAACCCGTTGTCAACAGTATCGACCTGAACGTCGAGAGCGGCGAGTCCATTGTCCTGCTCGGCCCGTCCGGCTGCGGCAAGTCCACTCTGTTGCGCATGATCGCCGGGCTGGAAACGCCCGACAGCGGCCATATCCTGCTGGATGGCCGCGACATCACCGCCCTGCCGCCGCATCATCGGCCGGTCAACATGATGTTCCAGTCCTATGCGCTGTTCCCGCATTTGAGCGTGCGCGACAACATCGCCTTCGGCCTGCGCCGCGAGGGTCTGCCGGCCTCGGAGATTTCCGCCCGCACGGCCGAAGCCATGGCAATGCTGGAGATCGAAAATTTCGCGACGCGCAAGCCGCATCAGCTGTCCGGCGGTCAGCAGCAGCGCGTGGCACTGGCACGTGCGCTGGTGAAACGGCCACGCATGCTGCTGCTCGACGAACCGCTTGGCGCATTGGACAAACGCCTGCGTCAGCAGACCCAGGCCGAATTGCGCAAGCTGAACCGCGACACCGGCATCGCTTTCGTTTTCGTCACGCATGACAATGACGAGGCGATGGCACTGGCCGACCGCATCGCCGTGATGGACCATGGCCGCTTCCGCCAGTTGGATGCACCGCGTCGCATCTACGACCGGCCAATCGACCGTTTCGTCGCCAGCCTGATGGCCGAGACCAACCTGTTCCATGCAGCAGTGGAGAGCGGCAGCGGCGGCCTGGTGACCGCGCGCAGCGGCATCCTGCGGCTGCATTACAGCGCTGATGCCGAACGGCCGACCCGCAATGGCCGGCAGGAACTGTCGCTGCGGCCGGAGCAGATCGAGATTTCGCGCGAGCCGCTGGACGTCATGGCCAATGCCGCCACCGGAACCATCACCGATATCGACTATATCGGCGACATGACCGGTATTTCCGTGCGGCTGGATGACGGCCAGATACTGAAAGCCTCGCAACTCAACGCACTGCATGAGCCGATGCTCGAACTCGACCAGCAGGTCTGGCTCAGTTGGGAGTCGGATGCGCTGGTGCCGCTGCGGAGCCAGGAGTGAGGGCCCGTCATTTAGGGCTGCTGGCGCTGCCGCTGCTGTGGACGGCGGTGTTCGTCGTCGTGCCGCTGCTGCTGATCCTGAAGATCAGCTTCGCCGAGGCGCAGTTGGCCCAGCCGCCCTATACACCGCTGTTTCAGGACGGCGCACTGGCGGCTAGCCTGAGCAATTACAACCTGCTGCTGGAAGACACGCTGTACATCCGGGCGCTCGGCAACAGCCTGCTCTATGCCGGCCTCGCCACTTTCTGCTGCCTCGTGATCGGCCTCGCCATTGCCCGTGCCGTGACGCAGACGCCAAAAGGCTGGCAGCCGTTCCTGCTCACGCTGATCATCCTGCCCTTCTGGACCTCCTTCCTGATCCGCGTCTATGCCTGGATCGCACTGCTGAAGCCTGAGGGCCTGGTCAATGCCGCGCTCCTGGCCCTTGGTGTGATCGAGCAGCCGCTGGTGCTGGTCAATACCGGCTTCGGTGTCGTGCTCGGCATGACCTACAGCTACCTGCCGTTCGCCATCCTGCCGATTTATGCCAGCCTCGCCGGCCAGTCGCCACGCCTGACCGAAGCCGCCATCGATCTCGGCGCCACGCCGATCCGTGTCTTCTGGCTGGTCACCGTGCCGCTGGCGCGGCCGGGCATTCTCGCGGCCGGGCTGATGGTGTTCATCCCGATGGCGGGCGAATTCGTCATCCCGGATCTGCTCGGCGGTTCGGCCACCATCATGATGGGCCAGACACTGTGGACCGAGTTCTTCTCCAACCGCGACTGGCCGCTGGCCAGCGCGCTGGCGGTGCTGCTGACGCTGCTGCTGCTGGTGCCGGCGATGACGCTGCAGCGGCTTGAACTGGGCAAGGCCAGCCGATGAATCGCAACCGCCTGAGTTCGATCAACATCGCGGCGCTGGCGCTGGGCCTCGCCTTCCTCTACCTGCCGATCCTGCTGGTGGTGGTATTCTCCTTCAACGCCTCCAAGCTGGTCACGGTCTGGGGCGGCTTTTCGCTGCACTGGTATGGCGTGCTGTTTTCCAGCCCGGCCTATCTGGAAGCCGCGCTGCATTCGCTGCAGATCGGCGCAGCCGCCGCCACACTGGCCACGCTGGTTGGCACATTGGGCGCGCTGGCCTTCACGCGCCTTGGTCGCTTCCCCGGCCGCCAGGTTTTCGCCGGCCTGATGCTGGCGCCGATGGTGCTGCCCGAGGTGATCCTTGGCGTCGCTACCCTGCTGCTATTCGTCTCGCTGGATCTCGAGCGCGGGCTGCTGACGGTGATGCTGACCCATGCCACTTTTGGTGCGACCTTCGTGCTGGTGATCGTGCAGGCCAAGCTGGTCGGCATGGACCCCAACATCGAAGCCGCCGCACGCGATCTCGGTGCCGGTCCGGTCAGCGCCTTTCTGCTGGTGACGGTACCGGCACTGGCGCCAGCACTGGTCGCTGGATGGCTGCTGGCATTCACGCTGTCGCTGGATGATGTGGTGCTGGCCTCTTTCGTCAACGGACCGGGCGCGACCACCCTGCCGGTGCGCGTTTACTCGGCCGTGCGGCTGGGTGTGTCACCCGAGATCAACGCGATCTCCACCTTGCTGATCGCGCTGGTCAGCGTCTTCGTCATCGCCGCCAGCCTGCTTTACAAGCGGACCATCGTCGACCGCCACTGAACAGGGCGGATGACGGAACAAGTGCCGGCAGAGTCGCCTCCGCCGGCACCCGGTATGGCTATCAGATGGCCTGGCCACCGGAGACTTCGATCCGCTGTGCATTGATCCAGCGGTTGTCGTCGGACAGCAGGTTGGCAATCATCGGGCCGATATCGTCCGGCAATCCCACGCGACCGAGCGCGGTCATACCGGCGAGAACCTTGTTGATCTCGGGATTGTCGCGCACCGCGCCGCCGCCGAAATCGGTCTCGATGGCGCCCGGCGCGACGGTGTTGACGGCAATGCCGCGCGCACCGAGTTCCTTGGCCATATAGGCGGTCAGCACTTCGACTGCGCCCTTCATCGCCGCATAGGCGGCATAGCCGGGATAGGCGAAGCGCGTGAGACCGGAGGACAGGTTGACGATACGGCCGCCATCGGCGATCAGCGGCAGCAGGGTCTGCGTCAGGAAGTAGACGCCCTTGAGGTGGACATTCATCAACCCGTCGAACTGCGCCTCGGTAGTGTCGGCGAACAGGGCATAGTCGCCATGGCCGGCATTGTTCACCAGATGGTCGAACGTGTCGCGCGACCAGGTGTCACGCAGGGTCTTGCGCAGCTGCGCGGCGAAGGGCGCGAAGGCCGATACCTTGCCGCTGTCGAGCTGGAAGGCGACCGCCTTGCGGCCCATCGCCTGGATTTCAGCCACGACGGCTTCGGCATCGGCGCTGCGGCTCTGATAGGTGAGGATCACGTCGCCGCCGCGGCGGGCGATGCTGAGGGCGGTGTTGCGGCCCAGGCCGCGGCTGCCACCGGTAATCAGGGTGATCTTGCTCATGGTTGTTTCCTGTCCTGGAGGGGGAGTGCTTGTGACAGGGCTGAATATCGCGCCGGAAAACCGGGCCTTGTTGCCGGATGCTGGGGGTTCTTTGCCTAATCCTCCAAATTTCCGTGCAGGACAGCCCGCGCCGCGTTAGGCTTGCCATATGACCGATCTGCTCACCGCCGTCAGACGTTATGCCGATGCCCATGCCAATCCGCTTGGCATGGCGCAGACCCCGATCCCGGGCCTGTTCATGGTCCGCGCAACGGCACGCAGCGAATTGATGCCCGCGATCTCGCGGCCCATGGTCTGCCTGGTGGTCCAGGGTAGCAAACAGGTGACGATGGGGTTGCAGGATTTTGCCTTCGCGGCCGGCGACTCCCTGCTGATCACCGCCGATGTGCCAATCGTGAGCCAGATCACCCGCGCCAGTGTCGCGGCCCCGTACTACTCGCTGGTGCTGGAACTCGACCTGACCGTCATCGCGGAACTGGCCGTCGAGATGAAGGCTGTTCTGGTCGGCGACGAAGCGCCCGTGCGCGTCGATCCCACCGATACGGAAGTGGCCGATGCGGCCTTGCGCCTGATACGCCTGCTGGACCGCCCGTCATCCCTGCCTGTCCTGAAGGACCAACTGTTGCGCGAAATGCATTACTGGCTGCTGGCGGGGCGCCATGGTTCGGCGATCCGCCGGCTGGGCTGGCCCGACGGCCATGTCCAGCGCATCGCCCGCGCCGTCGCCGTGCTGCGGTCGGACTATGCGCAGCGGATTCCGGTGGAACGTCTGGCCGCGGCGGCCGGCATGAGCCCCTCCTCTTTCCACCAGCATTTCCGCGCCGTGACCTCGCTGTCGCCGCTGCAGTTCCAGAAGCAGCTGCGGCTGATCGAAGCGCGACGACTGATGCTTTCGGAGGACATGTCTGCCAGCCTCGCGGCATACCAGGTCGGATATGAAAGCGTGTCGCAGTTCACGCGCGAATATGGCCGTCTATATGGCGCACCGCCGGTGCGCGAGATCGAGCAGGCGCGCCGCAAGGTCCGGTCAGCGGCCTAGCACCAGATCAAAACGCCGCCAGAATTCGGCTTCATCGGCCGGCAGGCCGAAGCGCATCCATTGCGGCTCGTAGTCGAACACACGCACATGAATCCCCTGCCCGCGCAGCGCCGTCGCGAAACCCGCTGCATCGGCGATCTTCGCAAGCCGGAACAGCGACGTGCCGCCCAGCACATGGATGTCGCGGTCGCGCATGCTCTGGTCGAAGCGGCGCGCGCGGGCGCGCAGTTCCTCGCGCATCCCGGCTTGCCACTCCGTATCACGGAGGGCCGCACATCCGATCTGCAAAGCCGGGCCACTCACCGCCCAGGGGCCGGCCGCGATCCGGATCGCCTCGGTGACCATCTCGGGCCCCAGCACGAAGCCGAGCCGCAAGCCGGCGAGACCGAAGAACTTGCCGAAGCTGCGCAGGATCACCAGGCCAGGCTTGCCGGATTCGCTGCAGAACGACAGCTCAGGCGCCACATCAGCAAAGGCTTCATCCAGGATCAGCCAGCCGCCGTGCGCACTCAGCTCTTCGTGCCAGCGCCGCAGCAATGGCAGGCCCAGCCCGCGACCATCGGGGTTGTTCGGGTTGACGGCGAGCAGGATATCGAGCCCCTGCAGGCTGCCCGGTACGCCGTCAATTTCGATCACCTCATGGCCCATTGAGCGCCAGACATGCGCATGTTCGTTGTAGGTCGGGCCGAGGATACCGATCTTCACCACGCCATCCGGCCGCGCGAACAGCCGCGGCAGCAGCTGGATCGCCGCCTGTGTGCCCGGCACCGCGACGATGCCAGCGTCAGCAGGTGCGCCATAGGCCTTCATTGCTGCCTGCAGCAACGCCGCCATATCGTCCTGGCCCGGCAGCCGCGTCCATGCGTCGGTTGGCAATTCAGGCACGGGCCATGCAAACGGATTGATGCCAGTGCTGAGATCGATCCACTTGCCGGCATAGGCCGCGCGCAGGCCGCTGAGATCGCCGCCATGGGCCGGTTGACGGGGTATGGCAGGAGCGCCCATGGTGGAATCATCAGTCATCAGCGGCGATCTTACGGTGTACCCGGCTGCAATCAACCTCTGGCTCCTTGTCGTCGCCCTCGGGCTTGAAGCCCTGCTCGGCTGGCCCGATACACTGCATCGTGTGATCCGCCATCCGGTGGTGTGGATCGGCGCGCTGATCGCGCTGCTGGAACGCCATCTCAACACCCCCACCCGCTCCGACGCGTTGCGCCGGCTCGGCGGCATCGTGGCACTGGTCGTGCTGCTGGTCGCGGTCTGGTATGCCGTCAGCGTTGTGCGCCATATGATCCACTATCTGCTACCCTTTGACGGCTGGATTCTCGAAGCCGTGCTCGCCGCCAGTCTGCTGGCCGCACGCAACCTGTGGAACCATGTGATCGCCGTGGCGCGCGGCCTGGAACAGGACGGCCTCGAGGGCGGCCGCGCCGCCGTGGCGATGATCGTCGGCCGCGATCCGGAAAGTCTGGACGAAGCTGGCGTCAGCCGCGCCGCCATCGAGAGTCTGGCCGAGAATTTCTCCGATGGCGTGGTGGCGCCGGCCTTCTGGCTTGCCATCGGCGGCCTGCCCGGCATCGCGCTCTACAAGGCGATCAACACCGCCGACAGCATGATCGGGCATAAGTCGGATCGCTACCGCGCTTTCGGCTGGGCGGCGGCACGGCTGGATGATCTGGTCAACCTGCCGGCCTCGCGGCTCAGCGCGTTGTTGCTTGTGGTGGCTGCGGCCATCCTGCCCGGAGCCTCGGCCGGCTCTGCCTTCGCCGCCATCGAGCGCGATGCCGGCAAGCATCGTTCGCCGAATGCCGGCTGGCCCGAAGCGGCGATGGCCGGCGCGCTGGGACTGAAACTCGCCGGTCCGCGCCACTATGCCGAAGGTCTGGTGGACGATCACTGGATGGGCGATGGCCGCAGTGAAGCAAATGCTGCCGATATCCGCCGCGCGCTGAAACTCTATGCGATGGCCGGATTACTGCTGTTCAGCGCCGCGCTGGCCGGCGGACTTATCGCGCTGCTCTGATCAGCGCGTCCACATCAAGATGCGTCTCGATACCGGCCGCCAGCGCGTCCAGCGCCGCGTCCACGCCGGCTTCGTAATTGCGCGCCGCCATGCTGCGACCGCTGAGCTGCGACAGATACGCAGCACGGAAGGCATCGCTGCCGAACAGTCCGTGCAGATAACAGCCGGCGATACGGCCATCCTCCGTCACCGCGCCATCATGCCGGCCGGACAGGCGCAGCAACGGCCGCGCGGTATCCGGTCCCTGCGTCTCACCGACATGCATCTCGTAGCCGCGCACCTGCTCGCCGGTGAACCGCTCGAAACCATCGGTTTCGGTCAGCGTCTTGGCCTGGGTCAGCACGGTGTCCACCGCCAGCAGACCAAGTCCTTCGACGGCTTCCGCCGGGCCCTCGAGGCCGCCCGGATCGGCAATGCTGCGGCCGAGCATCTGATAACCGCCGCAGATGCCGAGCACGCGACCGCCACGACGCAGATGCGCCGCCAGATCGACATCCCAGCCTTGCGCACGCAGGAATTTCAGATCGGAAATCGTGGCTTTCGAGCCCGGCAGGATCACCAGCGACGCCTCCGGCGGCAGCGTCTGGCCGGGCGGCACGAAGACCAGACGCACGCCCGGTTCCTGCTTCAGCGGATCGAAGTCGTCGAAATTGGCGATCTGCTTCAGCTGCGGCACCGCAATGACGATATCGCCGCTGCTCGCTTGTACTGTGTCGAGCGCGACAGCATCTTCCGCCGGCAGGCGCGCGACCTCTGGCAGATGCGGCAGCACGCCGAAACTCGGCCAGCCGGTGCGCTGGGTGATGATCTTCAGCCCGTCATCGAACAGGCTGACATCGCCGCGAAACTTGTTGATCACATAACCGGCGATCATCGCTAGTTCTTCCGGTTCCAGCAGCGCGGCCGTGCCGACCAGCGAGGCGATCACGCCACCGCGGTTGATGTCTCCCACCAGTACCACCGGCACATCGGCGCGGGTGGCAAAGCCCATATTGGCGATATCATTGGCGCGCAGGTTCACTTCAGCGGGCGACCCCGCGCCTTCGACGATGACGAAATCGGCTTCGGCTTTCAGCTTGGCATAGCTTTCGGCAACGAAGGGCCAGAGTTCGGCCTTCTTCGCCAGATAGCCGCGCGCATCCGACTGCGCATAGATTTTGCCCTGCACGACAATCTGGCTGGTGCGGTCGCCCTGCGGCTTCAGCAGCACCGGATTCATATGCACGCTGGTCGGCACGCCGGCCGCCCGCGCCTGCAGCGCCTGGGCGCGGCCGATCTCGCCGCCATCGGCGGTGACGGCCGCATTGTTCGACATATTCTGCGGCTTGAACGGCAGCACGCGATGGCCGCGTTTGACCAGCGCGCGGATCACGCCGGCGCACAGCACCGATTTGCCGACATCGGAGCCGGTGCCTTGAAACATCAGGCTGCGGGCAGGTTTCATCGTGCTATTTCAGCACGAGCGGCAGTCCCGCAGCCATGAAAATCGCATGATCGGCAGCGGCAGCGGCGGCCTGGTTCAGCCGGCCCTGTGCATCGCGGAAGTCGCGCGCGAGTTTATTGTCAGGCACGATCCCCAGGCCGACCTCGTTGGAGACCAGCAACACCGGGAAGTTGATTGCATTGATCGCGGTCAGCAACCCGGCGGTCTCGGCGGCGATATCGCGGCCGGCATGCATCAGGTTGGAGAGCCAGAGCGTCAGGCAGTCGACCAGCACCGCGCCGGTATCGGCAGGTAGCGCACGCAGCACTTCGGCCACCGCAATCGGCGCTTCGATGCAGTGCCAGCGGTCGCCGCGCCGCGATTTATGCTCGGCGATACGTGCCTTCATCTCGTCGTCCCAGGCTTCCGCCGTGGCGATATAGACCAGCCGACCGGAGCGTTTTTCGGCCAGTTGTTCGGCCAGCCGCGACTTGCCTGACCGCGCGCCGCCCAGCAGCAAGGTGATGCGGGCGTCGCTGCGGGGTTGGCTCAAGCCTTCACCTTCTCGCGCATGGTGACGAACTCTTCTGCTGCCGTCGGATGGATGCCGATGGTGGCGTCGAAATCCGCCTTCTTCGCACCGGCCTTGATGGCGACCGCGATGCCCTGCATGATTTCGCCGGCGTCTTCGCCGACCATATGCGCACCGACCACGCGGTCGGTTTTCGCATCCACCACCAGCTTCATCATCACGCGTTCGTCGCGGCCCGAAATGGTCGCCTTGAGCGGACGGAAGCTGGTGCGATAGACATCCACCTCGCCGTATCTGGCGCGCGCATCGGTCTCGCTCAGGCCGATGGTGCCGACCGGCGGCTGGCTGAACACGGCCGCCGGCACATCGGCATGATCGGGCGAGCGCGGCTTGTTGCCGAACACCGTGTCGGCGAAGCAATGGCCCTCGCGGATCGCCACCGGCGTGAGATTGATGCGGTTGGTCACGTCACCCACAGCGTAGATATTTTCCACGCTGCTGCGCGAATATTCGTTCACCACCACGGCGCCCTCGGCATCCGTGTTGACGCCGATCACCTCAAGACCCAGCCCGCCGGTATTCGGCTTGCGGCCGGTGGCAGCCAGCACGGCATCCACTTCAAGTGTGCTGCCATCGGTCAGATGCACCAGCAGCGCGCCGTTATTCTGCTTTTCGATCTTGGTCAGGTCGGTCTTGCAACGCAGGTCGACACCTGACTTCCGGATCTCGCCGGCCAGATGGTTGCGGATATCCTCATCGAAGCCGCGCAGCACCTGCTCACCGCGATACAGCACGGTGACCTGCGATCCGAAACCGTTGAAGATGCCGGCGAATTCCAACGCGATATAGCCGCCGCCGACAATCACGATGCGCTTGGGCTGCTCCTTGAGGTGGAAGGCCTCGTTCGAGGTGATCATCAGCTCGGCGCCGGGCACGGCCGGCTTGACCGGATGCCCGCCGGTGGCGATCAGGATCTTGTCGGCCGTCACCGTCTTGTCGCCGATCAGGACGGTATGCGCGTCCTTCAGGGTGGCGCGACCATCGAAGGTTTTCGCGCCGGCATTCTCGAACAGCTTGCGATAGATGCCTTCGAGCCGGGCGATTTCCTTGTCCTTATTGGCGATCATGGTCGCCCAGTCGAAGCTGCGCTCCCCGACCGTCCAGCCAAAGCCCGCAGCATCCTCAAACTGATGGGAAAAATGCGATCCATAGACCAGCAGCTTCTTCGGCACGCAGCCGCGGATCACGCAGGTGCCGCCATAGCGGTATTCCTCGGCCACCGCGACCCTGGCGCCATAACCGCCCGAGATACGCCCGGCGCGTACGCCGCCCGAACCGCCGCCGATTACAAACAGGTCGAAATCATACTGACTCATCGGGGGCCAATCCTTCCGCGTGATATTCCGCCGGCAGCTCATGCCGACGACCCACGCTGGAGATCAGGGTCCGAACCTCGGGATAGCGATGGGCTACGGCAATGTGGTGCAGCCGGAGTGCTTCGACAAGCGTCCCGCCCAGGCCCAGCATGCGGTCGGCATGGCCGATCATCACGGTGTTGGGCCAGGCCTTGGGGCGGATATCGCCCAGTGCGGCAAAGATATCGGCGGCACGGCCGGGATTGCGCTGCGCCATCAGGGCGACGGCCGAAGCGGTCGAGCGCGACACGCCGGCATAGCAATGCACCAGCAGATGCTTCACCGGCTGGGCCGCCAGCTTCTCGCCCACTTTCAGGATGGCGGCGACATCGGCCTCGGTCGGCATGCTGCGGCTCTCTTCCTGCGTGACGATATCGTAGAAGCGGAATTCCTCGCGCAGCGCCTGGGGGTGATGCACATAGCCGTCTGGCTGCGGCGTGCCGGGATCGAGGATGCCGAGAATATGGCTGACGTCACCGGCGAATTCGTGCAGTTCGGCCACGCCGCAAATGCTGATACGGAACGGCATCAACCCACGTTCGACGGTACTCATCAGCGACGTCTCCTTATTCGACAGTGACGGATTTGGCGAGGTTGCGCGGCTGGTCCACGTCGGTGCCCTTCAGCACCGCGACATGATAGGCCAGCAGCTGCACCGGAATCGCATAGAGGATCGGCGCCACGAAAGGCTCGACCTGCGGCAGCACCACGGTGGCGAAGGTGCGCTCATCGACATGCGACAGGCCGGCCTTGTCCGACATGAAGATCACCTTGCCGCCGCGCGCCATCACTTCCTGCATGTTGGAAATGGTCTTCTCGAACAGGCTGTCGCTTGGTGCAATCACGATCACCGGCACCTGCTCATCGATCAGCGCGATCGGGCCGTGTTTCAGCTCGCCGGCGGCATAGCCCTCGGCATGTATATAGGAGATTTCCTTCAGCTTCAGGGCGCCTTCCAGCGCCAGCGGATAGCACGGGCCGCGGCCGATATACAGCACGTCGCGCGCATCCATGATCTTCTCGGCCAGCGCCTGCAGGTCCTCGTCGTGGTTCAGCACCTCGGCGGCCTGGGCCGGCACTTCCATCAGCGCGGCCATCAGCTTGGCGCTGTCCGCCTCGCTCATCGCCTTGCGCGCGCGCGCCACTGCCAGACTGAAGGCCGCCAGCGTCACCAGCTGGCAGGTGAAGGCCTTGGTCGAGGCGACGCCGATTTCCGGGCCGGCTTTCGTGGGCAGCACGCCATCGGCTTCGCGTGCCATGCTGCTTTCCGGTACGTTGACGATCACCAGCGTGCGACCGCCATTCTGCTTCACATAGCGCAGGGCGGCCAGCGTATCGGCGGTCTCGCCCGACTGCGAGATGAAGATCGACAGGCTGTTGGGATCGACCGGCGCTTCGCGGTAGCGGAATTCAGACGCAACATCGACCTCGACGCCGATGCGGGCATAGCGTTCGAGCCAGTATTTCGCCACCAGGCCGGAATAATACGATGTGCCGCAGGCCACGATGGTGATGCGGCTGATTTTCGCCAGGTCGATGCCGAGATCGGGCAGATGGACCCAGCGGTCGGTCGGGCTGACCATGGTGTTGATGGTGTCGCCCATCACCGCCGGCTGCTCGTAGATTTCCTTCAGCATGTAATGGCGGTAGTTGCCCTTGCCGATCATGGCGCCGCTGATCGCGGTCGGCCGCACGGCGCGCTGCACCGGCTTGTTGTCGGCATCGAAGAAACGCGCGCCGTCGCGACTCAGCACGACCCAGTCGCCTTCATCCAGATAGGCGATCTTGTCGGTCAGCGGCGCCAGCGCCAGCGCATCCGAACCCAGATACATCTCGCCATTGCCGAAACCGACCGCCAGCGGCGCACCGCGACGCGCGCCGATCAGCAGGTCGGTCTCGCCATGGAACAGGATGGCCAGCGCAAAGGCGCCGCGCAGGCGGCCGAGCGCGGTCCTGACGGCCTCTTCCGGCTTCAGCCCCTCGATCAGATACTGGTCGATCAGGCGCACGGCCACTTCCGTGTCGGTCTGGCTCTGGAAGGTGTGCCCCTTCTTGAGCAGTTCCTCGCCCAGTTCGCGGTAATTCTCGATGATGCCGTTATGCACCAGCGCGACGCGCTCGGTGGCATGCGGATGCGCATTGGATTCATTCGGCGCGCCATGCGTGGCCCAGCGCGTATGCGCGATGCCGATCAGGCCCTGCAGCGGTTCCTCCTGCAGGCGCGCCTGCAGGTTGACGATCTTGCCTTCGGCACGGCGGCGCTCCAGCGCGCCGCTCTTCACCAGCGTGGCGACACCGGCCGAATCATAGCCGCGATATTCCAGCCGCTTGAGCCCATCGACCAGCAGCGGCACGACATCCCGCGTACCGACAACACCGACAATTCCACACATGCTGGGGACTCCTACTTCTTTTTACGGGTCGCGGCCTTGGCACGACGGAAAGCAGCGGCCTTGCCCGGTTTGTCTTCCTGACGGCCACGCCCGAGGCTGAGCGCATCGGCCGGCACATTGCGGGTGATCACGCTGCCGGCCGCGACGATGGCGCCATCGCCGATCTTCACCGGGGCCACCAGCGCCGAATTCGAGCCGATGAAGGCGCCGGCGCCGATATCGGTGTGATGCTTGTCGTAGCCGTCGTAATTGCAGGTGATGGTGCCGGCACCGATATTGGCCTTCGCGCCGACGCGGGCATCGCCGATATAGGTCAGGTGATTGACCTTGGCGCCCGCCTCGATACTGGCATTCTTGATCTCGACGAAATTGCCGATATGGGCATTGGCGGCCAGTTTTGCACCCGGCCGCAGACGGGCGAACGGGCCTATCGTGGCGCCCTCGGCAATGCTGGCGCCTTCGATATGGCTGTGGCTGCGGATCACCACATTGTCGCCCACGCTCACCTTCGGGCCGAAGACCACGAAGGGCTCAATGGTGACATCGCGGCCGAACTGCGTGTCCTTGCGCAGGTACACCGTTTCCGGCGCAGTCATGGTCACGCCGCCAGCCATGGCCGCCAGGCGCAGGCGCTGCTGCATTGCCGCTTCGGCGACGCTGAGTTCGGCGCGGGTGTTGATGCCCATCACCTCGACCGGGTCGGCTTCCACCACGCGGCAGGTCCAGCCTTTCGCATTGGCATGCTCCACCGTGTCGGTAAGCAGGAATTCGCCCTGGGCGTTTTTATCGGTCAGCTTCTTCAGCAGGGCCGGCAGGCGCGCACCGTCGAAGGCCACCAGACCGGCATTGCACAGCCGCACGGCGCGTTCATCTTCGGCGGCATTCTTGAATTCGACGATCTTAAGCAGCTTGCCGTTGCCGTCCACGATCAGCCGGCCATAGGCGGCGGGATCGACCGGGCGGAAGCCGACAATCACGGCGGCCGGATCGCCCTTGCCGCGCCGCGCCGCCAGCAGGCTCTTCACCAGCTCTGCCGTCAGCAGCGGTGTGTCGCCGAACAGCACGATCACATCGCCCTTGAAACCTTTGAGCGCCGGCAGCGCCGCCATGACCGCGTGGCCGGTGCCGCGCGCCGGATGCTGGATCGCCGTCTTCGCCGCTGCAGCAGTGGCGGCCGCCGCAACCGCATCCTGGCCCTTGCCAGTCACGACGACGATACGGTCGGGCTTCAGCGCGGTGGCGGCATCCAGCACATGCCCCAGCATCGAATGCCCGGCCACCGGATGCAGCACCTTGGGCAGCGCCGATTTCATGCGCGTGCCCTGGCCTGCTGCCAGAATGACCACTGCCACTTGTCTCTTGCCGGATGGCCGTTTCGCCATGCTTTGCTTCCGTGTACAAAAACGCGATTCGCCGCCGTTCGACGCGGCGGACAGTGTCATAGCCGCCTTGGGTAACGGAAATCAAATCGTCTTTCCGTCTGTTTCAGGGTCTTTCGAATTGTAACATCATGACTCGTAAGGCAATTCTGTTCGATCTCGATGGCACGCTGGTGGATACCGCACCCGATCTTGCCGCCGCCACCGACCATGCGCTGGTGCAGGCCGGACGACCGGCCATCGGGCTGGAATCGGTGCGCAGCATGGTGGGCGACGGGGCCCGCGCCCTGATCGAGAAGGGCTTCCGGGCCTCGGGCGGCATGCCGGCGCCCGATGTGTTTGAAGCCGCTTTCAACGATTTCATGGTCTATTACGGGCGGCATATCGCCCAGACCAGCCGTCCGTTTCCCGGCGTCGCCACCTGCCTCGCTGCGCTGGCCGAGCAGGGTTACGCGCTGGCGGTCTGCACCAACAAGCCGGAAGCCTTGAGCCGCAGCCTGCTCGACCAGCTGGGCCTCTCCGGCTTCTTCGGCGCCGTGGTCGGCGGCGACAGTCTGCTGGTGCGCAAGCCCGATCCCGGTCATATCCGCGGCACGCTGGATAAACTCGGCACGGCGTTCAGCTGGGCAGCGATGGTCGGCGATTCCGCCAATGACGTGAACGCGGCCAAGGCCGCCGGCCTGCCCTGCGTGGTGGTCAGTTTCGGCTATACGCAGATCGCGCCCAAGGATCTCGGCGGCGACCGCCTGATCGATCATTTCTCGGAACTACCCGACGCGCTCGTCGCGCTGGGTGGATAGTAAAGGCGTCATCCTCGGGCTCGACCCGAGGATCTTTCCCCGTCCTGCGAGGGATGCTCGGATCAAGTCCGAGCATGACAAACTGAACTGATTACTTCTCGTTCGCCGCGGCCTTGAAGCCGCTGATCACGCGTGCCGCCGGCAGGTGAATGCTGACAGTGGTGCCCTTGCCCGGTGTGCTCTGGATTTCCAGCCGCCCGCCATGCAGGCGCACCATGCGGTCGCTTAAAGGGAGACCGAGGCCCGTGCCGGACTGCGCGCGGGTCAGCGCATTCTGGATCTGGCCGAATGGCTGCAGCGCGATCTTGATCTGCGCCGGCGTCATGCCGATGCCGGTATCGGCCACGCGATAGACGAAGCCGCCGTCATCGGTGAGTTCTCCCGACAGGACAATGCGGCCCGTCTCGGTGAATTTCAGCGCATTGGCCAGCAGGTTGATCAGCACCTGCAGCAGCGCACGGCGATCTGCGCTCAGCTGCACGATCCCGGTCGGCGGCACGATGCGCAGTTCGATATCGCTGCGCTCCACCTTCTCGCGCACCAGACGCAAAGCCACGGTCATGATCTCGTCGGCGTCGAAATCCTGTTCGGCCAGCTCGTATTTGCCGGCCTCTACCTTCGACAGGTCGAGAATGTCGTTGATGATCGCCAGCAGATGCTCGCCGCTGGCATGGATGTCGCCGGCATATTCGCGATAGCGCGGGATATTCACCTTGCCCAGCATCTCGCTGCGAATGATCGACGAGAAACCGATGATGGCATTCAGCGGCGTGCGCAGCTCGTGGCTCATATTGGCGAGGAATTCCGACTTGGCGCGGTTGGCTTCCTCGGCCGAGCGCTTGGCCGCCAGCGCCGACAGCTCGGCCTGCTCCTTCAGGTCGACCACGCGGCGCTCACGGAACAGTAGCACCAGCAGCCCGATCACCAGTATGGCGATGAAGGCCGTCAGCATGCCGACACCATCGGCGAAGCGATCAAGCCGGCGCTCCTGGTTCGCCAGCATCTCTCGCGCCATGCTGCGCGACTCGCCCAGCAGCGCGAGCAGGCGAAATTCGGCATCGCGCGCCCGCGCCTGCATCAGCGCCAGCACCGCCGGCGATCCCGCCGGCTGTCCCGGCACGCCCTCGTCGAGCCAGCGCGCCAGATCCTGCAGGGCCGGACTGGCGACCGCATGCATGCCGGCCGCGCCCACCATGTTGTCGAGATTGTAGTTGGCGCGCAGCGTCTCGGCGCGCGCCCGCGACGAGATCAGATGCGCCACCACGCGGGCGCGGCCCTCGCCCTGCGGCTCGTGCTGCCAGGCCTCGATGGCCCAGGCGAGATTGGCGATCTCCCGGATCATGGTCTCGGCATCGCGCTCCTGATCCAGCAGCGTGACTGGCAGGTTACGAGCCACCGAAGTGAGTGCATTCTGTACATAGAGCGCCACGCCGAGCGCGCCGAGCACGACAAGCACGATGATGAAGGTGATCTGGCGGCGACCGAGCATGATGCCGCCTCTCAGTTCGCCAGGCTGCCGCGGGCGCGGTAGAAGCGCTCGGCGCCGGCATGCAGCGGCAGGCTGCGGCCGGTCAGGGCATTGGCGAAGCTGATATCTGCGCCGCGCGGATGACCGCTGCCGAGCAGCGACTGACCGCGTGGGCTCCACAAGGCCTCCAGCACCGCCTGTACGCGCGCCTCGGGCAGATCGGCGCGCACGACAAGCTGCGCGCCCACCATCAGGCTGGCCACGGCATTCGTCTGGCCGGGATAGGTGCCGGCCGGAATCTGCCCCAAACTGAGGAAGCTATTCTGCCGCACCAGGCGATTGGCCGCCTCGGCGTCGATACCGGCCAGAGCGGCCTGCCCGCTGGCCAGCGCCTCGCTCACCGCCTTGGTGGGCCAGCCGGCCACGATGAAAAAGGCATCGAGTTGGCCGATCAGCAGGCGCGGCAGCGCCAGGTCGGGCTTGATATAGACGGGGCGCAGATCGGCTTCCGCCAGACGATAGGCGCCCAGCAGGTTGCGGACATGCACCAGCGTGCCCGAGCCCGGCTCATCCATCGCCACCATGCGACCGCGCAGATCGCCGATGGCATTGATACGCGCCTCGCGCCGCGTCACCACATGCATCGCTTCGGAGTAAAGATGCGCAACGAAACGCAGGCGATCGTGCTTGCCCTTGCCATTGAATATTTCGCGCGCATTGAAGGCCCAATCGGCGACATCAGCCTGTATCAGCGCCATTTCGATTTCGCCATTCTGCAGGCTGCCGACATTGGCGACCGAACCGTTCGAGGTCTGCGCCACCGCCACCAGACCCGGCACGCCGCAGCGGCCGTTGATCGCCTCGCTGCTGTTGCAGCCCGGGCCGACCGGCATGTCGCTGACCGCCTGGGCGATCAGGCTGCCAATGGGGAAATAGGTGCCACTCTGCCCGCCGGTACCGATGCGCAGCATGCTGGTCTGCGCCCAGGCTGACATCCCGGCGGGCAAAGCGGCCAGAAGCATCGCCGCGAACAGCAGCGCCGCGCCACCCTTGATGGCACCGGGCTGGACGCGGAAGCAGCGGCTCACAGCCCGCAGGACCATCTGTTATTCGGCATCCGGCTGGTTGGCCGGCGCCGCATCGGCGAAGGCCTTCAGTTTCTGGCATTCGGCGTCAATGCGCACCACCGTGGGACAGCCCGACAGGTCGGCCTTGAAGCGGCGACCATTGGCCACCTGCGGCACCAGGCAGAGATCGGCCAGCGTCGGCGCGTCGCCATGGCAGAAGCGGCCGGTCTGCGGGCTCGAGACCAGCATCTGCTCGACGGCCTGCAGGCCCTCTTCGACCCAGTGGCGATACCAGTCGTCCCTCTGCGCCTCGCTGACCCCCAGCTTGCCGGTCAGGTAACGCAGCACGCGGGGGTTGTTGAGCGGGTGGATTTCGCAGGCCACAGCGAGCGCCAGCGCCCGCACGCGGGCACGTTCCAGCGGATCTTTCGGCAGCAGCGCCGGCTGCGGATGGGTTTCTTCCAGATATTCGAGGATCGCCAGCGACTGGGTCAGCAACTGGCCGCTGTCGACCTTCAGCACCGGCAGCAGCTTCTGCGGATTGATGGCGGCAAAGCTCTCGGCCAGCTGCTCCAGCTTGGCAAGATGGACAAAGGTCTGGTCGTAGGCGAGGCCCTTGAGATTGAGCGCGATCCGGACCCGATAGGCGGCCGAAGACCGGAAATAACCGTATAGCAGCATGCTTGCCTCCTCCTGATACGGATTCTAGCCCAGTCGCCGTTGTGTTACAAAGCCTTGGTGCCGTTCGCGGCGGCCCGAAAGGGTTGCCGCGGCGGCGCGCCACGCTCTATTGTCTGCGCTCCGCAGCGCCCCCATCTGAAGGGGGCCGCCTGGAAACAGGCTGGGGAGTGGGCTGAACGGCAGAAGACCGGAAGGCCGGGTGTCTTTGGGGGTCAGCAGGGTTGATTTGAAATGCGCCTGACGATTAACGGCGAGATGCAGGATATGAGCGGCGCGGCCACGGTGGCCGAACTGCTGTCGGCGCTTGAACTCGACGCGCGCAAGATCGCCATCGAACTGAACCGTGAAATCGTGCCGCGCTCCGCCTATGACGCCACCGGCCTGAATGACGGCGACAGGATCGAGATCGTGCATTTCATCGGCGGCGGCAACGCGCCGCTGAAGGATGACGACTATTTCGAGGTGGCGGGCCAGCGCTTCCGCTCCCGCCTGCTGGTCGGCACCGGCAAGTACAAGGATTTCGAAGAGACCAAGCTGGCGATCGAGGCCTCGGGCGCCGAGATCGTCACCGTGGCGGTGCGGCGCGTGAATGTCACCGACCGCAACAAGCCGATGCTGGTCGATTACGTCGACCCGAAGAAATACACTTACCTGCCCAACACGGCCGGCTGCTACACCGCAGATGACGCTGTACGTACCTTGCGCCTCGCGCGTGAAGCCGGCGGCTGGAAGCTGGTCAAGCTGGAAGTGCTCGGCGACCAGAAGACGCTCTATCCCGACATGGAAGCCACGCTGGCAGCCACCAAGGCGCTGGTGAAGGACGGCTTCGACGTCATGGTCTACTGCGCCGACGATCCGATTGCGGCCAAAAAGCTGGAAGACCTCGGCGCCTGCGCGATCATGCCGCTGGCGGCGCCCATCGGCTCCGGCCTCGGCCTGCAGAACCCGGTCACCATCCGCATCATCATCGAGAATGCCAAAGTGCCTGTGCTGGTCGATGCCGGCGTGGGCACCGCCTCCGATGCCGCCGTGGCGATGGAACTGGGTTGCGACGGCGTGCTGATGAATACCGCGATTGCCGAAGCCAAGGACCCCATTCGCATGGCGCGCGCCATGAAGCTGGCGATCGAGGCCGGCCGCCTGGCCTATCAGGCCGGCCGCATGCCGAAGAAACTCTATGCCGACCCCTCATCGCCGCTCGCCGGCCTGATCTGACCGTACGAGGCTGAGCGACCGTGGACATCGATATTTACGCCCTGATCGAACAGTATCGCGAGTGGTTTTACGTCATCACCTTCGTCTGGACCTTCCTGGAAGGCGAGACCTTCGTGATCTTTGCCGGCGCCGCCGCCAGCCAGGGTCTTCTGCACATCTACTGGCTGATCGCCGCCGCCTGGATCGGCAGCTTCTCGGGTGACCAGCTGTATTTCTGGATCGGCCGCAAATACGGCCACAAGCTGCTGAAGCGTTTCCCGCGCATGCAGGGCGGCGTCAATGTCGCGCTCGACATGCTGCACAAATACCATGTCGGCTTCATCCTCAGCTTCCGCTTCATCTATGGCGTGCGCAACTTCTCCTCGCTCGCCATGGGCATGAGCCTGATCAGCTGGCCGCGTTTCGCCGCGCTGAACTTCATCGCCGCCGGTTTGTGGGCCAACGCCTTTTCCTGGGTCGGCTATCTGCTCGGCGTCGCCTTCGAGGCCATGCTGGGCGATATCGCCAAGGATTTCGGCCTGATCATGCTGGGCATCTTCGCCACGGTGGGCGTGATCCTGTTCTTCGTGCATCGCCGCGGCAAGGCGCGCTTCGAGGCCAAGGTGGCCGAGCAGCAGCAGAAGCAGGTCACGCCGCCGGTCTCGACGGAGTAAAGCCCCTCACCCTCCCGCTTCGCGGGTCCCTCCCTCTCCCACTTCATGGGAGAGGGTCTTCCTTACAAACTATCCATCTTCCCATTCAGCTTGTCGATGACGCGGTCGAGCAGCGCCGCTTCGTCCGGCGAGAGCACGGTCAGCAGGTCGCGCTCGAAGCCCAGCGCCAGCGGCGCGATCTCGACATAGACCTCCTGCCCCTTCGCTGAGAGCGTCAGGCGCGACTTGCGCTTGTCGTCACTGTCCTTCTCGCGCTCCAGCAGGCCCTTCTGCTCCAGCGCCGCCACGGCACGGCTGACCGTCACCTTGTCCATTGCCGAGCGTTCCACCACCTCATTCGCGGTCAGGCCGGGTGTGCGGCCCAGATTGGCGATCACGCGCCATTCGGGAATGCCGATGCCGAAACGGTCGGCATAGTGCCGCGACAGCGCCCCGGAAATGCGGTTGGTGATCACCGAGAGCCGGTAAGGCAGGAATTTTTCCAGATGCAGCGTTGGTTTGGCCATTTTTCCCGGTCGTCCCCGGCCCTGCCTCGCTGGCGGGCTTGAATATAGTTTCAATTGTAACTATTATGCGACTCAACCGCAATATCGATTCCGTGCCCCGGAGGATACGTTCCATGGCCGACCTTTTCGACAATCCGATGCAGACCGACGGCTTCGAGTTCATCGAATATGCCGCCCCCGAACCCGCCAAGCTGGCCGCGCTGTTCGAGCGCATGGGCTTCCAGGCCGTCGCCAAACACCGCTCGAAGAATGTCACGCTCTATCGCCAGGGCGACGTCAACTTCATCCTCAATGCCGAGCCGGCCAGCTTCGCCCAGAGCTTCGCCCGCATCCACGGCCCCTCGATCTGCGCCATGGCGTTTCGCGTGAAGGATGCGCCCAAGGCCTATAAGCGCGCCGTCGAACTCGGCGCCTGGGGCGTCGAGAACCAGGCTGGCCCGATGGAGCTGAACATCCCGGCGATCAAGGGCATCGGCGACAGCCTGATCTATCTGGTCGACCGCTACGGCGAGCGCGGCACGATCTATGACGTCGACTTCGTGCCCATCGAAGGTGTGGAGCGCAATCCGAAGGGCGTCGGCCTCACCTATATCGATCACCTGACCCATAACGTGCATCGCGGCCGTATGGGCGAATGGGCCGAGTTCTACGAGCGCCTCTTCAATTTCCGCGAGATCAAATATTTCGATATCGAAGGCAAGCTGACCGGCCTGAAGTCGAAGGCGATGACCAGCCCCTGCGGCAAGATCCGCATTCCGATCAACGAAAGCTCGGACGATAAGTCGCAGATCGCCGAATACCTGAATGCCTATCACGGCGAAGGCATCCAGCATGTGGCGATGGGCACCGACGACATTTACAGCACTGTCAGCCAGTTGCGCAGCCGCGACCTGCCCTTCCAGTCGACCAACGACACCTACTTCGATCAGATCAACGAGCGCCTGCCCGGCCATGGCGAAGACGTCGCCCGGCTGAAGGAGCTGCAGATCCTGATCGACGGTGCGCCCACCAAGGGCCAGGGCCTGCTGCTGCAGATCTTCACCGAGAATGCGATTGGCCCGATCTTCTACGAGATCATCCAGCGCAAGGGCAATGACGGCTTCGGCGAAGGCAACTTCAAGGCGCTGTTCGAATCGATCGAACTCGACCAGATCCGCCGTGGCGTGCTGAAAGCGAATTAAAGAAAAGTCCAAGTCTAAGGAGGAATACCCCATGGCAAAAACCTGGATCCCGATGACCCATAGCGAGGGCGTGGCGGCCAGGCAGGCCCATGTGGCGCTGCCGGAAGGCACCTATGAGCGCGAGATGGGGAAGGAGGGCTTCTTCGGCCCGGCAGCTCATCTCTATCATGCCAATCCGCCGACCGGCTGGATCGACTGGGAAGGCCCACTCAAGCCGCGCGCCTTCGACACATCGAAATTTGCCGATGCGGTCGACTGTCCCTGGAAAGCCAAGTCCCTGCTCACCAACGCGCATTGCAAATACCGCCATCTGCTGATGACCCAGCCGATGCAGCATCTGGTGCGCAACGGTGATGGCGACGAGCTGATCTTCGTGCATGACGGCGAGGGTTCGCTGTTCTGCGACTTCGGCCATATCACCTACGCGGAAGGCGACTACATCATGCTGCCACGCGGCACGATGTGGCGGCTGGAACCGAAGACGCCGAGCAAGCTGCTGCTGATCGAGGCAACCAACGACAGCTACCGCCTGCCCGATAAGGGCCTGGTCGGACCGCATGCCATCTTCGATCCCGGCGTGCTGCAGATGCCGGTGCTGGACGAGGCCTATAAAGCGCAGCAGAAAAAGCCTGGTCAGTGGCGCGTCGTGATCAAGCGCCGCGAGCAGCTCTCCACCGTCACCTATCCCTACAATCCACTCGATGTGGTGGGCTGGAAGGGCGACCTCAGCGTGGTGAAGCTGAACTGGCGCGACATCCGGCCTCTGATGAGCCACCGCTATCACCTGCCACCCAGCGCGCATACCACCTTCCTGGCCAGCCGGTTTGTTGTGTGTACCTTCGTGCCGCGCCCGATCGAAAGCGATCCGGAAGCCCTGAAGGTGCCGTTCTTCCACAACAACGACGACTACGACGAGGTCATCTTCTACCACAAGGGCAGTTTCTTCAGCCGCGACAACATCCATCCCGGCATGATCAGCCTGCACCCCTGCGGCTTCCCGCATGGCCCGCATCCGAAAGCTTTTGCTGCCGGTGCCAAGGCGGCCAAGAAGGAAACCGACGAGGTTGCCGTGATGATCGATACCCGCGATGCGCTGGATGTCGATCAGGCCGCCGAGAGCGTCGAGTTCAAGGGCTATGTCGCGACCTGGAATCCGGACGGCTTCAAGCAGGCTGCGGAGTAACGCGCACCACCATAAACACCACACATACCGTCATCCCCGCGAAAGCGGGGATCCCATTTACTTTTTAAAAAATGGGATGCCGGCTCAAGGCCGGCATGACGATCAGATTAATTCTAAGGAGACTACATTCATGAAACTCGCCTCGCTGCGGCATGGCCGCGACGGCCGCCTCGTTGTTGTCAGCCGCGACCTGAAGACCATGCTGCCGGTCGATCAGCTCTGCCCCACGATGCAGATGGCGCTCGACAGCTGGACCATCATGGAACCCAAGCTGAAAGCCGTGTCGGATGCGCTGAATGCCGGCAAGGCCGAAGGCGCGATGCCCTACGATCCGGCGAAGCTGCACTCTCCCCTGCCGCGCGCCTATCAGTGGTGCGACGGTTCGGCCTATCTCAATCATGTCGAACTGGTGCGCAAGGCGCGCAACGCGGTGATGCCGCCGGAATTCCTGCATGACCCGCTGATGTACCAGGGCGGCTCGGACGACTTCCTGCCGCCGACCGCCGATATCGAAGTGGCCGACGAAGCCTATGGCATCGATTTCGAGGGCGAAGTGGCCGCCATCACCGGCGACGTGCCGATGGCGGCCTCCTCGGCTGAGGCCGCGAAACATATCCGCCTGCTGATGCTGGTGAACGATGTGTCTTTACGCAACCTGATCCCCGGCGAACTCGCGAAAGGCTTCGGCTTCTTCCATGGCAAACCCTCGACCGCCTTTGCGCCGGTCGCGGTCACGCCCGACGAGTTGGGCGACGCCTGGAAGGACAATAAGGTGATGCGTCCGCTGGTCAGCATCCTGAACGGCAAGCAGTTCGGCGCGCCGGAAGCTGGCGTCGACATGCAGTTCAGCCTCGCCGACCTGGTGGCGCATGCGGCCAAGACGCGGCGGCTGCGTGCCGGCTGCATTGTCGGCAGCGGCACGGTGTCGAACAAGGATGCCTCGAAGGGCTTCTCCTGCCTCGCCGAGATCCGCATGATCGAGACGATCAATGACGGCAAGCCGAAGACGCCGTTCATGAAATTCGGCGACCGTATCGAGATGGAAATGACCGATGCCAAGGGCCAGTCGATCTTCGGCAGGATCGACCAGACGGTGGTGAAGTATACACCGCCCTCTTAAGCATTATCCCGCCTATATCCAACCGTCATCCTCGGGCTCGACCCGAGGATCTTTCACCGTTCGGCCTGAGATGGTCGGGTCAAGCCCGACCATGACGGCTTGGCTTCTCAGGCCCCCTGCCCCACCGCGCGATCCGACACGAAGGGGTTGTTCGCCCGCTCCTGCCCAAACGTGGAGAGCGGACCATGGCCGGGCACGAAGGTGATCTCATCGCCGAGCGGGAACAGCTTCGCGCGGATCGAGTGGATCAGGTCGGCGTGGTTGCCACGTGGAAAGTCAGTCCGTCCGATCGAGCCCTGGAACAGCACATCGCCGACCAACGCGGCCTGCGACGGCGCGTGATAGAACACCACATGCCCCGGCGTATGACCCGGACAATGGATCACGTCCAGCTTCAGGTTGCCGACGGTGACGGTGTCGCCGTCTTTCAGCCAGCGGTCCGGTGTGAAGCTGCGGCTCGGCGGGAAGCCATATTGTTGTGCCGCCGCCGGCATGCCGTCGATCCAGAATTTGTCATCCTCATGCGGCCCCTCGATGGGCAGCTGGAGCTGCTCGGCGATCTCCATCACCGCGCCGGCATGGTCCAGATGGCCATGCGTCACCAGCAGCTTTTCCAAGGTCACGCCACGGCGCTTGGCAGCGGCCAGCAGCTTCTCGGGCTCGCCGCCGGCATCGACCAGCGCACCGCGCATGGTCTCGGAACACCAGATCAGCGAGCAGTTCTGCTGGAACGGCGTGACGGGATTGATTTCGGCATGCAGCCTCGGCCCAGAACTGTACTGGGCGCTGGAAAGAGTGTCGCTCATGTCTTGCCGGTAATACGGTTCATCAGTTTCTCCGCAGACTCGCCCGCCGAGCCATAATAGGCAAAGAAGACGAACTGGCGCGCCAGGTCCACAGCTTTGTCATTCAGCCTGGTCTTGTTGAACATGAGATTGTTGATTTCCATGTCCTGGAAGAATCCGAACCCGTCCAGGCCTTTCAGCCTGCAATGGTAATGTGCGAAGACCAGCGCAATCTGGTCGACAAACTGTTCGATATGGTCGCGCTTCAGCCTGGCTTCGAGGAAATGCCGCGTCATCGCGGCGAATTGCTGCCCGGTCGGACCGGGCTTGACCAGCACCAGATTGGCGGTGAAATGCGAGCCGAAAGAGACGACGGCCTCATTCCGGTTGAGCACCACATCCGACCCGGCATGTCGTTCCAGCAGTCGCGCGACACTGCCCTGCAGCAGGATGTCGATATCGGTCACGATCAGCGGCATCGCAAGATCGCGCAGCAAACCATCCAGCACCAGGAACCGCACCGACTGGTAATAGGCCCGGGCGCAGTTGGGGATGCACTCTTCCGGCGTGTAATACGACACTGCGTGAACCGGATCGAAGCTGTCGACCATGTAGAACAGACGCGGATCGCGGATGCCGATCTCGGCAATAACACCTTTCAGCTTTTTCGGATCGCCGATCATGCACAGGATCACGGCGCAATCGACATCGCAGCGCTGCAGCACGGCCTCCAGGTAATTGCGCCCATAGCGGCGCAGATACACCTCGTCGGCCGCCGCCAGGAATGTCAGCTTCGCGCCGCCGGCCTGAATTTTCTGCCGCACTTTGTCGAAGGTCAGTTTACTACCGGCTGAATCGGTGAAGGCCAGCGCCGGCAGCGCGCGCTCCGGCGGCGTTTCGGTCAGGATCGAGGTTGCGGCACTGTCCAGGCAAAGCCGCAGGAAGCGGTCGCTGGCGCGATCTTCCTCCTTGCTGAAGGTCTGCGGCTGGGCCGCCACGGCGGCGCGCAACTCATCCACCAGCGGCAGCAGATGCGGAACTTCCGGATGCACCAGGATATCGGAAGCGACATGGAAGGCCTCGCCGGAGAATATCCATTCATCGCCATCTGCGGTGCGTTCGCGCAGCAGCACCACTTTCGCATTATGCTCCAGCCGGCCGGCGACATCGCCGCGCGCGATGGCCACATCGGACAGCGCGGCATGGGCCGACCATGGATCGCGATTCTGTTCCAGCATCCGGGCCGCATGATGCTGCATGCGCTGGGTGTTGCCGCGATACCGCGCCAGGATCAGCGCCGTCTTCTGGAATTCTTCGGGCCGCAGCAGCGCCAACCCCTCAATGATCGGCTCTGCAGCCGCAAGATCCTTTGCCGCGAGCCTGTCATTGAAGGCCCGGCTGGCTTCGGCGCAGACGATGTCGAGAAACGTCGTCATGTTCAGGCGCGCCGGCGCAAGCTGGGTGGCGCGGTGGATCAGATGCATGGCTTCCGCATGCTGCCCCAGCCGCGTCGCCACCAGCGCCCCATTCACATTGGCAATCAGGTTGTCAGGCGCGACCTGCAGGGCATATCGGAAGATCTTGCCGGCCTGTTCATCTCGACCTTCGTTCATCAGCTGTGTCGCGACCCCGACCAGTTCCTCGACATCCGGCAGAGTCCGGCTCTCGATAAACAGGCCGCGCAGCGCCAGCGTGTCATAGTCATTGCTGCTCAGCACATAGCCGTGGCTGCGCAGCAAGTCCTCGGCGGCAGCCTTGTCCTGCGGCTGCAGATGCTGGCATTCGTACTGCACGATGGCGGGGCGATGCCGGGTGAAGTCGAAGGCCTTGAGCAGTTCGAAATCGTAGCCTTCGGTGTCGATCTGCAGCAGATCGATCCGCTGCAGGCCATGCCGGTCCATCACCGTGTCGTAGGTGTGGCAGGGCACGGTGATCGACTCCACCAGCGACGTCAGGATCGCGCGGTTCGCGTCGTTGTAAAGCCCGCCCAGCGTGCCGCTCTTTTCCAGCAGGTTGGGCAGCAGGAAAGACGTGATGCCGCCAAACACCTCGCCGATGGTGCCGTTGGCGATGGCCGCGCGCGAGAAGAACCACATGGTCCGCTCGCCGGCTTCGCGGTCGACCGCGCAATTCTCGATCTTGATCCGGTCGCTGCCGGCATACAGCGCCTGCAGTTTCTCGACATGCATCGGCACCGGCTCGACGATCACGCCGGTCAGTTTGCCGGTCAGGATGTGCTTGCGCAGCGGATCGTAGCTGACGCCGTCATAGCCGCCGATCTGCAGGAAGCTGAGCTGTCCATGGGCGCGGAGATAGCCTTCGACCGCCTGGTCGAAAGTCAGGGCGTGTTGGGTAGCGGCGGGCATAGGCCTTCGACCTGGAATGAAGGGCCCTTCTGGGCCCGGCTGTTACCGGATGGCAATCTGCCTGCAGGGAATGAATGATCCCTAAAAGCGATCGTTGCCCCTTGCGAAACCGGAGGCCATCCCTATGTGTTCAGCGCGGCCGGGCCTCCGGAATAAGGTATTGATAAATATAAACAATCGGAAATTAGGGCGACATAAGCCAAAATAAGCCGAAATAAGCACCTCATAAGCCAGAAATAAGCCTCCTATAAGCTGGAATAAGCATCGCATACGCTAGGACAAGCCTGCCCCGGCGCTTTTCAGCGGTCGCAGCGGCAAAACAGGATTGGCGGTTTTCCGTGCCTGATACAGCCCGCCCTGTTTCACGTGAAACATATCACGAACATCGAGGCCGGGCTGTGGATGGTTTCATGTGCCATCCAGGGCTGAGCCGCGCTGATGGATCAACGGGTTGCCCGGGCTTTGCCGATGGTGTACGGCAGGCGGTCTGGTCGCGGCACCTCTGGGACTCGCATGGCGAAAGCACGGAAATCGGCAGCAAACGGCAACGGCAAAACCCCGGCGAAAAAGGCCGGCGGCAAGCCGGTGATCTATGTGCTGAACGGCCCGAACCTGAACATGCTGGGCCTGCGCCAGCCCGAGATTTATGGCCGCGCCACGCTGGCCGATGTCGAAAAGCTCTGCCAGAAGGCCGGCGACCGCCTGGGCCTGTCCATCGATTTCCGCCAGAGCAACCTGGAAGGCGAACTGGTCACCTGGATCCAGCAGGCGCGGACCAAAGCCGCCGGCATCGTGTTGAATGCGGGTGCCTATACCCATACCTCGGTTGCCCTGCTCGATGCGCTGAACGCCGCCGAAAAGCCCTGCGTCGAGGTGCATCTTTCGAATATCCACCGGCGTGAAAACTTCCGCCATCATTCCTATATCTCGCTGGCCGCGGTGGGGATGATTGCCGGTTTCGGGCCGAAGGGTTACGTGCTGGCGCTCGAAGCGCTGGCCGATATCGTCTGAACCGTTTCCGTTTCCAAGACCACAGGAGTAGCGCATGGCCGCGCCCAAGGACAAAAAGTCGGATAGTCGCATCGACCAGCAGATGATCCGCGATCTCGCCGATCTGCTGAACGAGACCGGCCTGACCGAGATCGAGTGGAATGAAGGCCCGCTGAAGGTCCGCGTCACCAAGGGCGGCGCGCCGATCTATGCCGCGGCACCGATGGCCGCCGCACCTGCCGTTGCCGCTGGTGCGGCACCTGCTGCGGCCGGCGATGAGGCCAGCCATCCGGGCGCCGTGAAGTCGCCGATGGTCGGCACCGTCTACACCGCGCCGGAGCCGGGCGCCGCCGCCTTCGTCAAGGTGGGCGACAGCGTCAATGCCGGCCAGACCGTGCTGATCGTCGAAGCCATGAAGACGATGAACCCGATCACGGCCCCCAAGGGCGGTCGCGTCGCGCGCATCCTGATCGAAAACCAGCAGCCGGTCGAATTCGGCCAGCCGCTCCTGATCATCGAGTAACAGAACCAGCGGGTCCCGCAATGTTCGACAAGGTTCTGATCGCCAATCGCGGCGAGATCGCACTCCGCATCCACCGCGCCTGCCGCGAGATGGGTATCCGCACGGTGGCGGTGCATTCCACCGCCGATGCCGATGCCATGCATGTGCGCATCGCGGATGAGTCCGTCTGCATCGGCCCGCCGCCGTCGACGCAGAGCTACCTGAATATCCCGGCGATCATTTCGGCCGCCGAGATTACCGGCGCCGATGCGATCCATCCCGGCTACGGCTTCCTCTCGGAGAATGCGAAATTCGCCGAGATCGTCGAGGCGCATGGCATCACCTTCATCGGCCCGACGTCTGAGCATATCAAGCTGATGGGCGACAAGATCACCGCCAAGGACGCGGCGCGCGATCTCGGCATTCCGGTCGTGCCCGGCTCGAAGGGCGCGGTGGAAACGGAAGAAGAAGGCCTCAAGCTCGCCGCCGATATGGGCTATCCGGTGCTGATCAAGGCCACCGCCGGCGGCGGCGGTCGCGGCATGAAAGTCGTGCGCTCCCCGGCCGAATTCGGCCCGGCCCTGATGGCAGCGCGTACCGAGGCGCGCAATGCCTTCGGCAACGATCAGGTCTATGTCGAGAAATATCTCGCCCGTCCCCGCCATATCGAGATCCAGATCTTCGGCGACGGCCAGGGCAATGCGGTGCATCTGGGCGAGCGCGACTGCTCGCTGCAGCGCCGCCACCAGAAAGTGCTGGAAGAAGCGCGCTCTCCTGCGCTGAACGACGCGCAGCGCAAGACCATCGGCGATATCGCGGCCAAGGCCATCGCCAAGCTGAACTATCGCGGCGCCGGCACCATCGAATTCCTGTTCGAGAATGGTGAATTCTATTTCATCGAGATGAATACCCGCCTGCAGGTGGAGCATCCGGTGACCGAAGCCATCACCGGCCTCGACCTCGTGCGCGAACAGTTGCGCATCGCCAATGGTGCGCCGCTCGGCTACACGCAGGACGACATCAAGTTCAGCGGTCACGCCATCGAATGCCGCATCAACGCCGAGAATCCGCGCACCTTCGCGCCCTCGCCCGGCCGCGTCACCGACTATCATGTGCCCGGTGGCCTTGGCGTGCGCGTCGACTCAGCGCTCTACACCGGCTACCAGATTCCGCCGCATTATGACTCGCTGATCGGCAAGCTGATCGTGCATGGCACCAGCCGCAATGAATGCCTGATGCGTCTGCGCCGCTCGCTGGAGGAATATGTGATCGGCGGTCTGGAGACCACCATCCCGCTGCATCTGGCGCTGATCAACGAACCCGACTTCGTCAATGGCGCCTACGACATTCACTGGCTCGAAGAATTCATCGCCAGACAAAATTAACTTGGCAGAATTGATCCCGGTCGGGCGCGTGCTAGCTTTTAAAGCATGAGCGCGCGCCCCGAAGAGCTGACGCCGGAACTGCTGCTGCAGGCCTATGCCCGCGGCTATTTCCCGATGGCCGACAGCGCCGACGACCCCGGCTATTTCTGGGTCTATCCGACCAAGCGCGGCATTCTGCCGCTCGACGCTTTTCATGTGCCGCACAAGCTGGCGCGCAAGGTGCGCAACGGCGCCTTCACCCTGCGCATCGACACCGACTTTGCCGGCGTGATGGCGGCCTGCGCCGAACCGACGCCACATCCGCAGCGCAGCAGCACCTGGATCAACGCCACGATCCGCGACGCCTATACCGAACTGCACAAGCTCGGCTTCGCCCATAGCGTGGAATGCTACGACGACAGCGGCGCGATGGTCGGCGGGCTCTACGGCGTGAAGCTGGGCGCGGCCTTTTTCGGCGAGAGCATGTTCAGCCGCGCCACCGACGCCTCAAAGGTCGCGCTGGTGCATCTGGTCGGCCGGCTGATCGCCGGCGGCTTCACGCTGCTCGACACGCAGTTCGTCACCGACCACCTGAAGCAGTTCGGTGCCATCGAAGTGAAGCGCGATGCGTATCTGGAGTTATTGTTCGACGCGCTGCCGCGTCGGGCGGATTTCTACGGCCTGGCGCCGGATGCGCCGCCGGCACTGGTCCTGCAGTCGATCAGCCAGACGTCGTAGACTGGATGCTCCAGCGGGTTGAGGCCCGGACTGGAAGCGAACATCCAGCCCTGGAACAGCGCATTGGGCTGCTGCTCGGGCCGCTGCTCCACCACATCGAGGAAGGCGGCGCTTTCCGGCGGATATTCCGGCGGCCGCTTGCGGCAGGATTTCACCGTCACCTTCAGCGTGCCGAAGCCGATGGTCTGGTCGACCGGCGCTTCGAAGGTGTAGATGCGGGCGGTGATCTTATCCAGGCCCTGCAGCACGGCGATGGGCATCGGCGTGGAGGGATATTGCTGCGAGGGCTGCGGCTCCTGCGCCTGCGCGGTGGAAACACCGAGCAGCAACGCAACGCCGCATATGGCGAACCGCAGCACTGATCAGTTGGCCTTGGGCAGCGGGCTCAGTTCGGTCTCGCCGGCCGGCTTATCCTTGCCGTTGCCGCCAGCGCCGGTCGCGCTGAAGATCGCCTGGCCGATCAGGTCCATCAGGTTGACCGAGCCCTGCGTGAACTTCACTTCGGCGCCCGGCTTCAGCATGGCATCGCTGCCGCCCGGCTCGACCGAGATGAAGTTGCCGCCCAGCAGGCCTTCGGAGGCGATCTTCACGGCAGAGTCTTCCGGCAGCTGGTAGCGGCTGTCGACGCTGAAGGTGACGATGGCGTCGTAGGTCTTGGGATCGAGCGCCTGCTTGGTGATGGTGCCGATCTTGATGCCGCTGAGCCGCACGTCGCCGCCATTCACCAGACCGTCGGCGCGGTTGAAGCGCGCCTGCAGTTCATAACCGCTGACACGGCTGCCGCCGACGCCGCCGGTGGTATAGGCAAAGGCCAGGAAAAAGCCTGCGACCAGCAGCACGACCGCGCCGATCAGGGTCTCGACCAGATTGCCGTTCATGATGTCCTCGCCTGCCTGCGCTTATTCCGGCCGCCAGGCCTGGTAGTCGCCTGTGGCGGCGGCGCGCTGGCCGCCCTTGGCGACGCTGCCCTGCGGGCGATAGGCGTAGGGCGTGCCGCTCAGGTTCGGCAGATGCTCCTTCTCCCACGGCTTGTGCTCGACGCCATGGATCGGGGCTTCATCGGTGGTGTAATGCAGCCAGGCATGCCATTCCGGCGGCACTTTCGACGCCTCGGCGGCGCCCTTGTAGATCACCCAACGCTTGGTCGGGCCGCTCTTGGCGCAGAAATACCGGTTGCCGAACGCGTCCTTGCCGACGAGTTCGCCCTTCCACCAGGTAAAAAGCTTGGTGCCCAACAGGCTCATGGAATAGCCACCCTCAGGCCGGGAATCCGGCCGAAAAACCTGCCGGAATATGGCATTGCGGGGCGTTCGGAGCAAGCCTTGGATGCGGCGCCACAGAGCCGCCATCCGACTGAAAAGACTTTGGATATCAGCCTTTTTATGCGGTCGGCTCAGGTGTCGTTTCCGGCGCGGGTTCCGGTTCCGGCGCTGGCGGCACCGGCCCCAGCAGCGCACGGATATCCACCTTCCCGCCACCGGCAAGTTTGGCCTGCAGCGGTCCGCCCTGGTAATCCTTCAGCGTGATCGAACCCTCGGCGCCGGCAAAGCTGATGCGGACATCGTTCCCGACGCGCTCGGCCTGCACCTGCTCGCGCTGGATGCCCTCGCCCAGCGTCAGGTCCATCACGCCGTAATAGACCGGGAACGGCAGCTTGATCGGCGGCGGCGGCGGCACATAGGTGCCATCGGCCTTGGTGTATCCTACCGCGTGGATCAGGCCATCGGACTGCGCGCCGCCATACTCGCCGCTGATCACGTCATGGCCATCGCCCAGTTCGTAATGCACCTTGCTGAACTTGCCGACTGTGAGTGTGTCGTCGCCGGTGCCGCCGTTGAACCAGCTGTCGCCGCGGCCGGTCACGGTCAGGATGTCATTGCCGGCACCGCCGGTCAGCCAGCCGCCGCCATGCGCGATGATGGTGTCATTGCCGTCACCGCCATCGGCACGGCCGCCATAGCCCCAGCTGTCTGCGACCATTTCGATATGATCGTTGCCTTCGTCGCCATAAGCATGGCCACCCTTCATCACCAGGAAACGGTCATCTCCCACGCCGCCATGCGCTCCGCCGCGGCCCAGCAGGGTGAACTGATCCTGCCCCTCGCCGCCATAAACCGTCCCGCCATGCATCAGCGCGAGATCGTCGCCGGAGCCCATCTGGATGGTGCCATTGCCGTAATGGACGAGTTTGTCATTGCCGTCGCCGGCGTCGATGCCGGCGTTGCTGTAGCTGTAGCTGTAGATGGTGTCGTTGCCCGCGCCCGTCCCGCCGGTCATCGCGCCGAAATAGGCGTGGACCACATCATCGCCGTCGGTGCCGGTGATCGGTTCCCTGACAAGGGAGGCCGGATCCGGCTGATCCTCCAGCCAGTCGACTTGATCGTGCAGCATGCGGCTTGCGCCGTAGCCGACATCCGACAGTCGCGCCATCGCGGCATTCACTGCGGCAGCAGCATCGGCCGGGTCCTGCGGCGTCGTCGGCGCAGGCTGGGGTGCAGAGTTATAGATGTTGAGCGAGGGTTTCGCTGTCGTCTGCCCGCTGCTGATCCAGGTGCGATGCTGCTCTGCCAGCCCATCCATATTCACGCCGAACTGCTGCAGCTGCGCGCGGAAGCGGTCGGCGGTTCCCGCCCCCATTTGATGCGCGGTGAAGCGGTAGTAGTGATCGGCGGCGCTGCGCGGCGGGACGACGGTGGTCATCTGATCTGGCCCATCTGCTGAACTGCCTCTCGACAAGGCGGAATATGCAGAGAGTTCAGCCGACGCCGAGAAACGTCAACGAAAATGTATACTTAAAGCAGCATTAACCAAGCCGCATCGGCGGAAATGCAGCTATCAGGTTGCAGTCACCGTGCGTTGATCAGGGCGATTTCCTGGGAGAATTCGCGCTGCAGCTCGGCCTGGGCCAGCTTCTCGAAGGCCGGATACTTGGCCGCCGCCGCCTGCAGGGCCGGATTGTCGCGCGGCAGGTCTTCGGCGCGCAGGATATCGCCGGCCTTCACGCCGCCCTTCTGCCCGACGCCCAGCACGGCGCGGGTGACGGCGGTGGTCAGCAGGCGCTGGCCCTCGCCGCTGGCGAAGTAGCTATCCAGCGCATCCAGTTCGGACTTGGTGTAGCTGCTGCTCGCCGCATTGACCACGGCGGTGCGGAAGCGCGGCCCGGCGGAAGGTCCGCGCTGGCGCAGCTCGGCGGCGCGCTGCTGCTCGGCCGGCGTGTTGGTCGGCAGGAAGTTGAGATAGAGCTGCGTGATCGCCTCGACACGTTTTTCCAGCCCGATCGTGGTCATCAGCCGCTCGGCCGAAGCACGGGTCTGGGCATTGCCTGCCTGGGCATACGTAGCCCCTGAGGAGAAGGCAGAGACAATCATCACAACAGCAATCAGAAGGCGGCGCATCGGCGAATCCCAAACAAGACAGCGAGTCATACTCATACCCCTAATTGTGGCGGAATCCAGTCAAGGGAACGAAAACGGACCTACCCCCAAATTTACTCACATATTCAGCTTTGAGCGACTCAGGCGGGGTCCCTAGATTTAGCCCTCGTTGCGGTCTGCCGGTTACCAGATATTGGGTTTTTTGCCCGTTTATCCAAGGGCCAACCAGAGCACAACAGATTGATTTCATTTGCGGTCCGGTTGGGGGCGAAGAGCCATGCGTATTGAGCGTCATTTCACGGTTGCGGGCCAGGATGCCTATGCCGGGCTGGAGTGGAAGACCACCACCAGCGAAATCCGCAACCCCGATGGCAGCGTGGTGTTCCGCCTCGACAACCTCGAAGTGCCGACGACCTGGAGTCAGGTCGCGGCCGATGTGCTGGCGCAGAAATATTTCCGCCGCGCCGGTGTACCCGTCGCGCTGAAGGCCGTCGAAGAATCCGATGTGCCCGACTTCCTGTGGCGCCGCGAAGCCGATACCGACGTGCTCGCCGTACTGCCCGAGAAGGACCGCTTCACGCAGGAGACCAGCGGCAAGGAAGTGTTCGACCGCCTCGCCGGCACCTGGGCCTACTGGGGCTGGAAGGGCGGCTATTTCGACAGCGACGAAGATGCCCGCGCCTTCTTCGACGAGATGCGCTTCATGCTGGCGGCGCAGATCGCAGCGCCCAACTCGCCGCAATGGTTCAACACCGGCCTGCATTGGGCCTATGGCATCGACGGTCCGGCACAGGGCCATTACTACGTCGACTACAAGACCGGCCAGCTGACCAAGTCGGCCTCGGCTTATGAGCATCCGCAGCCGCATGCCTGCTTCATCCAGTCGGTGCAGGACGACCTCGTCAACGAGGGCGGCATCATGGACCTGTGGGTGCGCGAGGCGCGCCTATTCAAATACGGCTCGGGCACCGGCAGCAACTTCTCCAAGCTGCGCGGCGAGAATGAAAAACTGTCGGGCGGCGGCAAGTCGTCAGGCCTGATGAGCTTCCTCAAGATCGGCGACCGCGCCGCCGGCGCGATCAAGTCGGGCGGCACAACGCGCCGTGCCGCCAAGATGGTGATCTGCGATATCGACCATCCGGATATCGAGCAGTTCATCGACTGGAAGGTGAAGGAAGAGCAAAAGGTCGCCGCTCTGGTGGCCGGCTCGAAGCTGTCGCAGAAGCATCTCGGCGCCATCATGGCGGCCTGCCAGCTGGGCTCGGGTGACGCGCGTTTCGACGCCAAGAAGAACACGCAGCTGCGCAAGGAAATCCTCGCTGCCCGCAAGGCGATGATCCCGGAAAACTACATCCAGCGCGTGGTGCAGTTCGCCAAGCAGGGCTACACCGAGATCGACTTCACGGCGTATGACACCGACTGGGATTCGGAAGCCTATCTCACCGTGGCTGGCCAGAATTCCAACAACTCGGTGCGCGTGACCGACGACTTCCTCGCCGCCGTGGAAGCCAATGGCAACTGGGATCTGACCTATCGCGGCAGCGGCAAGGTCTCGAAGACCCTGAAGGCGCGCGAACTCTGGGAACAGATCGGCTATGCCGCCTGGGCCTCGGCCGATCCGGGCATCCAGTTCGACACCAGCATCAACGACTGGCATACCTGCCCGGCCGACGGCCGCATCAACGCGTCGAATCCGTGTTCGGAATACATGTTCCTCGACGACACGGCCTGCAACCTCGCCTCGATGAATCTGATGTGCTTCCGTCAGGCGGATGGGAAATTCAACACCGCGGCCTTCGAGCATGCGACGCGGCTGTGGACCGTGGTGCTGGAAATCAGCGTGGCGATGGCGCAGTTCCCGAGCAAGGAAATCGCCGAGCTGTCCTACAAGTTCCGCACGCTCGGCCTGGGCTATGCCAATCTCGGCGCGCTGCTGATGTCCTGCGGCTATTCCTATGACAGCGATGCCGGCCGCGCGCTCTGCGGCGCGATCACCGCGCTGATGACCGGCGTGTCTTACGCCACTTCGGCCGAGATGGCCGGCGAGCTGGGCGCCTTCCCCGGCTATGCGCCGAATGCCGAAAATATGCTGCGCGTGATCCGCAACCATCGCCGCGCCGCCCAGGGCGATCATTTCGGCTATGAAGGCCTGGCGGTGACTCCAGTGCCGCTCGACCATGCCAGCTGCCCCGATGGCGCGCTGCTGACAGCTGCCGAAGCGGCCTGGGACCGCGCGCTGGAACTCGGCGAGCAGCATGGCTATCGCAACGCGCAGGTCAGCGTGATCGCACCGACCGGCACTATCGGTTTGGTGATGGATTGCGACACCACGGGCATCGAGCCCGATTTCGCGCTGGTGAAGTTCAAGAAGCTGGCCGGCGGCGGCTATTTCAAGATCATCAACCGCACCGTGCCGCTGGCGCTGAAAACGCTCGGCTACAATGATGGCCAGATCAAGCAGATCATCGACTATGCCGTCGGCCAGGGCACGTTGAAGGATGCACCCGGCGTCAATCACGAGACGCTGGCCGAACGCGGCCTGTCGGCAGCCGCCATCGCCAAGGTCGAATCCGGCCTGCGCGGCGCCTTCGACATCAAGTTCGTGCTGAACCGCTGGACGCTCGGCACCGATGTCTGCAAGGCGCTCGGCTTCACGGATGCTCAGCTCGACGATCCGGCCTTCGACCTGCTGACCGCGCTCGGCTTCTCGGCTGAGGAGATCGCCGCCGCCAATCTCTACTGCTGCGGCGCGATGACGGTGGAAGGCGCACCGCATCTGAAGGACATGCATCTGTCGGTGTTCGACTGCGCCAATCCCTGCGGCAAGGACGGCGTGCGGTTCCTCTCGGCCGAAAGTCATATCCGCATCATGGCGGCGGCGCAGCCCTTCATCACCGGCGCGATCTCCAAGACCATCAACATGCCGAACCTGGCCACGGTCGAGGATTGCAAGACCGCCTACATGCTGTCGTGGAAGCTGGGCTGCAAGGCCATCGCGCTGTATCGCGACGGCTCCAAGCTGAGCCAGCCGCTGCAGACCCAGGCGCTGGAAGACGACACGATGGACGAGGCGATTGCGGAACAGGTGGCGGAAGCGCCGCAAGCGGCACGCGCCCAGATCGTCGCCGAGCGGATCGTCGAGAAGATCATCGCCGGCCGCCAGAAGCTGCCGCAGCGCCGCAAGGGCTATACCCAGAAGGCCATCGTCGGCGGTCACAAGGTCTATCTGCGCACCGGCGAATATGACGAAGGCAAGCTGGGCGAGATCTTCATCGACATGCACAAGGAAGGCGCCGCCTTCCGCAGCCTGATGAACAATTTCGCCATCGCGATTTCCATCGGGCTGCAGTATGGCGTGCCGCTGGAAGAATTCGTCGAGGCCTTCACCTTCACCCGCTTCGAGCCCTCAGGGATGGTCGAAGGCAACGACGTCATCAAGATGTCGACCTCGATCCTCGACTATGTGTTCCGCGAACTGGCGGTCAGCTATCTCGGCCGCACCGATCTGGCCCATGTGCAGCCCGACGACCTGCGGCATGACACGCTGGGTGCGAAGGAAGCGCCGGCCAAGGTGAAGGTCGAGGAAGAGATCATCAAGGTCGCCTCCAACGGCTATATCCGCTCGAATCTCTATGTGCTGAAGGGCGGGCAGAACCGTTCGACCACGATGGAGATGCAGGCGACCGGAACAGACGGCCCGGTGGTGCATGTCAGCACCGACACGCATACCCATGTCGAGATGGACATCCCCGTGACGGCGCTCGGCGGTGGCGGGCCCAGCAAGATGGAGCGCGTCGCCCAGGAACGTTCCTTGGCCCGGATGAAAGGCTACGAGGGCGACAGCTGCCCCGAATGCGGCAACTTCACGCTGGTGCGCAACGGCACCTGCCTGAAATGCGACAGCTGCGGCGGCACGACCGGCTGCTCGTAAGAACCTGAAGCTCCTCCTCCAGGGAGCGGCCCTGGCGTCTCCGGATGCCGGGGCCTTTTTCTTTCTACGTCTCTCCCAGCCGTCATCCTCGGGCTCGACCCGAGGATCTTTCGCCGTTCTGCATGAGATCCTCGGATCAAGTCCGAGGATGACGCTGTAGAGGTGGCGCAATTGTCCTCATTGTCCTCATTCAGCTTCGCGCCGATCTGCGTCACTCTGCGCGCAGGAAACGCGAGGAGCGCATGGACAGCAAGACAGCCGGCTGGGGCAATGGGTTGCTCGGCGTGATCATTTTCAGCGGCTCGCTGCCGGCCACGCGCCTCGCTGTCGCCGACTTTTCGCCGCTGTTCCTCACCTCGGCCCGCGCCGCCATCGCCGCCTTGCTCGGCGCGATCTTGCTGCTCGCCTTGCGTGCCCCGCGCCCGCAGCGCAGCGACCTGCTGCCGCTGGTGATCGTGTCGCTCGGCGTCGTGGTCGGCTTTCCGCTGCTGACCGCCCTCGCCCTGCAGCACATCACCGCGGCGCATTCCATCGTCTTCATCGGGCTGCTGCCGCTCGCCACTGCGATCTTCGGCGTGCTGCGCGGCGGCGAGCGACCGAAGCCGGCCTTCTGGCTGTTCTCCGCCGTCGGTGCCGCCACCGTCTCGGCCTTCGCGCTCTCGCGCAGCGATGGCAGCGGAATGCTGGGCATCGGCGACCTGCTGATGATCGGCGCCGTACTGGCCTGCGGGTTGGGCTATGCCGAAGGCGCCACGCTGTCGCGGCGCTTGGGCGGCTGGCAGGTGATCTCCTGGGCGTTGCTGCTGTCGCTGCCGCCGATGGCGCTGCTGACGCTGATCACCTGGCCGGACAGCTTCAGCGGCATCGGGATGCCCGCCTGGATCGGGCTGGGCTATGTCTCGGTCTTCAGCATGCTGGTCGGCTTCATCTTCTGGTATCGCGGCCTGGCGCTGGGCGGCATCGCCGGCGTCGGCCAGTTGCAGCTGCTGCAGCCCTTCATGGGGCTGGTCTGGGCCGCCCTGCTGCTGGGTGAGCCGGTGGCCTGGACCATGATCGCCTCCACCGCCGTGGTGGTGCTCTGCGTCGCCGGGGCCAAGCGGTTCTCCTGAGCGTCCCGGCAATTCCTGCCGGGGCGGCAGAAATGACCGCCCGAAACCCTTAAATCCCGCAAATACTTCAATAGCTTAAACATGCCTCAGGCTGGCCCGCGGCTTGCACCTCCGTGTCCTGACAGAAGGACATGCGTCATGACCACGATCAGCACCGCCTACAGCAGCACGATCTATCCCGGCATGGTGAAGCCGGCCGAGACCCCGCCTGCCGGCAGCCCTGCCCCCAAGCCGGTGATGGTCTCGACCGACCTGCGCCAGGATGTCGGCGTGGAGGTAACGCTCTCGCCCGCAGCCCTGCAGGCGCTGGCCCAGCAGGCCGCCAGCGTCGCCGAGATGCTGGATGAGGAAGCCCAGATCACCGAGAAGCTGAAGCAGACGCTGTCTGCCATCTTCCTCGACAGCGCCAAACAGGCCGACGAGGCCGACAAGGCGCTGCCGCCGCTCACCGGCGATGAAGCCGCCGATGCCACCCGCAAGCTCGCCGCCAAGCAGGCCAGCGATTTCCTGGATGGCAAGGCCGCCAATCCCTTCCGCGGCAAGACGCCTTCTGAGCTGTCCGCCGTGATCATCGACAAGGACGGCAAATACACCGTCAACGAACGCCGCGCGGCTTACAGCGAATTCGCCCGCCAGGACCATGCCCGTATCATGGACGACCTGACGCCGAAATCGGAATTCGACAAGAAGGTGAATGACGCCGAGACGCCGGCATCGAACACCGCCGAACGCAATGCGGCGGCGAAGAAGGCGACCGAATTCCTCAATGGCGGCGGCAAGGTGAAAAACCCGCTGGAGGGCAAGACGCGCGACGAACTGACCGCCATTATCGGCAACGATACCGGCGACTACACGGTGAACGAACGCCGCGCCGCGCTGGCGCAGCGCGAGGTGCTGGAAAAGGCCGTGCTGGCCAAATCGGTCAAGACGCTGACCTTCGACGAGAAGATGCGCGCCAATAACGAAAGCGTCGCCGGCGCCAGCGCCGAGGCACAGGCCCGCGCCCGCCTCGCCACGCGTTACGTCAATGGCTGGGACAAGACCAATCCCTTCGCGGGCTTAAGCCGCGAGGAACTGAATGCCATCGTGTTTGATGAGACCCGCAGCTATACCGGCAATGAGCAGCGCGCGGCCTTTGCCGAGCTGAAGCAGTATCTGCCGGCTTCGACGATCCCGGCCGATCCGGCCGCGAAGACCGATCCGAAGAAGACCGATACCAAGGCGACGGATGGCGACAAGACCAAGGCGAACGATCCCTACAACACGCAGGGCGCCTACAGCAAATACATGCTGCAGCAGCTGCAGCGCGCCAACAACACCTCCTACCTGCTGAGCCTGATGGGCGGCGGCGGCGGGGGTGGCGGCGGCTACGGCCTGGCGAACTACCTGCGTGCCTGATCTTCCTTACTGATACCGACAAAAAAAAAGCCCCCGCCTTTGCAGGCAGGGGCAAGTCGTTAATCAGGGAGGAAACGCATACTCTAAAACTCTGCAGGGCGAGCCGATCAGCGGGGCTGGCCGCGCCCTGTGAGGATCAAGATACGCCTGTTTCGCCAAAGCGCGAGGTTACCGTCCGGCAACCTCACATTACCTTCCGATAACCTGTTTTCCGGAGTATGCAGCCTGGCTACGCCGCTCGCGACTGCGCCAGCGTCGCTTCGACCTGGCGGTCGAGATGCGCCACCAACTCCGTCGGCAGACTGAGTTTCTGCGCCAGGTTTTTCAGATAGGCCTGCTCGGCCGGATGATCCGGATCGATGGCGATGCGCGAGGCGAGATACAGTTCGGCCGCCTGCTCCTCGTTGCTGGCACTGCCGCCCACCGCTTCAATGGTGATCGGCTTCGACAGCAGATCGAACACCGCGCCTTTGGTCTCGGCATCCAGCTGCAGGCGTTCGATTTCGGAAAACAGGCGCTGCTGTTCCTGCGCATCGATATGGCCATCGGCCTTGGCGGCGGCGACCATCGCCTGCACCAGCGCCAGTTCGAAGGGCTGGCCGTTGCGTGCGGGTGCCGCCGACGGCAGATACTGCGGCGCGACATTCGCCATATCTGCCGGCTGCGCCACCGGTGCGCTGTTGGGCGTCTGGCCTTCCTGGTAATTGCGGAAGGCGCGCCAGGCCAGCAGACCCAATGCGGCAGCGCCGCCATACATGGCAACACTGCCAGCCATGTTGCGCGCCTTCTTGTTGGCGAGGATCAGCCCGAGCAGACCGCCGACCGCGAGCCCCTTGCCGCCGCCGAGGGAGTCCATGCCGCGCTTGGCCAGATCGGCGTAATCCGTCGTCTTTCCGCTCCCGCCGAATTTACCGCTGCCCAGCTGTTTTCCACCGAGGAACTGGTCCAGCAGGGATTTCGCATCGATCATTGCTCGTCTAGCCTCCAGATATGAATTCTCGCCCGATAGATCGGAATTCTCTGTGTCGGCTTCAAGGCCGATGGCGGCTTCATCTTTGCGTCATGGCGCTGCTGTTGCCGTTTTTCGGCCACATTCCTGTTGCTGCAGCGATGGATGCGATCTGGCAGAGCGACATCCTGTTCCATGTGAATGCGGCGCGCGCGGCGCAAGGCCTTGCGCCGCTGCAGTGGAATGCGCGGCTGGCCGAGGCCGCCACAGCGCATGCGGCCGACTTACAGCGCTGTGCCAAGCTGGCGCATGAGGGTTGCGACGGCAATCAGCTGCCGCAGCGCGCGGCGCGTGCCGGCTATGCCTTTCGGCGGATTTCGGAAAATCTCGCGCTCTGCCCCTGCGACGCGGCCGCCGTCGTGCCGCTCTGGCTCAACAGCGAAGGCCATCGCCGCAACCTGCTCGATCCGAATGTCACCGAGCTGGGCGCGGATACGCGACTGGATGAAGCCGACTTACGCCGCCAGCAATGGGTGCTGGTGATGGGACGGCAGTAGCGCCGCCGCACCAACCGTCACCCTCGGCCTTGTGCCGAGGGTCCATCCACCACTCCTGTCAGGCCATGACCAAGCCGGAAGGGAAATGGACCCTCGGGACAAGCCCGAGGATGACGTTATTGTTGGAACTACCCCTGCCCAAACGCCAGCTTGAGCGCGGTGCCCATTTCGGCAATCGCCTGGCCTGCCTGAGGCATCACCTTGCCCAGCACAACAAAGCCATGCACCTGGCCGGGGAATTCGCGGAAGGCGACCGGCACGCCGGCTTTCTTCAGCGCCTCGGCATAAGCCTCACCTTCATCGCGCAGCGGATCGTTGCCCGCGACCAGCACATAGGCCGGCGGCAGACCGGCGAGGCTTTTCGCGCGCAACGGAGACGCCCGCCAGTCCTCGCGGTCAGCCGGGCCATTCAGATACTGCTCCTGGAACCAGTCCATCGCCGCGCGCGTCAGCAGATGGCCCTCGGCAAACTTTTTGTGCGACTCCGTCGTCATCACCATATCGGTGGCCGGATAGATCAGCAGCTGGTAGGAAATCTTCGGCGCAGTCTTGTCGCCATCCTTCAGCTTGCCGCGCGCCATCAGGGCGACCACGGCCGCGAGATTGCCACCGGCGGAATCGCCGCCGACCGCGAGTTTCTCCGGATCGATGCGCAAAGCCGTCGCCTCGCCCGCCACCCAATGCGCCGCCGCATAGGCGTCTTCCACTGCGGCGGGGAATTTGTGTTCCGGGCCCATGCGGTAATCGACCGAGACCACGGCGCAGCGCGCCTCGTTCGACAGCAGCCGGCAGGCCACATCATGCGTGTCGAGGTCGCCGATCACCCAGCCGCCGCCATGATAAAAGACCAGCACCGGAATCGGCTCGCGCTTGTCGACGCCGGCCGGGCGATAGTAGCGCAGCGGGATCGGGCCATGCGGACCGGGGGCTGCGATATTGTCGATCTCCGACATCTCCGGCGCCGCGGGCGTCACCGCGCCGCGGGTTTCCTTGTAGAGCTGCCGCGCGCCGTCGGCGCCAATGGCGGAATATTCCGGCCGGTTCGCGGCTTTGACGGCAGCGAGAAAGGCTTCAGCTTCTTTGTCCAGCATGCGAGGCGCTCGTTTCTTTTGTATCACCCCGTGGATGTCACCCAAGTGCTGGGAACAGTCCCCGCAGGCCATTGGCAAAGATTTGAACCGCAACCGCGGCCAGCAGCAAGCCGAAAATGCGGTTGAGGATGTTGATCCCGGTCCGGCCGAGCCGGTCGCCGATCGGCCGCGCCAGTTGCAGAACGATCCAGATCGCGATGCATATCAGCGCCAGAACGGCCACGCTCAAGCCTTTATGCTGCCAGCCGGTCCCGCGCTCCATGTAGATAATCGTGGCCGAGATCGAGCCCGGGCCGACCAGCAGCGGCATCGCAATCGGCACCACGCCGATGGCGGAGCGCTCGTCACCCGATTTATCGGCGGCCTCGGCATGCTCTTCCGGCGTGTGCTGCTGCAGGCTCATCTGTGCATTGATCATGCTGAGCGACATCAGGAACAGCACGATGCCGCCGCCGACCTGGAAAGCCGGCAGGCTGGCGCCGAGCAGGCGCAGGATCAGGTCGCCGGAAAAGCCGGCAATCACCAGGGCGATGAACACCGCCAGCGCGGCGGTGCGCGCGGTATTGCGGCGTTCCGCGCGGCTGCGGTCCGCCGTCAGCATCAGGAAAAGCGGGATCGCCGCGAAGGGATCCAGAATCGAAAACAGCGTGATGGCGAAGCGGACATAGTCGAGCGCGTCGAGCATGGCCGCCTGCCGTCAGGTCACGAAGGTTTCTTATCAAGCTCCGGTGCGTGGATGCGGATGTGCAGCTCGCGCAGCTGCTTCATCGTCACCTCGCTCGGGGCCTGCATCATCAGATCCTGCGCCTGCTGGTTCATCGGGAACAGCACGATCTCGCGGATATTCGGCTCATCGGCCAGCAGCATCACGATACGGTCGATGCCCGGCGCGATGCCACCATGCGGCGGGGCGCCATACTTGAACGCGTTCAGCATACCGCCGAACTTGCCCTCGACCACTTCCGGACCGTAACCGGCGATCTCGAAAGCCTTGTACATGATTTCCGGCTTGTGATTGCGGATCGCGCCTGACGACAGTTCCACGCCGTTGCAAACGATGTCGTACTGATAGGCGTTGACGGTCAGCGGGTCCTGCGTGTTGAGCGCTTCGAGGCCGCCCTGCGGCATCGAGAAGGGATTGTGGCTGAAATCCACCTTCTTCTCGTCCTCGTTATACTCGAACATCGGGAAGTCGACGATCCAGCAGAATTTGAAGACGTTCTTCTCGCAGATATCCAGCTCGTCGCCGATGCGGATGCGGGCCTGACCGGCCAGCTTGGCGGCCGGCAGTTCCTTGTCGCAGGCGAAGAAGATCGCATCGCCGTCCTGCACGTTGCCCAGCTTCTTCAGCAAAGCGACGCGGTCGGCATCGAGGAACTTGGCAATCGGGCCTTTGGCCTCGCCATTGTCGAAGATGATGTAGCCGAGGCCGGCAGCGCCTTCCTGGCGCGCCCAGTCGTTCATCTTGTCGAAGAAGCTGCGCGGACGGCCGGCGGCGCCTGGTGCCGGGATGCCGCGCACGACAGCGCCGTTCTCGATGTTGCGCGCAAACACGCCGAAGCCCGAGCCGCGGAACACCTCGGTCACATCGGCCAGGATGATCGGATTGCGCAGGTCCGGCTTGTCGGAGCCGTATTTCAGCATCGACTCACGATACGGGATGCGCGGGAATTCGGCCGGGCCGCAATCGCGGCCATTGGCGAATTCCTGGAACACGCCATGGATCACCGGGCCGACGGCGTTGAACACGTCATCCTGCTCGACGAAGCTCATCTCGACATCGAGCTGGTAGAATTCGCCGGGCGAACGGTCCTTGCGGGCGTCTTCATCGCGGAAGCAGGGCGCGATCTGGAAATAGCGGTCGAAGCCCGACACCATGATCAGCTGCTTGAACTGCTGCGGCGCCTGCGGCAGGGCGTAGAAGCGGCCCGGATGCAGGCGGCTCGGCACCAGGAAGTCGCGCGCGCCTTCCGGCGACGACGCCGTCAGAATCGGCGTCTGGAATTCCATGAAGCCCTGATCCGTCATGCGGCGACGGATCGAGGAGATCACCTTGCTGCGCAGGATGATGTTGTTGTGCAGCCGCTCGCGGCGCAGGTCGAGGAAGCGATACTTGAGCCGGATGTCTTCCGGATATTCCTGCTCACCGAAGACCGGCATCGGCAGATCGGCCGCTTCACCCAGGATCTCAATATTGGTGACCACGACTTCGACGCCGCCGGTCGGCAGGTTGGCATTGGCGGTCTCGGCCGAACGGGCCACAACCTTGCCCACCGCGCTGATCACATATTCCGAGCGCAGGCCTTCCATCTGCTTGAAGGCGGTCGAGCCGCTTTCGGCGACGATCTGCGTGATGCCGTAATGATCGCGCAGGTCGATGAACAGCAGGTTGCCGTGGTCGCGCTTGCGATGGACCCAGCCGGCGAGTTTGACCTCAGAACCGACATGCTCGGCACGCAGCTGGCCACAGGTATGGGTACGGTAACGGGACATCGCCAAATCCGTTGAATCTGTAGGGAAATCAAAGGGGGAACAGGCCCGTTCGGAGCCGGAAAGTCAAGACCGATGGGCCCGGAATTTCACCCGGTTCCGGCTGCAAAATCCAGCCCCGCCCTGCCCGGCAGGGTTGGGCCGGCCCAAACGGCATGCTAAAGCGGAACCATGCGTGAAAATCCCTCCCCGATCACCACCACCGAAGAACTCGCCAGTTTCTGCGCCCCGCTCGCCACGGTCGACTATGTCACCGTGGACACCGAGTTCATGCGCGAGACCACCTACTGGCCGAAAGTCTGCCTTATCCAGCTGGCCGGGCCGGACGACGCCCGGGTAATCGACCCGCTGGCCGAGGGCCTGTCGCTCGAGCCGTTGCTGGAGCTTTTGCGCAACCGGAATGTGCTGAAAGTCTTCCATGCCGCCCGGCAGGATCTGGAAATCTTCTACAAGCTGATGGGCGAGGTCCCGGCCCCGCTCTTCGACAGCCAGGTCGCCGCCATGGTTTGCGGCTTCGGCGACCAGGTCAGCTACGAGCAGCTGGTGTCCAAACTGGCCGGGGCCCAGGTCGACAAATCCTCGCGCTTCACCGACTGGGCCCGCCGGCCGCTGACCCAGAAGCAGGTCATCTATGCGCTGGGCGACGTGACGCATCTGCGCAGGATCTACGAGAAGCTCAACGCCAAGCTGGTCAAGACCGGGCGGGCCGACTGGCTGAACGAGGAAATGGCCCTGCTGGCCGATCCCGCCACCTATGAAACACCGCCAGACAATGCCTGGCGCCGCCTGAAGCCGCGCACCGCCAAGGGCGAATACCTTGCCGTGCTGCAGGCCGCCGCCGCCTGGCGCGAAGTGGAAGCCCGCAACCGCGATATCCCGCGCCAGCGCATCGTGCGCGACGAGACCCTGATGGAGATCGCTTCGCATCCGCCGAAATCGGCCGACGACCTGGAGCGCATGCGCGGCCTGTCGAAGGGCTTTGCCGAGGGCAAGATGGGCCAGGGCCTGCTGGCCGCCATCACCGCAAAACTGGCCAGCCCGAAAGACACCTGGCCGGTGCTGGATCGCGAGCCCGACCTGCCGCGCGGCATCGGCCCGCTGGTGGAACTGCTGAAAGTGCTGCTCAAGCTGAAATGCGACGACCACGACGTGGCGCAGAAGCTGCTGGCCAATAGCTCGGACCTCGACAAGATCGCCGCCGACGACAACGCCAATGTGCCGGCCCTGCAGGGCTGGCGCCGCGAGTTGTTCGGTGAGGATGCGCTGCGGCTCAAGCGCGGCGAAATCGCGCTGGCCGCCCAGGGCCACAAGATCAAGCTGGTCGAGCTGAAGACGTAAGGCGGGCGTCAGCGCCCCTTCAGCACGCGCAGTTCAGCCGCGCGGTTGAAGGCCTTGCCGAGCGCCTCGACGCGGCGCTCGACCGCTTCGCCGGCCAGCGCGGCATGCTGCGCCGGCAGCTCCAAAAGCAAACTATTGCCGTTCGGCCGCAGCTTGCAGTCGGCCAGCACGCCGGGCACGCCGGCCGACAGCGTCTGCGCCAGCCGCAGCGCCTGCCCCACGCGCTGGGCGTAGTCGATCTCTTCGGCATTCAGCAGCTGCCAGGCCGGCGCCGCGACAGGATCGCTCGCCGTGCCGGTGTAGCGGGTGTAGACGGTCAGCGCCAGCAGGGCGCGCTCGGCCTGCGTGATCGCGCCGAAGGGTGCATGCAGGATGGTGCCGAGCGACTGCTCGCCGCGATAGTCCGGATGCACGCGCCAGCCGGTATCGGCCATGATGGCGGCGGCGAAGCGGATGCGCTGGCGTTCCTGCGTGTCGCGCTCGAACAGCGGCGCGATGAAGCGGTCGATCTCCATGCCATGATCGCCGAAGCGGTTTTCGCGCTCAGCCATATGGCGGCAGGTGGCGAGCAGCGGGTCTTCGGCGCGCTGACGCTCGTCCAGCAACGCATAGGCCAGGCCCTCGCGCAGGCCGTTGGCCGAGAACACCACATCCTTGGGTTCAAGCATCTTCAGCAGCCGCCGCATCACCAGGGCGGCCAGCGGCAGGGAGTCCTGGCGCTTGCGCGGCACACCTTCCACGCGGGTCAGCGATTCCTTGCTCTGCTTGGCCAGCAGGCGGGTGAAATCGGCGGCTTCGGCACGCTGCAGCGTATACTGGTGGATGATATGCAGCGGGCTGTGCATCTGCGCCATATGCACGCGCGCAATGGCGCGCCACGACCCACCGACGGCATAGAGCGATTTGCCCTTCCACTTTTTCAGCCAGGGCACGCTGGCCAGCTTTTCGTCGATATAGGCCTTCACCACCGGATACGAATCCATGCCGGCGATGCGCAGCGGCCCGAGCGGCAGCGTGACGCTGTCGCCCAGCCTGTGGCCATCCAGCGCCACCAGTTCCAGACTGCCGCCGCCCAGATCGCCCATCACGCCGCAGGCATCGGGAATGCCCGACAGCACGCCATAAGCCGAATAGGTCGCCTCTTCCTGGCCGCTCAGCACGCGCACGGTCTCGCCGGTATCGCGTTCGATCTGGCCGACGAAATCGGCGCCATTGGCAGCATCGCGGACTGCGGCGGTGGCCACGATCTGCAGCGACCGTACGTTCATGCGGCGCGCCAGCGCGACGAAGCGCCGGATCGCGGTGAGCGCCTGTTTCGCGCCCTCCTCGTCCAGCTTGCCGGTCTGGCCCATGCCACGGCCTAAGCCGCACAGCACCTTTTCATTGAACATGGCGGTAGGCATGCGCAGCGGATCGCTGAACACCACCAGACGCACGGAATTGGAACCGATATCTATGACGCCGAACGGCAGCGGCGAGACGGCCGGCGCGGCGGACTTGGCAAGCGATTGCGCGACGGCCACGAGACTCCTATCCGGCTTTCCACTGCAGCCGCGGCGCGGCCGCGGCTTTCTTGAGCGCCTTGCCGCGACCCGACAGGCTGGGATTGGTCATGAAATAGGTATGCGCGCTGAAGGCATCCGGATCGGACGAGACGCGGGTATACTGGTCATCGGCGCCAAGATTCCAGCTCTGCGCCTGATCCTTCAGGGTCGCCACCATGATCTGGTCGAGAATCTGCTCATGCACGGTCTGGTTCTCGATCGGAATCAGAACTTCCACGCGGCGGTCGAAATTCCGCGGCATCCAGTCGGCCGAGGAGATGAACAGCTTGGCCTCGGGCGACGGCAGGCCATGGCCGTTGCCGAAACAGACAATGCGCGAATGTTCGAGGAAGCGGCCGATCAGGCTGCGCACACGGATATTCTCGCTCAGGCCCTTCACGCCCGGCCGCAGGCAGCAGATGCCGCGCACGATCAGGTCGATCTGCACGCCGGCCTGACTCGCCTGATACAGCGCATCGATCACCACCGGATCGACCACGCTGTTCATCTTGGCCCAGATCGCCGCCGGACGGCCGGCTTCGGCGTGGCGGATTTCCTCGTTGATCAGCTCCAGCAGTCGCGGCCGCAGCGTATAGGGCGAGATCGCCACCTTCTTCAGGTTTTCCGGCGCGGCATAGCCGGTCAGGAAATTGAACAGGTAGGTCGCGTCGTGGCCGAGATCGTTGTCGTCGGTGAAGAAGCTCAGGTCGGTGTAAACCCGCGCCGTATACGGGTGATAGTTGCCGGTGCCGAAATGCACATAGGTGTTCAGCTGGCCGCTCTCGCGCCGCACCACCAGAGAAATCTTGGCATGCGTCTTCAGTTCGATGAAGCCGTAGACCACCTGCACGCCGACGCGCTCCAGATCGCGCGCCCATTTGATATTGGCGGCTTCATCGAAGCGCGCCTTCAGTTCGACCAGGGCGGTGACCGACTTGCCGGCCTCGGCCGCCTCGATCAGCGCGCGCACGATCGGACTGTCGTCCGAGGTACGGTACAGCGTCTGCTTGATCGCCACGACATTGGGATCGGCCGCGGCCTGGCGCAGGAACTGCACCACCACGTCGAAGCTTTCATAGGGATGATGGACCACCAGATCCTTGGCGCGGATGGCGGCGAAGCAGTCACCGCCGTAATCGCGGATACGCTCGGGGAAGCGCGGGCTGAAGGGCGGGAATTTCAGTTCCGGCAGGTCGTCGACGATCAGCCGCTTGGTATCGGCCAGACCGAGAATGCCATCGACCACGATGACCGCCTGCGGGCTGACTTCCATCTCCTCGCAGACGAATTTGCGCAGGTCTTCCGGCATGTCGGCGTTGATCTTGAGGCGAATCACGTTGCCGCGCCGGCGGCGCTTCAGCGCCGTTTCGAACAGGCGCACCAGGTCTTCGGCCTCTTCCTCGATTTCGATATCGCTGTCGCGCGTGATGCGGAACAGGCCGGAACCGAGGATTTCGTAACCGGGGAACAGCTTGTTGAGGAACAGCCCGACCAGGTTTTCCAGCGACAGGAAACGGATACCCTCGCCCGGCAGCCGGACGAAGCGATCGACCTGACTCGGCAGCGGCAGCAGCGCATTCAGGCTGCGACCGTCACGAATCCGTCGCATTTGCATCACCATCGCGAAACCGAGATTCGGAATAAACGGGAACGGATGGGCCGGATCGATGGCCAACGGTGTCAGAACGGGAAACACATGGGCGAGGAAATAATCCTCCAGCCAACGCCTGTCTTCAGTGTTCAGCAGTTCGGGCTCCAGCACCTGGATGCCGGCCGTCGCCAGCTCGCGGGTCAGCGAGCGCCAGCAGACCTGCTGCTTGTCCATCAGGTTGGCGGCGGCCTCGTTGATCTGCGCCAGCTGCTGCGCCGGACTCAGCCCGTCCTGGCTGATCTCCTCGATACCGGCGAGGATCTGGCCATGCAGGCCGGCCACGCGGACCATGAAGAATTCGTCGAGGTTGTTGGCCGAGATCGACAGGAAACGCAGCCGTTCCAGCAGCGGATAGCGCGTGTTGTTGGCCTCTTCCATGACCCGCAGATTGAAGGCCAGCCACGACAGTTCGCGGTTGATGAACCGCTCGCGCGGGCTCAGCGTGATCGGCGGACGGCCCGGCAACGCCGCGGCCACCGGCGATGCGGCCGGTTCGTCGGCTCCGATTCGAAGAGATTCCGCAGTCTTTTGCATGGTTTGACGCCTCTGTCGTTGCCGGACGCCTTGGCGGGCTTGGGCCCGGTCGACGCCTTCGGGTATAGGTCTAACCACCGTTTATGTCAAAGCGGCGACAACCCGGCCCGATTGCTAAAATGAGGGATAAACCCATGCTCCGCCTCTGGCTTTTGCGCCACGCCAAATCCGCCTGGGACGACCCGGCCCTGGACGATTTCGCCCGCCCCCTGAGTGCGCGCGGCAAGAAGGCCTGCCGGGCGCTGGCCCGGCATATGGGCGAGCGGGCGATCTATCCCGACCTGGTGCTGTGCTCGCCGGCCACCCGTACCCGCCAGACCTGGGAGCGGCTGGAAAAGCGCCTCTCCGGCGAGGCTCCGCCCAAAGTACCGGGCGAGCCGCGCGCCCGCTTCGAGAAGCGGCTCTACCTGGCCGAAAGCGCCACGCTGCTGGCGCTGGTGCGCGCCGCACCCGCGGCGGTGCGCGAATTGCTGGTGATCGGCCACAATCCCGGCCTGGAGGAGTTTGCCGCCGACCTGACCGGTTCGAGCGCCGGCGATGCGCTGGAGCGGCTGAGCGACAAATACCCGACCGGCGGCCTGGCCGAACTGACGTTCCATGCGAAAAACTGGGGCCAGGTGGCGCCCAAAAGCGGCTTCCTGGCCAGCTTCGTGGTGCCGGCGCAGCTGGCGGACTGAGGCCGCGGGCTACCCCCGGCACTGGTGTCGGGTGGCAGGTCGGGTACCATGGCCGCCGCCATGCTGCATCTCAACACCACGCTGCTGATTCTGACGGCGACCGTCACGCTGCAGGGCTTCGTCTGGCTGCTGGTCTGGTTCACCCAGCGTCATCTCTTCGAACTGCGGCTGATCGCGGCTGGCTTCATCGGTTTCGCGGTAGGGCTTCTGCTGCATCTGATCCGGAACATCGTCGATATTCCGAACGCCGTCTTCATCATCAGCCAGAACTATTTCGTTCATATCAGCCTCGCCGTGCTGACGCATGGCATCGCGCGCTTCCTGGGTCAGCGCGGCCATCCGGCGGTGATCTGGGGATGCGTGGCCTTCACAGCGGTATTCTGGCCGGCGGCGCTTACCATCGATCCCCACAATGTCGCGATCCGGATTCTGGCCAGCAATGCCCTCGGCATCGTCATGCTGTCGCTGATCGTCGCAATCCTCCTCCGCGACCGGACGCAGCCGCGCCTGCTGCGCTGGAGTACCGTCGGCATCCTGTTGAGCGATCTGGTTGCGCTGCTGCTGCGCAGCGTGATTGCCATCGACAACTGGAATACCCAGGCCGTGCTGGCGATGGATGCGACCCAGGCCTGGTATTTCTTCTTCTTCAACATGTTCGTCACCGGCCTGTTCCTCATGCTGCTGCTGATGGTGGGCGTGCGACTGTCCTATGACCTGCGCCTGAAAAACGACGCCCTGCAGTCGGAAGTGGCCGTGCGCCGCAATCTGCAGGATCAGCTGTCGGCCAGCCTGGAAAATGAAAAGGCACTGCGGCAGGAGCAGAAGCAGTTCCTGCGCATGGTGACCCATGAATTCCGCACACCGCTGGCCGTGGTGGACCGCGCCGCCGAAATGATCGACGTGGTGCTGGAAAAACCGCCCGAAACGGTCAGCCGCCGGCTCAACAGCATCCGCGACGCGGTGCGCCGACTGGTGGAACTGATCGACCGCTTCCTCGATGTCGAGCGGCGCGACCTCAGCTTCCTGCAGCCGGAACGGATCGATATCGCCAGCCTGATGGAACGGGTGCGCAAACATTTCGCCGGGCTTGAACTCGATCAGAGGCTGCGCTTCACGGTACAGCCCAGCCTGTCATTCTACTGGGGCGACCTGGAAATGCTGAGCACCGTGCTGATCAACCTGATCGACAATGCGCTGAAATACACCACCGACGGCAGCCCGGTGGAGATTGCCGCCCGCGCCGAGGACAAAGCCATCGTCATCACCGTGACGGATCGTGGCATCGGCATCCCCGAAGCTGAAGCCGCGCAGATCGGCCGGCGTTTCTTCCGCGCCTCCAATACCACGGCGGCGACCGGGACCGGTCTCGGCCTCTACAACACGCACCGTCTCCTGGAGTATCATAATGCCATTCTCAGCCTGCGGTCCGGACGCGGCGGCGGCACGGTTGCCACCATCCGCCTGCCGCTGCCCGGCATGGCGCCGAATATAAGCATGGAGGTTGCGTGAACCGGATTCTGGTGGTCGAGGATGAGCCGTCCCTGCGCGGCGACCTGGTCGAATATCTTGCCATGCGCGGCTTCAAGGTGGATGGCGTCGGCACCGCACGGGAACTGCGCGCGGCCGTCGAGACCGCGCCGCCTGCCATCGTGATCCTGGATATCGGCCTGCCCGACGGCAACGGTTTTGAACTGGCCAGTGAAATTCGCGCCAAGTCGGATTGCGGCATCATCATCCTGACCGCGCTGGGCGAGTCCGACGACCGCATCCGTGGCTTTGAGAGCGGCGCCGATATCTACCTGGTGAAGCATTCCTCCTTACGCGAGATCGAGGCGACCGTGCAGAGCCTGATGCGCCGGCTGCAGGACCCGCAGAACCGTGCGGTCAACCGCGAGCCCGACCAGTGGCTGCTGAACCGCTCGACCTGGACCCTGATCGCGCCGAACCGCACCGAGATCAAGCTGACCGCCACCGAACATGCCTTCATCGGCGCGCTGCTCGACAAGGCCGGCCAGCCCTGTTCGCGCGAGGAACTGGCGCAACTGCTGGCCCGGCCGCAGACCAGCTGGGACAACCGTCATCTCGATGCAGTGGTCAATCGCCTGCGCCGCAAAATCAAGGACTATTCGCAGATCGAAGCGCCGATCAAGATGATCTACGGTCGCGGCTATACCTTCAGCGCACCGGCCAGGGTGGACGCCTAGTCGGCAGCCTGAACTCAGCCCGGCTTGATCACCTTGGACAGGCCGGCCACGAAACGATCCATCACGCTGCGGTCGATGGCCTGCGTATAGTGATGGTCGACATTCCACCACGGGAAACGCTTCATCATCTCGGCATAGAGCGCTTCTGCTTCGGCCTGTCGCCCCGCCTGCGCCAGTGCGGAAACCCGCCAGATATATGAATCGGGCAGATGCGGGTTGGCCTCGATGGCGCGCGCCAGGCGTTGCTCGGCCCGTGAATAATCGCCGGACAGAAGATGCCCCATGCCGGCGTAGAAAAAGGCGCGATCCACGCCCCTCGACATCGGGTTCAGCTGGATCGCCATTTCGGCACGCGCGACGCCCTCGGCGATATTGCCCAGCAACAGCTGGATATGACCGACTTGCGAATTCGCCAGCGCATCGCGCGGCTCCATCGCCAGCAGAACTTCAAACGCCGTCAGCGCGCGGGCATAATCGCGCTGCGCCTTGTGGATCACGCCGATGGTGAAATAAGCCGTGGTGCTGCGCGGCATCTGCTGCAGGGCATAGTCGAGGCTTGCCATCGCCTGCAATATGTCAGCCTCGCGTTCGCGCGACCATCGGTTCACCAGGTCCAGCGAGATGTAATGCGCCAGCCCTAGATGCGCGCCGACATCCTGCGGGGCCTGTGTCACTGCCGCCTGGAAGAACCGCCGACCCTCGGCAACGCCCTGCCGGGTGATCCCCTTCGCGACCGCATCCCATCCTGCCTGCAGGGACGGCGTCATGGGCGATGGCGGACCGCGCCGTTGCTGCTCCTGCTCCAGCAAGGCCACATAGAGCCGTACCGCGCTGCTGGCCGCCGCACGCTCGACCGCATCCGGCGCAATCGCCTGGCTGTCCGCCCATACAGCGCGCCCCGAAATTGTGTCGATCAGCCGCAGGCTCACGGTCTGCTGCCCGCCGCCCTCTTGGGGGCCTGCCGGCAGCACGGTGGCCTCGACCGTGAAAGCCGCCGCAGGCCGCTCGCTGGTCAGGGTGGCCAGCGGCAGCAGCGCCAGGCGGGTCTTCAGCGCCTCGCGGAAGCTGCCCCCGCCATCCTCGGCGCTGCCGACATGAAACGACATACGCGGTTTTGCAATCGCGGCCTGCTCGACGCCGGACTGATGCAGGCGCCAGCCGATCACGACCGCACCAGTCACGACGGCCAGCAGTGCAGTGGCGGCGATGGCGAGCCGGCGCCATGGCGGTGCGATGGCTGCAGACCTGACATCGATGGCGGCGGCCGGCAGAAGATTGCCGCCCGCGACGGTCGCGATTGCGCCGGCCCCATCGGACTGCATGCCGCCGAGCCGGGCGATCAGGGCGCGCGTCTCTGCTTCGGGCGCCACGCCGAGTTCGGCCTGCAGCAGATCGGCGAACCGCTGGTAGCTTTTCAGCGCTGCCGCCATGCCGCTGAAGCGGGCCACGATGGCAAGTTCCACCCGCCGCGCCGCTTCGTTCAGCGGGTCGAGGTCGACCAGCGCGGCGGCCGCGAGCAAAGCTGCGGCTCCGTCGCCGGCCGCCAGCAGCCGCTCGGCCAGTTGCATGCGCACCGTCACCACGCGCAGACGCCAGACCTCGCGCAGATTGCGCAGCCAGTCCTCGTACTCGGGCGACGGAATATCGAGATCGGCAAGGAAAGCGCCGCGCCACAAAGCGACTGCGGCCTGAAGATCGCCGGTCTGCCCCCGGGCCGCGACCCGCTCGAATTCGGCAATATCCGTGACAAAGTGGTTCGCTGCCAGCGCGACCTCGCCGCGATCCGCCATCAGCAGGCCGGGAGCAACCGCATCCAGGCTGCGGCGCAGCGCCATCAGGGTCTGCCGCAGGCTCTGACGGGCCTGCTCGTCGAAACGTTCACCCCAGAGCAGGCTAGCCAGGCGTTCCCGCGTGGCGCGATGACCCGGCGTTGCCGCCAGATAGGCCAGCAGGGCCTGGGCCTTGCGGCCGAGCGGCTCGACTTCGAGACCGCCGGCAGGCTGGATGCGGAACGGCCCGAGCAGGGCCAGGCGGGTCAGATCGCCGCGCGCGCCCCCGGATTCGTCCACCTGCTCCGACAATACCGATACCGACACCGACCCGACTCCCGTTGCCGGCGATTCTAGCCAAGGTCGAGCGAGCGACAAAGCGCCTTCCCCGCAGCGAGCGGGACGGAAAGCGAATTCACGCGGAATTCACATTGCGGGCCGGGCATACATCACGCCAGGCTGACGTCGTCGCGGGCGAAATGGCGGCATGATCGATCTCCGCCTCGTCACCCCCCTCCTCTTCTGCCTCGGCCTGGGTCTCGCATTCGGGATCGCCGCCCTGCATTCACCGCCCGAGGACCTGTTCGATGCCGCGCCCGCGCCGCCGCCGGTGCAACTGCATCTGCCGGGCGGCACCAGCCGGCTGCCGGTGGTGCTGCTGCTGGAGGAGCCAGGCCCTGCCGCAGCGGTCAGATACACCCCCTGGGTCGGCTGGTTCCTGCGCCACGGTTTCGCCGTGGCCCAGATCCGCGGCGACCTGGGCGTGGCGGCGGGCCTGACCTTCCGGCACGCGCGCATCGATGCCGAGCATTTTGCCGTAATGGGCGCCGGGCGGCAGGCGATGGCGGCATTGCACGCCGTCGAAGCCTTTCACGGCGGGCCGATGCCGACGGCGGTTTTCGCGCTGAACCCGCCCTGCGGCGAATCCTGCCCGCATGGCTATCCGGCAGAGGGGCCGACCAGGGTGTATATCCTGCACAGTGACAGCCCTTCCGGCCTGAACGCCGAGATCGCGCGCAGCCGCGTGCTGGCGACGCTGGCGCTGGCCTGGCAGATCGACTAGGGACTGTCGCCGCGGCCGCCGCCCGCTATATACTGCCGGGATGGCAGATGTGATCAGCCTGAACAAGGCGCGTAAGGTGCTGCAGCGCAAGGCAGCGAAGGAACAGGCGGCCGAAAACCGCATCCGCTTCGGACAGAGCAAATCCGAGCGTGAGAAGCTTCAGAAGGAAGCTGCGCGCGTGCAGCAGGAATTCGCCGGAAAAGAAATCGACGGCAAGACGCGCGACGACTAGTTCGTCGCGGATTCTTCCAGCAGCCGGCGCGCCAGCACGACGGTGACGGCGCGGTTCTCGGCCAGGGCCGCCGCATCCAGCACCGCGACCCAGTCGCGCGCCGCGCGGCAGGACCGCTCGATACGGGCGGCGAGATATTTCACAACGTCCTCACCGACCTGCAGCTGGCGGTCGGCGAAGAGTTTCACCAGCACGGCCGAGAGCAGCGCGTCATCGGGCTCGGCGATGCGTTCGGCCGGCATCGCCTTCAGCCGCGACATCAAATCGGGCAGCGTGTAACTCCAATGCGCCGGCGCGGCAGAGCCGGTCAGCAGCAGCGCATGGCGGCGTTCGCGCATCAGGTTGATCAGGTGGAACAGCGCCACCGGATCGGCCTCGCGGTCGGCGTCATCCAGCGCCAGCGGCTGCTGCGCCAGCTGATCCACTGCAGGCGCCGTCAGATCGGACGGACCGATCAGCCGCCCGCCATGCCGCGTCGCCCAGATATGGACCAGATGCGTCTTGCCGCTGCCCGGCGGGCCGTAGAGCGCCAGCGCGGGTTGCGCCTCGCCCTCCACGGCGGCCAGGGCTGCGGCATTGCCCGGCACTTCGAGGAAATCCTCGCGCGCCCAGGACGTCGGCAACGCCAGGCCGAGAGGCAGCTGATTGCGCGGCATGGGAGGTTACTCGGGCTTTTTCGGCGGCGCGCCGGGCTGGTAGAGATAGCTCTGGCGATAGCGCTCCAGCGTGAAGCGCATCAGCACGCCGATCACCGCGAACAGCGGCACCGAGATCAGGATGCCGACGAAGCCGAACAGGCTGCCGCCGGCCAGCAGCGCGAACATGATCCAGACCGGATGCAGGCCGACGCGGTCGCCGATCAGCACCGGATGCAGCACATTGCCCTCGATCATCTGGCCGAGGATGAACACGCCGGCCACGGCGGCGATCCAGATCGGCTCGGTCCAGAACTGCGCCACCGCCACGCCGATGCCGACCACGAAGCCGAGCGCCGTGCCGACATAGGGGATGAAGGAGATCATGCCGGCCGTGATGCCGATGAACAGGCCGAACTGCAGGCCGAACAGCGTCAGCCCGAGGCCGTAGAAGGCGGCGAGGAACAGGCAGACCAGCATCTGGCCGCGCACGAAACCGGCCAGCACCTTGTCGATCTCGCGCGCCTGCTCGCGGATCGTCTCGGCATGATCGAGCGGCAGGTAGGAGTCGATGCGCGCCACCATATGATCCCAGTCGCGCAGCAGGTAGAAGCCGACCACCGGCGTGATCACCAGCAGCGACAGCACGTTGAACACCGCCTGGCCGCCGCCCAGCAGGCCGGTCAGCACGCCGCCGACCACCTTCATCACCTGCTCGCCATTGCCGGCCAGCGCGGTTTTCGGATCGAGCGTCTGCAGATCGATGCCGAAGCTGCCGGCCACACCCTGCACATAGGGCAGCAGGCGTTCGTTGAACCAGATGATGTAACCCGGCAGGTGATCCATGAACTTGGCGAACTGGTCCGACACCAGCGGCACCAGCAGCACCACGACCAGGATCGCGGCGACGAAGAACAGCCCGATGATCACCAGGGTGGCGACCCAGCGGCGGAAGCCGCGGCGCTCCATCCAGTCGGCAGAGGGGTCGAGGAAATAGGCGATCGCCATGCCGGCGACGAAGGGCAGCAGCATGTCGCGCAGCACGATCAGCAGCGCGAAGGTGGCGACAATGATGGCGACCCAGGCAAGGGCCTGCTGGCGGTAGGTCACGGCTGGCGACTCCGCATTTCCCAGAAACCGTCGCGCTGCTGCAGCACGATGTTGCGCTGGGCCAGGGCGGTGCTGAGCTGGGCCGGTTCGCCGTAATAGTCGAGCAGGATCTGCGCGTCCTTGTGCGATACCTGCAGCACATCGACCTTGCGCACGATCGGCACGCCGCCAAGCGCGGTGCGCAGCTTGTTCCAGTCGGCCAGGCCGCTGAAGGCGGCCGCCACGCTGAGCTGGCCCTGCTTCTCCAGATCGATCACGCTGGCATATTTCCAGCGCGTCTCGATGCGGCGGCTGATCTCGATGGCGGCCGAGGTCAGCGTCTCTTCCAGCGTGCCGCCGGTCGAGATGAAGCTTTCGGTGGTGCCGAGGAACGCCGCCTCGCCCTGGTGCTGGATCTGGATCTCCACGCGCATGTTACCCGGTTCGGCGCTCTGCTGCGTGGCGACCACCAGCAGCGCATCGTCGTAATTGCCGCGCCGCATGATCGCGCGCAGTTCGTCTGGCGTGCCGAACAGCCGTTCCAGCGACGGGCCGTTCTGCATCGCCGGCGCGATGCTGAGCGGCACCAGGCCGCCCTCGGCATCGGGACGCCTTGCCCAGGCCTCGCGCCAGGGATTGTCGGCCTCCCAGATTCGCGCGCCGTCATTCGCCTGCCAGACCGGCACCAGCAGCACCGGACGGCTCATGGTCTCGGAATACGGCAGGCGATTGTCCTGCAGCAGGCGGCGGATCGCCTCGGCGCGGAACTGCACGCTGATCTTGCCGATATAGCGCGTGGCCGAGGTGCGCTCCTCGTCGATGCCGAAGCCAGCCACCACTTCGTTGAGCAATGCCTCAGACGGACGGGGAAGCCGTCCATGATCGTCGGGCAAGGTCAGGCGGCGCAGCAAGGTGGCAAACGCCCGGCGCTGGCCATCGGCGAGCGCGATCGGCCGGGCCGAGGCGGCGCTGTCGGCGCTGGCATCGACACTGATGCCTGAGACATTGAAGGGGTCCGGGCGCCGAGCAGTCTGGGCCCCGCCCTGAGTCGTCTGGGCATAGCCATCCACCCCCGCCCCGAAAGCCAGGAAAACCGAAAAAACTGCGACAAAACAGACCCTTAGCGGGCGATCAAGGAGCATTGCAAAGACAGGGGGAATGAGTATGTTGCCAGAATTACTGCGCTGCATTCAGCATAGCCCATCGTGGAGGCACCCATCAACACGTCGCCGCTTTATAAGGCCGCCGGTGTCGATATCGACGCGGGCGAGGCCCTCGTCGATGCGATCAAGCCGCTCGCCGCTTCCACCCGCCGCAAGGGCGCCGATGCTTCGCTCGGCGGTTTCGGCGCGCTGTTCGACCTCAAGGCCGCCGGCTTCACCGATCCGATCCTGGTCTCCTCGACCGACGGTGTCGGCACCAAGCTGAAGATCGCCATCGAGACCGGCCGCCATGACGGCGTCGGCGTCGACCTGGTCGCCATGGTGGTGAACGACATCCTGGTGCAGGGCGCCGAGCCGCTGTTCTTCCTCGACTATTACGCCACCGGCAAGCTGGAAGTCGATGTCGCCCGCCGCGTGGTGGCCGGCATTGCCGAAGGCTGCCGCCAGGCCGGCTGCGCGCTGACCGGCGGCGAGACCGCCGAGATGCCCGGCATGTATGCCGCCAAGGATTACGACCTCGCCGGTTTCGCCGTGGGCGCTGCCGAACGCGGCCGCCTGCTGCCGCAGAATGTGCGGCCGGGCGATGTGCTGCTGGGCCTCGCGTCGTCGGGCGTGCATTCGAACGGCTTTTCGCTGGTCCGCAAGGTGATTGCCGATAACGGCCTCTCCTTCGAGAGCCCCGCCCCCTTCGAACCTTCGAAGCCGCTGGCGGAAATCCTCATGGTTCCAACGCGCATCTACGTCAAAAGTTGCATGCCGCTGGTGCGCGAGGGCCTGATCAAGGCGATGGCGCATATCACCGGCGGCGGCCTGGTCGACAATATCCCGCGCGTGCTGCCCGATGGCACCGACGCGATCATCGACGCCCTGGGCTGGACCCTGCCGCCGGTGTTCAAATGGCTGAAGGCCGCCGGGAAGATCGACGATGCCGAGATGGCGCGCGCTTTCAACTGCGGCATCGGCCTGGTCGTGGTCGCGGCGAAGGAAAAGGCCGACACCGTGATCGCCAAGCTGAAAGCCGCCGGCGAGACCGTGGCGACGCTCGGCGTGATCGAGGCGCAGCAGGACAGCACGGCCGAGCCGATGGTCAGCATGCGCAACTGCGACACGGCCTGGAACTGATCCTGCCATGACTGGCGTGAAGCGGAATGTGGCCGTGCTGATTTCAGGGCGCGGCACCAACCTGCGCGCGCTGATCGACTCCACCACGCAAGACGCCGATCACCCCGCCCGCATCGCGCTGGTGCTTTCCAACCGCGCGGAGGCCGAGGGGCTGGAGATCGCGAAAGCGGCCGGCATCGAGACGGCGGTGATCCCGAGCAAGGGCAAGGAGCGCGCCGAATTCGACGCCATCCTCGACACCGTGCTGCGCGCCAAGGATATCGACTATATCTGCCTCGCCGGTTTCATGCGGCTGCTGACGCATGGCTTCGTGCAGGCCTGGTATGGCCGCATGATCAACATCCATCCCTCGCTGCTGCCGGCCTTCAAGGGCACCGATGTGCATGCGCGGGTGATCGAAAGCGGCACGCGCTTCACCGGCTGCAGCGTGCATTTCGTCAGCCCCGAGGTGGATGCCGGACCGATCATCCTGCAGGCGGTCGTTCCCGTGCCGCAGGAGGCGACGGCGGAGAGCATTGCCGCCGCCGTGCTGGAGCAGGAGCATGCGCTCTATCCGCAGGCGCTCAGGCTGCTGGCGGAAGGACGGCTGGTGATTGAGGGGCAGCGGGTGCGGGTGACGGGCTGATCGGGGTGCCTCAAACACGGCACTGATCGCGCCATCTTTCCAAACCGTCACCCTCGGGCTTGACCCGAGGGTGACGATGGGCGCCGCAATGTGGGTAGCACATCATCAAGCCTCCATTCCCGGCAGGCGCGCCCGACTTATCTTCGTTTAGTAGAGGCTGAAACCACGTTAGTTCACAAACATGCTTCCGCGTTGCGGTATAGAAAAACTTACGCATCCCACATCGTTTTGAATTAATATTCGCAACCGCAAGCAACAATAAATTTTAAAAAAGTATTGAGGGGAAAATGAAAAAATCAATGCTTTTGCTGCTTATTGTATTTTCCATTGCGGCATGCCTACCCACGACATACCGATATAACAATCAAAGCTATGCAACGCGAGAAGCGGCCCTCTCAAACGCGCGGGCTGATCTGAATATCAACATTGCCGCCATTAAGGAGTCAGACCAAAAAATCCCCGGCTCCCTCTTGGTTGTCATACCAACCCGCCAAGTCATCGAACGTAATGGCGTGGTAACAACGGGCTCAACAACTCCCGATCAAGTCTCGTACGTTGTCGATGTTTTAGAGATGGGGTTTCTCGGCGTAACAGAAGCTATCCGACAGACGCGCGCATTTAACCGAGTTGTTGTGATTCGAAGCGCCAATACTGAGACGGAGCCGATCAGCACCTATGACTTCAAACTATGGCTTCTAAGTACGCCCGCACGAGACTGGCAATGGTACCTATCCAGAAAAGACGGCTCAAGAGAACCGCTGCATTTTGATCGAGGGGTTTCAGGACCAGCCCGCTCCATAGCGTTCAACTCCTCCATTATCCGTGCAGCAAATGCTGGAGAGAGTAGTGCGGCAGTAGTTGCACAGCCTAGAAGCAACACAACACCGTCTAAAAAATCCTCATCAGGAACTGCCTTCTTTATCAATTCGTCTGGTTTCGCGATCACCAATGCTCATGTCGTGAACGGCTGCAGTAGCGCGAGAGCAATCATACCAAACAACGGCAGCATTTCGGCTCTGGTCGTCGCAGCCGATGCAATAAATGACTTGGCGCTTGTTAAATTGAACATCCGCGCCTCCAGCCACGCACAATTCCGACTAAGCCCAACAATTCGCCAAGGTGAACATGTCACTGTCTACGGCTACCCTCTGGCTGGTGCTTTAGCCAGTCAGGGTAACCTTTCAACAGGCATCGTTAGCGCTCTCGCTGGCTTGGGAAACGACACACGGGAACTTCAAATTTCAGCACCGGTTCAGCCAGGAAATAGCGGGGGGCCGGTACTGGATGACGCAGGCAATGTAATTGGTGTTGTGACCAGCAAACTAAATGCACTCACAACGGCACGGGTTACCGGGGACATCCCACAGAATGTCAACTTTGCAGTGAAATCGGGAATTGCGATCGGATTCTTGGAAGCGAACGGCGTTGACCATCAAAGGAGTTCTGCAAGGAAAACCCTTTCAGTTGCTGACGTCGGCGATAAGGCGAAAGACTTTACATTCGCAATAGAATGCACACAGTAAATCACACGACCAGACTACTAGGGTCGCCATCGATCTGCAGCCGGGGTCTGTTCTAACTTCCCGCGCATCGGCATGTGTAGGTGGATCCTCGGGTCAAGCCCGAGGATGACGACTATTGGATACATGTCGTCGTAAATTGCTGCAGGCAACGAACTGCTGCAGTGCTTCTCACGCCGCCTTCAGCATGAAGTCGACGTGGACCGCGTCATAGGGAAACACGTATTTCGTTTCGTCGCGGTCGATGACGCCGGCCTTCGCCAGCGCCTGCAGGTCGGTAAGCACGCCCTTCACATCGCGCTTCACCAGAGGGGCGATTGCGCGCCCACTCAGCGGGCCGGTACCGAGCATCGCCTTCAGGATGGCCCAGCGTTTCGGTGTCAGGATTCTCCACATCAGTTCGTGGCTGACAAAGCTGATGCGCGGGCCGCCCTGCTTTTTGCCTCTGAAGGCCGCAGCCATGCGCTGTTTCACCGCATCGAGGGATTCGACGGTGATTGTCACTGTGGTCATCGGCGCCTCCCCGCATTTGGCCATGGGTTTCGCCCAAACTTGACTTTGCGGCCGGCATATTGTACCCTTTATGTTCTCAATTTCAAGCCGCATTTTCAGCGCGCGGTGACTTGGACATCGTGAATACGGATGTGTTCACCCGCCTGCCCTTCCGGTGCGGTGCGGGAATTCTTTGTCGCCTGGACAACGACAAGGCGAACGGATCGATTTCGACCTGAATAGACCTGACTTGGCACCGGATAGACCTGACTCAGCCCCAACTGGACCTGACTCAGCGCCAACTGGACCTGGATCGACACCGAATAGGCCTGACTTGGCACTCATCGGACCTGAATCGGCATGAACCGGAACGAACGCAAACGAACCCAAACGAGCCGCCGCGAGCACCAACGAGCACCAAACGAACCGCTACGAACACCGGCGAATACGAACGAAGCAAAACGAGGTCGATTTGATATCACTCAGACTCCGCCACACTCTCCGCTCGTCACCCTCGGGCTTGCCCCGAG
>JAGXRD010000122.1 GCA_018336035.1 Alphaproteobacteria bacterium | reverse complement strand
CGGGAATCAAAGTCGGCCGGGGGCAGCCACAGGTGCGCTTCCGATTCGCTTCCCGCCCGCTCGATGACCGCACCCGCCTTGCGGGCGATCTTGAGCATGGCGGTGTTTTCGGACAGCGCATGGATGAACAGCTGGCTGACGCCTTCGTTGCGGGCCTTGATGGCCGCCCGCTCGAACAACCGGCCACCGTAGCCCCGCCCACGCGCCGCCTGAGACACCGACACGCCGAATTCGGCGCAGGTGGTCAGCTGGGGATCGACCGAGAACGCCAGATGCGCCATGGCGATCAGCTGGAGCTTGCGGTTGAAGATGCCGAACAGTTCGTCGCGCTCGAAGTTCAGCTGGGCCACATAGCGCCGGATCTGCTCGTCGTTGGCCGCGTAACCGAACCGGAGGTAACGGTCGTGCGGCTCCAGCGCCAGCAGGTGCTGTTCGATGCTCGGCACATGGTCGCGCGACAACGACCGGATGGGCACCACCGAAGAGGTTCGCGGGGATGACGGACGCGGGTTCATGGACGGAATGTACGGGTTTTCCCGGATGAAAAGCGGAGTCGGCTCTCCAGTCTGCGGGAATGTCGCACGGACCGGCAGACCCTCAAAGAGGCAGGGCTGTGGTGCTTTTCACCCGCTCCATCACAAAACTGGTCTTGCAGTCCTGCACGCTGGGGTGTTTGAGCAGCGTTTCCATCATGAACCGGGCATAGGCCGGCATGTCGGCCACCACCAGGCGCAACTGGAAATCCATCTCGCCGGTCAGGGCCGCGCATTCAACCACCTCGGGCCAGGCCATGACGCTGGCTCTGAACTCGTCCATGGGATTGCGCTTGGCGCCGCCCGCGTGCTTCTCCAGGCGGACGTTCACATAGGCGGTGAGACCAAGCCCTACGGCCTCCGGCTGGACCAGGGCGACATAGCGGGCGATCACGCCGGCGTCCTCGAGCCGCCGCACCCGCCGCAGCACCGCGCTCGGTGAAAGGCCGACCGATTCAGCGATCTGGTCGAAGGTGGCACGCCCATCCTGCTGGAGCATGCGCAGGATGCTCCGGTCCAGCTTGTCGAGTGCGTCCTGATTCATCGATTTGCAACTTTCTTGCGTCAACTTGGTGAATCATGGCAGAGAACGCCGCATTCGTGTGCGGATCGGCGCCTACAGTGCACCGACCCATCAATGGAGACGCCATGAACGCACGCCCCGACCCGCACCCGCAGACGACCGCCTGGGACAACCCCATGGGCACGGACGGCTTCGAATTCATCGAATACGCTGCCCCGGACCCGGCTGCCATGGGCGCATTGTTCGAGCGCATGGGCTTCCGGGCCGTGGCACGCCACCGCCACAAGGCGGTCACCCTGTACCGCCAGGGCGAGATCAACTTCATCATCAACGCAGAGCCGGACAGCTTCGCGCAGCGGTTCGCCCGCCTGCACGGACCCAGCGTGTGCGCCATCGCCTTCCGGGTGCAGGACGCCAAATCCGCCCACGAACGGGCCATTTCGCTTGGCGCCTGGGCTTATGCCGGCCAGGCGGGGCCGGGCGAGCTGAACATCCCGGCCATCAAGGGCATCGGCGACTCCATCATCTATTTCATCGACCGCTGGCGCGGCAAGAACGGTGCCCGCACCGGCGACATCGGCAACATCGGCTTTTTCGACGTCGACTTCGAACCGCTGGAGCCGGGCTCGGGGGAGCAGCTCAACCCACCCGGCCACGGGCTGACCTACATCGACCACCTGACCCACAACGTGCACCGCGGTCGCATGGCCGAATGGGCGGGCTTCTACGAGCGCTTGTTCAATTTCCGTGAGGTGCGTTACTTCGACATCGAGGGACAGGCCACCGGCGTCAAGAGCAAAGCCATGACCAGCCCGTGCGGCAAGATCCGCATTCCCATCAACGAGGAAGGCAACGAAAAGGCGGGGCAGATCCAGGAGTACCTCGACCGCTATCAGGGAGAGGGCATCCAGCACATCGCCATGGGGTCGACCAACCTGTTCCAGACGGTCGATGCGTTGCAGATGGCCGGCGTCCGGTTGCTCGACACGAGCGACACCTATTACGAGCTGCTGCCCAAGCGGATCCCGGGACTGCAGGAAGACATCGACGCGCTTCGGCAGCGCAACATCCTGGTCGACGGCAGCCCGGACGAGCTCCTGCTGCAGATCTTCAGCGAGAACCAGCTGGGCCCGATCTTTTTCGAGTTCATCCAGCGCAAGGGCAACCAGGGCTTCGGCGAGGGCAACTTCAAGGCGCTCTTCGAGACCATGGAACTCGACCAGATGCGCCGTGGTGTCCTGAACACCTGAGGACCACGCGATGGCTGTCGAACCTGTCGTGTATGGCGCCAGCACCCGCCCGCCCCGGGGCGACTACAGCCGCGCCGCCAGCGATTACACCTGCGACCAGAACTGGGTCCGGTACACCCCTCAGGACCACGACACCTTTCGCCGCCTGCTGGCGCGGCAGTCGGCGCTGCTGCCCGGCCACGCAGCAGATGCCTTTGTGCGGGCGCTGCCGTCACTGGGCGCTGCCGATGGCATACCGCGCTTCGACGACGTCAACCGGCGTCTTCGCGCGGCCACCGGCTGGGAAATCGTGGCAGTCCCGGGCCTGATTCCGGAGCAGGCGTTTTTCCAGCTGCTGGCCGACCGCCGGTTTCCAGTGACCGACTGGATACGGACACCGGAAGAGTTCGATTACATCGTCGAGCCCGACGTCTTCCATGACCTGTTCGGTCATGTGCCCCTGCTGTTCGATCCGGTGTTCGCCGACTATGTGCAACGCTATGGCCAGGGTGGGCTGCGGGCCCACCAACTCGGCGCGGGTGAGCTGTTGTCCCGGCTGTACTGGTACACCATCGAGTTCGGCCTGATCCGGCAAGCCGATGGCATCCGGGCCTACGGCGCCGGCATCCTGAGCTCTGCGGGCGAGCTGGTGTACAGCGTTGTCGACCCACGGGCCCGGCGCATCATGCTCGACCTGGAGCGGTGCATGCGGACCCGCTACCGGATCGACGATTACCAAGCCACCTACTTCGTCATCGACAGCTTCGACCAGCTGTTCGACCTGACGGCGGCCGACTTCGGCCCCATCTACGACCGGGTCCGGGCCTCTGAGGAACTGAACGCCGACGCCACCCAATCCAGCGACTCGGTCATCACCGCGGGCTGAAAAGCCAGATCGACATGACCGGCGCACCGCACGACCCGATTGGTGGCGCCCGGCAGGCTGGCGTTGTCGGGGGGATAGACCACATGGTCGGTCAGGGAGCGCCAGCAAAGAAAACGGCCGAACCTGTCCGCCGGCTCTGACGACGACAAGGCCGCGATCCAGGGACTGTCCTCCCGCATCTGCCGGCCGGCCACACTCCCGGCCAGGCGGGCCACCCAGGTGCCGCGGTGGGGCGATCCGATGGTCACGCAAGCCGACAGACCGTCCGGCCACCGCGGCTGTCTGGCCAGCCAGGCCCGGGTGACCAGCCCGCCCATGCTGTGCGCGACGATCGCCACTGGCGCTCCGGCAGAAAAGGCCTGCTGCAACACCGGGTCCAGTCGGTCGACCATCTCGTCGATGTCGCCCAGCACCGGCTCCAGGCTGATCGCGCGCCATGTCCACCCCCTCTGTTTCAGCGCCCGCATCCACGGGTGCCAGAAACCCCGGTTGCACACGTAACCGTGGACCAGCACCACCGTCGGCGTCGGGACAGTCACCACCGGATCCGGATGGGCCCGCCAACGAAACGGCTGCCGCCAGACAAATACCACCAGATAGGCCAGCCACTCCCTGAAAAACGCCCCCCCCCATTCCAGGGTCGTCGCCGAGTCGGCGGGTTGCCGACGCTTGACCACCGCAGCGGCCACGAGGGTTCCGACGGCCATGACCAGCCCAGGAAGCCAGATGACCGACAACAACGCCGCCCAGGCGACGGCCGGATGGTCCCGTTGAAGTACGCTGAAGGCGGCAGCCGCCGTTGCCAAGGAGACAACCACGGTGACAGCACCGATCGCCCCAACCTTGCTCATGTCGGTATGCTCCAGCCGGTGAGCGTTGATCGCACTTGTCTTCCTTCCAGTCTGGGTCCAGCGGACCGCATACGGCGGCACCTTGCTGGCGTCGAGTCGCTTCGCGCAGCCTCTTCAGGCGCGGGCATCGCCGATGCTGTGCTGATCATCAAGCGCCTGCAGGCACTCAGGTTTCGCCACACGTATCGGGACTTTCTGGACAGCCCCGAGTATGCGTTGGCGGCACGCTTCTTCCTCGATGAACTGTACGGCGTGCGCGATTTCACCTCGAGAGACCAACAGTTTTCCCGCATCGCCGGCGGCATTGAAACCTTGTTTCCCGAGGCTGTGGCAGAACTGGCGGTCAAGCTGACCGAGCTGCACAGCCTGACCGAACAACTCGACCACCACATGGCCCTGGTCTGGCAAGACACCGGCGATTCATCGTCGCTCGGGGCACGGTACCTGGCCGCCTGGTTGCGGACAGGCACCCGAAACGACCGGGAACGGCAACTGATGGTGGTATCCGAGATCGGGAGCGAACTGCAGGTGCTCGCCAGGAAGCGGGGCATACGCACCGGCTTCCGACTCATGCGAGGCCCGGCGCGCGCTGCCGGCCTGGACGCGCTTCAATCCTTTCTCGAAACCGGTTTCGATGCTTTCTCCTCCATGCGCGACCCGTCGGTGTTGATGAACGCCATTCATGATCGAGAGACGGGTTGGCTGGAGCAGCTGTACGACAGCCCTGGCGACGCCACGGCAGCCCGTCTGACTGCAATCTGGATATGACACCGTCCTCGAACGGCCATCAAGACAACTTCACTTGCTGCATGACTGAAACATTTGACGCCCTTGGCCTGACGGTTCTTGAGAGAGGTTGGTTATCCTCCAATTCGACAGTCATCAACGGCCAAGACAGTGCGTGGGTGGTCGATACCGGTTACAGCACCCATGCGGGGCAGACCGTGGAGCTTGTCAGGGCGACAGTGGGCCAACGCTCATTGAATGCCATCCTGAACACCCATCTGCACAGCGACCATTGCGGTGGAAATGCTGCCCTGCAGGTCGCCTTTCCTGAAGCACGCGTTTCGATACCGCCGGGTCAAGCCGGCGCCGTTGCCGTGTGGGATGAGGTGAAGCTGACGTATCAGCCCACCGGCCAGCAATGCAGTCGGTTCTCTTTTCAAGAACTGCTTCAACCCGACACGGAGGTGTGCCTCGGTGGCAGCCCTTGGCAGATCCACGCGGCGCCGGGTCATGACCCTCATGCGGTCTTGCTCTACCAGCCTGACCACAGAGTGTTGATATCGGGCGATGCGCTGTGGCAAAACGGTTTCGGCGTGGTGTTTCCAGAACTCGAAGGAGCGCACGCTTTTGAAGAGGTCGCATCAACACTCGACCTTATCGAGAAGCTGACTCCTCGAATCGTGATCCCTGGTCACGGAACACCGTTCACCGATGTGAGCGCCGCCTTGTCACGTGCACGGGCGCGGTTAAAGCAGTTTCAGACCGAACCCGACCGTCACCGCGAATACGCCGCCAAGGTTCTCGTGAAATTCCGACTGCTTGAATGCCAGCAATGTTCGCTGGAAGATCTGGACCACTGGTTCAGGTCGACTGACTACTTTACCGTCGTGCAATCCAACAGTGTCGCTGCCGATTTGTCGTTGCCTCAGTTGCTGGAACGGCTTGTTGCGTCCGGCGCTGCGCGGGTGGCAGGTGGCTATGTATACGACCACTAACCCCTGTTTGAATCAAAAAGGGCTCTCCACAAAGACCAAACCCCCAACATCGTGAGACGTTGGGGGTGTGGGTGCTGTTAGTAGCCTGACGATGACCTACTTTCACACGGGAATCCGCACTATCATCGGCGCAAAGGCGTTTCACTGTCCTGTTCGGGATGGGAAGGAGTGGTACCACCTCGCTATGGTCGTCAGGCATAAAGGGTTGCCTGGCTGCGACACCGCAGCCGGGCGAATTCATAGAGTCTGGCACTGT
>JAGXRD010000121.1 GCA_018336035.1 Alphaproteobacteria bacterium | reverse complement strand
CGCCCCTTGATCATCTGCATTCGCTGACTGATGTTGTACACGAACTTTCGGCGCTGCTTGATAGGATCAGGGACTGCGCGCTTCGCCCGGCTTTTCTTCGCAGGCCCACCACGATAGGCGAGTGCCTTTTCGACCGCGTACTTCGAAACCTTCATCTTCGCCGCCAACTGGCGCACCGTCAGATGAGGGATGTCGATCTTCAGCTGGGCAATGCGCCCCATCACGAACATGGACACCATTCTTGTACTTTAAGGTGAAATCGAGAGGTTCAGGGGCGACTGAAGGTAGTTTCAATTGGTGAGGCGCGCGAAGCGCGCCGAACCGAAGAATAGACAGCGAAAAGCAACATGAATTCTATGGAGAACATCTATCAAAAGTGGACTTGTTGTGCGCAAATCGAGCGCATTTGATCTGGGGTTGATGCGGCGTTCGGTTGCCCAGTCATTCGCTGCCGTTGGGGGCGCGATGTCAGCGCCTGCTTGATGATGCGGTTGACTTGACGAGTTGTGAGGCCCCCCGCTTCATCACCAAGTTTCTCGATGACGTCCGCTGCCGAAATCCGCACACTTTGGAATTTTACGCGCGTTTTCTTGCTCATCCGCTTGACAATCTTGATGATTTTCGCGTTCCGGCGCTCACGATCGGCCGCGGAGCTGTGATTCAAGTGATAATAAGCCGCGGTGTACGGAATGTCGTTGAATGTGCAGAAAACTCGGAGAGGAACGCGGCACTTGCGTTTAAAATGGTCTAATTTTCTCAAAATCTCGGCAGACAGCGGCTTGCGGCGGCGTTTGGCGACGGGGTTGGGCGGTGCGGTGCGCTTCTGCCGCGTGCTGGGCGAGCGTTTTCGGGACGAATTTCGTGACGCATGGCCCATAGTGGTCTGCATGTTAGCGTCAGACAGTGTTTGGGGGGAGCGGTTTTTCGGAAAACGGTCAAAATGCTTCCGGTTTTTCACGCAAACTGCGTCACTGACATGGCAAAAAGACCGGAAAAGCAAGGGGGAAGACCCCCCGGGGCGGGTGGTACACACACCAGAAATGTCATCTTTCCACTTTTTTTATAAAAAAAAAAGAAGCATAAGTCGCCGAACGGGACATTTTTTTGTATTTTGACTGGAAAGTACCTGCAGAGGACCAATGTCCACAACAGCTCGTGCATTTGCATCAACTGCTCGGTGGTACAAAAAAAATTTGACGTACAACTAGCACTTTCCACCATTCTCACGGCACCGCACGATCTTGTTCCAGAACCCGTCGATGTACTTGTTGACTTCTTCGAGCGTTAGCTCGTCCCACTCATGCTGCACTGCTGCAACCAGTTCGTCCTGCGTCGTGGGGGTGTGACGTGCCGCCACTCGTTCCTTGAGAGATTTCCACAGGTTCTCGATGGGGTTCAAGTCAGGGCTGTGCGGCGGCCAGTTGGGCAGCATTTGAAGCCCCTTCCTGTCCAGGTAGTCCTTGGTCGCCTTAGCAGTGTGGCACTTGGCTCCATCCTGCATGAACGTCCACGATGTGAGAGGCTTCTTCGTTGCATGTAGGTCGCCGAGAAGACTAGGAAGCACCATACGCCGATAGCGCTCACCGGTGAGTCGCCAACCTTTGACCTTCCCGTCCTCATCCGCGTCAAGCTTTGGGAACAGGACCAAGCTGCTCTTGAAGTTGTAGCCGATGGCTCCCCAAATCATGACGGAGGGCACGTTCCAGTTCTTGTCGCGGCTCCGCGGCGGCACATCTTTGGGACTCTTGGCGTAGAAGATCCGCGATGAGTAGTCATTCGCCGATTCGACGTGCTCGTCGGAGAAGATGTGACGGCGGACGTCGGCCTTCCTGATCTTCTTGGCGAAAGCAAGGCGCTTCCGGTGGACGTCGGGATCGCGTGTGGGAACTTTGCGGCGGATGTAGCACCTGGCCCCGACTGCGCGGAGATCACGGTAAACAGTGTTGCTGGTGGCATTGATCTTGTGCTCCAAGTGTAACTGCGCTGCAATCGCCGATGCGCTGCAGAAACGTGGGTACTTGCGCCCCTTGATCATCTGCGTTCGTTGACTGATGTTGTACACGAACTTTCGGCGCTGCTTGATAGAATCAGGGACTGCGCGCTTCGCCCGGCTTTTCTTCGCAGGCCCACCACGATAGGCGAGTGCCTTTTCGACCGCGTACTTCGAAACCTTCATCTTCGCCGCCAACTGGCGCACCGTCAGATGAGGGATGTCGATCTTCAGCTGGGCAATGCGCCCCATCACGAACATGGACACCATTCTTGTACTTTAAGGTGAAATCGAGAGGTTCAGGGGCGACTGAAGGTAGTTTCAATTGGTGAGGCGCGCGAAGCGCGCCGAACCGAAGAATAGACAGCGAAAAGCAACATGAATTCTATGGAGAACATCTATCAAAAGTGGACTTGTTGTGCGCAAATCGAGCGCATTTGATCTGGAGTTGATGCGGCGTTCGGTTGCCCAGTCATTCGCTGCCGTTTGGGGCGCGATGTCAGCGCCTGCTTGATGATGCGGTTGACTTGACTAGTTGTGAGGCCCCCCGCTTCATCACCAAGTTTCTCGATGACGTCCGCTGCCGAAATCCGCACACTTTGGAATTTTACGCGCGTTTTCTTGCTCATCCGCTTGACAATCTTGATGATTTTCGCGTTCCGGCGCTCACGATCGGCCGCGGAGCTGTGATTCAAGTGATAATAAGCCGCGGTGTACGGAATGTCGTTGAATGTGCAGAAAACTCGGAGAGGAACGCGGCACTTGCGTTTAAAATGGTCTAATTTTCTCAAAATCTCGGCAGACAGCGGCTTGCGGCGGCGTTTGGCGACGGGGTTGGGCGGTGCGGTGCGCTTCTGCCGCGTGCTGGGCGAGCGTTTTCGGGACGAATTTCGTGACGCATGGCCCATAGTGGTCTGCATGTTAGCGTCAGACAGTGTTTGGGGGGAGCGGTTTTTCGGAAAACGGTCAAAATGCTTCCGGTTTTTCACGCAAACTGCGTCACTGACATGGCAAAAAGACCGGAAAAGCAAGGGGGAAGACCCCCCGGGGCGGGTGGTACACACACCAGAAATGTCATCTTTCCACTTTTTTTATAAAAAAAAAAGAAGCATAAGTCGCCGAACGGGACATTTTTTTG
>JAGXRD010000120.1 GCA_018336035.1 Alphaproteobacteria bacterium | reverse complement strand
CCCGAAGCCCACGATCTGCGTGCTCAACCCCACGGTCAGCATGCGGGTGATGCCGTAACGCGTGGCCAGCCAGCCCCCGATCAGGTTGGCCAGCACGCCGGCCGCCTCGTACAGCAGGAACAGGAAGGCCAGCGTGAACGGCGAATAACCGAGCTGGTAGAAGTGCAGCAGCACCAGCATGCGCAGCGCACCGTCGGTGAGGGTGAAGCCCCAGTACGCGGCGGTGACGATGGCGTAGTTGCGGGCGGCGTTCTGCATGGTCAGATGCCCACCTGTTCCATATGGCAGGCCAGATCCACCATGCGGCAGGCGTAGCCCATCTCGTTGTCGTACCAGGCATAAACCTTCAGCAGCGTGCCGTCGGTGACCAGGGTCGAGAGCGCATCGACGATGGAGCTGCGGGTGTCGCGGGCGTAATCGGCGCTCACCAGCGGGCGCTCCTCGTAGCCCAGGATGCCGGCGAGGTAGGTCTCTGAGGCGGCCTTGAACAGCGCATTCACCTCCTCGGCGGTGGTCTCGCGCTGCAGCTCGAACACGCAGTCGGTCAGCGAGGCATTGAGCACCGGCGCCCGCACCGCATGGCCGTTGAGCTTGCCCTTGAGCTCGGGGTAGATCAGCGCAATGGCGGTGGCGCTGCCAGTGGTCGTGGGGGCCAGGCTCATCATGGCGCTGCGGGCGCGGCGCAGGTCTTTGTGCGGGGCGTCCACCACCAGGTTGGTGTTGGTCGGGTCGTGGATGGTGGTGATCTGGCCGTGGCGGATGCCGATCTGCTCGTGCACCACCTTCACCACCGGGGCCAGGCAGTTGGTGGTGCAGCTCGCCGCCGTGACGATGCGGTGCTGCGCCGGGTCGTACAGCGTGTGGTTGATGCCCACCACGATGTTGAGCACGCCCCCCACCTTCACCGGCGCCGCCACGATGACCCGCTTCGCACCGCGATCCAGATGACCCTGGATCGTCTCCGGCGTGAGGAACTTGCCGGTGCACTCCAGCACCAGGCCCACGCCCAGGTCGCCCCAGGGAATGTCGGCCGGGCGGGCATGCTCGCTGAAGGCGATGCGGCGGTCATCGATGCGGATCGCATCCGTACCCTCGGCAGCGATGTCGGCACGCCACTTGCCCTGCACCGAATCGAACGCCAGCAGGTGCGCCGTGGCGGCCGCACCGCCCTTGATCTCGTTGACCGCCACCACCTCCAGCCGATTGCCGGCCCGCGGATCGTCGAGCGGCCGCTCCGCCGCCCCCATCGCTGCCCGCAGCGCCAGCCGCCCGATCCGCCCCATGCCGTTGATGCCGATGCGTGTCATGAATGCTCCAATACTTCAATGAATGCTGAATTATTGTCGATGAGCGTGACATCGGCGTGACGGCTGGGGACAAAAACGAAAAAGCCCGCTGCTCCTACGAGCAACGGGCTTTTAAATAAATGGTCGGCGTGGCGGGATTCGAACTCGCAGCCCACCCTAGACTTCATGCGGTCTGCAGACCGATTTTGCCGATTTGTCGCGTACTTGTCGCACATAAAAAACGGCGGGATTCTTGCGGGATCCGGGTCCGCAAGACCCAGTCAGAACTGGCTGCCATCATCTGGTCCAGGGCCCGTCTATGGCAGAGCAGCCACCGGGCGAAGAAACATGCAACCAGAGATCAACCATCCATTGGGTAGGCACACCGCTCCAGGAATGAAGACGGTCCGAAACTGCAGACCCGCGCCGCAATAGTCACTCGGGCAGCTCTAGGCCAGGTAACGGACCATTGCAGCCCGAAGACCAACCAGCTCGTCGCGAAGCAGCGGAAGCGCACGGCTAAAGAGACCCCACTCGTTAGCGCGCTGAGCCATATCAAGCCCCTTGGCAATCCGGGTGGCACGGTCCGCCTGCATGAACTGCAGAGAGCCGATCAGCAGATGAATCTGGCGACCTGCGGACTTTCCGTCGCGTTCCTGACCGGCCTGAAGGAGGAGGCGGATACGGTCATCAAGGTCTGTCACGAGGCCCTCTGCCAGCTCGCGCATCTCCTCTTCGCTCAGGCCAAGTTTTGTGTGCATTGCCACCACGGGACTGGGCTCACGGTCAGCAACCAGCGGGTGGTTTGCGTCCGGCCCTGATGGAGCCACTGCAACGGCTTTGGTGTCCGGGGCGATGCCACCAGCAGGTTGGAGCGCACGCCTCATCACGTGAACGAGCTGGGTTACCTGAACAGGTTTGGCTACGTAGCCTTCCATGTCAGCGCTCAGACACGCCTCACGGTCCCCCAGCATCGCGTTCGCGGTCAAGGCAATGATGGGCACAGGTGGTTTGGATTCGCGCCGTTCGATCTCACGAATTCTGGCAGTGGCGGTGAAGCCGTTGATGCCGGGCATCTGCACATCCATCAGGATCAGGTCAGGCCGGTGCTTTTGCCATTCGCTGATGGCTGACTCGCCATCCTGCGCCGCCGAGACGACACAACCCATTCGCTGCAGCAGCTTCTGCATGAACAACAGATTAGTGGAATTGTCTTCGACCAGGAGCACGGAGAGGCCGGGAAAAACGCCCTCCCACGGCTCATCGTCTGCTGCGGATGTGGACCGCACACCCTGTGCTGACTGGTTGGCGGATCCGACAGGAATACGCACAGGCAGACAGACTTCAAAGCAGCTGCCACGCCCTGGCTCGCTGGTAACCGCGATGGATCCACCCATCATCTTGACCAGCCGGGCGCAAATAGCCAAGCCCAGCCCACTGCCCCCGAAGCGGCGCGCGGTGGAAGCGTCAGCCTGCACAAAGGCCTCGAAGATGGATGCCTGCTTGTCTCGTTCGATACCGACCCCAGAGTCCGTAACCCGGATACGGACAAGCGCTTGGCCCTGTTCCTCCGCCGTATCGACGAACAAACCAACCTGTCCGCCGGCATCGGTGAACTTCTGTGCGTTGGACAGCAGGTTGTTCAGGATTTGACGCAGGCGTAGGGGGTCGACCAGCAGCCAATCCGGCACAGCAGGATCCAGGGAGAGCTGCCACTGCAGGCGTTTCTTGTCGGTCTGCCCTGCATATGTATTGAAGACGCTGCGTAAAAGCGCCTTCAGATCGACAGCTACGGGGTCGAGAGACAGCTTGCCGGCCTCAATCCGGGACAGATCGAGCACGTCGTTCAGGATGGCCAACAGGGCATCGGCTGACTCGCTCACCAGACCCAGCCAGTGCCGCTGCTCATCGTCGATCCGGCTGTCCAGCAACAGGCGGTTGAGTCCCATGATGGCGTTGAGCGGTGTCCTGACTTCATGGCTCATATTGGCCAGAAACTCACTCTTGGCACGGCTGCTCTGCTCGGCCAGAAGCTTGGCCTCCTGGGCCCGGGCCTCTACGGCTGCGCGTTCCGTCACGTCTGCATGCGTACCCATGAGGCGGGTTGCACGGCCATCAATGGCCCGTTCGGTTACCCGACCATGGGTCTCCAGCCAGATCCAGTGACCGTCCCGCACACGAAAGCGATAACGCACCGAGCCGCGCTCCACCTCGCCCTTGAGTACACGTCTCAACTCAGCGCGGACCCGAGCAAGATCCTCAGGATGGACTCTGGACGCCACCATCCGGATGTCCCAGTACCCCTCCATTGCGATATCGCCCAGCAGTTCGCCCCATCTGGCGGTGAGGTAGACGTCCCTGAAGGGCTCCCGGAAGTCCCAAAGCGCAAGACCAGCGGCGTCTACCGCCAGCTGCAGGCGCTCGCGGG
>JAGXRD010000119.1 GCA_018336035.1 Alphaproteobacteria bacterium | reverse complement strand
CCGCTTGCGGGAGAGGGTCGGGGTGAGGGCCTTTACTTGAGCCTCACCCCAGCTTCAAGGTCACGATGATCGGCACGTGGTCGGATGCCTTGTCGCGACCGCGCATGTCTTTCACGATCTTGACGCCCTGCAGACTGTCCTGCAGCTGCGGACTGACCCAGACATGGTCGAGCCGGCGGCCCTTGTCGGCCGTGGCCCAGTCGGGCGAGCGATAGCTCCACCAGCTGTAGATTTTCTCAGACGGCGGCACGAAATGGCGCACGGCATCGACCCAGCCGCGCGCCGCCTGCATCTTCAGCATGCCCTCGGTCTCGATGGGCGTATGGCTGACGATCTTGAGCAGCTGCTTATGCGACCAGACATCGGTTTCCAGCGGCGCGATGTTGAGGTCGCCGACCAGAATTTCCTTGCCGCCCTTCTTCTTCAGGCCGGCCGACCATTTGGTCATGCCGTCCAGCACATCGAGCTTGTGCTGGAACTTGTCGTTCACTTTCGGATCGGGAACATCGCCGCCAGCGGGCACATAATAGTTGTGAAGGATGGTGCCATCGGCCAGTTCGGCGGCGATATGGCGGCGGTCGTCGCGGCCGGCCAGGTTCAGCTTTTCCTTCAGCGTGATCGCGGTCTTGGCAAAGATCGCCACGCCGTTATAGCCGGGCTGGCCATGGATCAGCCGATGCGTATAGCCGCGCTGCTCGAACAGCTCATGCGGAAAATCGACATCCTTCACCTTGGTTTCCTGCAGGCAGAGGATGTCGGGATTATGCTCGGACAGGAAACCGGCCATCAGGTCGAGCCGGGCGCGGACCGAGTTGATGTTCCAGGTCGCCAGGGTGATCGGACGGGCCGGAGCCTTTTTTGCGGGTGCTTTTACCATGCCGCTTTTCTAGCCCAGTCCCGTCCGCACTTCCAGACGCTGTCGTTTACTCGGCAGGTACGGCCTGCTTGTTACTGCCGCGCAGCGTCAGCAGTGCCACCGCCAGCGTTGCCACGGCGCAGAGCGCGATCCCGCCGGTCATCGCCGTGCCATTGCCGTTGATGAAGCCGCCGCTCACCCCGATCACCGCCGCGCCGATGGCCAGCTGGAGCGTCGCCATCAGCGAGGCCGCCATGCCGGCCGCCTCGCCATAGGAGTCCAGTGCCAGCACCGACGAGGTGGGCAGCAGGAAGCCGAGGCAGCCATAGCCGAGCAGCAGCAAAGCCATGGTGAGATACAGGTTATCGAAGCCCAGGACGTTCAGCCCGAAGGCCAGCAGCATCGCGGCGGTGAAGCCGTAGATCGACGGCATCACCAGCGCCCGCAGGCCGAAGCGCGCGCCGAGCTTGCCGCAGAACTGCGCGGCGAAGAAGAAGGCGGCGGCATTCAGCGAGAAGGTGATGCTGAAGCCGATCGGCGACAGACCATACTGCCCCATCATCACGAAGGGCGCATTGGCCAGGAAGACGAAGAAGCCGCAGATCGCGAAGCTGCCCGCCAAGGTCAGGCCCATGAAGGTCCTGTCGGTGAAGAGCTGGCCGCAGGTGCGGATCATGCCGCCGACGCTGGTCTCGGCGCGCTGTGCCGTCGAACGCGTCTCCGGCACCAGCAGCAAACCAAGGATACCGGCCAGCACGGCAATGCCGGCAACGAACCAGAAGACCGTGCGCCAGCCCAGCGCTTCGATGATCACGCTGCCGAACAGCGGCGCCAGCAGGGGCGAGACGCTGAAGACCAGCATCAGCAGGCCGAGAAGTTTCGCTTCTTCGACGCCGCGATGCAGGTCGCGCACGATGGCGCGCGGAATCACGATGCCAGCCGCGCCGCCGAGGCCCTGCAGCAGCCGGAAGGCGATCAGCGTCTCAACATTTTCGGCCAGGGCGCAGCCCACGCTGGCGCCGATGAACAGGGCCACGCCGAAATACAGTGGCAGCCGCCGGCCAAACAGGTCGGAGATCGGGCCGAAAATCAGCTGGCCGAGCGCGAAGGTGATGAAGAAGGCCGTCAGGCTCATCAGCACCTTGTCGGGGTCGGCCTGCAGGCTGCTGCCGATGAATGGCAGCGAGGGCAGATACATATCGATGGCGAAAGGGCCTATGGCCGTCAGCAGGCCGAGGATCAGGGCGTTGCGCAGGAAATGCGTGCCGGCGGACTGGGGGGAATGGGTCTGAGTGGTCATGGAAAGACTGCCTTTGAACTGCAAAAGGAGAGGCGCGCCCCGGAACTGGGACGTGGATATATGATTTGGGGTGAAGGCGCCGGCCGGCCGGTCCACGGAAATGGACGGGCGAGGGATATATAAAGCCAGCGGCGCGGTCTGACTACCGCAGAATTGCTACGATGCAATCTGCGTCGTTTCTGTTGCAGCCAAACAACACCGGGTCACTGCCATGCCGATGCATCTCGAAGGGTCCTGCCGCTGCGGCGCCGTCGTGTTTGAACTCGACAGCCATACGCCGGTGCCCTATCAGCTTTGCTATTGCACGATCTGCCGGAAAACCGCGGGCGGTGGCGGTTTCGCCATCAATCTCGGTAGTCAGTCGAAAAGCCTGAACATCAAAAAAGGAAAACGCAGCATCGGTGTCTATCGCGCTGAAATCTGCGACGACGATGGCGAGAATTGCGAGACCAGTTCAGGCGAGCGCAATTTCTGCAAACACTGCGGCACGGCGTTGTGGCTGTTCGACCCGCGCTGGCCGGAGCTGATCCATCCCTTTGCGTCTGCCATCGACACCGACCTGCCCAAGCCGAAAGCCAAGGTGCATCTCATGCTGCGCTACAAGGCCAGCTGGGTGAAGCCACAGATCGGCAAGGCGGACGAGCGCTATGAGTTGTATCCGAAGCTATCGCTGGAAGCCTGGCACAAGAAGCACAGGGTGTGGGTGAAGTGATCACGGTTATCGTCGTCCTCGGGCTTGACCCGAGGACCTCATGCAGGACGGTGAAAGGCCCTCGGGTCAAGCCCGAGGGCGACGATCAAGACGCCTCCGCCTTCATCTGCGCCGGGTCGTAGTAGAAGCGTTCGCGCCAGACCTTGTCGCCTTTCCAGGTCTGATGCGCCAGTTCCTCGATGCGGCGTTTGCTGCCGTCCTTGAACTCGAAGCGGAAAATCCAGTGGATCACCACGGTGTCGCCCGCGATCAGCACCGGGCGTACGCATTCGGTCTCCACTGTCTTGGCCCGCGCCAGCACGGCGCGTTCATGCGCCACCAGCGTGTCGCGGCCCTGGCGCGGAGGGGCGTTCAGGTTCTCCTGCATCGTCGCGTCTTCGGCATAGAATTCGGCGATGGCGCGGTCATGCTGGTTGGATTCCACCATGGCGACAAAGGCTTCCACGGTTTCGCGGCTTGGCATTGCGGTTTTCCTCCAGGCTTTTGTTGCAGGGCACTATGGCAGAATGCCGCAGGCAGGGCGCGGCCATTCGTCACATTCCACGCCAATTGCCTGCAGGGCGCAATCTGGTGTTTCGTGAGCGCATAAAAGGAGCATACTCATGCCCGCCATGACCACGTCGCAGAAACACAGCCGCTCGGACAAGATTTTCGCCTTCGTCATCACCGCTGCCCTCGTCGGCGCGCTGGTCGGTGCGATCTTCAAGGCGTTCGATTTCTGGAATGGCATGGGCGTCGATTTCGATCCCGCTGCGACCTGGCCTCTGATCCTTGGCGTCGCCTTCAGCCTGGTGCTGGGCGGAATTGTTGTCGGCGTTTTCCTCTACGGTCGCCGCAAGGAAATCCGCGACGAGGAGTGAGCAATCGCTTGCTTCGCCCTTAACTGTCATGGCCGGACGTGTTCCGGCCATCCACGCTTTTGTTGCCGTTGCTCAAAGCAAGACGTGGATACCCGGGACAAGCCCGGGCATGACAATGTTGTTGAACGGATCGTTTAAAACAAATTGAACGTGCTGCCGGTCGCGCCGAGCGGTAAACGTCCGGCCTCGAAGAGGCGGAACTTGATGGCGAAGGGATGCTCCTCCTCGGCCTCGTCCCCGGCCTCATCGTCAGCGCCGCGTGCCGCCAGCACGAGCGCTGCCTGATAGGCCGCCGTCGCCGCGGCACCCGCCGCCACTTTCAGCAAGGCGGGATCCGTCACGCCCTGGCGCGCCGCCATCTTGGCGGCATGTTCATGCGCCACTTCGCCGGCGCGTGTCGACACATGCGTCAGCGCCACTTCCAGATCATGTTCGTCGATCCGGGTCAGCGCCTGTTCGAGCAGCGCGTTCTGCATCTGCTGTTCGGCCTGCCACCAGTCGTCGTCCCAGTCGGGCGCCTGCGCCGCGCCTGAGGCCGCCAGCCAGTTCTCGACCCCGGCCACCTGCATCTCGGCGAAACCGATCCCGGCGATATAGGCTTCGGCGTCGTTGATCTCGGTCGCGGTCAGCTTGCGGCCGACGGCGGAGAACCACGGCAGGCTGCCGACCAGCTTGGCCAGCCGCGCCACCGCGCGCAGGCTGCTGTGGTCGTCGTCTTCGTCCAGCGCCATCCCGGTCAGCGCATCGATGCTGTCCTCGCCGAAGACATCGTCTTCGTCTTCATCGTCATTGGCGATCTCGACGATCTTGGTGACTTTGGCCATGCGGAATACTTTCTAACGGAGACTCAACGATTGCCGCGGCTTTCGCGCCACAGGCCCAATACTTTCTGCACCGGCCGATCCGAGAAGCTGAACAGCACGGCATCGTCATCGGGTGCGTGATGACGATGCGCCACCCAGCTCGGAATCACGAAGGTGTCGCGCCGGCCCCAGTCGAAGCGTTCCGCGGCGCTGCCTTCACCGATCATGGTGTAACCCTTGCCCTCCACCACGCTGAACACGGTGGCATCCGAACTGCGATACGCTTCGCCCACAAAGCCTTTCGGCAGCAGCTGCATATAGGTGCCGATGGTTGGCATCGCGCTCTGGCCGGTGGCCGGATTGACATATTGCAGCTTCAACCCATGGCAAGGGTCCCATTCGTCGGCGCGACGCATGGTCTCCAGCGCCTCGCGCGTGCGGCTGTAGGGATAGTTGAAAACCGGCGAGGTCGGCGTGCGCACTTCGTGATCTACCGGCAGCAGGCCGGCGCCGTAGCGCGCCAGCGCATCGCCGGTCGGGCGGGCCAGCGGCTGGCTGTCTTCCGGCAGGCGTTCCATGAAGGAACAGTCGAGCGCCTGCACCAGCGGAATATCCAGGCCGTCCATCCAGACCATGGGATGGTCGCTGTCGTTGCCATGGTCGTGCCAGGTCCAGCTCGGCGTGATGACGAAGTCGCCTTCACGCATGATGGTCTTCTCGCCGTCGACCGCAGTGTATGCCCCGTTACCTTCGACGATGAAGCGCAGGGCCGACTGCGTATGGCGATGTGCCGGCGCGACTTCACCGGGCAGGATCAGTTGCAGGCCCGCGTAAAGCGAGGTGGTGATGCGCGACTGGCCCGGCATGCCGGGATTTTCCAGAATCAGCACGCGGCGCTCGGCTTCCTTGGCGGTGATCAGCCGGCCGGCTTCCATGATGTCGTCGCGCAGTTCGTCATAGCGCCACAGCGCCGGCTGACAGGCGCTTTTCGGCTGCGGGATCACCAGCGCATGCAGCACTTCCCACAGCGGCGCCAGCTTGCGGCTGCCGATCTTGTCGTAATAGGCCTTGCGCTGCTGCATCACGGCAGGGTCGATGCTGGGGTGCTGGGTCATATGTTCCCTCATCTTGCCGCATATATTATCAGACGGCGGAGGAAACCCAATCCTGCAGAGCCGGTTTGCGGACCGGAGCCATGGACCAAATTAAGAGTGGGGCAAAAAAAGAAACGCCCGGTCGGGGGGCGAGCCGGGCGTTTCGCGCAATAAACTCTGCGCCATTGTGGCATCTGGAAGGGGGGGATCTTCCGATGCCGGCAACAGCTATGTGCCGTCGCCATGACGAAGATATGGGTATCGTCTCGCGATTTGCCAAGGGGTACCGCAAATCGCCTGCCCCACGAATCCGTGAAGCGAAGCGCGGCGTTTTGTCCCGCCGCACTCCAAACCGCTGGTCTGCAACAACATTTCCGACACTCACCGTGCAGCCATGCAGTTCGCGCACAGCAGCAGCGCGAAATCCGCAGCGCCGGCGCTGGCGCCGAAGCTGGCTATTGCGCGGTTGCGGCGGGTTCCGGATTGATCAGCCGATAGCCCAGCCGCGGTTCGGTGAGCAGATAGCGCGGCGCATCCGGATCCTTTTCCAGCTTGCAGCGCACCTTGCGCGCCAGCACGCGCAATGCCTGCCGCATCTCGGCGTTGTCGTTGCCCCAGAGCGTGATGGTAAGTTGCTTGGTGCCGACCGGCTGACCGCTTTTCTGCGCCAGCATTTTCACGAAACGCGCTTCCATCGGCGACAGCCGCACCGGCCGGTCTTCCTTGCGCGTGTCGCCGGTGAGCGAGTCGATCACGAAAGGCCCGACGGTGACGATGGTGGTGGCATTCTTCGCGGCGTTTTCCTGTGCGCGGCGCAGGGCGGCGCGCACGCGGGCCAGCAGTTCGCCGGCATCGAAAGGCTTGGTGACATAATCGTCGGCGCCGAGATCGAGCGCGCGGATTTTCGCATCGACCTCTTCGTGGCCCGACAGCACGATCACCGGCGTGGCCGAGGTCTTGCGCAGGGTTTCCAGCACCTGGAAACCGCTGATGCCCGGCAGCCCGAGATCCAACACGATCAGGCCGGCCTGCGCCGCCTGGTTCAGGCCATCTTCGCCATTGGGGGCTTCGGCTACTTTGTATGAAGCTGCCTCCAGCGCGGCGCGCAACGCCTGCCGCACGGGCATGGAATCTTCGATCAGCAGGATGCTGTGCCGGTCAGACGTCGATACAGAACTCAGAGCCGCCTCCCTTGCTACCTGGCTGAATTATCCAGTCTCATCATTCACCCATAAGATACGTTACCGAAAAATACCTCCCCCGCCCAGCCTGAAGATAACACCCCGGTCTGCCACGGCTATTTGTGAGGGTCCTGCAGGGACGCCGGCTCGTCCTTGATCCATCTCAAGTCCGAAAAATCCTTCCGCCCATGGCGCGGGACCGAAAACTGCAGCAGCGGGACGCAGGCGCGCAGGACCGCCGACGCGCCTTGGACGGTGCCGGGCCGTATAGGCCCGTCAAAAATATCGTCAGGGTCGGCGGAGGTGGACGGAGTAGGTAAATCTACCACCTCTGATCGTAAGGGCGGGATAAATTTTTCCCAGTAAACAGGCGATAATATTATCAAATGGTAACTCCCTACGTAAACAGAGTTTCCCATATTCGATTGCTGGATGTATGGCGCAACTCCGTGGGATCGCGCCGATGAAACGGAAACCAGGAAGCCAAACGATGGATACCCCGAAGACCCTGCCTCTGCGCACTTTTGGTATTCGTGGCAAGATCGTTACCGCGCTGATCGCCTTCGCGCTGCTGCCGCTGCTGCTGCTGACGGCGGCACTCTGGGTTGAGGTCGGCGATATCAAGCAGGCTCAGACCGGTCGTGTCGTTATGGCAGCCCAGGCCATCAACGATGTGATCGACCGCAACCTGTTCGAGCGTTACGGCGACGTGCAGGCCTTCGGCTATAACGCGGTGGCCACCGAGACGCAGAACTGGGACAAGCCGGGCGACAACAATCCACTGGTGGTGGCGATGAATCGCTACATGGCGAATTACGGCATCTACAAGCTGATGCTGCTGGTCAGTCCAGAGGGCAAGGTTCTGGCGGTCAATTCCAAATCCGCCGCCGGCAAGGCTATGGCTACCGAAGCGCTGTACCAGCGCAATTATGCCAATGCATCCTGGCTGCGTGCCGCGCTGGACGGAAAATTCCTGCAGGGCAAGAACGGCTTCACCGGCAGCGTCGTGGAACAGCCGGCGCGCCATCCCGAACTCGCCGCGCTCTATGCCGGTGACGACTATGCCATGATCTTCGCAGCGCCGGTCACCGATGCCAATGACAAGACGGTGGCCGTCTGGGTCAATTTCGCCGGCTTCGACCTGGTCGAGCAGATCATCCAGCAATCGAACGAGAGCCTCAGCGGCAGCGGTCTGGAGAATGCCGAAATCACCGTGCTCGACCCGCGCGGAGTCGTGATCGTTGACTACGACAGCGAGAAGCTGAAAACCCAGCCTTACGTCCGCGACTGGGCCGTACTTGGAAAACTCAATCTGGCCGAGGCCGGCGTTGAGGCGGCAAAGCTAGCAGTGGCCGGGAAGGCTGGCGGTATCGAATCCGTGCATGCCCGCAAGAAGATCACGCAGGTCGCCGGCTATCACCGCAGCCAGGGCGCCTATGACTATTCTGGTCTGGGCTGGTCGGTCCTGGTGCGGATTCCCACTGACGTCGCTTACAGCGTCGTCAACACGGTCATCATCCAGGTTGGTGCGATTCTGGCGATTGCCAGTGTGGCGGCGGTGCTGATTGGTCTGTGGTTCGGCAATGCGCTGGCCAAGCCGATCCGCCGCGTCACCAGCGCCCTGACCGATCTGGTCGGCGGCAAGGTTGATATCGACACCACCGGCAAGCAGCGTGGCGATGAAATCGGCTCGGCGCTGCGCGCGGCCGAGGAAATCCGCGACCGCGTCGTCAGCGGCCTGCAGGCCGGCGAGACGCTCAGCAGTATCACTGCCTGTGTTATGCTGGCTGACGACAACCACAACGTCGTTTTTGTGAACCGTGCTGCGCTGGCGCTGTTTCAGGCCACGGGTCAGCAGATCCGTAAGGATGTACCGCAGTTCGATCCAGCGGCGATGGTCGGCCAGAAGATCAACCTGTTCGACAACAGCCAAGCCGAGCAGCACCGCATGATCGCGGCGCTGGACAAGCCTTATGACTCCACAGTGACCGTGGGTGGTCTGCGTTTCGACATTACCGTCGTGCCAGTCTTCGACATCACCGGCAAGCGTTTGGGTACCGCCGTGGAATGGCGTGACATGACCCAGCAGCATGCCGTGCAGACCGAGGTATCGAGCCTGGTCGAAGCAGCGCTGCAGGGCGATCTGGTCCGCCGCGTCAGTCTCGACGGCAAGAGCGGCTTCATGCGTGAGATCGCCGCCGGCATCAATGACCTGCTCGGCACGGTAGTTGCGGCCGTGGATGAGGTCGATACGGTGCTCAGCGCCATGGCGGAGGGCAATCTGGGCAACCGGATGACCGGCACCTATCATGGCCAGCTCAAGCATCTGCAGGACAACTGCAATGCGACCATCGATAAGCTGCGCGAGATTACCGGCCGGATCGGCGATACCGCGCTCAACGTGAACAGCGCGTCCAACGAAATCGCCACTGGCGCCCAGGACCTGGCGCAGCGCACCGAAAGCCAGGCCTCCAGCCTGGAGCAGACCGCGGCTGCAATGCATGAGGTCACCGAGACTGTACGCCAGAATGCGGCCAATGCCGGCGCTGCAAACCAGAAAGCCAGTGTGGCACGCGATACGGCGTCCAAGGGCGGTGCGGTGGTCACTGAAGCCGTCGCTGCCATGGGGCAGATCGAACAAAGTGCGCAGAAGATTTCTGACATTATCGGACTGATCGACGAGATCGCCTTCCAGACCAACCTGCTGGCGCTCAATGCGAGCGTCGAAGCGGCCCGCGCCGGCGAGGCTGGTAAGGGCTTTGCCGTGGTGGCTCAGGAAGTCCGCGCACTTGCCCAGCGCTCGGCCGATGCCAGCAAGGACATCAAAACGCTAATCCAGGCCTCCAACAGCCAGGTCAAAACCGGTGTTCAGCTGGTCAACCAGACCGGGGCAGCTCTGGACGAAATCCTGATCGCGGTGAAGCAGGTCAACGATATCGTGGCCGAGATCGCCACGGCGAGTAACGAGCAGGCCCGTGCCATGCAGGAGATCAACACCGCCGTCGGCCAGATGGACGAAATGACACAGCGCAACGGTGCCCTGGTCGAACAGACCAGCGCCGCCACCCAGACGCTGGCGCATCAGTCCCGCGACCTATCCGATCTGATCAGCTTCTTCCGTGTCGGCGATGTCGGCACATCGGAACGCCGGCGCGAAACACGGTTTGACTGTGGAGAGGACGACAGTGTCGAGATCAGCGGTAACGCCTATGGCCTGCAGAACTGGAGCGTCACCGGTCTGCTGGCGGGCCCGTTCGACCGCCCGCCGCGCTTGGGGGAAAAATTCACGGTCGCTGCGGATCTGCGCCGGGCCGGCCTGCGCTTCAAGGCTGAAGCCGAAGTAGTGCGCATCGACGGCGCTTTCGTCGCGTTGCGATATCGCGCAGCCAATGACGACAAGCGCAAGATTTCGGCGTATTTCGCATGACCGCGCGGGCGACGCGTCTGGCGTCGGTGCCGGAACTCACCACATTGGTGGTGGTGTTTCCCGACCTGGCGATGCTGCCATGCGGCATGGGGAACTGCGTGGCCGGCTTCCATCGTGTCATCGTTGTCAGCAACACGACACGGGAATTCCTTGGGTCGCCGCTGGCGGGCTCGCGGCCGACCGGGACCGCATTCTGTTGACGGGCTGCTATCGCGGCTGGCTGCCCGGCAGCATCGACCTGCTGGCCGAGGCGCTTGGCGTGCTTCGCTTCCATGTCGAAATCGACGCGGGCATACCGCGCCGGTAGAGCGTCACGCGGGAATGCCGCTGCCCAGATCGACGAAATACTGCGTCGCGCCGGCGTATTCCAGCGGGCGCGTCACATGCGAGCCGGCTTCGAGCACCGGCAGGCCGGCGGCCAGGCCGATCAGCTGGATGGGAGATCCTGCATCATCGGGCAGGATCGGCAGCACGAAGGTTTCGATCTGGAGTATCCGGCCGCTATCGGGATGGGTGATGGTGTGGAAGGCAAGTGCGCCGCAGGGCTGCGTGGCCGCGCCCCAGAGCAGACGGCTGCGCGACGCGCGCTGGTCGGGCTGTGCCATCAGGATGTGATCGCGGCCGGTCAGGCGCAGGCCGGTGATGCTTTCGATTTCAGTGCCGGCGAGACGGAAGATCATGCGCTGCGGACTGAAGACATCGAGCAGCACAAGGCGCGGCATCAGACGTGCGATTGACACCAGGTCCATGTCGCGCCGATGCGGCAGCAGGCCAGTCTTGTCCGAACTGGCGCTGCGCCAGCGTTTCCAGGCAGCGAGAAGATGCGCGCTGTCGGCCGACATCAGGGCTTCGGCATCGACGGCAGGTGCCTCGCCGTGGCCGGTGTTTGGCGCCAGCGGCTGCAACAGCTGCGGATGCAGATAGGAACGCGGCTGCAGGGTCATTGGCTACTGCACCTGCTGGCCGACATGGATGTCGGGCCCGACCGGTGGCAGGCCGGCGCCGATATCGATGAAGCGCAGGCCTTCGCCCTCGGTATAGGAGTCCGGCGCGACACTGTTGGGCTGATTGATATTGCGGATCAGCGGCGTGGCGCAGGCCAGCACCAGCGATGGCGTGGTCTCGCCATCGGCGCAGAGTGGCGCGGAGACCAGTTCGACCGGCAGCACCGCACCTTGCTGCGTGCGCAGCCAGTAATAGATGCCGGCGGCGCAGGGTTGCGCCACTTCGGCGAACAGGAGCGCGGCGCGGCGGACGCGATTCTCGGGTTCGGTCAGATCGAGATAGTTGCGGCCCATCAGGTTGGTGCCCAGCATCTCGCCGATCATCGCGCCGGCGAAGCGGATCGGGATCGCATCGCGGCCACGAATCTCCAGCAGCAGGCAGCGCATCAGCAGCTCGCCCAGCTTGTCGGTGTTCAGCACGCTGTGCTGCGGCACCAGACCCAGGTCACACCAGCCGGGGCCACGCCAGCGATGCCATTCGGCGAGGAACCGCCGGCTGGGCTCGGTCAGCGCGCTGGGCAAAGACGCCATGAAATCCATTCTCAGAGCCTACCAAAGCCAAACCGACTCCGTCCCTGTTGTGATTCGGTAATTGCCCGGAATCGCTGCGAAAATCAGAATTGATGAGTTTCTATGCAACCTCCAGGCGTCAACCGGATGGTTGACAGAGACCTCCGCCTGCAGCCGCAGCTTCGGAGAGGGGCTTGACCTTCCCATGATGGGAAGCCCTATCTCTACCTGCAGGTTCGGTCCCTGTTTGAGAAAGTCTCCATCATGTCGATCTCGCAAAGCCTCGATCTGCCGATCACTGGAATGAGCTGCGCCTCCTGCGCCGGCCGGGTGGAAAAAGCGCTGCGCGCCCTGCCCGGCGTGGCCAGCGCCAGCGTCAACCTGGCGGCTGAATCCGCGCATGTGGTGTTCGAGGGTGCTGCTGCCTCTGCGCCCGCGATGCAGGCGGTGGAGAAAGCCGGCTATGCCGTACCGCAGGAGCGGTTCCGCCTCGCCATCACCGGCATGAGCTGCGCCTCCTGCGTCGGACGCGTCGAAAAAGCACTGAACTCTGTGCCGGGCGTGGCAACGGCTGCCGTCAATCTCGCCGGTGAAAGCGCGGAGGTCACCGCGCCGCTCGGCAGCGTAGATCCCGCGCTGCTGATCGCGGCGTTGCGCAAGGCGGGGTACGAGGCGCGCCCTTTTGAAGATCCTGCCACCGATGCTGCGCCGGCCATCGCGCAGCGCACCGAGGTGGCGGCCAGGGCGCTGGCGCGCGAACGCAATCTCGCGCTGCTGACGCTCGCGCTGGCCGTGCCCTTCATCGGCGGCATGGTCGCCAGCCTGGCTGGTCATCACGACCTGATGCTGTCGCCGCTGCTGCAGTTCCTGATCGCCACGCCGGTGCAGTTCGTGCTGGGCTGGCGCTTCTACCGCGCCGGCTGGAGCGCCGTGCGCGCGGGTACCGGCAATATGGATCTGCTGGTGGCGCTGGGCACCACGGCGGCCTGGGGCCTGAGCACCTGGCTGTGGATCGCCAGCATCCCGCATCTCGAACACGGCGCAGGAAATGCTTCTGGGCCGCACCTTTATTATGAAGGCTCGGTGGCGATTATCGCCTTCGTGCGGTTCGGCAAATGGCTGGAGGCGCGCGCTCGCGGCCAGACGGCGGCGGCTCTGCATGCGCTGCTGCGGCTGCGGCCGACGACGGCGCGGCGTCGTCGCAGCGACGGATCAGAAGAGACAGTCGAGACCGCGCTGCTCCAGCCGGGCGATCTGCTGGTGCTGCGCGCCGGCGAGGCTTTTGCCGCAGACGGCATCGTGATTGAGGGTCGTGGCAGTGTCGATGAATCGATGCTGACGGGCGAATCCCTGCCGGTCGACAAACAGCCAAACGATGTGGTGCGCGCCGGCACGATCAACCGCGACGGCCTGCTGGTAGTGCGGATCGAGGCCACCGCGGGCGAAACCATGCTGGCGCGCATCCTGCGCCTGGTCGAAAGCGCGCAGATGGCCAAGCCGCCGGTGCAGCAACTGGTCGACCGCATCAGCAGCGTTTTCGTGCCGGTCGTGCTGTTCATCGCGCTGGTCACTTTCACCCTCACTCTCACGCTCGGCGGTGTTGGCAGTGCGGGCGGCAATATCGAAACCGCCGTGCTGCATGCTGTCGCCGTGCTGGTGATCGCCTGTCCCTGCGCGCTCGGCCTCGCCACGCCGGCGGCGCTGATGGTCGGTACCGGTGTGGCGGCAAAGCACGGCATCCTGATCCGTGATGCCGGCGCACTGGAACAGGCACGCCATCTGCGGCTGGTCGCCTTTGACAAGACCGGCACGCTGACCGAGGGCAAACCCGTTGTTGCTGCCCTGCATGCGATGGATGGCGATGAGGCCTCGTTGCTGAAATACGCCGCTGCCCTGCAGGCCGGTTCGCAGCATCCGCTGGCCACGGCCATTCGTGTCCGCGCCGGCGAGGCTGTGCTGCCGCCGGTGCAGGCGTTCCGCGATTTTGCCGGGCGCGGCATCTGCGGTACGGTTGAGGGCAGGCATCTTCTGCTCGGCAATCTGAGGCTGCTGCAGGAGCATGGTATCGATGCCACGCCGTTGCGCGCGCGGGCCGAGGAACAGGCCGCCCAGGGCCGCACGGTATCCTGGCTTGCAGATGATCACAGCAAGCAGCTGCTCGGGCTGTTCGCCTTTGGCGACGAACCCAAGCCGACATCTGCGGCGGCGATTGCACGGCTGAAGCAGATGGGCCTGCGGGTGGCGATGCTGTCGGGCGACAGTGCTGCCGCCGCGACGGCCGTGGCGGCGCGGCTCGGCATCGACGAGGTGCGGGCCGGCCTGCTGCCCGAAGACAAGTCTGCCGCGCTGGCAGATCTGAAACAGGCCGCTGGCGGCGACATCGCCATGGTGGGCGATGGCGTCAATGATGCGCCGGCGCTGGCAGCCAGCGATCTCGGGATTGCGATGGGCAGTGGAACGGACGCGGCGATGCAGACGGCCGGCATCACCCTGATGCGCGGCGATCCGCTGCTGGTCGCCGACGCCATCGGCATCGCGCGCGCCACAGACGCGCGCATCCGCCAGAATCTGGTCTGGGCTTTCGTCTACAATATCGTCGGCATTCCGCTCGCCGCCTTCGGCCTGCTCGATCCGGTTCTGGCCGGTGCGGCGATGGCGCTCAGTTCGGTCTCGGTGCTGGCCAATGCCCTGCTGTTGCGGCGCTGGCGGCCAACCATGAAGGAGGCACAGCCATGAATATCGGTCAGGCCAGTGGGCAGTCCGGCGTCAGCGCCAAGATGATCCGCTATTACGAAAGCATCGGCCTGATGCCGGAGGCCGGCCGCAGCCAGGCCGGGTATCGCGTCTACAGCGAGCGCGATGTGCATCTGCTGCGCTTCGTGCGCCGGGCGCGCGATCTGGGTTTTGCGCTGGACGACATCCGCATGCTGCTTGGCCTGTGGCAGGACGATGAGCGGCCCTCGGCAGCGGTGAAGGATATTGCGCTCAAGCATATCGACGAGCTGACGCGCAAGATCGCCGAACTGCAGGCGATGAAGCGCAGCCTGCAGCATCTGGCCGAGGCCTGCCACGGCGACGACCGCCCCGACTGCCCCATCCTTGATGACCTCGGCGGACCTAATGACGGCGAGCATGAAAACGGCGGCGAGGCCAAAACCTCGCCGCCGCAATGTCACCGCTGAATGTGCGGTCTTAGAACCAGTAGCGCAGGCCAACCTTGAAGACATGCGCGGTGGTGTCGTCGAAGCCGCCTTCGCCATCATCGATCCACTGGTAGCGATAGGCCGGCACCAGGTCGAGGTTGCTGGACAGGCGGATGCTGACACCCGCTTCGCCAAAGGCGGTCAGGTCGGTCGAGGAGTCGCCATTCACGGTCACGGTGGTGCCGCCGCTGGTGGCGCTCACGGTGCTGGACTTCTGGCGCGCCACGCCGGCGCCGGCGCCGACATAGGGGCTGAAGCTGCTGCCGGTGGCGAAGTCGTAATAGACCGCGCCGGTGGCGGTGAACAGGTCGACATCACCGTTCAGCTTGGCGTTGGTGGTGCCGACGCGCAGGCGGTCCAGATCGATGTTGCCATAGCCTAGTTCGGCCTCGGCGCGGAAGCCGTTCGGGAAGCGATAGCCGGCGGCGCCGTAAATGGCGAAGCCGTTGTCATATTCGAGCGTCGAGTTGCTCGGGCCGTCGGTGTCTTCCGGCAGGAGGTAGGAGCCGCTCAGAGCGCCATACCAGCCAGTATTCAGCTTGTCCTGTGCGAGTGCAGGGGTAGTGACGAGGGCGGCGGCCAGAACCGCCAAGGCGAGACGACGCATCGTAAACTCCATGATTGCGTGCATTACGTATCGGGCATCGGCGCCCGTGCGCTACCATGGCGAGCATATATTGCAGAGTCAACGATAAGACGGGCTAAAATACAACATTAAGATGAAGTGTTGCGTCCAAGCAACACGTTGAAAAACCCTATAAAATGCAGACTCCTCTACTCATGTGTGTAGAAAAACGGCGGAGATTGCTCTCCGCCGTTTCGGTAAAGCGACCGCAGCTGGCGTCCCGTTAGACGGCCAGGCTCCGCCCGCAACTCACGTCAGGTCTCAGAACCAGCTGCGGAAGCCGATACGGGCGACATGCTGCGTCGTGTCGTCCAGCCCCTGGGCACCGTCGTTGATCCACTGATAACGATAGCTCGGCACGATCTCGAGACCGTCCGACACCTTGTAGCCGATACCGACTTCGCCGAAGGCCGTGAAGTCGGTGTCGTTACCATCGTTGCCGCCGAGCGTCGAACCATTGGAGGTCACGGCCGGGCGGTCATGGCGCTGATGCATGATGCCGGCGCCACCGCCGACATACGGCGTCAGCGGCGTGTTGGTCGCGATGTCGTAATAGGCGGCGCCGGTCAGCGAGAACTGGTCGGTGTCGCCGCCTGTGCCAACGCTGCCGCCATTGGCGTGATAGCGGTCGTTGTCCATGTTGCCATAGCCCAGTTCACCTTCGAGGCGCAGGTTGTTGCGGAAGCGATGGCCATACTGGGCGGAAATGCCATAACCGTTGTCACGTTCCAGATAGCCGCCGCCCGAACGGTCGGTATCCTGCGGCATCAGGTAGCCACCGGTGATACCGCCATAGGAGCCGTAATTCAGACGGTTCTCCTGCGCCTGTGCGGACGGCGCGATCGCGGTGGTGGCGAGCAGTGCAGCCGCAGCAGCGGCGAGAGTCACGGGTGCGAAGCGAATCATGCGTTTGAACTCCTGTACCAAGTTTTGACGAGGCGGGACCACCTGTTGTGCCGTCTAATTGCGGCGGGTGGTGGCTGCTAAATGGGGCTTCATTCTGGGCAGAAACATGGCAACGGACGCCGATCCGTCACGACAAGCTTTGCCATGGTATTTTCGCAACACACTTGAGCGAAACGCAGCTGTGCCCTAAGTCAGAACTCCTGGTTCACCGTTCTTTTCCGGCCTTCACCTATGTCCTTGAAAAAATCCGTTCTCGAAGCTGCCGAGCAGCCGTGGTCGACCGCGCTGGTGCTGGTGTGTTCAGAATGTGATGGCGGACACGGCATCGAGCTGGCGCACAGGCTGAAGGACAGCGTGAAGGACGCTGGTCACAAAAAGGATGTGCGGGTGGCGCGTGTCCGCTGCCTCGGCATCTGCCCCAAGCGCGGCGTCGCGGTGACGGTCACCGGCGCGGATCGAACGGCCTGCAGCTATGTGTTGCACGGCAAGGACAGCGACGCGGTGGAGATACTGCGCGACGTTATTTTACCAAAGTAATTCTGTAGAGCCGCAATCCACGCGTGGGAATGGTGTCGCGGAACAGGCCGCGCTCCGCATCGGTCGCGACAGGATCAACATCATCGACGCGGCTCACCGCGCGGAGCGCACGCGAAAAGCCGATGCGGAACGCTTCGGTTTGCGGGCCCTCATTCAGCACGATCAATAACAGGCCGTCCGCTTCGGTCGGTTTCAGCAGGCTGCGCAGGCGCGGCGCCGCCTCCGACGATCGTGCCGTGGCGATGGCAATTGTATAAGGATCGCCTGCATCGGGCTGCAGCAGGGCCGGCACCAGTTTTGCGATGCGCCGATTGAGCTGCATCACGGCGGTCCAGAGCCGACGCGATGCGGCAACGTCGCCGGGCGTGGCCTTCAGCGCTGGCAGGCCGCTGCCGGTCTGGATACCGTAATCCGACTGCGGTGCTGGCGCGATGCCCAGCATGCCTGCATTGCGCGCGGCGTAGTTGTCTTCGCCATGCCAGATCAGACCGGTGGCGCCGGCCATCAGCGCCGCGAAGGCTGTCACCTGCGCCTCTTCCGGATCGGGCAGCGTCTCGCCGTTGCCGGTGCGCGCGCTGGCCGGCAGCAAAGCCCAGACGGGGCGGCCCTGATGCTGGCGCACACTGCGTGCAAAGGCGGCAGTTCCGCCAGCGCCGCGCGGCATGGCCACAACCGCGATGTCGCTGGCATCCAGCAGGGCGGCATGCTGCAGCCGGCCCCAGCTCTCGTTCGGCGTGGCGCGCAGCAGCTGCAGCCGCGACCCGTCGGCGGCGGCCAGCTGCGCTTCCAGCGGCTGCTCGGGATCGGCGGTGACGGCGTTGAAGTCCCCCATCAGTGCGGCGTGATAGCCGCGCGCAAGACCTCTGCTGTAATCCACCAGCGCACCGCTCAGTGCCAGCGGGAAGAAAGAGCGCGCGACATCATAGCCCGGCAGGATATCGCCTTCGCGCGAGGCCTGCGGCACCGTCTTCGGATGCGCGGTCTGGATCGCGCCATCCAGCGGCGCGTAATCGGCGAAGGGATCGCTGGCGCAGCCGGCCAGCGTGAACAGAACACCGAACAGCAGCGCCTTCATGCCGCGCTGCTGCATGCTGTTATGACTTCTTGCTGGCGGCCTTCTTGGCGTTCGGCTTGTCGTCATGCTCGATCACCGTGCCATCCTGCACTTCCGTATCAGCCGGGATATGCGGGTCCTTGCCATGGCCTGCGGCGGACTCGGTCAACCGGTCCATCCAGGCCAGCAGCACGCCGGAGATCACGAAGGTGAGATGGATCCCGACCAGCCAGGCCAGTTCGATATTGTCGCGGTTCTCGATATTCATGAAGGCGCGCAGCAGCTGGATGGCGGAAATCGCGACGATGCTGGCCACCAGCTTCAGCTTCATGCCGGAATAGTCGATTTTGCCCATCCATTCCGGACGGTCCTTGTGATCGGCGTTGTCGATCTTGGAAACGAAATTCTCGTAGCCGGAGAAGATCACCAGCAGCAGCAGGTTGCCGGCCAGCGACAGATCGATCAGCGACAGGATCGAGAGCACCAGCTGGGCCTCGCTCAGCGCAAAGACATTGGGCACGGTGTGGAAGAGTTCCTGCATGAATTTGACCAGCAGCAGGATCAGCGCCACGGCGAGGCCCAGATAGAAGGGCGCCATGACCCAGCGACTGGCAAACAGGGTGCGTTCAATCACGCGTTCGAGGATCGCAAGCATGGCGGGGCTCCGGTTCATCTTCGGCCGGAAGCTAGCTTAAGCGGGGCGACCGGGCCAGAGACGGCCGAACCAATTTACGGCACTGGTTTGTGGACCGGCCGGTGCAATCCTGTCTTGTCAGCCCTGTGGCACGGGTCTAGGTAGAATTCGCACGACCGTTACCGGCGCCGCAGCCTCCCGCATCCTGCATCTGGCGCGCCGCCCTGCCCGTTGAGAGTCATGACACCGTCATCTGAAGCGGACTCCCCCCAGGCCAGTCCTTCTGCTTTCGGGCCGCCGGTTTTCAGCCACCAGGAAAAGATCGCCATCGTCGCCGGCCTGATGCTGGGCATGTTCCTGGCCGCGCTGGAGCAGACCATCGTCACCACCGCGCTGCCGGGCATCGCCGCCGAACTGAAGACTGCCGAACACATGTCCTGGGTGGTCTCGGCCTATCTGCTGACCTCCACAGCGGCCACGCCGATCTATGGCAAACTGTCGGATCTCTATGGCCGCAAGCTGATGCTGCAGATCGCGATCGGGATTTTCCTGCTCACCTCGCTGCTCTGTGGTTTGGCCCAGACGATGACGGAACTCATTATATATCGTGCGCTGCAGGGCCTGGGCGGCGGTGGCCTGCTGGCGATGGCGCATGCCACCGTGGCCGATGTGGTCAGTCCGCGCGAACGTGGCCGCTACCAGGGCTATATCGCCGCCGTCTTCGCCACGGCCAGCGTGGCCGGCCCGGTGCTGGGCGGTGTCTTTACCACGCATCTCGGCTGGCAGTGGATTTTCTGGATCAATGTGCCCTTCGGGCTGGCGGCACTGGTGGCGGCCGAACGCACGCTGAAACGCCTGCATGTCAAACGCCTGCGCCACCGGATCGACTATGCCGGCGCGGTGCTGATCGTCTCGGCGGTCTGCTGCATCCTGCTGATCACCACGATGGGCGGCAACGATGTCGCCTGGGATTCGCCGGTCATCCTCGCTCTTGCCGCCGCCGCGCTGCTGCTGTTCGGCCTCAGCATCTGGCAGGAGCGCCGGGCACCCGAGCCGATCCTGCCGCCACGGCTGTTCCGCAACCGCAACTACGTGATCGCCATGTCGTCCAGCCTGCTGCTGGCCATGATCATGATCGGCGGTCTGGTCTTCATGCCGCTGTTCCTGCAGATGGTCTACCGGCTGCCGGCCGACCAGGCCGGCCTGCTGATGATCCCGCTGACGCTCACGGCCGTGCTGGGCGCCATTACGGTCGGCCAGTCGGTCACCCGCACCGGACGCTACAAGCATTTCCCGCTGATCGGCCTGACCCTGCAGGTGGTCTCGATGCTGCTGCTCGGTACGGTCGATGCCACCACGCCGCACTGGCAGAGCGCCCTCTATATGGGCCTGTCGGGCTATGGCATCGGCCTGTTCATGCCGGTGATGCTGATCTCGGTGCAGAATACGGTCGAACACCGCGATCTCGGCGTCGGCACCGCGTCGGTCTCCTTTTTCCGCTCGATGGGCGGCTCCTTCGGCGTGGCGCTGTTCAGCGCCGTGCTGGTCGCCACGCTCGACCGGCTGATCGCGGTCTTGCCGGGTGCCGCCGCGCTGGGTCCGCAGCCGGCGGTGCAGCTGCTGCGCGCCGGCCCGGCCGCGCTGGAGTCCGCGCCGGCCGTGTTGCGCGACGGCGTGCTGCTGGCGATGACCGATGCTTTCCAGATCGTCTTCTGGCTGGCTGCGGCCATTGCGGTGGTGGCGCTGGCCATTCTGGTTTTCCTGCGCGAGATCCCGCTGCGCACCAGCGCCGGCGCCTCCGGCGTCTCGCAGGCAGAAAAAGCCGTCGCGACAGCCGAGAAAACCAGCCCCGGCACCACCGTGGCGGCGTCGGCGGACTGAATGCGCCCTGTGACTATGCTGGGGGGATTGTCTCGGGCGACGAGGCTTATCCACACGAGACGCGATCCTGCCGCGTCAAAGCGCTTGCATGATCAGGGGCTTCCCGGCATGAGTCACGCCATGCTCCGCTCTGTATGCACCGCCCTGTTCGCCCTGTCCGTCGCCATCGCGCTTCCTGTCGCGCCATCTGCCGTCGCCGCCACGGTGCAGGTGCGGGGTGAGACCATCCTGGTCGATGGCAAGCCGTTTGCCGTGGTTGGCGCCGCCGGCCAGACCCGCTTCGGCCTGCTCAAGCAGCTCGGCGCCACCACGATCCGCACCTATGGCGACGAAACCGGCTTCGTGCTGGACGAGGCACAGAAGGCCGGGCTGAAAGTGATTGCCGGCTTCTGGCTGGAACATCCGCGTCGCGGCTTCAGCTACACGGATCTCGCCAAGGTCGGGCCGCAGCTGCAGCGCCTCACGGAATTCGTCAACCGGCACAAGAACCACCCCGCCTTGCTGATGTGGGGTCTGGGCAATGAGGTCGAGGCCGATGTGGCCGACGACGTCCATGTCTGGGCCGGCATCGAGGAAGCTGCGCAGGTCGTGCGCCGGCTCGATCCGAACCATCCCACGCTGGCCGTGCTGGCCGAGGCCGGCAACGACAAGATTGTGCGTTTCCGCCGCCATGCGCCCAGTATCCAGGTGCTCGGCATCAACTCCTACGGTGAGGCGCTGCCTTCGCTGCCCGACCGCGTGCGGGCGCAGGGCTGGAAGGGGCCGCTGGTGATCACCGAGATGGGGCCGATGGGCCAGTGGCAGGCCCCGCGCACGCCCTGGGGCGCCGCCATCGAACCGAGCAGCGACGAGAAGGCGGCCATGCTGTCGCGCTGGTTCAGCGCGCTGCAGCCCAAGGTGCAGGGCTATATCGTTTTCTACTGGGGCCAGAAGCAGGAAGTCACGCCGACCTGGCACAGCCTGCTGCTGCAGGGCGGCGAATACACCCGCACTGCAGAGGCGATGGCGGCGGCCTGGGGCGGCAACACGCCGCAGGGCAATCGCGCACCGCGCATCGCGCTGTTCCGCCTGCCGCAGGGCAATGAATGGAACCGCGACCAGAGCATCCGCGCCGAAATCGCGGTGGAAGATCCCGACAACGATCCCTTCGGTGTGGTCTGGCAAGTGATGGCCGAGAGCAGCGACCTGAAAACCTGGGGCGATGCCGAACAGCCGCCGCCGGTCTTCCCGCAGGCAGTGCGTGAACCGGGCCCGAAGGGTGCCACCATTGCCGGGCTGCAACCGGGCAATTACCGCCTGTTCGTCACCGCACGTGACGGCAAGGGTGCAGCGGCCACGGCGAATTTGCCGTTCAGGGTGAAGTGACACCGTAAGTGTCATCCCGGGCTTTCGACCCGGGATCCCATTTTCTCTGTCGCAAAACAAATGGGACCCCGGCTTAAGGCCGGGGTGACGCGCTTCCCTTACCGGCACAAGCCGAATCTTCCGCCCATGCCGAAATGGAAATGGTTGTGGTGCGCGGCATCGTAGGCCGGGCCGAGTGCCATGGTGAAGATGTCGCAGCTGCGCTTGTGCAGCGCGCGTAAGAAAGCACCCGTCGTGCCGTCATCTTTCCAGTTTTTCTCCACGCTGATGCTGCGGCCATCGTTGAGCGCAATCGCGCTGATATCAATGGCATTGGCGCTGGCATGTTCGCTCTGTCGCGTGCCGCCGCGCACGTTGCGGCAGGCATAGCTGCCCAGATGCGTCACCCGACGCACGCTCTGGCCGAGATACTGTTGTGCCAACGGCTGCAGCACATGGCTTTCCCACATGGCGTAAGAGACAGCTAAGGGGCAGCTCGCCAGAAAACTGCTGCTGAGCGGAATGACGGCCGCCTGCACCTGCACGACATCGGGCAGCGGGCATGCGGCGCTGCCGGCATCGGGCCGCGGCACGGTACGCAGCGGCGCGGTCTGCAGGGCAGTTGTGCAATAGGCTGAGTCACTGCGCAGCCGCCGCAGCTTGAACTGCGTCATCGGAGTCAGCGGATCGGCAACATGCAGCGGCGCGAAGGGATTGTATTCTCGCGGCAGATGCTGCCAGCCGATCCAGCCAAGCCCGGCAATCAGCATGAAAACAAAAATCCAGAGAAAGCGCCGCCGCATGCTACGGCTTTAACGGTCATAGAAGGCATAAAAAAGGCGGGCGCCGTAACCTGACGCCCGCCCATGCAGGATGCCGTACTCGAACTGAACTCTTACTCTAAGCTACTCTGTACTTACGCAACTCAACTGAACTTTACGCAACTCTACTCAGGCGGCATCCAGCAATTTGGTTTCAGTATCACTTCCGGGCGCGTTCAGCGCAGCCACGGTCCGCGCTTCCACCAGACGATCAAGATCGAGCAGCGACACCATGCGTTCGCTGCGCGCGGCCAGCGCGGTGAGGAAACCATGCTCGGCATCCGCCACCGTATCCGGCACCGGCTGCAGCTCGGCTTCGTCCAGCGACACGATGTCCGATACCGAGTCGACCAGCAGGCCATACACGCCGGCGCGGGCTTCCACGATGATTACCACATGGTTGGCAGTCGGCGGTGTTGCGGCGGCATTGAGGCGGATGCGCAGATCGAAGATCGGAATCACCTGGCCGCGCAGGTTGACCACGCCGCGCACACCGCCCGCGGTATTGGGCAGCGGCGTTTCCCGGGTCCAGCCACGGATTTCCCGCACGCTCAGGATATCCACGCCGTAATCCTGGCCGGCAATGGCGAAGGTAAGGTATTCGCGCTGCATCTCAGAATTCCTCCCAGGTGTCGTCTTCAGCCTTCAGCGCGGTATTGCCGACAACGACCGCTGACTTGGTGCGCGCCGCCGGCTTTGCAACCGGGCGGATTGTCGCAGCTGGTTTCACCGCAGCAGGTGCCACTTTGGCGACGACATTGCTGTTGGCACTGGAGGTTACAGTGGCGACCGCACCGGTGCGGAAGAAGCCGACCAGTTCGTTCAGCTCATGCGCCTGCCCCGACAGCGCCTGCGCGGCTGCGGAGGTCTCTTCCACCAGCGCGCCGTTGCGCTGCGTGGTCTCGTCCATGCTGGCGACGGCGGTGTTGATCTGGTCGAGGCCGGTGGCCTGCTCGCGGCTTGCCGCTGCAATCTCGGCGACGATATCCGCCACCTTCTTCACAGCGCCAACAATCTCGTCCAGGCTCGCGCCGGTCTGCTGCACCAGCCCGGCGCCGCTGCGCACCTGCGCATTCGACTCCTGGATCAGGCCCTTGATGTCCTTCGACGCCGAGGCCGAACGCTGGGCCAGTGCGCGCACTTCCTGCGCCACCACCGCAAAGCCCTTGCCCGCCTCGCCGGCGCGGGCCGCTTCGACCGAGGCATTCAGTGCCAGCAGGTTGGTCTGGAAAGCGATCTCGTCGATCAGGCCGACGATGTCGCTGATCTTCTGCGCGCTCTGCTCAATGCCGTTCATGGCGGTGACAGCGTCGGTGACGATCCGCCCGCCCTTTTCGGCGGTCTGCCGCGCGGCACTAGCCAGCTGGTTGGCGGCCTGGGCATTGTCGGCATTCTGCTTCACGGTGGCGGTGATCTCGTGCATCGAGGCCGCCGTCTCTTCAATCGAGGCAGCCTGCGATTCCGTGCGCTGCGCCAGATCCTGGCTGCCGGTCGAGATTTCACCGGAGGCGTCGCGCACGGCCGAGGAGGCATTGCGCAGGCGGCCGGCAAAATCCTTCAGCGTGTCGGCCATGCGATTGACGCTGCCCTTCAGCGTGCCGAACACGCCGGCATAGTCGCCTTCGACATGCTGGGTCACGTCGCCATCGGCCAGTGCCGAGGTGATGGTGGCCAGCTCGCCGGTCATCGCCTGCAGCATGCCGGCCAGACCGTTCAGTTTCTGGCTCATCGTCAGCAGGAAGCCGTCCTTGTCGCTTTCGTTCAGGCGCTTCTCCAGATTGCCGGCAGCCATGGTGTCGCAGAGATCGGAAATTTCCGCGATGGCGGCGCGCTCGCGGGCTTCGCGGGCCTCGCGTTCGGCGGTCTGCTTCTGGCGGTCGGACTCGATCTGCGCTTCGGCTTCGGCGCGGGCCACCATGTTGTCCTTGAACACCTGCACGGTCTTGGCCATGGCGCCGATCTCGTCGCTGCGCTGCGCGCCATCGACAGTCACGCCAAGGTCGCCATCGGCCAGCTTGCCCATGGTGCCGGTGATGCGGGTGATCGGCCGGGTGATGGTCAGCACGACGATCAGCGCAGCCAGCACGATGGCGGCCAGCAGGCCCAGCGCGGTGGTCCAGATCATGGTCGGGCGCTGTGTGTTGTAGAATTCCGTCAGTCGATCGTTCATCACCCGCACGTTGTTCACATTGGTTTCGGCGGTGCGGCGCAACACGGCGATCACGTCATCGCGCTGCTTCAGAACGGCAGGGGTGCGCCCCACTTCACGGGCGGCTTCCACGCCGTCGCTCTGCACGGTCGCCAGAATGGCGCGGCGGTTGGTGAAATAGGCCTGCAGCGGAGATTTCACGCTGTCCTGAAAAGCCTTCTGCGATTGCGGCGGCACCATGCTTTCCCAATGCGCCAGAATCTTTTCGACCGAGGCGATCTCGCTATTCATGGCAGCGATCAGCCCCTTGAGTTTCTCGCCGTCTTCCGCGGCATAGATTTCGAGAGTGATGCCGCGTGTGTTGATGACATGTCCAAGCACCTGCTCGGCGCTCAGCGCGCGCTCCGACAAAGCAGTCATCTGGTTGCTCTGGCTCTCGTAGCGGTCCATCGAGAAGATGCCCATCCAGCCGATGCCCATAGTGAGGGCGGCCATGATGGCGATGACGAGATAGATGCGGGGGCCGATTTTCAGCCACGAGAGAAGGCGGCGACGCATAGCGCAAAAGTCTCCTGTTCGCGCGGGCGGCATGGCCCGGGCGGCGTTCGAGTCCGATGTGGAATCAGACGACCGTTACACTGATGGCGAGGCCGATAGCGCTGCGTCGCTCGGCAACGGTCGATGGAGACCTTCCCTTCCCGCGGGAAAGTGCCGCGATACGATAAGCGGCGGCGGGAGGGTTATGCCGTAGACGTTGCATATTCGCACGTGCTGATATCGCGACACGGCTATGCGATTCTTGCATAAGTGGCGCGGGACTGTTGCGCGACGTCAGCCTGCGTCTCTTGTCGAACCGGGTCGGCAAGCTAACTCGCTTGCATGTCTCCTGTTTCTCAGCCTCTTCGGCCGGCACTGCTGGCGGCTTATGCGGCGCCGGCTTTGCCCGGCGCGATGTTGCTTCTGCCGGTCTATGTGCATCTTCCGGTGCTTTATGCTGACAGGCTCGGTCTGGGGCTCAGCCTGGTCGGGACGCTGCTGCTGCTCGCACGGCTGTGGGATGTTCTGACCGATCCCTTGGTCGGCGTGCTCTGCGATCGCAGCGTGGGGCGCGCGCGGCGTAAAATCTGGCTGCTTGCCGGCTTGCCGCTGGCCATGGTGGGGACCGGCTTTTTGTTCCTGCCGCCCGATGGCGCCGGCGCCGTCTACCTGCTGGTCTGGACCATGCTGCTCTATCTCGGCGCCACCATGATCCAGATTCCGTATCTGGCCTGGGGTGCCGAACTCTCCGGCAGCTATCACGAACGCACCCGGATCAGCGGCTGGCGTGAAGGCTTCACTGTGCTGGGCACCATGGTGGCGGCGGCTTTGCCCGCCGTGATCGGCGGCGACATCCGCGAGGGTATCGGCCAGCTCGGAATTTTGATTCTGGTCCTGCTGCCGCTGTGCCTGCTGCTGGCGCTCTGGCGCGTGCCGGAGCCGCAGCAGCGCGGCGTCACCGCATCCTTTAGCATGGCCGGCCTGCGCACCGCCTGGCGCAACGGGCCATTTCGCCGTCTGCTGCTGGCCTGGCTGCTCAATGGTGTCGCCAACGGCCTGCCGGCCACGCTGGTTTTGTTTTATGTAACGCATGTGCTTCAGGCGCCCGATCTCGGCGGCATCGTGTTGCTGCTGTATTTCGGCGCGGGTATCGCCGCGGTGCCGTTATGGCTCGATCTGGCCAGGCGATATGGCAAACACCGCGTCTGGATCGGCGCCATGCTGTGGACCTGTGCGGTCTTCGCCACCGTTCCCCTGCTGGGTGCGGGACACACGACAGCCTTTCTCATCGTCTCGGTCCTCACGGGTGTCTGTCTGGGCGCCGATCTTGCACTGCCGCCAGCCATGCAGGCCGATGTGATCGATCTCGACACCGCCCGCACCCGGGAGCAGCGCGCTGGTTTCTTCTTTGCGCTCTGGGGCATGGCGACGAAGCTGGCGCTGGCAGCGGCGGTCGGGATCGCCTACCCGCTGCTCGATCTGGCGGGTTTCGATCCGGCAGCGGCGCAGAACGACCGCGGCGCGCTATTCGCCCTCGCGGCGCTGTATGCCTGGGCGCCGGTCGTCTTCAAACTGGCGGCGATTGCGGCGATGTGGCGCTACCCCATCACGGCGGCGCGCCAGGAACGCTTGCATGCGCGGATCATGCGCCGCATATAATGCGCGCCTTTTCCAGTCTCCATAAGGATTTCGCCCATGGCTTCCGCCCCGGTCCGGCTCGGTATCATCGGTTACGGCATCATGGGCGAGCGGTTGCTGCGCGCCGCGCTGAACCATGACCAAAGCGTGCTGACCGTTGCCGGTGTGTGGGATCCGTCGAAAGACGCGATGGCCCGGCTGCAAAGTGATCTGCCGCAGGTGACACAGTTGGCGTCTTCTGACGCCGTGATCGCTGCCAGCGACTGCCTCTACATTGCCTCGCCGCCGGCCTCGCATCTGGGTTATGCACGTACCGCTTTCGCCAGGGGCCTTTCCGTCTTCTGCGAAAAACCGCTGGCCGTCGATGTGGCGGATGCCGAAGCCTTTGTCACTGAGGCCGCAAAGAGCAAGGCGCGCGGTGGTGTCAACTTCCCGTTTGCCTCGTCCTTTGCCGTGGATCAGCTGCGGGAATGGATGGCCGGGGGCGTGACGGGTGACGTGCAGCGCATCGACATCGAGGTCGGTTTTGCCGCCTGGCCGCGGCCCTGGCAGGTCGATGCGGTGAGCTGGCTGGATGCGCGGGCGCAGGGCGGCTTCACGCGCGAAGTGGGATCGCATTTCCTGTTCCTGGCGCGCCGCCTGTTCGGACCGCTCAGCCTGTTGTCTCACAGCGTTGCATATCCAGAAGCCGGCAAATCCGAGCGCAGCATCGCCGCCGCGTTGACCGCCGGCAGTCTGCCGGTCAGCGTCAGTGGCGTGGTCGGCGAGACCGACAAGCCCGATCACAATATCTTCCGTATCACCGGCCCGAAGGGCGCGATCCGCCTCCGCGACTGGTCGATTGCGGAAAAGCAGGAAAAAGACGGCAGCTGGCGCGAGGCGCCAGACGCACTGCCCAATGAAAAGATGCGACCTCTGGTGCTGAAACGGCAGCTCGACAAGGTGGCGGCGCTGACCCGGGCAGAGGGCCAGGATCTCGCCACCCTGGCCGAAGCCGCCGAGGTGCAGCGCGTGGTGGAAACCATCCTGAAGGGCTGATCACAGCCCGTTTCACTCAGATTACACTGGAAAACTGCGCCATTTTGCATGGTGCGGCGGTCTCGCTGTGACATTTCCTGTCACAGCTTTCTCGCGGTTTTCTAGCGGTGCTGGGCTGAACTGAATCCCCCGTCGACCCGTTTCTTTCCCGACTGCACGGCCGGTGCAGGCCTCGAGCGTCCCTCCCCCCGCATATTCGGGGTCTGCACCGGCCCATCAGAAAGGACATCGACATGCTCTATTGGGCCCTGATTTTCTTCGTTCTGGCGCTGATCGCCGGTCTGTTCGGTTTCGGCGGCATTGCCGCGGCCTCGGCCAGCATCGCCCAGATTCTATTCTTCATCTTCCTGGTGGTCTTCGTGATCAGCCTGATCGCGCATCTGATCACCGGTCGCCGTCCCCCCACGGTCTAACAACCGCGGGTACATCCAGTACCGCGTACTTTTCCTCTGTAGGTCCTTCCCCCCAACTCGGCGGATGCTTCGGCGTCCGCCAATTTTTTTGCGCGACTTATTTTTGCGCCTGCACAAGCGGAACAGGCGCGGCTCTCGGGTGTTTGGACTGTGTACTGAGTGGAACAGGAGGATCGAAATGGCTGAGAACCCGAATTCCCCGCCGTATCCGCAGGACCCGATCGAGGGGTCGCAGCATTACGGCTCCCGGACAAACGGGGATGGGCAGACCGAGACCCGTCAGCAGGATACGACCAAACGTTCAGGCCGCGGTTTCGCAGCCATGGATCCCGAACGCCAGCGCGAAATCGCGCGTAAGGGCGGTCGTTCGGTGCCTGATGAGAAACGCAGTTTTTCGCAGAACCGTGAGCTTGCCGCGGCGGCCGGTCGCAAGGGTGGCCAGGAAAGCGGGGGCAACTTTGCCCATGACCGCGAACGTGCTGCCGCCGCAGGCCGCAAGGGCGGCCAGCACTAACCGCACAACGATGACACAGCAGCAACGGCAAATCGTGGGAAACCGCGATTTGCCGTCCGCTTATGTGATGGCTGCACGAAAGATGCAGCAGGGCTGTGACAAGCGGCCCTGAAGGGGAACCCCCTCGCGAAAGGGCCCGTTCGGTTGGATGTCAGTTCGTACATCCAAGCGATGAGGCGTCATGAATTTCGAGCGTTACTTCCGATCAAATCTTATCCGTGAAATGCCGATCGTGCGGCGCTGGTCCTATGTGCTGTGCCGCAATCCCAGTCTGGCCGAAGACATGATGCAGGACACGCTGGCCAAAGCCTGGGCCAATCGTGGCAGTTTTGCGCGTGGCACCAATATGCGGGCCTGGCTTTATCGCATCCTGCGCAACACCTATTTCAATCATCTGCGCCAACGTCGTCGCGAAGTGCCGGATCCCGATGGCGCGCTGACCGCGACCTTGCGCACACCGGCGGAGCAGACCGGCAAGATCGAGCTGCGCGAGGTGACCGAGGCCATGCAGGATCTCTCGCCGGCCCAGCGCGAAACGATGATCCTGATCGGCGCGCAGGGCATGTCTTATAAGCAGGTCGCGCGATTGCAACGCGTGAATATCGGCACGGTGAAAAGCCGGCTGGCGCGCGCACGTCAGGCGGTGGCACGCAGCATGGGCTATGAGTCTGTCAGCCGCCGGGGTGACAGCTTCTCCGATATGGCCTCACGCCACTAGGGATTGCCGATATATCCCAGCTGCTCGGACAGGCGGCGTGTGAAGCCCAGCAGAGTTGCCGCATGGCCACCCTGTAGCGAGACATCGATCTTCGGCGTCGGGCCGATCACGGTGATGGCCAGCTGCAGATGGCCGCTGTGATTGAACACCGGTGCGCTCAAAGCGCTAATGCCCGGCACCGGCAGATCGGTGGTAGCCGCGATACCGTCACGTCGCACTTTCTCGATTTCGCGATCCAGCGCCACGCCCGAGAGCGCACCCAGATCGCTCCAGCCTTTCTGCACGGCCTGCAGCTCGGCAGCGATCACCGGTTCGATCAGCTTGCGCGGTAGCCAGGCGGCAAACACCTTGCCGGTCGCCGTGCCGGTGACGGTGAACATGCCGCCCGGCCGCACATTGGCATGAATGTAGTTCGACGATTCCTGCACCAGCACGATGGTCGGGCCATGCGTGCCCCAGACCGTGATCGCCACCATCAGGTTCAGCTGATCGGCCAGCGCTGCCACCTGTTCGGCGGCGAGGCGATACGGGTCGCTGCCGCGCAACCGCGCCAGGCCAAGCGTGAGCGCAAACGGCCCGAGCCGATAGCGGCCCGAGGCGGCATCCTGCTCGACCAGGTCGAGCTTGCGCAGGCTGGTGATATAGGCATGCGCCTGGCCGGGCGTCAGTTCGGCCATCTGTGCCAGGTCACGCAGCATCATCGGCTGGCCGCTTTGGGCCAGCAGGGTCAGCAGCCGGCCGCCGATCTCGACCGATTGCACGCCGCGGCCTTTCAGCGCGGGCGTATCGGTGTCGTCGCCGCCATAAAGCGGGCTGGCTGTCGCCGGATCGATCCTGTCCCCCATGCCTATTGCATAACCGCCGACGGGCGCGGAGTCACGCCTCGACGCCGGCGGCGTGGCGCCCGGCGATATAGCCAAAGGTCATGGCGGGCCCCAGCGTGATACCGCCACCGGGATAGTTGCCGCCCATGATGCTGGCCATGTCGTTCCCGGCTGCGTAAAGCCCGGGCACCGGTTGGCCTTCGCCGTTCAGCACGCGCGCCTGCGCATCGGTCTTCAGGCCGGCGAAGCTGCCCAGATCGCCGATCACGACCTGCACGGCATAGAACGGCCCGGTCTTGATCGGTGCCAGACAGGGATTGGGCGTGACGGTGGGATCGCCGAGATAGCGGTTATAGGCCGTGCTGCCCTTTTGAAACTCTGGGTCTTCGCCGGCTTCAGCATAGCGATTGTAAGTGGCGACGGTCTGCTCAAAGGCGCTCGCTGTGATGCCGCACTCTGCGGCCAGTTCGCCCAGCGTGCGACCGCGCTTCAGATAGCCGCTGCGGATCTGGTGCGACAGCGGCACCGGGAAGGGCTTCACATGACCAAGGCCGTAGCGGCGCAGAGTCGGATGGTCGGTGATCAGCCAGGCGCAGATTTCGCCGGGCAGGTCTTTGCTGGCCTTGACCAGTGCCTGGCAGAAATCGTGATAGGAATTGCCTTCGTTGACAAAACGCTTGCCGGCTTTGGTTACCGCGATCACGCCGGGCTTGGCGCGATCGATGAAATGCGGAAACGTGCCGGGCGTACCATCCGACCGCAGCGGCCGGCTGATCGGCACCCAGGCGGCGGCATTCGGCAGTTCGTCAGCCGTGATGGCGCCCACGGCTTTCTGTGCCAGCTTGATGCCATCGCCGGTATTGCTCTCGGGCGTCGGCGACCAGTGCTCCGCGCCGGTCGGCGCATGCGGATACAGCTTGGCGCGGCGCGCGATGTCATGCGGGAAGCCGCCGGTGGCCAGCACCACGCCTTTCGTCGCGCTCACCCGCACAGGACCGTCCTTGGTGTTGATCATCGCGCCGGTCACGCGGTCGCCGTCGCGCAGCAATTCGCCCGCCGGTGCTTCCAGCCAGAGCGGAATGCCGAGATCGGCGGCCGACTTGGCCAGACGACCCGCCAGTGCATTGCCATTGGTCAGTCGCATGCCGCGACCATGTAGCGCCAGGTCGCGCAGGTATTTCGCCAGCAGCTTGGCCACGTAAGCCGCCGAGACCACGCTGCGCGTGACGTTGAAGAAATGCAGCAGTTCCTTGCCGGAACCGATCATCATGCCGACGAAGGTGATCTCTTCCAGCGGCGGACGCAGGGTCTTGATCTGCGCGCCCAGTTCGCGGCCATCGTAAGGCGCGGCGACAATCGAGCGTCCGCCGGTCATCGCCCCGGGCTGGTTCGGGTGATAGTCGGAGAACTGCGGCCCGAGCACGAATTCGACAGCGGTTTTCTGCTCGAAGAACTCGACCATCTTCGGGCCGTTCTCCAGAAACGCATCGACGCGGGCTGCATCGAAATGATTGCCGGCTTCGGCCTGAAGATATGTGCGGCCCTGTTCCTTGCTGTCTTTGAATCCTTCGCGCGCTGCCAGCGGGTTGCCCGGAATCCACAGCCAGCCGCCGCTGCGTGCCGTCGTGCCGCCAAAGACGGCTTCTTTCTCGACCACCAGCACATTCAGACCATGCAGTTTCGCGGTGATCGCCGCCGCCATGCCGCCGGCGCCAGAACCCACCACCAGAAGATCGCAATCGTAGGTTTTCATCGTCATGCTCACACCGTAAGGAAGCCGCCATCGACCGGCAGCATGGCGCCGGTGACGTAGCTCGACATGCTGGAGGCCAGGAAGACGACAGGCCCGACGAGTTCTTCTGGCTTGCCGGTGCGCCCCATCGGTGTATGCGCCATGAAACGCCCGATGGCTTCGGGATTGGCGCGCGTCGCTTCGGTCATCGGCGTGTCGATCACGCCCGGCGCGATGCCGTTGACGCGGATTCCTTCGGCTGCCAGTTCGGCAGCGAGCGCGCGGGTCAGCTGCAGCACGGCGCCCTTGCTGGCGGTGTAGGTGCTGCTGCGCGGGCCGGTGGCAAAGGAATTGATCGAGCCGAGATTGACCACGCGGCCTTTGGTCTTACGCAGCTGCGGCAGCAGGGCGCGCACCATGTTCTTCATGCCGGTGGCGTTCACGCGCAACGTGGCATCCCACTGCGCGTCATAGTCGGCGTCATCAATGGCGATGCGCCGGATGATGCCGGCATTGTTGACCAGCACCGAGCAGGCGCCGCCGAGTTCGCGTTCCACCGCCGCGGCAAAAGCCGCGCATTGGGCGGCGTCGCCGACATCCAGCCCGGCGGCGAAGGCCTGGCCGCCCAGGCTGCGGATTTCGTCAGCCACGGCGGCGGCACCGGCCGCATTCACATCGCCCAGTGCAACCCGGGCGCCTGCACGGACCAGGCCGAGGGCCAATGCCCGGCCATTGCCCTGCGCCGCGCCGGTGACCACGGCGATATCACCTTGAAGAAGCTGGCTCATTTTAGCCTCCGCGTATGACGTTCCGTCCCATAATTCGCTTATTGCGAACTTATTCGTTATTTCATATAGTCGAGCCGACGCGATTGCAAGCGGTCCGTTTACGCGGCCTGGCTGCACGCTGTCATTGGAGGAAACGCCCCGTCCACTTAAGGACGGGACATTCGGTCGGTTCGCAAAACCCCGAAGGGAGGGATTCATGCGTCAGCTTATTCTCAAGGCGGCA
>JAGXRD010000118.1 GCA_018336035.1 Alphaproteobacteria bacterium | reverse complement strand
CTTGGAGAATCCTCTCGGGTGTGTCCTAAGCGTTCAGTCGCTACGGCACTGCCCCAAGCCGCCTTTGTGTCAGCTGCAAACTGTCCCCGCATCGTGTACAACTGGTATCGCTTCGTCCCCTGCCAAACCTCGAAACAGGTTCGATTAAGGACTTGGAGACAAGCGCGATGATAACGGACAAACGCCCGCTGCCTGACGACATCATCGACTGACCCGCCAATGATCAGATTGATCAGTTGAATCTGCTCTTCAACCGCGACGCGGTCTTTTTCGCACTCGATGGGTACCATTCGAAAACTGTGTGTGCGATGGATCGAGCCGTCAGATCTTTGAACTGACTGTGCATCGGTGTCCGCGTCTCGCGCGCTTGGCTTGTTGATTAGATTGGCAGCCGATGGCTTTCGTAGAAAGGCGGGCTCGGCTAGCTTTTCCTTGGCATTTCTGATCCGTAATACAGTCTTGGCAGCGTCAAACCATTCAGCGTGAAGCCATTCGACGGGCCGCACCCCGGTAGCCAAACCCGCTCGCAAGAAGACTTCCGTCCTTTTTGCCCACTCAGATCTGACGGCCTTCTCCTGTAATCTTTCGAGGATCTTCTTTAGATCCCCTTCAGGAATGGTATTTTTACGCTGTTTGTCCTTCTTTTTACATGAACCCAGCGTCCATCCTTCCGAAACAAGCTTTCTGTCACCATCAATGTCGCTAGACTCAAGATACCCTGAACGAAGGCCCCACAGCAAAGCAAAACGCAAGAGCTTTTTCGTGTTTTCAGTCTGGTCCGCCCTTCTATTATTGTCTTCAATGACTTGTGCGAGAGTGACTTGCGCGGCCATTTCCCAATCAGTGGTACGTTGACGTTGAGAATAGCTCAACGCCGCTTGAATTGATGCCTTGTAGTTGCCTGCCGTTCTTGGCGATATTGGATACATCTGGCCCTGCGGCACAGAGGCGCTGTTTTTAGTTTGCGTCATACAAGAATGGCTGATCGGGGTAAATAGGTTCTTCAGCGCACCTTAGACCCGGTCGATAGTAGGTTCTTCAGCGCACATACACACTTGGTTGACTTTCGCTACAGAAGCGATATGGGACCGTGAAGACAAAATTCATATCAATCGATCGGTTACGAGATAAAATAAACTCTGCGGTCATCATGACTTGTGTAACGGTCCTTGCAAAGGTCTGCACGCACTCGACTCAAGCTTGACAGGTCCCCAACCGGAGCGTCTTCGACGTTTTCATGAAAAACTTAAGCCTCGTTCGATTTGATGCGGCCGAGCTCGATCACCAGCCGTGAAACATCAGGCATTGGTTTCAAGCAAAACGCATCCCGTGTTGACTCACTATTGGGCGGTTGTGGTGCGTGAGGAAACAGCCCTACAAACAACGCAGAATCCAGGGAAGAACGAAGGGATCCCTGGATCAGTGCTCATGGAAAGCACACCTCAATACGCTCCGGAGCCAGCTAAAGACTCTTCCGTTGACGTTGGCTTTGAAGACTTGCAACTTCAACTACGCGGATGGACATATTCAGTTGAGGATCTGGACAGACTCCCTCAGTCTGACAAGTGCGCCAGCTCTTCTATCGAGAGCTACAGGCACGTGGTGCTAACCGGCGCCTGACCGAATCATCGATCGGCCCTGTTGGCTGATTTGACCTGCTCGTCGGCCGAAGCTTATGTCGACCCAAGATTTTGGTCTGGTGGTGCAACAGCATCTAGCAAACGGCGCATTGGCTGTGGAGTTGGCGACTTGGACCCAGCGCGACAATCGCGGGGAGGGTCAGTGCAGACCGTGGACCCGGAGTGCCTATGCTGAGTATCGCTATTGGCAACACCCAACAGGACTCACGAAGGATTAATCGCAAGCGTTCGTGAGTCCGAATCACCGGCTTAGATCCCGACTCGGTAAACGGTGGGATCTACGAGGATAGCCGCCAATCAGAGCATTCGAAGCTTTTCCACCAAGGTGGCGATGCGAATGGGCTTGCTTGCAAAGTCGTCAATCCCTGCGTCCAAGCACACCTACCGGTCTTCCTCTTGGGCATTGGCGGTCGTGGCGATGATGGTCACGCGCGGGTGTTGCTGCTCGGCCTCTTCGGCGCGGATACGGCGGTTGACCTCCAGACCATCGAGCACCGGCATCTGCATGTCCATCAGGATCAGGTCCTAGCCTCCACGGCGTGCCGTCTGAACCGCCTGTGCGCTATCGACCACATGACCGCTCTTGGTCAGCATGATCTGCGCCACCTTCTGGTTCACCCGGTGGTCCTCGGTCAGCAGGATGCGCAGCCAATTGCTGGCGACGTCGGAGCGGGGCGGCACGGGAGTTGGGGTGCTCATGGGCTTGTGCTCGGCGGGCTGTGGGTGGACCGAGAATAGCGGCACTGCGACCAGCGGGAGCTGGAGCCGGAGCCGGAAGATAGACCCCTGTTCGATCGCGATGAGTCGATGCCAGTCGACATGGCTTGGGGACTCCTGCTCGTCGATGACGTGGATAGCATCGCATTACTGCAAGTGGAACGATGCCATATGCCGGCCGATTAGCCCACCCAACTCATGCGACTGCTTTCCCGATAGGAGATTAACGCGGTAAGCGAAAGGTATTTGCTTGGCAGCCATCGTGCCTCCCTTGAAGCGGCGCTGTTCAGGTTAAGTATTGATGACCTGCTGACCGAGGGCTGAGCGGAGCACATCGAAGCTGGTCAGGCCGCCTCTGTTCCAGGTCATCAGCCGGTGCCAGGCAAGGTAGTTCGGCAGGTACTTGGTGGCCACGCCGCGCCGGCTGCGCTGTATCCACGACTTGAGCTGCTCGTGGTAGTTGTTGGCGGTCTGGACGCGGAAGGTCTTGTTGGTGTGGCCGTGGTAGCCAGCCACGAAGTACCTGGTCTCCACGCCCAGCGACTTGTCCAGCCGCAGGAAGGCCGAGTGGCCGTCCGTACAGACGACCGTCTCGCCTGGCTTGACGGCGTCCTTCAGGGCGGCGGTCAATTCCACCCCGTTGAGCTTGGACAGCACTTTGTCGACGGTGTACGGCTGGCCACGAACCCGACCAACCAAGACAGGCACCCAGTCTGCCGCCTTGCGGCCCTTACCCTTGGCCCGACCTCCGCTGTATCGCGCTGGCCGGGTGAGCTTGCGAGACCCCTTCTGGGACTCTCGAAAATACGTTTCATCGACATCCAGCATCCCAGCGACGCCCTTGGGCTGCTGGGAGACCACGCTCTGGAGGAACCGGTGCCGCCACCGGAAGGCCTTGTCTACGGAGACCCCCACCTGGGAGGCGGCGGCCCGGACGGACAGCCCCTGGCGAACGCAGTCGGCGTACGCCTCGAACTGCTCCTTGTCCCGCAGACGGCTCAGGGGCGTGCCGGTCGT
>JAGXRD010000117.1 GCA_018336035.1 Alphaproteobacteria bacterium | reverse complement strand
CGCCGAGCGGCTGGCGCAGTTGCAGCGGCAGGACAACGGCAAGCCGATTCACGAGACCCGCGCACTGGTGATGAGCGCGGCCGGCACTTTCCGTTATTTCGCGGCGGCCTGTGAAACCCTGGGCGGCGAGGCAACCCCGCCGCGCGGCGACTATCTCTCGCTCAGTCTGTATGAGCCGCTGGGACCGGTGGCGGCGATCACGCCATGGAACTCGCCAATCGCCAGCGAAGCCCAGAAAGTCGCGCCTGCGCTTGCAGCCGGCAATGCCGCGATCGTGAAGCCTTCGGAACTGACACCGCTGCTGGCGCTTGAACTGGCGAAACTGGCCGATGAAGCCGGCTTGCCGAAAGGCCTGCTCAGCGTGCTGCCCGGCACCGGCGCGATCACCGGTGCCGCACTGGTGGCGCATCGCGGCATCCGTAAGGTTACCTTCACAGGCGGCACGGTGACTGGCCGCAACATCGGCCGCGTCGCGGCAGACAAACTGATGCCGGTTTCGCTGGAACTCGGCGGCAAATCTCCCAACATCGTATTCGAGGATGCCGACATGGCGCAGGCCATCAATGGCGTCCTGTTCGGCATCTTCTCCAGTCAGGGCCAGTCCTGCATCGCGGGTTCGCGCATCTTTGTCGCGCGCAGCATCTATGATCGTTTCACGGCAGAACTGACACGTCGTGCTGCCGCGTTGCGCATCGGCAATCCGCTTGAGCCGAGCACCCAGATCGGCCCGCTGATCTCACCCGAACATCGCGCCAAGGTGGAAAGCTACGTGAAGCTGGCCGGTGAAGAAGGCGGCCGGCTGCTGTGCGGCGGTGCGCGGCCAGCGGATGCGGCTTTGCAGGCTGGCAACTATTTCCAGCCGGCGCTGATCGACGGCCTGACCAATGCCTGCCGCACCGCGCAGGAGGAGATATTCGGCCCGGTCGGTGTGCTGCTGCCCTTCGACACCGAAGACGACCTGATCGCTCAGGCGAATGACAGTATCTACGGTCTCGCCTGCGGCATCTGGACGGCCGATTATCGCCGCGCCTGGCGCGTGGCCAGGGCGGTGGATGCCGGCAACATCTGGATCAATACCTACAAGCTGTTCAGCATCGCCACGCCCTTCGGCGGCAACAAGGACAGCGGCACCGGGCGCGAAAAGGGGCTGGATGGCCTGCGCGCCTATATGCGACAGAAAAGCCTGTACTGGGATCTGAGCGGCCGGCCGCTGCCCTGGGCTGACTGACAACGAGGAAGACACCGTCATGGATCTGGGACTTAAAGGCCGCACGGTCATCGTCTGCGCCGCCAGCAAGGGGCTCGGCCGTGCCTGCGCGGAAGCGCTGGCCGCCGAAGGTGTCGCGCTGGTGCTGAACGCACGCAGCAAGGACGCTTTGGAACAGACCGCGACGGAGATCGCCGCAACTTATGGGGTCACCGTCACGCCGGTAGCGGCCGATATCGGCAGCGCAGACGGTCGTGCCGCCGTGCTGGCCGCCTGTCCCGCGCCAGACATCCTTATCAACAATGCCGGCGGCCCGCCGCCGGGCAAACTCAAAACCTGGAGCGAAGAAGACTGGGTGCAGGCACTGGCCGGCAATCTTCGCGCGCCGGCGGCGATGATCGCGGCGGTGCTGGATGGCATGGCGGCGCGCGGCTTCGGCCGTATCGTCAACATCACGTCCAGCGTCGTGCGCCATCCCATCGATATGCAGGGCCTGAGCGCCGCTGCACGCGCCGGACTGCACGGGCTGGTCAGCACGCTGGTGCGCGATCATGTCGGCCGCAACGTGACGATCAACAACATCCTGCCGGGCCCCTTCGCGACCGACCGGCTGATCAGCAATTTCACTTTCCGCGCCAAGCAGCAGGGCATCAGTCCCGAGCAAGCCCTGGCCGCCCGCCGGGCCGAACTACCAGCCGGCCGCTTCGGTGATCCCAAAGAACTCGGCCAGCTTTGCGCGTTCCTTTGCAGCGCCAATGCGGGCTACATCTCCGGGCAGAGCATCCTGATCGATGGCGGGGCGCATCCGCAGATCCTTTAATCGCGGATCAGCCGATGAAGTCGCGCACCGCAGCGTTGAAAGCCTCGGGTTTCTCCAGATACAGCGCATGGCCGGCATCCGCGATTGCCCGCACCGGCGCCTGCGGCCGCAGAGCCGCAACCTCCAGATTGCGGGCCGGCGGCGTAATGACATCGGCCTCGCCATAGATGATCTGCAGCGACAGGTCGGATGGGATCGCCGCGATATCGGCCTTCACATCGCCGCCAGCCAGCATACGGGCCGCCTGGCTGTAGCCATCGGGCCGCACCGCCGCCATCGCATCGATCACACGCCGCACCATCGCCGGCGTTGCCGCCAGTGCCAGCAGACGTGGCCCGCGTTTTTCAGCCATCTCGCGCGGGCTCAGCACGGTCACGTCCTGCAACCGCTGGTCCAGCAGCTTCTGTCGTTCCTCGGCCAGCATATGCGCCTGGCCGACGGCGATACTGGAGAGCGTGAGCGACAGCAGGCGCTGCGGATAGAGCCGCGCGAAGCTGGCCGCCATCAGGCAGCCCAGCGAATGACCGAGCAGATGGCAGCGCTCGATCTTGAGCGCATCCAGGAATCCGGCGACGGCCTGCGCATAGTCAGCGGCCTTTGGTACCGGATCGGCAAGGCAGCTCGACCCGCCATAACCCGGCGCATCCCAGGCGATCACGCGATACCGGGCCGACAGCGCCATCAGCTGGTCCTGGAAAGACCACGCCGCCGATCCGATGCCGTGCAGCAGCACCAGCGGAACGCCCTGCCCGGCCTCCAGGTAAGTGATCGTCGATGAACCGATCTGCAGCTGACTCGCAGCTGGCTCCCGCACAGCGGGACTGACCTCTGCCATCATGCGGCTTTGAAGCTCACGGTTTCCGGCTGCGGCGAGCCGACCACCATGGAGAATTGCGCATCCGTGGCACCGTCATTGCGGAAGTAATGCGCGCGGCCGGCCGGATTGAAGATCAGGTCGCGCGCACCCAGACGACGCTCCACCACCTGGCCGTTTTCTTCCCATCCCACCGTGATCGCGCCTTCGAGCACGAAATACACATCCTCCACATCGCGACTGTAGGGTTGCACGGCGACACCGCGCGGCAGGTGGATCAGATCCATCCGGTAGCGCTGCGGCGGCGCGGCATTCTCGCCGATATAGGTCATGCGGGCGAAGCCGACCGTGTCCCAGACCGGTACACGGTCGCGGTAGCGCATCACGTATTTGGCCAGTTCGCGGTGGCGCGGATCGGTGCTGTCCGGGCGGAAGGCATGGACTTTCTCCGGGCTGCCGGCACCGAAGCGGCGCGCCAGTTCCAGATCCTTGTTCTTGGGATGACAGACATAGACCGGCGGCTCCGGCTTGCCGCTGCCCACCGTGATCTGCATCAGGGTCGGCTCGACTCCGTCATTGCGAAAGCCGTGCGGGCGTCCCGTCTTGTTCAGCACCAGGTCTTTCGGACCGAGCTTCACCTCGATCACTTCATCATCCCAGACCCAGCCGATGGTGAGCACGCCCTGCACGACGAAGAAATGCTCGACGACCTCGTGGGCATGCGAGGCGGCAAACTTGCCGACCGGCTGATGCACCAAGCTGAAGGTAAAGTTCTCGGCCTTCAGCGTGGCGGGGTCATTTGCCTTCGGCGAACCGCCGCCGCCGACGTAGCGCAGTTGCGCACGCTCCAGATCCGGATAGCCGCGACTGCCGGGGAAGGCATCCCAGTCGAAGGTCTTTTCGGTGTAACGCCCGATGTAAGCCTGCATCTGTTCGGCCAGATCGGCCGACGGGGTCTGTGCAAGGTTGGCTGCAGACATCTGGTTTTCCCTTCCGCGAGATCAGCGACTGAGGTCGTATGAGACGGCAATGCCGTTGCAACCTCAAGAAAAATAGACTTAACTTTAGGTTAAGTTCTCATCCGGATCGCGGATCATGCTGCCGACGGCCATAACCACGCGTCATTTCGAGATTTTTCTCACCATGATCCTGAGCCGGAACATGGCCGAAGCTGCCGACAAGATGGGCATTACCGTCGCCGCGATCAGCAAAAGTCTGAAAACACTTGAGCGCGAGTCAGGGCTGACGCTGTTCCGCCACTCGAACGGCCGACTGATTCCCACCTCCGAGGCCGAGCGCCTGATGCCGTTTGCCCAGCGCGCGGTCGAGCAACTGGATCGCGCGCGCCAGATCACGCTCGAACTGCGCGGCGGGGAAATCGGTCGCATCGTGGTGGGCACAGCTGGCCCGGCGCTGGTTTCGCTGCTGCCGATGGCAATCGCCGACTTCCATGATCGATGGCCTGAAATACGCATCGAGATGCAGATCGAGAATACGCATGCGCTGCTGGAGAAAGTTGCCGGCAACGAGGTCGATATCGGCGTCGGCACGCCGCTGGTCCGCGACATCGATCCGCGCATCATGCAACTCTGCACCGTGCAGGATCTGTGCGAGACATGGCTGGTTGCGATGGTACCCACGAAACACAAGCTGGCGCGCGCCAGCGTCGTGCAGCCCGCAGATCTTTCGCAGGAAACCATGATCGGTCTGCCGGCCGACTCCGCCACCACCCATCTGATCGCGGCCGCGTTCCAGCAAAGCGGTGTCTCCTATCGCACGCCGATCGTGGCGGCCAACGCCGTCGGCGTTTGCAGCCTGGTTCAGCAGGGCGTCGGGATCGGGCTGATGAACCCGCTGATGCTGGCGCAGGATATCTTTCCGGGCCTGGTCGCCCGCCCGTTCAGGCCGCGAATCATGCTGCGAACCTGCATCTATTATTCAAAGCTGCACCCGCCCTCGCCGCCCGTGGCGCGGCTGATCGAAAGCCTGACCCGGGCAGCCAAGACGCTGGGCGCCAAGGCCAGGATTTGAGCCGACGTTTCCCTACGTTCAACTGGCGGCCGGGAATCGGATTCCCGCGAGGAATCCCGGACAAAGTCCGCGCATGGGGCCGCAGGGCACGGCTGGAATGTCTATATTATTGGGAAAATGGTGCGCTCGAAGAGATTCGAACTCCTGACCCCCAGATTCGTAGTCTGGTGCTCTATCCAGCTGAGCTACGAGCGCACACGTCACGGGTACCGCAACGGGGGCGGAACCTACTCAATTCACCGGGACCGCGCAAGGCCCACGCCCGGAATACTGCCCTACCGTGCAAGCCTCGGATTCTACAGGCAGATGACGCTTGCGGGCAGGTATGCCGACCCCTAGAATGCCGCTGTCTGCAGAAGGTTCGCCACGGTAGTTGCCGGAAGGCTGAGTCTGCGGCGGGGGGCCCTACCAGGCCAGCATACGTCTGAACAATTAACGCGAGACCGCGCGGCATGGCACATCCAGTTCGTAATCCGGCGTATAAGCGCCGAATTCTGGCTTCGGCGAGCACCCTTACTCTCGCCCTGCTGCTGTCGGGCTGCTCTTACGTCAACGACGAACTCTGGCCTTCGCTGACGGCGGCCGATCCGGCTGGCACCCAGCCGGTCATGCGCCAGCAAATCCCGGCTTCGGCCGCGGAAGCCAATCCGAATCCGACCCTTGGCCCGGCCACGTCCCAGGCCCAGCCCAGCATGGGCAACACCAATTTCGTGGTTCCGGGCGTGACCCAGGCCCCCTCGACCGGCACTTTCGTCGGCCAGAAGGTGCAGCAGATGCGCGGTGAGCTGTCGCAGCTCCAGCAGCAGGTCACCCAGCGTAACCAGCAGCTGCAGGCCGTGCGCACCAGCGCGACGCAGAACTCGCAGCGCTATCACGGCACCGTCGCGGCGGTGTCGACCCGCCTGCAGATGGGCACCACGCCGGGCAACCCGATCCTGGTCAGCCAGTGGACCCAGGCGCAGACAGATCTCGACCGCATGGCCGCTGATGTCGGCAGCCTGAGCAACCTGGCCAACCAGGTCGCCGCCGATTCCGCCATGTCGACCTACCTGCTGCAGTCGATCAAGTCGACTTACAGCCTGCAGGGCGCCATCGACGAAGATCATCGCCAGCTCTCGGTGCTGGAAGACGAGACCTCGAAGACCGTGGTGCTGATCGACCGCCTGCTCGGCGAACTGAGCACCGACGTCGCGCGCCAGACCAACTACATCGGCGCCGAGCGCGCCAACCTGACCACGCTGTCGGCTGCCATCAAGCAGGGCGAACTGCTCGGCCCGGGCCTCGGCAACCGTGCCAACTTCTATGCCGGTTCGCAGCAGTTTGCCGCTGCCGATGCCGCTGCGGCGCCCTTTACCGCTGGTGGCCGCACACCGCTGGTGGTGATCCGCTTCGACCGCGCCGACGTGCCTTACCAGCAGGCGCTGTACAATGCCGTGTCGCAGGCCCTGGCCCGCAAGCCGAATGCCGTGTTCGACGTGGTGGCAGTCGCCGCTGGCGGCACCCAGGCGCAGACCGCCAGCAACCAGAACCAGGCCCGCCGTAATGCGGATCGTGTGGTTCGTTCGCTAGCCGATATGGGCCTGCCAAGCAGCCGTGTGAATGTCTCGGCCGGCGGCACAGGCCAGGCCGGTGCCAACGAAGTTCAGGTCTTCGTCCGCTAAACTGCTCGCCTCTAGCGCAGTAAAAAAGCCCGGCTTTTCAGCCGGGCTTTTTCTTTGAGGCCGAGACCTTCCGGCATCACTGCCAGGAGACCGCCGTCAGGTCGTTGACGAAGATCGGCGCATTCACCCAGAAGCCCGTCAGGCCCGGCTTGTACACGCCCAGACGCGGCAGGTTATAGAGGTAGACATTCACCGCATCGTCGGCCAGCAGGCGCTGCAGGTCTTGCAGCGCCTTGGTGCGCTCGGCCTTGTCCAGGGTCGAGTTGATCTTGGCGATCAGGTCTTTGGCCTTCTGGTTGTCGTACTGGTAGTAATATTCCGGCTCTGCATATTTCACGAAGTCATTCGGCTCGACATGGCTGATCACTGTCAGGTCGAAATTCTTGTTCTTGAAGGTGCCGTCGAGCCACTGCGCCCATTCGACATTCTCGATCTTGGCGTTGATGCCGACCTGGCTGAGCATGGCCTGCACCGCCTCGCCCACCGGCCGCGCATAGGGCGGCGGCGGCAGGCGCAGGGTGACTTCGAGGTTGTTGACGCCGGCTTCCTTCAGCAGTGCCTTGGCCTTGGCGGGATCATAGGGATACTGCTTGGTCAGGTCGACATAGGCAGGATCATGCGGCGGGAAATGGCTGCCGATCCGCTTGCCGTAACCGGCCGAAGCGACTTCGATCACTGCGTCACGGTCGATTGCGTGCGTCAGCGCCCGACGCACGCGCACGTCGTCGAACGGCTTGCGCTTGTTGTTGATGACCAGCATCGTCTCGCCCTCGGTCGAGCCAGCCGTCACCTTGAAACGCTTGTCCTTCTCGAACTCACGCACATTCTCGCCAGTGATGCCGATCGGCACCGCGTCCAGGTCGCCCGCACGCATCGCAGTAACCATGGCATCCGCCGCCATGAAGCGGATTTTCACCGTCTTGATCTTTACGGCGCTGGCGTTGCGATAGGTGTCGTTGGCGACCAGCGTGACCGAATCGCCCTTCACCCAGTTTTCCAGCTTGTAGGGACCGGTGCCAACCGGCTTAGTCGCATTGGTATCGCTCGATTCCGGCGCCGTGATCACGGCAGTATTTTCGCCGAGATTGAACAGGAAGATCGGATCCGGGTTCTTCAGCGCAATCGTCACGGTCTGCGCATCGGGCGTCACGATCGAAGCAATATTCGCGAACACCGCTTTGCGCTTGTTGGTGCTCTTCTCGCCGGCATATTTCTCAAACGAGAATTTCACGTCGGCAGAGTCAAACGTCGTACCGTCGTTGAACTTGACGCCGGACTTCAGCTTGAAGGTGAAGCTTTTCATATCCGGCGCAACAGTCCAGCTGTCGGCCAGCAGCGGCTGAACCTCGCCATTCTCGGCGATCTTGGTCAGACCCTCGAAGATATTGTAATGCACCACTTCGCCGATGGCGGCGGCCGGTGCAATGGTGGGATCGAGGCCCGGCGGCTCCAGCGTCATCGCCATCACCAGCGAGTTCTTGGCCTGCGCGATGGCCTGGCCACCGGCAAGCGACGCCGCCGTCACCCCCAATGCGGCTGCGAAAAGTTTCCAACCCTGCATGCTTCCCTCCTTCAGAATTTTCCCGCCGCCAGAACCTCGCGGGCAGATTGCAGCTGCCCCAGCGGTTCTGCGGCCCAGACGCCGCGCGCCACCGCACGGGCGACGCAGTCGGCGGCGATGCTGCCGACCCTGGATATCAGCCAGGACCGATCCGCGCCTGATGTATCCTGCCACGTTGCCGTGGCGAGGGCAAAGAGCGTATCGCCATCGAAGGGCGTGTGGACCGGCCGGACGGCGCGCGCCAGGCCATCATGCGCCATGGCTAAAACGTGCCGCAAACTCGTTTTGTCGAGCGCGGCATTGGTGGCGATCACGCCGATGCAGGTATGGCTGCCTGCCGCGGGGCCGGCGATGCGGGACTCCCTCGCCAGCCCCAGATCGACGCCATTTGTGGCAAAGGGCAGCCCGCCGAATTCGCCATCCTGCTCGAAGGGCGCCGCCCAGAAACTGCGGTTGCCGGGGGTGAGTACACTGCCGACGGAATTGACCGCCACCATTGCAGCCACCACCAGGCCATCCTGCTCCACCCAGGATGCACTGCCCAGCCCGCCCTTGATCAGGCCGGCCATGGCGCCGTAGCCAGCGCCGACATTGCCGAGCCGAAATGCGCCGGTGGCGGCGGCATCGCAGGCCTGCAGGCCAAGGCGACGGTATGGCGGTTCGGCGCCCCAGTCCTTGGCGCCGCCATTGTGCAAATCGAAGAGTATGGCAGCAGGAACGATGGGGACGATATGGCCGCGCACATCCACGCCGCGTTTGCGCGCGGCCAGCCAGTGCATCACGCCAGACGCCGCATCCAGACCAAAGGCCGAGCCGCCCGAGAGGCAGATCGCATCCACCGCCTGCGCAGTGGCTTCCGGGCGCAGGAGATCGGTTTCCCGGGTACCGGAGCCGCCGCCCCGCACATCGACCGAACAGACCGTGCGTCGTTCCGGCAACACGACCGTCACGCCCGAACGCAGGCCTGCATCGGCAACATGGCCGACCAGAAGGCCGGGCACGTCAGTCAGAAGATTGAGCGGCCCGACTTTTCCCATGAATTACAGATTCTCCGCTTTTGGCCCCATGTTGAGCGGGTAGCCATAGACCTTGTCGAGCGGCATCGCCGCCGGATCGACTGCATGCACGGCGAGCTTGCCGCCCATGCAGGCGCCCTCGAAGCTACCGACATTCAGCCCAGTGTAAATCCAGTCGCCAGCGATCACCAGATTTGCGAAGCCGGACTCCCAGGCCTTGAGGCGATACTTGGTGCTGCCCGGCGGCGAGGTGACATAGCGCTCGGTCGGATCGATATTCGGCTTCCAGAACTGCTGGCCCAGCCGCGCGACACCCAGCGTCGCGGCATCGTCGTAGGGGCAGACCAGCTGGCTGAAATCGAAGCCGATCATGTCGCCCGGCGGATTTACGGCATTGGTGGTGGATTTCGGCAGCAGCGCACCCATGCAGGCCTGCAGATACTGCTGCGCCTGCGCCTTCACGCGGGCCTTTTCACGCACGGGATAGTCGTGATCGCTGAACGGTGGCTGCGTATCGTATTGCGGTGCCGCGCCCGAGAAATACAGAAGCGATTTCGGCATGTGATCTTCCGGCCAGTCCTCCACCGGAATCAGGTCGGTGAAATCAGCCACGCCATCGATCGGGTTGACGAAGGTGGCGCCGATCAGACGGTCATAGTTCTTATACTCGAAAGGCAGGCCCATATCCTTGAGCGTGCGGTTCATCCAGATCTGCAGCGTCTGGGTCTGCACAGTCTTGATCTTGTCGACCATCGGCGGCCATTTCGGATTGGCCTGCATCAGCTGCGGCGCCAGGATCGGCAGCGCGCCGATGGAAATGGCGCAGATCACGATATCCGCCTCGCGGCCGACCTTGAGGCGCTTCTCGGCGACCGGCTGCCATGGCGTCCAGTAGCTTTCGAGATCCACCTTGGCGGCCTTCATCGCCTCGCCCTGCACCAGCTGGTCATAAAGCGGGCGGTCCGGCCAAACCGGCAGCGTCTTGCCGCCATAGGCCTTGAGCGGCAGGTCGATCAGGGGTTCATAACCCGCGGCCGGATCCTTCAGCGTGGCCTGGATATCGAACACCACTTCATCTACGCCTTTGCCGTCCGGCATGGCGGTGATCTCGCGCACCTTGTGGAACAACTCGAATTTCACGCCAAGCCGCTTCAGCACCTGATACAGCGGCGCCACCACGGTATCGCCGGTACCGGCGGCGAACAGCCAGCCGAAGGAGCCGAGATAGGCGAATTCGCGCAGGGTCCAGTGCAGATAGGCGCCAGCTGCCATCTGGGGCGGTCGTGTCGTGTCGCCATCGGGATACTGATACGACAGATTCGGCGTGTTAAGGCTGAGCGGCGACGAGATCATCAACATCGAGCCGCCATGGCGGGCGAACCAGTCAGAGAAATTCTCGTCGTCGAGGAAATCGAAACCCTTGTTCAGCACGTCATCGGCCAGGATGCCGCGCAGCATCGTGAGGAAGTAATCGATCGTGATGTAGAGATGGCGCAATGGGTCGTTGTTGACGATCAGATTTTCTGCCGACTTCTTGAAGACATCGAGGAACTGCTCGATGCCCTTCTGCAGCGGGCCTATATCGCCGCGCGCCATCGCCTCCATATGGGCACTCAGGCCCTTCAGCATGACGCCGGCGGCCTTCAGCTGGATATTCTCCATAAACGTCGACCCAGCCGGATGCTGGTCGGCGAAATGGTTGAGGAATTTGACAATGGCCGTGATCCAGTGCTGCAGCGTCGGCATCGACGTCGGATCCCACGGCTCCAGCGAGTTGCGCGGCACATTGATCGGCCAGTTCACCCAGCCATAGTTGCGGAACTCCCAGCACAGGATGCTGTCGACCGGATAGAAAGCCTCCTGGAAGGTGGCCAGCGGCTGCCCCGCGGGCCGGCCGAGCATATCGTAGCACTCGGTCATCATCGACAGGGTGTTGTAATACGAGCCGAGGAAGCCGTGGATGCCATGCTCCTCGATGCGCTGTCCGAAGTCGGGATTGCGGCCGGTGGCGCATTTGCCGCCCAGTCGCCAGCCGATTGAATAGACGGTGATGTCGTACATATCGGCGGCACCCGGCCGCGAGGCGAGATAGAAGGCGCTGGTGAGTGCGGCCACGCCGCCGCCCAGAATAGCAATCTTCTTTTTCTTGGACTCCGACATCGCGCTGCAATCCCCGTGTGTGTCACCGCCGTCATGCCACGGCGGTCATGCGTCCATTGACGCGCAACAGGGATGCTTGCTCAAGCCTTCAGATAGACAAAATAGCGCTCCGGAGGGATCGGCACCGGCACTGGCTGCATCACCAGGTCGGGATGTGTCAGTTTTTGGTCGCTGAGCAGCAGCGCGCCCTTCGCAAGCAGCGGCGGCACCCAACTGCTCATCTGTACGACCTGCCGCGCATTGGCCTCCGGATCGCCCAGCCCCACATCGCTATGCACCATGGCGGCGCCGCCCGGATGCGTTGCCGCAAAAGCCGGCAGGCTGTCGCCGAATTCACCCAGCAGCAGGCGGTCGGCCGGCGGGATCGACAACGGATTGGCGTTGATGGCGCGGTCAAAAGCATAAACGCGGTCGGCGCCCAATCCGGCGCGCAGGTGATCGTAGGTACGGCCGTTGCCCAGCCCAATCTCCAGCACCGGGCCCGGACGGTCCCTCACCCAGTTGATCGCCCAGTTCAGTAATTCGCGCTGCGCCGATAGGCGCGCAATGAAACTATCCAGCCGGCTCATCAGCTCTTCAGCTTGGCGGAAAGCTCGCGCAGATCTGCGGTGGTGCGATCCAGGCGCTGGGCCAGCACGCGCATGATCTCGATGGCGATCTGCGGGAAATCGGCGATCAGGCGGAAAAACAGATCCTTCTCGATCCGCAGCACCGTGGTTTCCTGTGTCGCCGTCACCGTCGCTGTGCGCGGCACGTCGCAGAGAATAGCGATTTCGCCGACGAAGTCGTTCTGCCGCAGATGCGCCACTTTCAGCGGCCCGGACGGCGTATTGACCACCACATCGGCCTCACCGCCGATGATGACAAAGGCGGCATCGCCCGGATCGCCCTGATGGAACAGGACATCGCCCGGCTTATAGGTCAACCGCTGGCTGGTGAAGGCCAGCAGTTTCAGCTTCGACGGCTCGATCTTGGCGAATAGCGGAATCCGCCGCAGCAGTTCGACTTCTTCAATCAGGCTCATGATCCGCTCTCCATCGGCCGCGTGTTCACGACGGGGCCAGCATTTGCTTGAAGCGATCGCTGCGCTCGCACAGTTCCGCATAGGGACCGGTATGCGTGACGCGGCCATTCTCGACCACCACGACGATATCGAAACTTTCGCAATCCGAGGCGCGCTGCAGCGACCAGATCAGGCCCGCATCCTTGCGCAACTCCGTAACCGACTTCACCACGGCGGCATGGCTGCGCGGATCGAGCGCGGCGGTCGCTTCCGACAGCATGACCCAATCTGGCCGCTTTACCAGCGCACGGGCAATCGCCAGCTTCTGGCGTTGCGCTGCATTCAGGCGGGCGCCGGCGATGCCAACCTCAAACAGCAGCCCAACCGCAATGACCGGCTCACGCAGATTCAACTGCTCGATCACGTCTGCCATGACGCGGCCGATCTTCTCCTGCGCCTGGGCCTGGCCATAGGCGACACGGCCGAACAGGATATTGTCGACGACGCTGGACGACACGGTGAACTGCTCGGGATCGAAGAAGGCAATGGCGCCCTTACGATCTTCCGGCAGGGTCTCGGCAAAGATCTTGCGCGCCTTCAGCACGGCGTCGCGTTCGGCATCGGAGAAATGCCCAAGACGATGCCGCGCCAGCACCAACTTGAACGGCAGCGACATCAGGCGCACCCGGTCTTCCTCGGGCAGCTGGTCCAGCATCTCCGGCTTCGTTCGCGTCAACAGGTCTTTATAGTCTGGCAGGTCTTCCGACGAGATGAAGCTGAACTGCTGGAAGAATTCGTGTTCAGGCGGCAGGTCGGCGAACAGTTCGACCATTGTGCCGGCAACTTCATAGCCGATTTCAAGGAAGCGCCGGCGCAGGCCGACTTCATCCAGCACGCTCAGCACATGCGGATCGCGCGCCAGATTGTCTTCCTGATAAACCCCATCGCGCGCCGTGCCAAACATCAGGTTCTCGGCAACGGTGGCGTTGTTGTTGTAACGTGCCGGATCCCAGCCTTCCACCAGATCGGCCAGGTCGCCGCCGGACAACTTCTCCCGGAAAGCCCGGCGCGCTTCCAGCACGCGCTCGGCCACATCGGGCTTCTTCGCGGGATCGACCGTGCCGCGCATGCCAAGCTGATAGACATCTTCATCGAAGCTGGCGGCCTTCAGCGCCGGGATGGCGACCGTGACAAGGTCGTCAGGCCCGGTGGCGCCGGCGGCCTCGTAGTCGGTCCAGTCGGCATCGGCATCGTAGGGTGAGTTGCCCGAGGCCTGCGCCTCGACAATTTCCTTTTGATACCGCACCCGCATGGCTTCCTGCCGCTTGCGCTCGACCATCGGACGATGCCGCAGGCCCATGAAGAGATTGTCGCCCAGCGACGTGTTGAAGATGTAGCTGGTGGCGCTGACATAGGCCAGGCGACGGCCGGTGACGGTTTCGGGTAACTCGGAAAGGTTCTTCTCGTTGATCAAAATGCGCCCGCGCGCGGGATCATGCAGGCGCGCCAGCAACTGCAGCAGTTCGTCGCGGCCATTGTCGCCGACGATGGCGACGCGGGCCGGCCACGGCAACGACAGGTTGAGATTCTCCAGGATCGGCTGCCCCTGGTCGTCATTCATCACCAGGCTGGAAACCGAAATCGGCCCTGCCAGCGAAACCGGCTGCTCGGGCTCAGCCCACTGCTCCGCCGGATCGCGCATGCCGTCCTGCACGAACTGGGTGACAACCTGTTCATATTTCTGCTTCACGTCCTCGCGCTGCTGGTAGTGGTTCAGCAGCTCTTTCCACGGCGACGCCATTTCCTTATGCGCATTCACCGCGGCCACGACCGTGCCGACATCCATCTCGCCGCGGATCGTCAGATAGCCGCCGATGGCATAGAAGAAGAACGGACCAAGCTGCTGAATGAAGTTGTTCAGGAACTTGATCATAAACTTGCGCTGATAGATCTCGACGCGGATCCAGTAGCTGATGCTCAGACGGCCGGTGAATTCGGCCAGCATGCGGTTCGACACGTCATGCGTATGCAACTCGGTCACGCCGCTGATACTCTCACCGATTCGATCCGACAGCCGGCGCTGATTCTTGATACGCTCACGGCCCAGTGCCCGCACTTTGGCCTGCATCTTCGGCACGAAGTAGAACTGGATCGGATAGAGCGCCACGGCGGCAAACGCCATCAGCGGATTCTGCAACAGCAGGAAGCCGAAAATCACCAGCAGCATGCCGCCCTGGAAAATCGGCAGCGCGAAGCTTTCGCCGATAAAGCCGCCGACCGGTTCGACCTCGGCGATCACCATCGGGATGATCTCGCCCTGGCTGGTGCGGCGGAAAGTGGGCAGTGGGAAGCGCAGGATATGCGCATAGAGTTCATAGCGCATGCGTCGCAGCATCCGCTCGCCTGCCACGCCCTGGAAATAGTTGATCGCGTATTTGAAGCCCTGCTGTACGAGCACCAGGAACAGGAACACGCCACAGAGCCAGAACAGATAGGTGGTTTGATCCATCTGCCACAGGCCGAGGCCATACAGATCGACCGGGAAGGAAATATCCTTACCCTGGATACCCTCATTCACGATCGATTTGGGAATACTGAGATAGTAGTAGTACGGCACGAAGGATGCGACTGAGAGCAGGGTAATGATAACCTGCTGCTTCAGGCTGTATTTTATGATGAAGCCGTAGAGAGTTTTTTCCACGCTGTGCCCCTGGTCCCCGCTAGACCTTAGCCGAAGCAAATCGGCCAGCCAATCGCCAGCCCGGCCCGACTGTGCCCGGGATCACCATTTAAGTCAGGGGCTTGCCGGAACCAGGGCTTGGCCTGAGCGGGGCCCGTATGCCATAGTCCGCCAGAATTTGAGTTCCAGTTTGCCCCGATGCTCCCGTCAGGGGGGAAGCCAGCATGGTACCGCGTAGCGACGGCACTCGTGTGCTGATCTACAGCCACGACACATTCGGACTCGGCCATCTGCGCCGGTGCCGCACCATTGCGCATGCCCTGGTCGAGCGTCACCCCGATATGTCCGTCCTGATCATGTCGGGCTCGCCAATCATCGGCAGCTTCGATTTCCGCAGCCGCGTCGACTTCGTACGCGTGCCGGGCGTGATCAAGCTGCGCGACGGCCAGTATACCTCGCTGAACCTGCCGATGGATATCGAGGAGACCCTGAAGATCAGGGCCGAGATCATCCAGCACACCGCCCGCGTCTTCGATCCCGACATCTTCATCGTCGACAAGGAGCCGCTCGGCCTGCGCGGCGAAGTGCTGCCGACCATGAAGATGCTGAAGGAACGCGGCACCCGGATCGTACTCGGCCTGCGCGACGTGATGGATGAGCCCAGCGCGCTGAAGCCCGAATGGGAACGCAAGAACGTCATGCCGGCGCTGAAGCACCTGTACGACCAGATCTGGGTCTATGGCCTGCCGCAATTCTGCGACCCGCTGGCCGGCATCACCCTGCCTGAGAAGGTCCGCCGCAAGGTGGTCTATACCGGCTATCTGCCGCGCACCTCTGGCGAGGCGCAGCCGGAAGGCCTGCTGCCGGAAATCACCCAGCGGCCCTTCCTGCTGGTGACGCCTGGCGGCGGCGGCGACGGCGAGGGCCTGATCGACTGGGTGCTGCGAGCCTATGAAAGCAACGAGATCCTGCCTTATCCGGCGCTGATCGTGCTCGGCCCCTTCATGCAGAAGGACCGGCGCGGCGAATTCCTCACCCGCGTCTCGCGCCTGCCCCGTGTGGAAGCCATCACCTTCGATGCCCATATGGAGCATCTGGTGCAGAACGCCGTCGGGGTGCTGGCCATGGGCGGCTACAACACCTTCTGCGAAATCCTGTCGCTCGACAAACGTGCCATCATCGTGCCGCGCAAGCGTCCGCGCATGGAACAGTTCATCCGCGCCAGCCGCGCGCAGGAACTCGGCCTGATCCGCATGCTGGAACTGGATGATGCCGGCCACCATGACCCGGCCGTGATGGCCAATGCGCTGCGCAACCTGCCGCGCCAGTCGCTGCCGTCGCAGATCGTGATTCCCGGCCTGCTCGAGGGCCTCGACAACGTCGACCGCCTGGTTCAACCCTGGCTCCGCCCGCGCGCCGAACGGCCGGGCAACGTGGTTGAATTGCGCGGCTGACCCACCGCCCTGTCCAGCGTATGCCAGAGTCCCCCCAGTCGCCCACACCGTCACCCGTCGCTTTTGTCCTGAAGGGCTATCCGCGCCTGTCGGAAACCTTCATCGCGCAGGAGATTGCCGCACTGGAAGCGCTCGGGCTGGATATCCTGATCGTCTCGCTGCGCCATCCGACTGACCATAAGCGTCACGCGCTGCATGACCAGATTCGCGCGCCAATCCTGTATCTGCCGGAATATCTGTATCAGGAGCCGCTGCGCGTACTGCGCGGCTGGTGGGCGGCGCGACGCCTGCCTGGCTATCGCCGCGCTGTACAGCTTTGGTGGCAGGACTTCAGACGTGACCGCAGCAGCAACCGCATCCGCCGCTTAGGCCAGGCCATGGTGCTGGCCGCCGAACTGCCCGCACGCTATCGCCACCTGCACGCCCATTTCATTCATACGCCCGGTTCGGTGGCGCGGTATGCAGCGCAGATTCTGCAATATCCGTGGACGGCATCGGCGCATGCGCGCGATATCTGGATCACGCCGGATTGGGAAAAGCGTGAGAAACTCGCAGACTGCCAGTGGGTCGTGACCTGCACCGCGCATAACCGTACGCATCTGTCTGCCTTGAGTGATTCCGAGCGAGTGTCGCTGGTCTATCACGGCATCGATTTCTCGCGTTTTCCCGATCCGCCGGTCTGGCGTTCGCGGCGCGATGGCCGCGACGCGCAGGATCCCGTGCGACTACTTTCTGTCGGTCGCGCGGTCGAAAAGAAGGGCTACGATATCCTGCTGCAGGCGCTGGCGCGGTTGCCGATGGACCTGTATTGGCACTTCACCCATATCGGCGGCGGTCCGTTGCTCGACAGGCTGAAGGCGCAGGCAAACCAGCTTGGCATTGCCGGTCGCATTACCTGGCAGGGTTCGGCCACGCAGGAAACCGTGATCCAGGCCTATCGCACGGCGGATGTCTTTGCCCTGGCCAGCCGTCGCGATCAGGATGGCGACATGGATGGTCTGCCCAATGTGCTGATGGAAGCGCAGAGCCAGGCCCTGCCCTGCGTCGCCACCACGATCTCGGCTATCCCCGAACTGATCCTGGATGGCGAAACCGGTTTGCTGGTGCCCAGTGAAGATGTCGGTGGACTGACGGTGGCGCTTAACCACCTGATCGTCGACCCGATGCTGCGGGAGCGCCTGGGCAAAGCGGCAGCGGCGAGAGTGCGGCAGGCCTTCGGCATGACGAACGGCATCGCCGAACTGGCGCGGCGCTTCGGCCTGGCGGCCTGAGAGAGGCGGCGCGGTATGCGGATCGGCTTCTATGCACCGCTCAAGCCGCCCGATCATCCGGCTCCTTCCGGCGACCGCCGTGTTGCCCGCCTTTTCATCGCCGCCCTGCAGGGCCTTGGCCATGATGTGACGCTGCTGTCCAATCTGCGCAGTTACAACCGCGACGGCGATTCCGCACGCGAAGCCGCCACCGCAGATGCGGCGGCTGCGGAGGTCGAGATGCTGTCTGCCGCGTGGCACCAAGATTCGACGCGGCTGCCCGACCTTCTCTTCACCTATCATGTGTATCACAAGGCGCCCGATTATATTGGCCCGGCGCTGAAGCAGCGTTTCGGCCTGCCCTATATGATTGCCGAAGCCTCGGACTCGCCGCGTCGGCGTGATGGTACCTGGGCCGCCGGTTATGCGCAGGCCGAACGCGCCTTGCACGCGGCAGATTTGCTGCTTGCCGTCACGCGCCATGACATTCCGGGACTGATCGGCTGCGCCGGCGAAGCGCGCGTTCGGTATTTTGCGCCCTTCATAGATCCCGCACCATTCGCCGCGGCCGCGGCACAACGGGCGCAAAACCGGACCGAGCTGGCCGCGCGCTTCCAGCTGCCGCTGGATCGCCCATGGCTGCTGGCGGTGGGGATGATGCGCGAGGGCGACAAGCTCGCCTCCTTCCGGCGACTGGCCGAAACCCTGCTGCTGCTGCGCGACAGGAACTGGCATTGCATCCTGGTCGGCGATGGCCCGGCGCGCGGCATCGTGGCGAGTGCCTTTGCCGCACAGGCGGATCGCATCACGCTGACCGGACAGATGGAGCCCGATCGGCTCGCCGCGCTCTATGCCGCCAGCTATCTCTATGTCTGGCCCGCAGTGAATGAAGCTTATGGCATGGCGCTGCTAGAAGCGCAGGCCGCTGGATTGCCGGTACTGTCGGTCCGCACGCGTGGCGTTCCCGATATCGTCGACCATGGCGCCACCGGCTGGCTGACGCCGGATGACGAGCCTGCCACCATGGCGCATGCCATCAGCGATCTGCTGGCGGATCAGAATCAAAGACAGCGCATGGCGAAAGCGGCGCCGCTGCGAGTGCGGCAGGAGCTTTCGATGGATGCCGCGCAGGCAAGGCTGAAGACGCTCTTCGCCGAGCTGGGGCTGCCGGCATGACCCGCAGCCTGGTCCTGCTGCGCCATGGCGCCACCGACTGGAATGCCGCAGGCCGCCTGCAAGGTCGCGCGGATATCGGATTGTCCGATGCCGGGCGCGCCGCCTTTGCCGGCTGTTCGGTGCCCGCGGCTTATCGCGAGAGACAGTGGTATGTCAGTCCGCTGCGCCGCGCGCAGGAAACCGCCGCATTGCTGGGCCTGACGCCGCGGATCGAACCGGCACTGATCGAGATGGATTGGGGCCAGTATGAAGGTCGCACTTTGCCGGAGTTGCGCGCCGCTTATGGCAACGCTTTCACGGCAAACGAAGATCGCGGCCTGGACCTGCAGCCGCCTGGCGGCGAAAGCCCGCGCCAGGTGCAGCAGCGCCTGCTGCCCTGGCTGCGCAGCCTGCCCGCCGATGCCGGTGCCGTTGCCCATAAAGGCGTCATCCGCGCCATCCTGGCCCTGGCCTTCGACTGGCCGATGCTGGGCCGTGCGCCCGTCAGGCTCGACTGGTATTGCCTGCAGGAATTTAGCATAACGGATGATGGTCGCCCCACCCTGGTGGCGACCAATGTTCCGCTGGAGCGATAATGGCCGGCCCGCGCGTCCTGATCTGGGTACAGCATCTGCTTGGCGTCGGCCATTTGCATCGCGCCGCATCGATCTGCCGCGCGCTGCTGCGCCAGGGCGCCACCCCACTGCTGGTCTCAGGCGGCCTGCCTGACCCCACGCTGCATGGCATCGACGGCATCGGCTTCGTCCAACTCGCACCTGCGCGCGCGCGCGACGCCACCTTCAAGATCCTGCTCGACATCAACGGCGAGGTGGTGACCGAAGAGTGGAAATCGACCCGCAGCGCCATGCTGCGGGACGTGGTGCGCAACTTTGCACCCGATATGGTGATCACCGAACTGTTTCCCTTCGGCCGGCGGCAGATGCGGTTCGAGATGATGCCGCTGTTGCAGATGCTGCGCAGCATGCCGAACCGTCCGCTGATCTTCTGCTCGGTGCGCGACATCCTGGTGGATCGCGGTAAGCCGCAGCACGACATCGACTCCATCACCTGGCTGCAGGAATATTTCGACGCGGCGCTGGTGCATGGCGATCCGTCCGTGATCGCCTTCGAGAACACCTTCCCGATGGCGGAGAAAATCCGCCACATGCTGATTTACACTGGCTATATCGCCGAGCAGCATGTCATTCCCTATACCGAAGCCGGCATCAACGAGATCCTTGTATCTGCGGGTGGCGGCGCCGTCGGCATGAAGCTGTTCCAGGCCGCCATCGAGGCCCGTCCGCAGACCGTGGCGCGGGATGCCACCTGGCGCATTCTGGTCAGCCCGCTCGAAAACCCGCACAACATCACCATACTGCGCGACATGGCGCCGCCAGGCGTGATCATCGAGCCGGTACGTCCCGATTTTCCCGGCATGTTGCACCATTGCCTGCTGTCGATCAGCAAGGCCGGCTACAACACGATGATGGAGACTCTGGGCGGCGGTTCGCGCGCTGTCGTCGTGCCCTTCGTCGGCGGCAATGAAACCGAACAGGCGCTACGCGCCGCTTTGCTGTCCAGGCGCGGCTTGATGCACATGCTGCCCGAGCCGGAGATGACGCCGCAAACACTGGCAGCCATTGTCGATCACGCATTGGCCGCGCCCAAGCCGGATCCCAAAGCCATCCGTCTCGACGGCGCCGAGGAGACCGCCCGCCGCATCCGCGCCGAAATCGAGAAGCATCGACGATGACGACGGGCTGGCAGGCGCTGGAGGACGAACTTGATCGCTGGGCGTCCGAAGGGCGAACCGCCTGTTTCTGGTGGCGCGACGACGATGCGGTTGCGGCGACCCCGGCATTGGAGCGGCTGATTGGCCTGCACCGGGCGAGCACAGTTCCCCTCGCCCTGGCCATCATCCCGGCCCGGGCCGAAGCCGGCCTTGCCGAGCGCCTGCGGCGCGAACCCGACATTGCTGCACTGCAGCATGGTTACGCCCATCAAAACCATGCCGATCCAAGCGAGAAGAAATCGGAATTTCCGAAGACACGTCCGATTAACGAATGTCTCCGCGATATGCAGGCCGGCCGTAGCGCACTGAAAGACCTGCTTGGCGACCTGCTGCCCATTTTCGTGCCGCCCTGGAACCGTCTGGCACCGGATTGTTTCGCAGCCATGCCCAGCCTGGGTTTTGCCGCCATGTCTGCTTTTCAGGCCCGGAGCAGCTACTGGGCGGCAGCCGGACTGGCGACCCTGAACACGCATATCGACCCAATCGACTGGCACGGCAACGACAGCGCCGCCGCGGTCGAACGCAGTCTGGCCGCGGCCTGCCTGCATTTACGCGCCATGCGGGCAGGCGAACAGCATCTGCAGCCGCTTGGATTGCTGACCCATCACCTGCGCCATGACGAGACGATCTGGGCCTTTGCCGCCGACTTCCTGACCCGAACCATGAACCATTCGGCGGTCCGCTGGCTCGATGTTGGTGCCGCATTAAAAATCGGCGCACCGGAGGGATCTGCCGCCCTGCCTGTCACGCCGGCGTCATGACCCGCCTGTATTACCCCCTCTCCCGGCTCTGGCCGGACTACCTGCGCGCCGGCTTCGGGCTCGCAATCTGTCTGGGACTGGTGTTGTTCGTCGCCCCTCAATCTGTCATTTTTGCACTGCTGGTCGGGCTGAGCCTGCTTTTCGCATGGCTTGGCGCGGTGACTGCCTGGCGTCAGCAGATCGAGATCGAACTCGACGCGTCCGGGGTCGTCCAGCGGGGATGGGGAAGAATCGTAGCTCTGCCATGGCCGACAGTTCGGGCCGTGAGCCTGCGCTACTATTCGACACGTCGCGATCGCAGCGAGGGTTGGCTGCAGCTGGTGATCGAGGCGGAAGGGGGAACTTTGCGGGTCGACAGTACATTGATTGGTTTTCCGTCCCTCGTCGAACGCGCGTTTGCCGCGGCCGAGCGGAACGGCGTCATCATCAGTGAAACCTCCCGCCTGAATGCCAGCCGCGTGGACAGCGTTAAAGGAAACCAGCCGTGAGCGTTCCGGAGCTGAATCGCAACGTGCTCGAGGTCAAGGACCTGCAGGTGCATTTCGACCTGCCGGAAGGTCTGATCCGCGCCGTGAACGGTATCAGCTTCAGCATCCCGCAAGGCGGCACCGTCGCGCTCGTCGGTGAGTCCGGTTCTGGCAAGTCGGTGGTGAGCCAGGCGATCATGGGCATCCTGCCGCGCCCGGCGCGCATCGCCGGCGGCAGCATCCTGTTTCACGATCCGCTGCAGCCCGGCACCGCCATCGACATCGCGACGCTGCCGCGTGGCGGCAGCGCCATGCGGCAGCTGCAGGGCGGTCGCATCTCGATCATCTTCCAGGAGCCGATGACCTCGCTCAGCCCGCTGCACACCATCGGCGACCAGATTTCCGAGGCGCTGAAGCTGCACCGCAAGGCCGGCGACACCCAGGCGCGCGAACTGACCGCCGAAATGCTGCGCCTGGTCGGCTTCCCCGACCCCGAGCGCGCACTGCGCACCTATGCTTTCGAACTCTCCGGCGGCCTGCGCCAGCGCGCCATGATCGCCATGGCGCTGGTCTGCCGCCCTGCTTTGCTGATCGCCGACGAGCCGACCACGGCGCTCGACGTCACCATTCAAGCGCAGATACTGAAGCTGCTGAAGGACCTGCAGTCCGAACTCGGCATGGCAATCCTGATGATCACGCATGATCTGGGCGTCGTGGCCAACATGGCCGACGAGATCGTGGTGATGTATCACGGCCAGGCGATGGAACGCGGCGGCCTGCACGACATCTTCGGCAACCCGCAGCATCCCTATCTGAAGGCCCTGCTGCATGCGGTGCCGCGCTTCAACATGAAGCCGGGCGAGAGACTGGTGCCCCTGCGCGAGATCAAGGGCGAGGTCGGCGGCCTGCTGCGCAGCAACGCGCCCGCCAAAGCCCCCATGGGCGAAACGCTGCTTGAAGTCGAGCATGTCAGCAAAAGCTTCAGCCTGCGCAAGGGTGGCCTGTTCCGTCCGGCCAATGCGGCTTCGTCGGTGATTGCGGTCGACGATGTCAGCTTCACCGTGCAGCGTGGCGAATGCCTGGGGCTGGTCGGCGAGTCCGGCTGCGGCAAGACCACGACCAGCAAGCTGATCCTGCGCGCCATCACGCCCGACAGCGGCAATATCCGCTTCAAGGGTGCCGACGTTCTGAAGCTGGAAGGCGACGACCTGTTCCGCTATCGCCGGCAGGTGCAGTTCATCTTCCAGGATCCATTCTCCTCACTCAATCCGCGCATGACGGTCTTCGACATCCTGTCCGAGCCGCTGGTGATCCATAAGATCGGCGACGCCGACGAGCGCTTCGAGCGGGTGAAAGAGCTGATGACGCTGGTCGGGCTCGATCCGCGTTTCCTGCGCCGCTACCCGCATTCTTTCTCGGGCGGCCAGCGTCAGCGCATCGGCATCGCCCGCGCACTTGCCTTGCAGCCGGAATTGCTGATCTGCGACGAACCGGTGTCTGCGCTGGACGTCTCTATCCAGGCCCAGATCCTCAATCTGCTGAAGGACCTGAAAGCCGAGCTGGGCCTGACTTACATCTTCGTCTCGCATAACCTGGCCGTGGTGGATTATGTGGCCGACCGCATCGCGGTCATGTGTGCCGGCCGCCTGGTCGAACTGGCACCGCGTGCGCAGCTGTTCAACAACCCGATTCACCCCTACACCAAAGCGCTGCTATCCGCGGTTCCCAAGCCAGATCCGGACAGTCGCCTCGACCTGCGCCTGCTGATGGAGGACAAGGCCTCCAAACCGGCGGCCTGGCCGCACCCCTTCACCATCGACGGCAACACACGGCCGCGCATGGTCGATCTTGGCCAAGGCCATCTCGTCCGTGCCCATGCCGATGCCGATTTCCGGGATCTTGTCGCATGATGCCCTCGCTTCGCCCTGCCCTCGCACTGCTCGCCATCATCGCCATCGCCACGACGGACGGCCGGGCACAGCCACAACTGCCCGACCTGCAGGAAACCCCGATGCTGGAGGCCGAGGTGAATGCCGGCAAGCTGCCGCCGGTGGCGCAACGCCTGCCGCAGCAGCCGTTGATCGTCACGCCGCGCGAACCGGGCCGGCATGGCGGCGACCTGCGCAGCCTGATCAGCCGGGCGCGCGAAACCCGCCTGCTCAACGTGATCGCCTATGCGCGTCTGATCATCTATGACGAGAAATACGAGTTCGTCCCCGACCTCCTGGAGAAGTTCGAGGTCGAGGACGACCGCATCTTCACCTTCCATATCCGCAAGGGCCACCGCTGGTCCGACGGTCATCCCTTCACCTCGGAAGATTTCCGCTACTACTGGGAAGACGTCGCCAACAACAAGGATCTCAGCCCGGCCGGACCGACGCAGGATCTGCTGGTTGATGGCGAAAAGCCCAAGGTGGAGATCATCAACGAGACCACCGTTCGCTACAGCTGGTCGAAGCGCAACCCGTCCTTCCTGCCGCGCATCGCCGGCACCTCGGCCTTCAACCTCTATCGCCCGGCGCATTACCTGAAGCAGTTCCATGCGCGTTACGCCGATCCGCAGAAACTGCAGGCGATGGTGACGGCCGAGAAGCGCGCCAACTGGGCCGCGCTGCATGGCCGCGCCGACAACATGGTGGAAGGCGACAATCCCGATCTGCCGCTGCTGGATGCCTGGACGATCACCACCAAGCCGCCAGCCGTGCGTTTTGTCGCCGTGCGCAATCCCTATTTCCACCGTATCGACAATAACGGCCGCCAGTTGCCGTATCTCGATCGCATCATCTTCACCCAGGCCGATGGCAAACTGATCCCGGCCAAGGCTGGCGCCGGTGAAGCCGACCTGCAGTTCCGCAGCGTGAATTTCAGCAACTTCACCTTCCTGAAGGAAAACGAGAAGCGCGCCGGCTACAAGACTCTGCTGTGGCGCACCGCCAAAGGCTCGCATATCGCCCTTTTCCCCAACCTGAACGCCAACGACCAGGTCTGGCGCAGCCTGATGCGCGATGCCCGCTTCCGGCATGCGCTGTCGCTTGGCATCGACCGCCAGGCGATCAACGAGTCGCTGTTCTTCGGCCTGGCGATCGAGTCGAACAACACGGTGATGCCGGACAGCCCGCTGTTCAAACCGGAATACCAGACCACCAATGCCAAATTCGATGCCGCCACCGCCAACAGGCTGCTCGATCAGATCGGCCTGACCAAGCGCGACGGCAATGGCGTGCGCCTGCTGCCCGATGGCCGGCCGGCGGAGATCATCGTCGAAACCGCCGGCGAAGACACCGAGCAGACCGACGTGCTGGAACTGATCGGCGAGAACTGGGCCAAGATCGGCATCAAGCTGTTCTCCAAACCGAGTCAGCGCGACGTGGTGCGCAACCGCATCTTCTCGGGCGAAGCGATCATGTCGGTCTGGTCGGGCCTTGAGAACGGCCTGCCGACCGCCGACATGAAACCGAACGAACTGGCGCCGACCTCGCAATTCGCCCTGCAATGGCCGAAATGGGGCCAGTGGCACGAAACCGGCCACCAGTCCGGCGAACCGATCGACATGCCGGTCGTGCAGGAGCTGTTCGACCTCTATCAGGTCTGGCTCGAAACCGGCGACAAGGCAGAACGTGCCCGTATCTGGCATCGCATGCTGAACATCCACGCCGAGCAGACCTTCACCATCGGCATTGTGACCGGCGTGTTCCAGCCGATCGTGGCCAGCAAGAAGCTGCAAAACATTCCGAAGGAAGGCGTGTTCAACTGGGATCCCGGTGCCTTCGTCGGTCTGTATCGCCCGGAAACCTTCTGGTTCGCCCAATAGGCAGATGCACCCGACATGCTGACGTATCTTGCGCGCCGCACGCTGCTGATGATCCCCACATTGCTGGTCATCAGCCTGTTGATCTTCCTGATCATCAAGCTGCCGCCCGGCGACTACCTGTCGAACCAGATCGCCGAATTGCGCTCCCAGGGCGAAACCAGCGCCATCGAGCGCGCCGAATTCCTGCGCTCGCAATATGCGCTGGATCGCTCGATCATGGAGCAGTATGCGATCTGGATGGGCTTCATCCCCGGCCCGAACGGCTTCTCCGGCATCCTGCAGGGCGACTGGGGCTGGTCGTTCGAATATAACCGCCCGGTCGGCGAACTGATCGGCGACCGCCTGCTGATGACGGCGATCATCAACTTCTTCACCATCCTGTTCATCTATGCCGTGGCCTTCCCCATCGGCGTCTACTCGGCGACACGCCAGTATTCCTGGGGTGATTACGGCTTCACCCTGTTCGGCTATATCGGCCTGGCGACGCCGAATTTCCTGCTTGCCCTGGTGATGCTCTACTACGCCAATATCTGGTTCGGCATCAGCGTCGGTGGCCTGGTCGCCCCCGAACTGATCGATGCACCGTGGAACTGGGAAAAGATCAAGTCGATGATGGTGCATATGATCGTGCCGGTGATCGTAATCGGCACGTCCGGCACCGCGGCGATGATCCGCCGCCTGCGCGCCAACCTGCTCGACGAGTTGCAGAAGCAGTATGTCACGACCGCGCGCGCCAAGGGTCTGCCGCCGCTACGGCTGCTGGTGAAATACCCGATCCGCATGGCGCTCAATCCCTTCATCTCGGATCTCGGCAACCTGCTGCCCTCGGTCGTCTCCGGCTCGGTGATCGTGTCGGTGGTGATGAGCCTGCCAACCGCCGGACCGATGCTGCTCGGCGCATTGCAGTCGCTCGACCAGTATCTCGCCGGCTCGTTCCTGATGTTCCTGGCGCTACTGACCGTAGTCGGCATGCTGATTTCCGACATCCTGCTGGCGCTGCTCGATCCGCGCATCCGGCTCACCGGCGGACAGGCCAAGTAACATGAGCGATACGCCCGCCCCGAAGCCGCCCCGCCCGGAACACTGGGTCAACCCCACGCCGTTCGATCCCTATTCGATCGAAAAGATGACGGCGGGCCAGGAAAAGTATTACCGCGCCTCGCAGTGGCAGATGATGTGGTGGAAGTTCAAACGCCACAAGCTCGGCCTGTGGAGCGGCATCATCCTGCTGCTGATCTACGCTTCCACGCTGTTTTCCGAATTCATCGCGCCCTACAACCTGCAGACCCGCAACCCGCGCGGCATCTATGCGCCGCCGCATGCGATCCATCTGTTCCACGAGGGCGAGTTCGTCGGGCCCTTCGTCTACGGCATGCGGTTCCGCATGAACACCGAAACGCTGAAGCGCGAATATGCACCCGACCTCAGCAAGGTTCAAAAGCTGCGCTTCTTCTGCCAGGGCGACCAGTACGACTATATGGGCCTGGTCACGATGCGCTTTCATTTTGTCTGCCCGGCCGAAGGCGGTGACTTCTATCTGCTTGGAACGGACCGGCTGGGACGCGACATCTTCTCCCGCATCGTCTACGGCACGCGCATCTCGCTGACCGTCGGCCTGTTTGGCATTGCCATCAGCTTCATCATCGGCATCGTGCTAGGCGGCATCTCCGGCTATTACGGCGGCTGGATCGACAATGTGATCCAGCGCCTGATCGAACTGATCCGAAGTCTGCCCGAACTGCCGCTCTGGATGGCGCTGTCGGCGGCGCTGCCGGTCACCTGGTCGCCGATCCTGGTCTATTTCGGCATCACCATCATTCTCGGCCTGCTCGACTGGCCCGGCCTGGCCCGTGCAGTGCGCTCAAAACTGCTGGCATTGCGGGAGGAGGATTTTGCCACCGCCGCGCAACTGATGGGCGCCTCGCCCAGCCGCATCATCGGCCGCCATCTGCTGCCCAGTTTCATGAGTCACCTGATCGCTTCGGCCACGTTGTCGATCCCGTCGATGATCCTGGGCGAAACCGCGCTGTCATTCCTGGGCCTGGGCCTACGGCCGCCGATCACCTCCTGGGGCGTGCTGCTCAACGAGGCGCAGAACATCAACGTGGTGGCGCTGTATCCCTGGCTGATGGCGCCGGCCATCCCGGTGATCGTGGTGGTGCTGGCCTTCAACTTCTTCGGCGACGGCCTGCGCGACGCGGCCGACCCCTATCGCTAAGCCTGTCTGATCAGCCAGAGACTGGCGGGATAGGCACCGGCCGCCTGCGGCAGGCGGCCGACGATGCCGCGCCCCACGGCGGCGCTCAGTCGCGTCGAGACGTAATGGCTGGAGAAGACCGGCTGGAAGCCGCCGGCCAGAAGTGGCCCGATGGCCTGCTGCTCGTTATAGCCGCGCCATGCCCAGCCGGCCGGATAATCATCCGGCAGGAAGATGTCGTGGACATGCACCAGCACGCCGGGCGGCAGCGCCGGCAGCACGCGATTGAACAGCCAGTCCACATCAGTGCCCGGCATCAGGATATGGCTGGAATCGATGAACAGGATGTCGCCGGGTTCCAGCGCAGAAAAAATCGCCGGATCGGCGGTCTGCATAATCGCATTGTGGAAACGTACGCCCAGGCCGGTCAGCGCCGCGCGCGGCTGCGGATCGATGGCGGTGATCTCGGTCGGAAGACCGGCATCCTGCACGGCACGCGCAAGAAAGCGCGTCGAATGGCCCGAGCCGACCTCGACGATGCGTTTCGGCCCGTATTGCCGCACCAGCGTGTAGGCCGCCACGGCATCCAGAGTCGGGAACCAGTCCTGGTCGAATTTCGGCGCCGGTGAGACGCCACGCTGCTTCGCTATGGCCAGCAACGCCTCGGCGTAGTCTTCGGCGCCACGCAGCAGATCGAGGAAAACCGGTTCGGCAGCCGCAAACCGCTCGGCCAGCGCGGCATAGAGCGGCTGTGTCGCGGCCACACCATCCACATAACGATAGGGAATAAAGAAGCCTTGCTTGCGCAGGCCAAGTCCGGGACCGAGCAATGTCTGCAGCCCCATGCGGAGCCGGCGCCAGTGTTTTGCGCCAGACATCAGGGCCGCAGCACGAGGCCTTCGCGGGCCACGACAGAGCCCGGACGCGCCTGCTCCACATCGGCAGCCACCTTGTCCATGAAGGCATCGTCGTGTTCCGGATCGTGGTGGAAGACGACAAAGGTCTTCACCCCGGCAGCGTCGCAGAGTTTCGCACCGGCCTGCCAGGTGGAATGACCCCAGCCCTTGCGGCAGACATATTCCTCATCGGTATACATCGAGTCATAGATGACGATATCCGCGCCCTGGATCAGCTTGAGGATATTCTCGTCATACCCTTCGGCCGGATGCTCGGTGTCGGTCAGATAACAGATCGACTTGCCCTGGAATTCGACGCGATAGCCGGTCGCCAGATCGGGATGGCTGAGCGGCCCGGTGCGCACCTCGATGCCCGGATGCGGCTCGATCACCGCGCCCTGCTCGAAATCATGGAAGCTTAGATTGGCCTGGAAGATCTCCAGCGGCACCGGGAAGAGCGGCGAGCACATCATCTGCTTCAGCACGCCCTTGATGCCACCGTTATCGGTAACATGACCAGCATGGATGCGGAACGTGTTGCGCGGATCGAAGGCCGGGCAGAAATGCGGCAGGCCGCAGACATGGTCGTAATGGGTATGGGTGAAGAAGACATCGGCATCGACCGGCTGCTTCTGCTCGGCCAGCGCAATGCCCAGCGCACGCACACCGGTACCGGTGTCGAAGATAAGCAGATGCGAGCCGCACCGCACCTCGATGGCCGAGGTGTTGCCGCCATAGCGCATCACTTCCGGCGAGCCGACAGCAATGCTGCCGCGAACGCCCCAGAAGCGCACGTAAAAATCTTCAACCCCCACCGTGGCCTCCTTTTTCCCGTCAGCGTCGAGGGATGGAGCACCTTGTATGCCGACTGATCCTTGCCGGCTGGCTAGGTCTGTGCGGAAATCTGTCATGGAATAGATTAAGGGCGGACACACGCATGTCTCAAGCGTTTATTGCCGAAATCCAAGCTTCTTTAGCGACCGTCACATTTTGCCGGCCTGAGAAGCACAATGCCTTGGAAATCGGCGATCTGGAGGACCTTGATTCAGTTCTGGCCGGCCTCGCTGGACATTCCGATATCCGCGCACTCATCTTAAGCGCGCAGGGCAAAAGCTTTTGCGCGGGTGTGGATTTCGGGGCTGTGGCCGGCCATGACTGGCGCGACAATCCGCTGGAGCGCGTCTGCGACCGCCTGGAAGCCCTGCCCTTCCCCACGCTCTGCGTCTTACAGGGTGGCGTTTATGGCGGCGGCACCGATCTGGCGCTCGCCTGCGACTTCCGCCTCGGCGCGCGCGGTATACGCTGCTTTATTCCGCCAGCGAAGCTTGGCATCCAGTATCACCCGCATGGCCTGAAGCGCGCCGTGACCAGACTGGGAATTGGTCCGGCCAAGCGCTTGTTCCTCGCCACTGAAACCTTTGACGATGCCGAGATGCTGCGCACGGGCTTCCTCGACTGGCTGGTCGAGCCGGAGACGCTGGCCGAGCGCGCGCAGGCGCTGGCGACGACCTTCAGCGGCCTGGCGCCGCAGGCTGTGCGCGGCATGAAGCAGAGCCTGAACGAGATTGCCGCCGGGCTGTTCGATGAACGCGCTGCCCGCGACCGCGCGGCGGGCAGCTTCCGCAGCGAGGATTTCCTCGAAGGCCGCGCTGCGATGACGGAAAAACGGCCGCCCAAATTTAGCGGCCGGTAGTTACTCACTCGATATCAGCTATATCGTCGTATCAGGGCTGCAGCCGGTAGCCACCCGGATCGGTGATCAGCAGCTTGGCAGCGCCGGGATCGCGCTCGATCTTCTGGCGCAGGCGATAGATATGCGTCTCCAGCGTATGGGTGGAGACGCCGGCATTGTAGCCCCAGACCTCGGCCAGCAGGGTTTCGCGCGGCACCGGCTTGGTGCCGGCGCGCAGCAGGTATTTCAGGATCGCGGTTTCCTTTTCGGTCAGCCGCACCTTCTTCCCGGCCTTCTCGTTGTCGAGCAGCATCTTGTTCGCGGGACGGAAGCTGTAGGGCCCGATGGTGAAGACGGCGTCCTCGCTCTGCTCGAACTGGCGCAGCTGGGCGCGGATGCGCGCCATCAGCACGCCGAGCTTGAACGGCTTGGTGACATAGTCGTTGGCGCCGGCTTCCAGCCCCATGATGGTGTCGGCCTCGCCATCGGCCGCCGTCAGCATGATCACCGGAGCCCGCAGCCCCTGGCTGCGCAATTCGCGGCAGAGATCGCGGCCGTCCATGTCGGGCAGGCCGACATCGAGCAGCACCAGGTCGAAATGCTCGCCCGGCGCGGCCTGCAAAGCCGCCGCCGCATCGTTGACGCAAAGAGTGGAGAATTCGCGCGTGGTTTCCAGCTGTTCAGCCAGCAGCCCCTGCAGGGTCTTGTCGTCGTCAACCAGAAGAACGCGCTTCATAATTATCCCCCTTGGCGCAGCATTGCGGCCATGGCGGTTTGCAGGACCGCGCCAGGCTGCGCCATCTGGTCAACAATATCGAAGTGATGCCGTTCCGGTACCGTGATGGCGGTCACCTGTCCGCCACGTGCTTTCCACGTGGTAACGAAATCGTGTTGCTGCTGCAGGAAAGCCGGCGTCTCGGCGCCACCCACGGCGCAGACCAGCGGCGCCAGGCCCGCCGTGCTGGCCGGCAGCAACGCGAGCGGCGAATTGCGCGCGGCTTCGGCTTCATCCATGCCCAGCTTGTCGTTGAGATAGCATTGCCGGATCGGCTGCAGGTCATACAGCCCCGAGATCGACAGCACGCCTTTGATCAGGTCGGCGGGTGCTGCCCTGTCCAGCGCCGGCCAGTCGGTCAGCAGCGCCATGACGGAGAGATGCCCGCCGGCTGAATGGCCGCTGGCATAGATACGGTTGCGGTCGAAGCCATAGTCGGCGGCATGCTGCCACAGCCACAGGATACTGCGGCGGATCGAGGCCACGATCTGGTCCATGCGGGCCTCGGGCCCGATGGGATAATTCAGCAGGGCCACATTGGCCAGGCCGTCGCAGACAAAGCCATTGGCGATCTGCGAGGCTTCGCCCTTGCTCATCGCCTGCCAGTAGCCGCCATGGATGAAGACCAGCAGCGGCCGGCCGGGTGCCGCCAGGGCGAAGAGATCGAGGATCTCGCGCGGATGCGGGCCATAGGCCAGATCGGCATGATGCGGCAGCTCGGCGCGGGCGCGGGCGCTTTCGATGGCCCAGCGCGCAATATCCTGCGGATGCGTCGGAACGGCGGCGCGGTTGTTGTAGAGCTTGTCGAGGGTCGCGCGATCCATCGGACTCCCCGCGGCAAAAGCCTTACTTGAAGACGACGGAAACGATCTCGTAACCCTTGGAGCCGCCCGGCGTGGACACTTCGACGGTTTCGCCCGACGACTTTCCAACCAATGCGCGCGCCAGCGGCGCGGTGATCGACAGCAGGCCCGCCTTGATATCGGCCTCGTCGGCGCCGACGATCTGGTAAGTGCTTTCCTCGTCGGTGTCTTCGTCGGCCAGCACGACGGTGGCGCCGAACTTCACCTTGTCGCCCGACAGCTTGGAGACGTCGATCACCTCGGCGCGGCTGAGCTTGTCCTCAACCTCGAGGATGCGCGTCTCGATCCAGCCCTGGCGCTCCTTGGCGGCATGGTATTCGGCATTCTCGGACAGGTCGCCATGCTCGCGCGCTTCCGAGATCGCACGGATCACCGACGGTCGTTCGACCGACTTTAAATTCTTCAGCTCGGCCTCCAGACGCTGGTAGCCGGTCGCGGTCATCGGAATCTTTTGCATCGTCGCCTTCCTGTCAGACCGTTAAAAGTAAGCCTGCAGAGGGGTGACCGCAAGGCTTCCTGCCCGCAGCGCCTCGATCGCCCGCACGGCGGCCTTGGCGCCGGCCGTGGTGGTGAAGTACGGGATTTTATTCATCAAAGCGGTGCGACGAAGGTCGAAACTGTCACGGATCGAAGCCGCGCCTTCCGACGTATTGAAGACCAGCTGGATGTCACCGTTCTTCATCGCATCGACGATATGCGGCCGGCCTTCCATCACCTTGTTGACGCGCCGGACGGCAATGCCGTGCTCTTCGAAGAAGCGCGCCGTGCCGGTGGTGGCGACGATCTCGAAGCCCATGGCGACCAGGCGGCGGGCGGAATCAACCAGACCCGGCTTGTCGGCATCGCGCACCGAGATGAAGACGCCACCGGCAGCCGGCAGGATGGTGCCGGCGGCAAGCTGCGCCTTGGCGAAGGCCGTGCCGAAATCGTGGTCGATGCCCATCACCTCGCCGGTCGACTTCATCTCTGGGCCGAGGATGATGTCGACGCCGGGGAAGCGGGCGAACGGGAAGACCGCTTCCTTGACAGCGATATGGTCGACTTCGTTTTCATGCAGGTTGAAGCTGGCGAGCTTTTCGCCGGCCATCACGCGCGAGGCAATCTTGGCCAGCGGCTGACCGATGGCCTTGGCGACGAAGGGCACCGTGCGCGAGGCGCGCGGATTGACTTCGAGGATATAGACCACGCCGTCCTTGACCGCATATTGCACATTCATCAGGCCAACGACCTTGAGCGCACGGGCGAGCGCTTCGGTCTGCCGCTTGATGTCGGCGATGATTTCCGGCGCCAGACTGTAGGGCGGCAGGGTGCAGGCGCTGTCACCCGAATGAATGCCGGCCTCTTCGATATGCTCCATCACGCCGGCAACGAACTGCGTCTCGGCATCAGCCAGGCAGTCGACATCGACCTCGATGGCATCCGACAGATAGCTGTCGATCAGCACCGGCGAGGAACCCGAAACTTTCACGGCTTCGGTCATGTAGCGTTCGAGCTGCGCATTGCTGCGCACGATCTCCATGGCGCGACCGCCCAGCACATAAGACGGCCGGATCACCACTGGGTAGCCGATGCGAGCCACCACCTGGCGCGCCTCGTCTTCCGAGCGCGCGATGCCGTTCTCGGGCTGCTTCAGCTTGAGCTGCTGCAGCAGCTGCTGGAACCGCTCGCGGTCTTCCGCCAGGTCGATGGCATCCGGCGAGGTGCCGAGGATCGGCACTTTCGCGGCTTCCAGCCCGGCGGCGAGTTTCAGCGGCGTCTGGCCGCCAAACTGCACGATCACGCCGAGCAGCGTGCCCTTCGACATTTCGACGCGCACGATTTCCAGCACGTCTTCCACGGTCAGCGGTTCGAAATACAGGCGATCCGACGTGTCGTAATCGGTCGACACTGTTTCCGGATTACAGTTGACCATGATGGTCTCGAAGCCAGCTTCCTTCAGCGCATAGGCGGCATGGACGCAGCAATAGTCGAATTCGATACCCTGGCCGATGCGGTTCGGACCGCCGCCCAGGATCATCACCTTGGTGCGGTCCTGCGGGCGCGCCTCGCATTCGGCTTCGGGGCCGAATTCATAGGTCGAATAGAAATACGGCGTGCTGCTGTCGAATTCGGCAGCGCAGGTATCGACGCGCTTGAACACCGGCACGACGCCGAGCTTGCGGCGCGCGGCTGCAACCTCGGCTTCCTGGGCGTTGGTCAGCTCGGCCAGACGCGCATCCGAGAAGCCCATGCGCTTCAGCGCCTGAAGCTGGTCGGCATCCTTGGGCAGGCCATCCTTGCGGATCTGTTCCTCGGTGCGGACGATCTCTTCGATCTGCTCGAGGAACCACGGATCGTATTTGCAGGCGGCGTGGATTTCCGCACTGCTGAGGCCATGGCGGAAGGCCTGCGCGATCACCAACAGGCGGTCCGGCGTCGGGCGCGCCAGGGCGGCCACGATGGCTTCCTTGCCATCCGAATCCTCGGCATTGGCGATCTGCACTTCATTGAAACCGGTCAGGCCGGTTTCCATCGAGCGCAGCACCTTCTGGATACTTTCCTGGAAGCTGCGGCCCATCGACATCGCTTCGCCGACCGACTTCATCGAGGTGTTCAGCAGGCGGTCGGTGCCGGGGAACTTCTCAAAGGTGAAGCGCGGCATCTTGGTGACGATGTAATCGATGGTCGGCTCGAACGAGGCCGGCGTCACGCCGGTGATGTCGTTCATCAGCTCGTCCAGCGTGTAGCCAATCGCCAGCTTGGCGGCGACTTTCGCAATCGGGAAGCCGGTCGCCTTCGAGGCCAGCGCCGAGGACCGCGACACGCGCGGATTCATCTCGATCACCACCATGCGGCCATCGGCCGGATTGACGGCGAACTGAACGTTCGAGCCGCCGGTCTCGACGCCGATCTCGCGCAGCACCGCCATCGAGGCGTCGCGCATGATCTGGTATTCCTTGTCGGTCAGCGTCAGCGCCGGCGCGACGGTGACGCTGTCGCCGGTATGCACGCCCATCGGATCGATGTTTTCAATCGAGCAGATGATGATGCAGTTGTCCTTGCGGTCGCGGACAACCTCCATCTCGTATTCTTTCCAGCCCAGCACCGACTCGTCGATCAGCACTTCGGTGGTCGGCGAGGCATCGAGGCCGCGGGTGACGATCTCGTCGAATTCCTCGCGCGTATAGGCAATGCCGCCGCCGGTGCCGGCCAGCGTGAAGGACGGCCGGATCACGGCCGGCAGGCCGACGGTGGGCAGCAGCGCGCGCGCCTCGTCCAGCGTATGCGCGGTGCCCGAGCGCGGCATGTCGAGCTTCAGGCGATTCATCGCCTGGCGGAACTGCTCGCGATCTTCGGCCATCACGATGGCTTCGCGGGTGGCGCCGATCATCTTGACGCCGAACTTCTTGAGCACGCCCTGCTCGTCCAGCTTCATCGCGGTGTTGAGCGCGGTCTGGCCGCCCATGGTAGGCAGCAGCGCGTCGGGGCGTTCCTTCTCGATCACCTTGGCGACGATCTCAGGCGTGATCGGCTCGATATAGGTCGCATCCGCCAGGCCCGGATCGGTCATGATCGTGGCCGGGTTGGAATTGATCAGGATGACGCGATAGCCCTCTTCGCGCAGCGCCTTGCAGGCCTGCGTGCCGGAATAGTCGAATTCGCAGGCCTGGCCGATCACGATGGGACCGGCGCCGATGATCAGGATGCTTTTGATGTCAGTACGTTTGGGCATGGTTCACCTGGGAGAGAAGCGCTGCGGGGCTGACGATCAGCCGCGCTTCTGCTCCATCAATTCTGCAAAGCGTTTGAACAGATAGTGGCTGTCCTGCGGGCCGGGCGAGGCTTCCGGATGGTGCTGCACCGAAAAGACCGGCTTGTCGGTCAGCTTGAGGCCTTCATTCGAGCCGTCGAACAGCGAGACATGGGTGCGCACCACGTTCTTCGGCAGGCTTTCTTCGATCACGCAGAAACCATGGTTCTGGCTGGTGATCTCAACCTTGCCGGTTTCGAGGTCCTTCACCGGATGATTGGCGCCGCGGTGGCCGCGCTCCATCTTGCTGGTCTTGCCGCCGAGCGCGAGCGCCAGCATCTGGTGGCCGAGGCAGATGCCGAAGACCGGTTTGCCGCTGTCGACCAGCGCCTTGATGGTCGGCACGGCATATGCGCCGGTCGCCGCCGGATCGCCGGGGCCGTTAGAGAGGAACACGCCGTCAGGTTTATGGCGCATCACGTCTTCCGCCGTGGCATTGCCCGGCACGACGGTGACCTTGGCACCGATATCGGCCAAGCAGCGCAGGATGTTGCGCTTGATGCCGTAGTCGATGGCGACGACGTGGAATTTCGGGTTCTCGAGCTTGCCGTAGCCCTTGCCGAGCTGCCAGCGGGTCTCATCCCAGCTGTAGGTCTGGCGGCAGGTCACCTCGGCGGCCAGATCCATGCCTTCCAGCCCCGGCCAGGACTTGGCCTTGGCATGCAAAGCCGCGAGATCGAACTTGCCGTCCCGGCGATGGGCGATCACGCCGTTCGGCGCGCCCTGATCGCGGATGCGCCGCGTCAGCGCGCGGGTATCGATGCCCGACACGCCGATCAGGCCGCGTAGCTTGAGCCAGTCGTTCAGGTGGCTGTTGCTGCGGAAGTTGGAGGGGCTGGTGATCGGCGCGCGCAGGATCAGGCCGCGGGCGGCGATGCCCTGCGTCTCGATGTCTTCCGCGTTGGTGCCGACATTGCCGATATGCGGGAAGGTGAAGGTGATGATCTGGCCGGCATAGGAAGGATCGGTGAGGATTTCCTGGTATCCGGTCATCGAGGTGTTGAAACAGACCTCGCCGACCGTGTCGCCTTCTGCGCCCACGCCGTGCCCCCAGAAGACGCGGCCATCGGCCAGAACCACCACGGCCGTATAGCCCGGTCCGGGCGGTGCGGCGTAGTCGGGGGTCGTGGCCATGGGGAACTCCATCACGCAGGCGGATACAGATCAGACAGGCAGCCTTCAGGCCGCAAAAAACCACCGGAGGCGAGGGCATCCGGCGGTACGGCACAGCTGTTCAACGATGATCTCGGCGGCGGCAGGCGCCGCGTCAACCGAGGCCGGACCATATCAAAACCCCGGCCCCAGTCAACCCCGGCAGAAAGGTTAAAAGCCCTGCAAAATCAATAATTTATTCCTTTTGCACCTGCGAGGCGTCTAGGCTATGCTGCGCGCCTTTCAAAAACGACTCCGATTCCGTTTACCGTTGAGGGACAAGTGATGCTGCGCGAGACGCTGAACCAGGCGCTCAAGGACGCCATGAAGGCCAAGGATGCCCGCCGTCTGGCGACGCTGCGGCTGATCCTGGCGGCCCTGAAAGACCGCGACATTGCCGCCCGCACCTCAGGCGACGACCGCACCGGCATCCCCGACGACGCCATCCTGGCCCTGCTGCAGACCATGGTGAAGCAGCGCCGCGAGTCGATCACGCTCTATGAGCAGGGCAACCGCCCGGAGCTGGCGGCCCAGGAGAAGGAAGAAATCGCAGTGATCGAGGGCTTCCTGCCCAAGCAGCTGTCGGATGCCGAGATCGAGGCCGCCGCCAAGGCCGCCATCGCCGAAGTCGGCGCTCAGGGCATCAAGGATATGGGCAAGGCCATGGCGATCCTGAAGGCCAAATACACAGGCCAGATGGACTCCGCCAAGGCTGCGGCTATCCTGAAGGGCCTGCTGAGCTGAGGTGGGCCGAGTCGGCCCGAGTCGCCTCAGAATCCGGGGTCAGGGAGTACCATGGCGTTTCCCGATTCCTTTCTGGAAGAGATCCGCAACCGCGTGCCGCTGTCCGGCGTGGTCGGCCGTTCGGTACGGCTGATCAAGCGCGGTCGCGAGTTCACCGGGCTATGCCCGTTCCATAATGAAAAGTCGCCGTCGTTCACGGTCAACGACGACAAGGGTTTCTTCCATTGCTTCGGCTGCGGCGCCCATGGCGACGTGATCGGCTTCGTGATGCGCAATGGCGGCCTCGCCTTCCCCGAGGCTGTCGAGCAGCTGGCCGGTGAAGCAGGCCTGGATGTGCCGCGCGTGCGGCCCGAGGATCGCGAGAAAGCAGATCAGGTCGCCACGCTGGGCAAGGCGATGGAAGAAGCCGCCAAGTGGTTCCAGGCGCAGTTCCATGGCGATGTCGGCCGCGAGGGTCGCGCCTATATCCAGAAACGCGGCCTGACGCCTGAGACCATCGAACGTTTCCGCCTCGGCTACGCGCCGCAAAGCCGCACGGCACTGAAGGAAGCGATGCTGGCGCGCGGCCTCCCTGAGCCGTTGCTGGTTGAATCCGGCCTGCTGATCAAGCCGGAGGATGGCGGGCCGAGCTACGACCGCTTCCGCCACCGCGTGATGTTTCCCATCGGCGACCGCCGCGGCCGCATCATCGCCTTCGGCGGCCGCGCGCTCGATCCTGATGCACCGGCGAAGTATCTGAACTCGCCGGAGACGCCGCTCTTCCACAAGGGCCGAAATCTCTACAATCACGCGATTGCCCGCGAGGCCGCCCGCGAGAGCGGCACCGTGATCGTGGTGGAAGGCTATATGGACGTGATCGCGCTGGCGCAGGCCGGCATCGATCATGCTGTGGCCCCACTGGGCACCGCCCTTACGGAAGAGCAGATCGCCCTGCTCTGGCGTCTGTCGGCCGAGCCGATCCTGTGTTTCGACGGCGACAATGCCGGCATCCGCGCCGCCATGCGCGCCGCCGACCGCGCCCTGCCTTTGCTGGAACCTGGAAAATCTTTCCGCTTTGCCATCCTGCCCGGGGGACAGGACCCGGATGACCTGGTGAAGGCCCAGGGCCGTAAGGGCATGGACGAGGTTCTGGCCGCCGCCCTGCCCATGGTCGACATCCTGTGGCGCAAGGAAACCCAGGACCGGCCGCTGGACACCCCCGAGCGCCGGGCCGCCCTGGAAGCCGCCCTGATGGCCGGGGTCGCCGGCCAGATCAAGAATGCGGCGGTTCAGAACCATTATCGGGACCATTTCCGCAGCCGGCTACGCACGCTTTTCGCGCCCACCCGGACCTGGACGCCCAATGCCCGTCCCAACCGCCCTGCTTATAACGGCCCTGGCAGCCCGCCCTGGGCCAGAGCACCCGAAGGCGATAAGGGCCCGGTTCCGGGACACAGCCAGGAGAGAACAGAAAAGGCCCTTCTGGCCGCCGTGGTGGCCCATCCCTGGTTGCTGGAAGAGCATGGCGAGGCTTTCGCCGCCCTGGCCTTTCGCGCGGGGCCGCTTGACAGCCTCAAGAGCCGGATTCTAGAAGAAGCCTCCCGCCATCCGGGTCTTGACGGCGAGGCCTTTGCTGCCCATTTGAGACAGCGAGGACTCGGACCCGCACTGGACCTCGTAAGTGGCGAGGCCGGAAGGATTTTGGAACCGTTTGCGCGCCCGGAAACTGAGCCGGACAAGGTCGAGCGAGGGTGGTGGCAGGCCGTGCAGCGGTACCGGTTGACGGAACTGGAACAGGAACTGGCAGCGGCCGAAGCGGACCTTGCCAGTAACACCAACCCCGAAGCATGGCAGCGTTTCGTCGCCCTCAAGGCAGAGGTCGGCTCGGCTCGCAGTCTGGTTTCGGTATCGGATACGGATTGAGGCCGTCCTCCCGCCTGATCATGGGTGGGGGCGGCTTCGCGTTTTTTTAGACAGGAAGAGTTAGGAACCGGCATGGCGAAACAGGCAGCGGCCCCTGACACGACGGAAGCCCCCGAAAAGGAGGAAGCCGTCGATACCCCATTGATCGACGCATCGATGGCGGCGATCAAGCGCATGCTGGCGAAGGCCAAGGAGCGCGGCTACGTCACCTATGACGAGATCAATGCCGTGCTGCCGCCCGAGCATGTGTCGTCGGAGCAGATCGAAGACACCATGGCGATGCTCTCCGAAATGGGCATCACCATCGTAGAGTCTGAAGACCAGGATGATGCCGCGGCAGCGCCGGGCGAGAAGGAAGAAGGCGAGCTGGAGGCGGAGGCCGACGGCGAAGGCACTGCAGCCACTGCGCCCGCCAAGGCCGAAGTCGACCGCACCGACGATCCGGTCCGCATGTATCTGCGCGAGATGGGTTCGGTCGAGCTGCTGTCGCGCGAGGGCGAAATCGCCATCGCCAAGCGGATCGAGGCCGGCCGCGAGAAGATGATCGGCGCGATCTGCGAAAGCCCGCTGACCATCCAGGCCATCGTGAAATGGCGCGACGACCTGGTCGACGGCAAAATTTTGCTGCGCGACGTGGTCGATCTGGAAGCCACGCTGGGCGGCGGTGCTGAAGAAGCCGCCGGCCTGGCGGAAGGCGAGGAAGGCGAAGACGGCGCCGAGCCGAAGATTCCCGAGCCGAAGCTGCCGGTGAAGCTGGATCTCAAGCTGGACGCCAAGTCGGCCAAGGTGCTGGCCGAAGCCACCGGCGCGGTGCCGAAGCTGGAGAAGAAGAAGCTCGAAGGAGCGGCTGGCGAAGGTGAAATGGTCACCACGCCGGAAGAGCTGGATGAAGAAGACGAGGCCAACCTGTCGCTGGCCGCGATGGAAGCCCAGCTCAAGCCGCAGGTGCTGGAAGCTTTCGATGCCATCGCCAAGCATTACAAGAAGCTGCAGAAGACGCAGGAAGAGCGGCTGCAGGCCGCGCTTGTGCATGCCGACATGGATGCCAAGAAGGACAAATCCTACGCCAAGCTGAAGCATGAGATGGTCGGACTGATGGAGTCGGTCCACCTGAACAACACCCGCATCGAGATGCTGGTGGAAAACATGTACGGCCTGAACAAGCGTCTGATGATGCTGGAAGGCCGCCTGCTGCGCTGCGCCGAGAGCTACAAAATTCCGCGCGACGAGTTCCTCAAGAACTATGACGGCCAGGAACTCGATCCGAAATGGCTGGCCAAGGTCGGCAAGCTGAAGTCGCATAAGGGCTGGGTCAAGTTCGGCGAACTCGGCGCCCGCGAAGTGAATCCGATCCGCGAGCAGGTTGCCGCCATCGCCACCGAATTCGGCCTGCCGATCTCGGAATTCAAGCGCATCTATAAGCAGGTGCGCGAAGGCGAGCGCGAAGCCAGCGTGGCGAAGAAGGAAATGGTGGAGGCCAACCTGCGCCTCGTTATTTCGATTGCCAAGAAATACACCAATCGCGGCCTGCAGTTCCTCGATCTGATCCAGGAAGGCAATATCGGCCTGATGAAGGCGGTCGATAAGTTCGAATATCGCCGTGGCTACAAGTTCTCGACCTATGCCACCTGGTGGATCCGGCAGGCGATCACCCGCTCGATCGCCGATCAGGCCCGCACCATCCGTATTCCGGTGCATATGATCGAGACGATCAACAAGCTGGTGCGTACCAGCCGCCAGATGCTGCACGAGATCGGCCGCGAGCCGACCCCGGAAGAACTGGCCGCTAAGCTGGGCATGCCGCTGGAGAAGGTGCGCAAGGTCCTCAAGATCGCCAAGGAGCCGATCTCGCTCGAAACGCCGATCGGCGACGAGGAAGACAGCCATCTGGGCGATTTCATCGAGGACAAGAATGCCGTCCTGCCGGTGGATGCCGCGATCAACTCGAACCTGCGCGAGACCACCACCCGCGTGCTGGCCACGCTCACCCCGCGCGAAGAGCGCGTGCTGCGCATGCGCTTCGGCATCGGCATGAACACTGACCATACGCTGGAAGAAGTCGGCCAGCAGTTCTCGGTCACGCGCGAACGCATACGACAGATCGAAGCGAAGGCTCTGCGCAAGTTGAAGCATCCGAGCCGGTCGCGTAAATTGCGTTCGTTCCTGGATACCTGAGCCGGATCCGGAACCACCAAGACCAAGAGCCCCGGCTGCAATGCCGGGGCTTTTTGTTGAGGCCAGAGTTTATCGAGGGTTCGTGGGCCTGTAGCTCAATTGGTTAGAGCCGGCCGCTCATAACGGTCTGGTTGCAGGTTCAAGTCCTGCCGGGCCCACCATCCCTCACCTGTTCCTGCTGTCGCTGGGTGTGATGAAGACCATCCTGATCATCGGCATTGGTACCGGCAACCCGGAGCATCTCACCCTCCAGGCGGTGGCTGCGCTGAACCGGGTCGATGTGTTTTTCATCATGGACAAGGGTGAAGCCAAGGGCGGGATGATCGACCTGCGCAAGGACATCTGCGCGCGCTTCATCACGGCCGGCCGCAATTATCGCTTCGCCACGGCGCAGAGCCCGCACTGGGACCGCCACAGCGGCGCATACAATGCCGTGATCGACGGCCTGAACCGCGACAAGCAGGCGATCTTCGAGCAGATGATTGCCGATGACATGGCGGAGGGCGAAACCGCCGGCCTGCTGGTCTGGGGCGATCCTTCGCTGTACGACAGCACGATCCGCATCATGGCCGATATCGCTGCCGCCGGCCGTCATGCCATCGCTTACGAGGTGATCCCCGGCATCAGCAGCCTGCATGCCCTCACCGCCCAGCACCGCACCACGCTGAATACCGTGGGGCAGCCGGTCGAGATCACCACCGGCCGCCGCCTAGCCGAGGGCGGCTTCCCAGCGCATACCGACAGCGTCTTCGTCATGCTGGATGGCGACGATACCTACCGGCGTTTTGCCGGAGATGACAGCCTGGATATCTACTGGGGTGCCTATATCGGTTCGCCGGATGAAATCCTGATCTCGGGCCGGCTGCAAGATGTCGCCGAGCAGATCGCGCAGACCCGGGCCGCGGCCAGGCAGGCCCATGGCTGGATTATGGACAGCTACCTGCTGCGGCGCGTCCGCCGAACCTAAGCCGACAGGCGGGCGTGATAGACGCAGAGATTGGCGTAAGCGAGCGACAGCAGCGGCATGGCAATGCCGGCCTGCTTGGCCCGGGTCAGCAAATCCCCGACGATCTGATCGGCTTCCACCGCGCCACCCTTCAGCAGATCGCGATACATCGACGAGGTATGCGCCGAACCGGCCTTGGTCAGCGTTTCGCGCGTGTTGGCGATGAAGGCGTCGCTCGGCGCCTTGCCGACCGCACGGACAGCGGCCACCACCTCATCGACCAGCGCCGCCGAGAATTCGCGTCCGCCCGGTGCGGCAGCCACCTCGCCCACCGTGCCGCGCATCAGGCAGCAGATGCCGCCGAGTGCGGCCAGCAGGGTCCACTTCTCCCACATCTCGCGTTCGATCTCAGAGGTCAGCTTGGCATCGAAGCCGGCATCGCGCAAAGCCGCGTCCAGCGCCAGAATCCGCTCCGACCTGCTGCCGTCCATCTCGCCATAGGCAAGATCGTGGAACTTGCCCATCTGGATCACGCGGCCGGCCTCATCCAGCTGCGCCGGGATACGGCACAACCCGCCGATCAGCGCCGGGGCGCCGAAGCGCGCCTTGATCGCATCGACATGCCGCATGCCGTTCAGCACCGGCAGAATCATGGTCTGCGGCCCGATGGCGGGCGCGAGATCCTCCAGCGCGGCCTCGAGCGAGTAAGCCTTCACGGTCAGGATCACGGCATCGTAGGGCCCCGCGATCTGGTCGGCGGTCACCAGTTTCGGTGTGCAGGTGAAATCGCCGTAGGGGCTTTTGATCTGGAGGCCATCCTTCTGCAGCTGCGCCGCGCGGCCCGGCCGCACCAGGAAAGTGACATCACGGCCGGCCTGGACCAAACGTCCGCCATAATAGCCGCCGGTCGAACCGGCACCCACCACCAGAATACGCATCGCGCCCTCGCAAGCTGATCAAACCGCCAGCCACCGATCACGCAGAATCTGGCCTAGCGGAAACTCAGCTTGGCGCCGCCGAGCCAAAAAGCCAATGCGCAGAGCAAGAAACCGATGCCGATCGCGGCAGCATAAAGCGCATAGCGCAGGTAAACCTCGCGCAGAGTCACCGTGATGATGCGCTGCGCCACTTCCGGGCTCAGCTCGATGCTGCGCCCGAGCATGATCCAGACCTCGGTTTTCTTGTAGGAGGCACGGGTCACATGTCCAGCCTTGATCAGCAGGACGCAGACCACGATCATGGTGAGGATCGCGCCGGATTTCAGCGCCTGCAGCGGCTCGGCGATCAAGCCGATCATCACACACCAGATCGCCAGCGCGGCGAAGAAGCAGCCGCGGCCGACTGAATGAACCGCCAATATCCGCACCCGCTGTTCGATGGGTTCGGCCATGCGGTATTCGTCAGAGCAATCCAGGCACGGTGAGAAGAATCGCTGCGCCGAGCCAGACCAGCATCGAGGTCTGGTCGCTCTCCTCCCGGCCGGTCAGCCGTTCGAATAGCCCTGCTGGCACAGAGGATATCACCAGTGTGGCCACCGAGACGATCAGCGACGTGCCATACAGCAGCACGATTCGGGTCGGCGGCACAAATTCGGGCAGCCAGACCGGGGCCATGATGAAGACCAGCGGAATGACCGGGGACACGAAGCCGTTCAGCAAGGTAATGCCGAGAATGGCGACGAAAAGGGTATGCGGGGTCATGACGCGGCCTGCGCGAGGCTGGGCGCCATGCCGTTGGCGGCGAAGATGAAATGCGTCACATAACGCAAGGCGAAGGCCCAGAAGGCCGTGACCAGCGGCAGGAACCGCAGATTGACGAAGCGCGGCGTGATCCAGTCGGTCAGCCAGACCGCCCAGTTGGTCAGCAGCTTGAAGAAGCGGAAGATGTAGTTCGGGTGATCCGGCGGCAGGAAGGCTGTCATCATGAAGCGGCCGATGCAGGTCCAGCCGATCAGGGCAAGGCTGTAACTGACCGCCCAGTAGGGCAGATAGCTCCAGAAGAAATCGGGCTGGGAAGTCATCGACAATCCAATAATAAACGGAACAGGCTGTCATCACCCTACAAAAGAAAACGGCGGGGGCCAATGGCC
>JAGXRD010000116.1 GCA_018336035.1 Alphaproteobacteria bacterium | reverse complement strand
AAGCCTCCACCACTCTTCCCAGTCCTTTCGAAGCATTCTCTCGGCAATGATCAGCTTCTTTCTGGCCAGTGGGTCCTGGACGCTAAAATAGAGGCGCCGAATCCCGCGCCGCATATGATCATGCTCCTCACTGAAATATTCCGCTGGAGTTTCATTGAGGTCCGGCAGGAAACGGCCTTCTCTTATGCGCTCCGCTCGGTCATGGATGCCGACCTGACGCTCTAAAGAAAATAAACGTTCAGCTTTTTCTCTTTCAGAGTCAGTCATTCGCTCGGACCCCCATCATGCACATCCATATTTACTGATAATCTGGAAAGCAGTGATGCCTTGAATAAAACACCAATTACCGTCTGTTAGGTAGGCGCCTTTCGGGCAGGTGCTCGGCAGCAATTAATGTAATTATCGCCTCCCTCTACCCGCCCTCGACGTCCGCGTCTCCCGATAATCCCCGTCGCTGGCCTTCGCTTCATCGGCGCGGCTCAGCATGGCATCGAACACCTCGGCATCCGCTGCGGTCCTGCGGTCGAAGACCTGGAGGAAATTCGGCGTCACCTTTCCGGATGGCACGCGGCGAATGCTGGCCGGCGCGCGGCAGATCGTGCAGCGCAGCCGCTTCATGGTGCGCCAGAAGGCGGCCTGTCGGCCGAAGCGCATTGTGTAGCTGCGCGGCATCAGGCAGACCTCGCGGCCGCAGGTTTTGCATTGCGCGAAGAGCGGCGCGCCTTCCGCTTCCCAGTCACCGAGGGTGGGAAATCCGATCGTGGTGGGCAGGGGGCGGGGCTCAGAGCTGGGCATACATATGTAATACCCAACCTGCGATTATGTTCGCAATTTGTTCATTTTCCTAGACAGGAAATATATCCTATGGCAGGCTGGAGAGGCGGCCGGTTTTGCCGGACGCCCGCTGATGGACATTGTGCATAGGATGGTATGCCGCTCACGGGGCGGCGCCGCTGCGATGCAGGGGTGCAACAGCGCGGAATAAGGGTCGAATAAGCTCAAATAAGACAAAATAAGACTCAGATAAGCACCGGATAAGCACCGAATAAGCACCGGGCCAGCCGGCACAGGCACCAGACAAGACCAGAATAAGTGGTTGAAAAGACTTGAAGACCCGGCCTCAGCGCGGCGTGTTGCGCTGGCTGGAGAGCAGTTTCAGCAGCGTGGCGAAATCCTCGGGCAGCGGGCTTTCGAAGCGCAGCGCCTTGCCGGTCACCGGATGTTTGAATCCGAGCGTGGCGGCATGCAGCGCCTGGCGCTTGAAAGCGAGGAGCGCGGCGCGGGCGGCATCGCCGAGCTGGAAACGCTGCAGGTTGCGGGCGCGGCCATAGGTCTGGTCGCCGATCAGCGCATTGCCCTTGGCCGTCATATGCACGCGGATCTGGTGCGTGCGGCCTGTCTCCAATGTACAGCGCACCAGCGCGCAGACCGGCTGGCCCTTGCCGTCGAAAATGAGCTTCCTGGTCTCGTAATGCGTCGTGGCCTCCTTGCCGTTGCGCGTGACGATGGCCATGCGCTTGCGGTCCTTCGGGTCGCGCCCGATGGCGCCCTCGATGCTGCCCTGTAGCGGATTGGGATGGCCCCAGACCAGCGCGTCGTAGCTGCGCTCGATATCGTGTTCGGCAAACAGGGCGGCGAGCGCGTGATGCGCGCGGTCGTTTTTGGCGGCCACCACAAGGCCCGACGTGTCCTTGTCGATGCGATGCACGATGCCGGGCCGCTTCACGCCGCCGATGCCCGACAGCGTGTCGCCGCAATGATGCAGCAGGGCATTGACCAGCGTTTTGTCCGGGCTGCCGGGCGCGGGATGCACCACCAGCCCGGCCGGCTTGTCGACCACGATCAGATGCTCGTCCTCATAGACGATGCTGAGCGGAATATCCTGCGCCTCGGGATCGGCCGCGATGGCGGCGGGCTGGCCGACGGCGTAGATCTCGCCCGGTTTGATCTTGCGGGAGGGGTCGGATATCGTCACGCCATCGCATTGCACATGGCCATCAAGCACCAGCGCCTTGAGCCGCGAGCGCGACAGCGAGGCCTCATCCGCACCCGGCAGCAGCGCCATGGCGGCGGCCAGATAGCGGTCCAGCCGTTCGCCGGCCTGGTCGGGCGGTACAGGCGGCAGAACGACTGGCGGCAGGGTCTGGAAGGCCATGGTTTCGGACATCAGGAGACGGTCTCAAATGGGTGAGCGGGTATGAGCGAAGATGTGCAGGAGACCCGCAAGATACGGTGGTTGAAGGCCACCGTCATCGGTCTGGGCGTCATCTTCCTCGGCCTGGCCACCCTGCTGATCGTGCTGATCATGACCGGCGGGCCGAAACGCACCGCCTCCACGGCGCCGGCGCCGGGCTCATCTATTGGCGTGCGGAACGTCACCGTCGAAGACCTGGAATTCACCATCCCGCGCAACAGCCGCGTGGCCGAGGTCTTTGCCACCGGCAGCCGCATCATCCTGCGCGTGCGGCTCGCCGATGGCACCGAACGGCTGTATGCCATCGACGGCGAAACGCTCAAGCCGCTCGGCAGCCTGACGGTGAAGACCGAGCGATGACCGCTTTGCGCCTGTCAGATGCACAGGCGGCCGAACTGGCGGCGTTGGGCGAGGCGGCCTGGCCGCGTGAGGCCTGCGCCCTACTGATCGGTGATGCGGGCCTGCGCGTCAGCGAGATCGTGCCGGCGGCGAATGTTTCCACCGATCCGGAACGCGAATTCGAACTCGATCCTGCCATGCATATCGCCACCTTGCGCCGGCTGCGCGAAAGCGGCGGAACCAATTTGATCATTGGTCACTGGCATAGTCATCCGAATGGCCGCGACGAACCTTCGGCAAAAGATGCGGCGATGGTCAGCGATCCGGGACTCGTCTGGCTGATCACGGCGGTGCATGATGGCCGCGCCCTGCCGCTGCGCGCGTTTCGCGCCATTCAGCAGGGCGACGGTTTCGGTTTCACGCCTCTGATGATCGAGCAGGATTGAGCAGAATGGATTTTCGCAGCGACAACGTGGCCGGCGCGGCCCCCGAAATCATGGCCGCGCTGCTCGAAGCAAATAAAGGCGATGTGTCGTCTTATGGCGCCGATCCCTGGAGCCTGAAACTCGATGCGGCTTTTTCGGCGCTGTTCGAGCATGACTGCAAGGTCTTCCCGGTCGCCACCGGCACGGCGGCCAATGTGCTGTCGCTCAGCTGCATCGCGCCGGGCTATGGCGCGATCTACTGCCACCAGGATGCCCATATCGTCACCGACGAATGCAATGCGCCGGAATTCTTCACCGGCGGCGCCAAGCTCGTCACCCTGCCCGGCGAGAATGGCAAGATCGATGTTGCAGCCCTGGATGCGGCGCTGTCGCTTGGCTGGGCCGGCTCGCAGCATAGCGCGCAGCCGTCGGCGGTCAGCATCACCCAGGCGACCGAGGCCGGCACGGTCTATTCCATCGATGAAGTGGCCGCCATCGCCGAACGCTGCAAGGCGCATGGGCTCAAGCTGCATATGGATGGCGCGCGCTTTGCCAATGCGGTGGCGGGGCTGAACTGTTCGCCGGCCGATCTCACCTGGCGCGCCGGCGTCGACGTGCTCAGCTTCGGTGCCACCAAGAATGGCGCGATGGCGGCGGAGGCCGTGGTGTTCTTCAAGCCAGAGCTGGCCGAGAGTTTCCTGTATCGCCGCAAGCGCGGCGCGCATCTGTTTTCCAAGTCGCGCTTCCTCTCGGTGCAGTTAGTCGCCATGCTGGAAAACGGGTTGTGGCTGCGGCTGGCGCGCGATGCCAATGCACGCGCACGTGAGCTGGCCGATGGGCTGGGCAAGCTGCCGGGCGCGAAAGTCGTCTGGCCGGTGCAGGCCAACGAGGTGTTTGTGCAGCTGCCGACCGCTGCCGCAGAGGCGATGCGTCAGCGCGGCGCGCTGTTCCACACCTGGAGCGAGGCCGACAGCCTCTACCGCTTCGTCTGCGCCTTCGACAAGACCAGCGACGATACCGCGGCGCTCATTCAGGCTGCGACGGCTGCGCTGAAGTAAGTCACATCTTCCACGGCGCGTTGGGCGTGTAGCATTCGACCAGGTAATCGGCGAAGGCGCGGACTTTTGCCGCCAGATGCTTGCGCGCCGGATAGACCACATGGATCGGCCGCAGGATATCGGCGGTATGCTCGGTCAGCACCGGCACCAGGCGGCCGTCCGCGATGGCCTGCCGGATGCCGAAATCGGCCGCATAACACAGCCCGACGCCGGCCAGCAGCATGCGAAAGATCGCATCGCCGTTGCTGCTGCGGAAATTGCCGCGGATGGCCATGCGTTCGATGCTGCCATCGGCTTTGCGGAACGGCCATTCGTTCAGGCCCTCCGGCCCGTCGAACAGCAGGCAGTTATGTTGCGCCAGATCGGCGGGGGTCTGCGGCATGCCGTATTTTTCGAGATAGCTCGGCGCGGCGCAGATGATGCGGCGATGTTCGCCCAGCTTGCGCGCGATCAGAGTCTCATCGCGCAGCGCGCCGGTGCGGATGCCGACATCCTCACCCTCGGCCACCAGATCGACCACATGGTCGGCGAAGGTGATCTGCACCTCGATCTTCGGATAGCGCGCAAGAAAGGCGGGCAGCAGCGGCACCACCTGGGTCATGCCGAAACCATGCGCGACATTGACGCGAAGGCTGCCACGCGGTTCGGCCTCGGCGCCGCCGACGCTGGCCTCCACCGCATCGATATCGGCGAGGATCTCGCGCACCTGGTCGGCATAGACGCGGCCCTCGGCGGTCAGGCTGACGCGCCGGGTGGTCCGCTGCAGCAGCCG
>JAGXRD010000115.1 GCA_018336035.1 Alphaproteobacteria bacterium | reverse complement strand
CACCGACCGGCGGCCGGCCGCCGTCAGCAAAGAAGTCGCCGAAGTCTTGATTGCCGAAGCCCGAGCCGGTGCCGAAACCATCATTTCCGCCCGAGCTGCCGCCGAAGATGCTTTTGAAAGCATCCTCAAACCCACCACCGCCGCCGAGCATGCCGGTCAGGGCATTCTCCAGCGGCTTGGTTACGGTCAGGCGCAGAGCGATGCGGGCGATGTCCTGTTCCAGGCCCTTCAATACATCGGAGAACTTGCCGCCTGAAACGACCGCGTCTTCAAACGCAGAGCCGATCACGCGCGAAAAGTCCTGCGCCGCCTCATTCATATTGTCGACGCGCTTGCGGACATCATCCGTGCTGCGCTTGAGGCGGTCGGAAGCGTCAACAATCTGCTCGGCCTGGCGGCGGGCCTCTTCGGTCGATAGCGCGGTATTCTGCGCCAGCAGCTCCTGAGATTTAGCGACGATCTGAACTTCGCGATCGTACAGCTCAAACTGGCCGGTCAGTGCATTGTAGCGGATGGTCGACTTTTCAGCGGCGTCGGCCTGCTCATTCAGCAGGCGAACCTGCTCTTCGGTGGCCTGCTGGGTCTTAATAACCTCACCGGCAAGAACGGCCTCTGCATGGCCTGCCGCAGTGGCGTTGTCGATATATTCATTGAGCGTCGAAGCATATGCCTTGACGTTTTCGATCTCGGTCTTTTGGGCCTCGATCCGCTTGACCTGCACGCCAAGGGCGGAGATCAGCGCCTTCTGCTCGTCGTTGAGGCCCTGAATGCCCTTGGACCGCAGCGCGATCAAGGTTTCCTCGGTCGCCTGCGCTTCAGCTTTGGCCGCAGCAGATTGGTATTGACCCTCTGCCTCGGCGCGCTGCGCCGCAACCTTCTTCTGCAGGGCGTCAGTCGCCGCTTTGATGGCGTCGGTTTCTTCTTCCGACCTCGGGTTCGAGGTGGCGCCGCCGGGTGCGGGGGTTTCCGGCGTCTTGGGCGGCGGGCCAGCAAGGAAGTCTTTGCGGGCCTGCAGGATGTTGACCATCCGCTCCCACTTGGCAAGCTCGGCCTTGTCGAGGCCGGCGGGCATGCCTTGAGCCTCTCGATTGGCAACCCGCTTGCGGAACTCGTCGGCCTTCTTGGTCGCAATATCCAGATCGAAGATGATCCGCTCAAGGCTCCGCTCATCCTGAGACAGAAACCCTTCGCCGCCGAGCTGGGCAAGGCGGGTCAATTCTGCGACGGCAATCTTGCCGAAGGCCGTCAACTTGAATGTCAGCGCGGAGATACGATCCGACGCCTTGTCGGCGGCGGCAATCAGATCCTTGTCGAGGATGACGCCGGCCTTACGGGCAGACTCGATGAAGCCGTCCAGGCCCTGCTTTCCGCCCGACAGGAGGGGCAGCAGCTTCTGGCCTGACTTGCCGAAGAAGTCCACCGCGGCGGCGGCGCGGCGGGCCGGGTCATCGATTGCCGCGATAGCCGTCGCGACGTCGCCGAGGATATCCTCGGTAGCGCGAAGGTTCCCGCCGGCATCGAGAATGCCGACGCCGAGATCGCGGAAGGCTTTGATTGCATTCGTGCTGCCGTTGGCCGCCTCACCGACTGTGCGCGACAACCGAGCCAGCGCCGTATTCAGTTCTTCGGATTTGATGCCCGACTGGGTTGCTGCGAACTGGTACGCTTGCAGGGCATCGGTCGAGACGCCGAGCTGTTCGGCCATCTCACCGATCTCGCCGGCAGAGTCCAGCGCTGCTTTGCCGAAGCCGATCAGGGCGCCGATGCTGAGAGCGGGGATTAGCCGGGCGAATGACCCGGCCAAAGCGGCGATCGACCCATCGATCTTCCCGACCGACCCCTGCATATTCTTGGCTGAATCGCTGACCTTCTTGTCAACCTGGTCGAACGCACGACGCAGTTGCGTCGTGTCGGCCTCCAGTTTGATCAGAAGCTCATTGATTGTTGCCATTAATCCACCTTCACACCGCTGGCCGAAAGGCTGGCTTTGAACTCGGCAAACTCGTCTTCTTCCGAACCCTTGGCGTCGCCGCCCTGAGATCGGTTGTAAGCAGTCACTGAGGCGTAAAATTCATGGGGCGTGCTGCGCCAGAACACATCTGGCGGCCACCCCATGACGGCGGCGGTTCCGAGATAGCGGAGGTAAGGGATTTCCCTTAAGCCTCCGCTTCGGCTTCCCCCTGTTTGGGTTCCTGGCCGCCTGCTACGGCGTTTTCCAGAAACTTGCCGTAGGCGCCGGTAACAGATGCGATTCCGGCAGCCGCTATTTTCTCACCCACTGCTTCATAGGTGATGTTCTGGCCCTGCTCGCTGCCGTGCTTCAGGCCGGCGAAGATCACCGCGGCAACCTCGCGGATGCCGAACTGCTTCTGCATGAAGCGATTGAGCAGGGTTACGACGCCGAAGCCGCAAAGGGCCTCGGCTTCGCACTGCGCCTGGAAACTGGGGCGCAACACCATGGACTTGCCGGCGAGAGTGACGGGCACCTCGCCGGCATGTTTGTTCTCGGCCATGAGATATTAGCCGCCCGATGCCGCGTAATCGAGGGCGCCATCCGGCGAAAGCTGGATGCTGTATTCGGTTGCGCCGTCGTGGTTACCGCTGATCTCGAACTGTGTGACGTAGAAATTGCCGTGGTAGTAGGCGCCGGCATCATTCAGGACCAGCCGGCATTCGATGGGGGTATCGGCGATCTGAGCTGCCCGGATCTGCTCCAGGACGTCAGGGGTCGCGCCCCACACCGGGAAGCCGGTCACGGAAATCGTGCCGTCCTTGAGGCCGGGGAGATACGCTTTCCAGCCGTCCTGCGTCTTGTCCGAAACGTCGATCGGATCAGACGATCCGGCGAAGGTGCCGGTTCGCTGCCCTTGGAGGGCGGTAAAAACGGAAGGAGAGCCGGCGGCTGCGACCTTCAGTAGAACTTTGGTGCCTTTTTCCTTTGCCATTGAGATGGCCTCCTTTGCTTAGAAAGCCGCCCTATGCGGCAGAGAGAAACACGCGAAATCGTTGGATGCCGTGCCACGTCACCCCATCGGCATCCATCTGGGGTTGCTGGTAATCCACATCGCAGGACACAAGACCGAAGCCGGAGACCGACAATTCGGCCTCATCGAGCGCGGCCAATACCTGGCCCATCATCTGCTTGATCTGCACCATCGATGTCGGCGAGGACCGCGACCAGGTATCGACGTTGAAAAGGATTTCTTCGCCATATTCGAGTTTGGTTTTCCACGGCAGAGACGTGTCGCCATCGCCGATCACGGCGTATGGAAACGTCGCATTGGCCGGGGCCTTGCCGGTGTGGACCGGATATGAAAAAGCCGGCGGTGAGCCGGCGGTGAGCGCATTCTTGACTGCGAGCTGAAGCTCAAGGAGTGAGAATGCCATCAGCCCCTCGAAAGCTTCTCAAGGGCGCCGTCAACCGCCGTGTCGATCTCTTTGATGACGCGGGACTTGTTCGTCTCCAGCGCGTTCGACATGTACGGGTTGCGACTCATCGGCGGTATGTTTTTCTCCGGTGAGCCCTGCGTGCCATCATGGACGAATGGTGCGTGAAAGGCTTTCTTCTTGGCCTTCTTGGTCAGATACCCGATCTGCGACGACAGGCCTGACCGGCTGAGTTTTGCGCCCAACTCGTCGCGCAAGTCACCTTCGTCTACCGGCGCATTCTGCTTTGCGGCACTGAATACAAGCTGTGTTGCGTCAGCCATCGCTTCCTTTACGGGGAGCGTGACCTCTGCCGGCGCGCGGCGCAGCAACCGCGACAGCTTGCGGTGCTGGACGCTCGACTTGCGGGCCATCAGGCCGCTACCCCGAACTCGACATCGATCTTCGCTTCGATCGGCCGTGGCCCGGCATCGGCAATGAACCGGATATTCCCGGTCTTGTCATTCCAGACGACGCGGTCGGCGGTCGTGATGGCTTTGGTCACGCTATCCCAGGGAAGCGTTACGCGATAATTGGCGGGGCTTTCCGTCTGCTGTGCCTGGTTGCGCTCGCGGCCGGACATCGGCTCGACGCTGCACCAGCGGATAGCGAGATCGGTCCATGCCTCGACCTGGCCGCCGTATCCGTCATCCGTCGAGGTGAATCGCTGGACGGTGACGCGCTGGTCGCGCTTGCCGGCGGTCATTGTGCGCCTTCCATTGCCGCGCGCTCCTGCCACCACTCATTCGACCGAGGGCAGCGGGCATACCCAGGCATTGAAGGAATCCCCAGCGTGTAGTGCAGGACCTTGGCGTCCGGGTTATCAGGCTGGACCCCGATCAGATGATTCCATTCCGCTGGCAGTTCGCCGATCAGATCGTCGGTCAGCCAGCAGAAGGCGTGCAGATCACGGCCGGCCAGTTCGTTGATCGCGTCGAGTGTCAGCGCTTCGTTGGCCGGATGATCGCAGTTGACCAGCATCAGGCTTGACCAGTTCTTCCGGGGATAGGCGGTCTGTGACTGCCCGTCCATCTTCTCGGCTTCGGTCGGATAGTGCTTATGCTTCACCACCATGACAGCGAAGCGGTCGTCAGCAAGATCGAACAGCTCGGCCACGTCAGCCAGGAACAGCATATCGGCGAAGTCACAGAACAGAGCCCAGCCGGTGCCAACCAGATGCCGGGTCAGGAACCTCGATATCGCGAAGTCGGTCGTCATTGGCGCGGCGCTGATCGCGTCGAAAAGCTGGCCTTCGGAGCGG
>JAGXRD010000114.1 GCA_018336035.1 Alphaproteobacteria bacterium | reverse complement strand
GCGACCGATGCGGCGGGCCGCCTCCGGGCTCATCGCCGGCAGGGCGGCGAGCAGCGCCTGCATCTCCGGCAGGTCGCCCGAGCAATGCAGCACCAGGTCGCAGCCGGCCTTCAGCGAGGCAGCACCGGTGACGGCTGGCGCGCCGTTCAGCGCCTTCATGGTCAGGTCGTCGGAAATCAGCACGCCATCAAAGCCGATGCGATCGCGGATCACCCGCTTGATCACATTGGGCGACAAGGTGGCAGGCAGCACGGCGTCATAGGCGGTGTAGACGATATGCGCTGTCATTGCCCAGGGCGCATGGCGCAGGGCCACGAAGGGCAGCAGGTCGCTGCGCTCCAGCACCTCGGCCGGCGTATCCACCACGGGCAGCGCCAGGTGGCTATCGGTCCGCGAACGGCCATGGCCGGGAATATGCTTGATCACCGGCATCACACCGGCCTCGGCCAGGCCGCGCATCACGGCTTCAGCAATCAGGGTCACGGTATCGGCATCGCGGCCATAGGCACGGTCGCCGATCACGTCATGCGCACCTTCCACAGGCAGGTCGGCGACGGGCGCACAGTCGACATCGATGCCAAGCGCTGCAAGTTCAGCACCGATCCAGCGGTAGTTCAGGTAGGCCGCCTCTTCGGCGGCCGCCGGATCGCGGGCATAAATTTCGCCAAAGACAGCGCCGCGCGGAAAGACCGGCCAGTGCGGCGGTTTCAGGCGGGCGACGCGACCGCCCTCCTGATCGATCAGCACCGGTGCCAGCGGATTGCCCACCACGCCCCGGAAATCATTGATCAGTGCCTTCACCTGCGCCGGATCGGAAATATTCCGTGCGAACAGGATCAGGCCCAGCGGCTTGCGCACGCCGAACAGCACGCGCTCTTCCGCGGTCAGCTGCAGACCGGCACAGCCGACGACAACAGGGGCGTAGGCACCCCACTCCACCGACTTAACGTCCGACAACGATGCAGCCCTGGTTCTTGGCTGCCAGCGCGCTGCAGGCGGCCTGCGCCTCGGCGCGATCCTTCAGCGGACCGGCCTGCAGGCGGATGAAAGTGCCCTTGTTGGCAATCTCGACGCGCTCATAGGACGGCTGCAGGCCGCCGAGTTCGGCGGGGAATTTCTTCTGCAACGCATTCCAGGTCGCGGTCGCCGCAGCCTGGTCCTTGAGCGAGGCAAGCTGGATCTTGGCGCTGCCGCCAGCGGTCGCGGTGACCGTGCGCGCGGCGGGAGCCGGCGTCGCGGCAGGCGCCTGGCTCTGTGTCTGGGCGGGCGCCGGCGTTGGCGCAGCGGCGGTGCGCGCCGGCTGACTGGGCGGCGTCACCGGCTGCGGCTGGCCGGGTGCAGGCTGCACCGGTGTCGCGCTGGGTGCATCGGTACGGTTCGGCACGCCTGAAGTGGCTGGCGATTGGTTGGGCACCGTCTGCGCATTGCGATTAGGTACAGTCACCGCAGGCGAGGTGGCCGCATTCAGAGTTGTAGGTGCAGCACTTGGCCGTTCCGGCGGCGGCAGAAGGCGTTCGGTGCCACCCGCGGCCGGCGCCTGCGCGCTGTTGCCCGGCAGGCGTTCATAGATCTGCTTGTCCTGGTTCGGCACCTGCATGCCGCCTGGATTTTCCGGCGCCACTTTGGTCGGCGTCTGGTCGGCGCGGATCAGCGGCGGCGCACCCGAGGCGCCGCGCTTCACGCCCTGATCATAGGCAAACCAGATTCCGATGCCGAAAGCCGCCACGGCGCCGAGCGCGATGCCGGCGGTGATCAGGCGCTTGGGGCTGCGGAGGCCGGGACCGGCAGGCTCGCTGCCAGGAACCGGGCGCATGTTGCGGTCGCCGCGCAGATCACTCATCACTCACCTCATCTCTTCCACGGGCGTCACGCCCATCACTGCAAGTCCCGACGCAATCACCAGTGCCACGGCACGCAGCATCGCCAGCCGCGCGCGGGTCAGGTCACCGTCCTCGGGCAACAGGAAACGCATCCCCACATCGTCGCGGCCGACATTCCACAACCCGTGGAACGCGGCGGCCACATCCTGCAGGAAGAAGGCCACGCGATGCGGCTCATGCGCCTCGGCCGCCGACTCGACAAGCCGCGGCCAGGAGGCTAGCAGTTTGACCAGCGCCAGTTCCGCCGGGTGTGACAACTTCGTCATATCCGCCTGCGCCAGCTCCGCGTCCGACGTATCGATGCCCGGCACTTCGATCCTGGCGTTGCGCAGCACCGAGCAGATACGCGCATGGGCATACTGCACATAGAAGACCGGATTGTCCTTCGACTGCTCGGTCACCTTCTTGAAGTCGAAATCGAGCTGCGCGTCGTTCTTGCGCGTCAGCATGATGAAGCGCACGACATCCTTGCCGACTTCATCCACCACGTCGCGCAAGGTCACAAACGTTCCTGCGCGCTTGGACATACGCACCGGCTGGCCGTCATCCAGCAGGTTGACCATCTGCACCAGCTTGACGTCGAGTTCGGCTTCGCCATTCGAGAGCGCCTTCACGGCGGCCTTCATGCGCTTGACATAGCCGCCATGGTCGGCGCCCCAGACATCGATCATCTGGCTGAAACCGCGACGATACTTGTCGTCGTGATAGGCGATGTCGGCACCGAAATAGGTCCAGCTGCCGTCGGATTTCTTCAGCGGCCGATCCGTGTCGTCGCCGAATTCGCTGGCCTTGAACAGCGCCTGCGGGCGCGCCTCGTAATCGTCGGGCAGCTTGCCCTTCGGCGGCTCCAGCACGCCGGTATAGATCAGGTCGCGCTGCAGCAGCCGGTCAAAGGCGGTCTGCACCGCGCCGTTGTCGTGCAGGGCCTTTTCCGATGTAAAGACCGCATGATGGATGTTCAGCGCGGCGAGATCCTCGCGCACCATGTCCATCATCGCTTCGGTGGCTTCCTTGCGGAACAGCGCGAGCCAGTCGGCTTCCGGCGCGGTCTTGTATTTCGCATCGTATTTCTGCGCGAGATGCTGACCCAGCGGCTTCAGATAGTCGCCGGGATAGAGGCCCTCGGGCACCGTGATGCTTTCGCCCAGTGCCTCGCGGTAGCGCAGATGCGCCGAGCGCGCCAGCACATCGACCTGCGCGCCGGCATCGTTGATGTAGTATTCGCGGGTGACGTCAAAGCCGGCCTTGTGCAGCAAAGCGGCCAGCGCATCGCCGAACACCGCGCCGCGGCAATGGCCGACATGCATCGGGCCGGTCGGGTTGGCCGAGACGTATTCCACGTTGACCTTCACCCCCTGCCCCAGTGCGCTGTCGCCATAGGCCTTGCCGGCCCGCACGATGGCGCCGACCTGGGCCTGCCAGTATTCCGGCTTCAGGCGCAGGTTGATGAAGCCCGGCCCGGCGATCTCGACCGCCGTCACCTGCGGATTGGCTTCCAGCAGGGGTTTCAGCTTTTCGGCCAGGGCGCGCGGCGCCATACCCGCCGGCTTGGCGATCACCATGGCGGCGTTGGTGGCAAGGTCGCCATGGGCGGGATCGCGCGGTGGCTCGACCGCGACCGCCTTCAGCGGCAGGTCAGGGCCGAGCTTCAGGCTCTCGACAGCGCGGATCACGTCGCGGCGGAATTCGGAAAAAACGTTCATATCGGACAGGCTTTTCTTGAAAACTGGGCGGCTGGTATTTCGGGCGGAAAGTAGCCATATGGCCGCCCTGCCGCAACGCGGCACGGGGAAGTCTGGGCACTGCCGGTTTGACTTCCGCGCAGCAGTCCCTAAATTGCTGATCGAATGTGGCTAATTATTGGTAAACCAAGCGTAAACGAGCAATGACCGAGATCGCGACCCAGACCGGCACTCCCGAAGTAGCGCCCGCTCCCCAAGCCGGCGAGCTGGGCCTGACCGCGTCCGCGGCCCGTCGAATCCTGAAAGTGGCCGAGTCGGAGGGCAATCCGGCGCTGGCCCTCCGGATCAGCGTCTCGGGCGGCGGCTGCTCGGGTTTCCAGTATAGCTTCACCCTGGATGCCGACGAGACCGCCGACGACGTGGTGATCACCCGCGACGGCGCCCGCCTGCTGGTCGATACCGTGTCGCTGGACTACCTGCGCGGCTCGGAGCTGGATTTCGTCGAGGACCTGTCCGGCGCCGGCTTCCGCATCAACAACCCGCTCGCCACCTCCAGCTGCGGCTGCGGCAACTCGTTTGCGGTCTGAACCTTATCTTCGTCACCCCGGGCTTGACCCGGGGTCCCATTAAAAAATGGGATACCCGCTTTCGCGGGTATGACGGTTTGATTCAGGGCCGTTTCCCCCGATACTCGCCGCCATGAGAATCGCCACCTGGAACGTCAATTCGGTCAAGGCGCGCCTGCCCAATGTGATTGGCTGGCTGGCCGAGGCGAAACCCGATATCTGCGTGCTGCAGGAAATCAAATGCCAGGACCCGGATTTCCCGCGCCTGGAATTCGAGGGCCTCGGCTATCACGTCACCAGCCACGGCCAGAAAAGCTATAACGGCGTCGCCTTCCTCAGCCTGACCAAGCCGGATGACGTGCGCATCCGCCTCGCCGGCGACGACACCGACGAACAGTCGCGCTATATCGAGGGCGATGTGAACGGCGTCACCGTCTGCGGGCTCTATCTGCCGAACGGCAATCCGCGTCCCGGCGAGAAATACGAGTACAAGCTGCGCTGGATGGAACGCCTGCGCCAGCGCGCCATCGTGCTGCTGGAATCAGGCCGGCCCTTCATGATGACCGGCGATTTCAACATCTGCCCCACCGATGCCGATGTCTACGACCCGGCCGGCTGGACCGAGGATGCGCTGTGCCACCCCGACAGCCGCCGCGCCTGGCGCGCGCTGTGCAATCTCGGCCTGACCGAAGCCTGGCGCGCGCTGCATCCGCGCGAGGTCGAGTACAGCTTCTGGGACTACCAGGCCGGCGCCTGGCCGCGCAACAACGGGCTCCGGATCGACCATTTCCTGCTCTCGCCGGCTCTCGCCGACCGGCTGGTCGCCTGCGAAATCGACCGCGGCCCGCGCGGCCAGGAAAAGGCGTCGGACCACACGCCGGTGATCTGCGAGATCGCCTGAGCGGCATGCCCATTGACCCGCGCAACCCGCTCGATTTCGCCAGCCTCAACCTGCTGCTGGCCGAGGATGAGCCTTTCGCGCGCCGCCTGACGCTGGCAACGCTGCAGCGGATCGGCATCCGCAATGTCGTAGCGGTGGAGAACGGCGCCGACGCGCTTGGCGCCATCGCCGCGGCCCGCGAGCCGTTTCACCTGATTGTGTCGGACTGGAACATGCCCGGCATGAACGGGCTCGACCTGCTGCGGCTGGTGCGCGAGGAACATGCGCATATGCCGTTCCTGATGCTGACCGGCCATGCCGACCAGGAACTGGTGATGGCGGCGCGCGCCGCCCGCGTGAACGGCTATATCGTCAAACCCTTCTCCACCGAACAGCTGCGCAGCAAGATCGCGGTGACTCTGGGCATCAAGGGCTGAGACGATGGCACTCCAGAACCTGCTCGACTTTACCGGCCGCATCGAGCTGATGGATATCGGCGCCGCCTGCATCAACGAAACGCCGGTCTATCGCAAGCTGCTGGATCAGGGCATCGCGCATCTGAATGCCTTCGAGGGCGATGCGCGCCAGATCGAAAAGATCCGTGCCACCTATGGCGACAGAGCCACCGTCTATCCCGATTTCCTCGGCGACGGCAACGACCACAGGCTGCATCTGGCGCATCCCGACAGCGGCATGACCTCGCTGCTGACGCCCGATCCCAAGGTGCTGAAATTCTTCAACGGCTTTGAAAACTTCGGCACCATCCTCGGCACCGAAACCGTGCAGACGACGCGGCTGGACGAGATCGCCGGGCTGCCCGCCATCGACTTCATCAAGATGGATATCCAGGGCTCCGAACTCAGCGTGCTGCAGCATGGTACGCGCGTGCTGCGCGACGTGCTAGCGCTGCAGCTCGAAGTCTCCTTCATCGCGCTCTACCAGAACCAGCCCACCTTCGGCGAGGTCGATGTCTGGCTGCGCGCGCAGGGTTTCCTGCCGCATTGCTTTGTCGATGTGAAGAAATGGTCGATCGCGCCGACCAAGCGCGACGGCAATCTGCGCCGCCCGTTCAACCAGCTGATGGAAGCCGATATCGTCTATATCCGCGACCCGTTCCAGCTGGCGGATCTCAGCGACGACCAGCTGCGCAAGCAGGCGCTGATCGCGCATCACTGCTTTGCCAGCTACGATCTCTGCGTTCATGTCATGCTGGAGCTGATCCGGCGCGGCGCGCTGGCCGCCGACACGCCGCAGAACTATTTCGACTGGGTCAACCGCCAGAATCCGCCGGCGCAGCCCGCACCGCCCCACGCCTTCGGGCGGTCTTTCTCAACGCCGCTGCGTCCGTTGCGTTAATCCGCCTCGATGCGGTCGACGCGGTCGGGATAAAACGCGACGAGGCCGCCGATGCGCGACACGGCCGCATGCGGCGCCGCGTAGCTCCACACGGCATCCTTCGCGCGTTTGCCATCGACATCGAGATGGAAATACGACGCCTCGCCCTTATAGGGACAATGCGAGCTGTGATCGCTCGGCGTGAACAGGCGCCAGTCGCAGTCATGGCGCGGGATGTAATAGACCGGCGGATAACCGGCTTCCTGCAGCCGCACGGCATTGGCGGTATTGGCAATCAGATGGCCGTTGAAGGCGACGCGCACGCGGCCGGGGAATTCCGCCACCGTGATCGGATGCTTATCGTTCGGCTCCAGCTGCTGTTTGCCGCGGGTCTTGGCCGTTTCGGTCGAATGCTGCGTATTCGCCATGCGTCGTGCCTCCACGCTGATTTTGCAGGATCAGCTAGGGTAACGCGGGGCGGAGGCAATGGTTCAAACCACCCTCGTCGCCCTCGGACTTGATCCGAGGGCCTTTCTCGGTTCGGCCTGAGATCCTCGGGTCAAGCCCGAGGATGACGGCCTGAGGCCGTCACTTCAGCAGCTCATACGGCCCGCCGGTTTCCAGCGCGCGCAGGAAAGCCGGCCGGGCATGGATGCGCTCGAGGAAGTCGCGGATCGGGCCATGGCCCTCGCCCAGCCCAACGCGGGCGGCGGCGGCTTCGAGCGGGAAGCTCATCATGATATCGGCCGCCGAAAACGCCTTGCCGGCGAACCAGCCGTTGCCCTGGCGCAGCGCATCGGCCCAGTACAGCATATGCTGGCTGAGCTGCGGATCGGTCACCTTCTGCTGCGCAGTCCTGGCGATCTTGTTCACCAGCGGGCGCAGGAAAAACGGCACGCCGGCCGGCATGCGCATAAAGACCAGCTTGAGCAGCAGCAGCGGCATGGCCGAGCCTTCGGCATAATGCAGCCAGTAGGTCCATTGCTGCTTGTCCGGCGTGCCCGGCGCCGGCACCAGCTGGCGCTGCGTGTCGTAGCGCTCGATCAGGTATTCGATGATCGCGCCGGTCTCGGCGATATGCTCGCCCTCTTCCGTCTCGATCACCGGCGACTTGCCGAGCGGATGCACCTTCTGCAGCTCGGCCGGCGCGCGCATCGTGGCCCTATTGCGCTCGTAGCGCTTCACCTGATAGGGCACGCCGAGTTCCTCGAGCAGCCAAAGCACGCGCTGCGAGCGCGAATTGTTCAGGTGATGGACGGTGAGCATGGCGATGATCCTGCAAGACAAGAGAGGGGGCGCGCGCGCGGAATTTAGCCAGTTTTGCCGCCCCGCGACAGTCGGCCACCACAATCGGTTTTTCCGATCATAATGACGATTATTATCAATTTCTCCTGAATCGAATCCGCCGCTATCGTGGCATGGTCAAGCCTGGTTGCCGCCGGCAGCCGGGAGGACCGCATAACGAAGATCGGAGAGACACATGACTGGCAAATGCCCCGTAATGCATGGCGGGATCACGGCGGCGGGCACCACCGTCACCAACTGGTGGCCGAATGCGCTCAACCTCGACATCCTGCACCAGCACGACACCAAGACCGATCCGCTGGGTCGCGACTTCGATTACCGCGCCGCCCTGCGCGAGCTGGATGTCGCAGCCCTCAAAGCCGATCTCACCGCACTGATGACCACCAGCCAGGACTGGTGGCCGGCCGACTGGGGCCATTACGGCGGG
>JAGXRD010000113.1 GCA_018336035.1 Alphaproteobacteria bacterium | reverse complement strand
CGATCGCCGTTTCATCAGCGCAGGCCGCCGTCGAGATCGACATCACGCGCGGCAACTTCAAGCCGGTGCCGATTGCGATTTCCGATTTCGATGCCGACAATCCGCAGGCGCTGAAGATCGGCACCGATGTGGCCGCCGTGATCCGCGCCGATCTCGAACGCTCCGGCCTGTTCAAGCCGGTCGACCCCAAGGCGCATATCCAGTCGCCGGCCCAGATGCGCGTGCAGCCGCGCTTCCAGGACTGGCGTGTGATCAATGTCGATGCGCTGGTCAACGGTCGCATCGAAATGCAGGCCGATGGCCGCCTGCGCGGCGAATTCCGCCTGTGGGATGTGGCCGCGGAAAACCAGATGACCGGCCTGGCGCTGTTCACCACGCCTGACAACTGGCGTCGCCTGGCGCATCTGATCGCCGATGCGATCTACAAGCGCGTCACCGGCGAAGACGGCTATTTCGACACCCGCATCGTCTATGTCTCGGAAAGCGGCCCGCCGGATCGCCGCGTGAAGCGCCTCGCCATCATGGATCAGGATGGTGCCAATCATCGCATGCTCACCGATGGCCGCTTCCTGGTGCTGACGCCGCGCTTCAGCCCGGGCCAGCAGGAAATCACCTATCTCAGCTACTTCAACGAAAAGCCGCGCGTCTATCTGTTCAACATCGACACCGGACAGCAGGAACTGGTCGGCGATTTCCCGGGCATGACCTTTGCGCCGCGCTTCTCGCCGGACGGCAATCGCGTGATCATGTCGCTGGCCTCTGACGGCAACTCGGATGTCTACATGATGGATCTGCGCACGCGGCAGCGGCAGCGCCTGACCAGCGATCCCGCCATCGATACCTCGCCCAGCTTCGCGCCAGATGGTCGTCGCATCACCTTCAATTCGGATCGTGGCGGCACAAAGCAGATCTACGTGATGAATGCCGATGGTTCCGACCAGAAGCGCATCAGCTTCAGTCAGGGCCGGTACTCGACGCCGGTCTGGTCGCCGCGCGGCGATCTGATCGCCTTCACCAAGGAATATCAGGGCCAGTTCTCCATCGGCGTGATGCGTCCCGATGGTTCGGGCGAGCGTATCCTGTCGTCGAATTCTGTCGTGCAGGAAGCGCCGACCTGGGCGCCGAACGGCCGCGTGCTGATGTTCTATCGCGAGCAGCCGGCCAATGCGCAGGGCCGTGGCCAGCGCGTGCGCCTGATCTCCATCGACCTCACCGGCTTCAACGAGCGGGAAATCCCGACCCCGGCGGATGCGTCGGATCCGGCCTGGTCGCCACTTTCCGCCCTCGTTCGTTAAGCGAGGGTCCGCTGAGGCCGGTACGGTAAAGCTTGGTTTCCGGCCAAGCGTGACTTGGCCAGAGGCTCCACTCGGACGAGTCGCGGACCTCTAGCCTGTGGGTAAGTCCTTCAAAACGGGCCCTGTTGCAGAAATGCCGCAGGGCTCCGTTTAGTATTTACAAGCCCTTAGGCCTATTGATTCACCAAAAACCGGCCGATATAGTCGATCGTGACGTAATGGCTTGAACCTCGGGGTTCCGGCAACGTTTGCCCTTGGCTCAGGAAACGGTTTCCTGCCCTGAGGCGACGACCGGCAAAGCTTGGGGATCTGTCACACGCTCCGTGGTCGGATCAAAGATTCTGTCTTTCGATCATGGAACGCAAGTTGCGCTTCGCTGTTCAGGTACCTGACTCACTTCTCGAAACCCTTGGAGGGATAATAAAAATGCGCCTCAACACCTTCGGCTCCAAGTTCCTGGCCGTGGCTGCCGTGGGCATGCTCGTTGCCGCTTGCTCGTCCGATCCGGCTCCGACCGCTTCGACCAGCAGCGCCGGCGGCGCCGCCACTGCTGCTGCTCCGGCTGCCAGCATCGCGCCGGGCACCGTGCAGGACTTCCAGGTCAACGTCGGCGACCGCGTCTTCTTCGACTATGACAAGTTCGAAGTGAAGCCGGCCGGCAAGGCCACGCTCGACAAGCAGGCTGCTTGGCTGAAGCGCTACGGCCAGTGGAAGGTCGTGATCGAGGGTCATGCCGACGAACGCGGCACCCGCGAATACAACCTGGCGCTCGGCGAGCGTCGCGCCAATGCCGTCAAGACCTACCTGGTCAACCAGGGCATCCCGGCGAACCGCGTCACCACGATCTCCTACGGTAAGGAGCGTCCGGTGGCTCTGGGTTCGAACGAGGCCGCCTGGGCCCAGAACCGTCGCGGTGTGACGGTCCTGTCGAACTAATTCAGGCGCAGCTGGGTTAGCCCGGCTGCACTGAAAGTCTTTGAAACACCCGTCTGCGCGAGCAGGCGGGTGTTTTGATTCCAAGCTGGTTCAGTCAGTCATCTGTTTGATTCAGGTATTGCGGCCGGATTGCGGCACTTTTTTCGCGGCCAGGGGTTCGGTGAGTCAGGATCTCTTGAACGCGTTTTCTGTGACCGCCGCAGTTCTGCCGCAAAAGATTCGCCATTCCGCCGTAAAAGCCAGGCTTAGCTATGGCTCAGGTTTTCTCGGTGGGCAGTACTACTAACGAAAGAGGGGAGTCCCCAAAATGCAGCGTATTACGATGATGCGGTCGATGCTGGCCGCGGTGCTTGTGCTCGGTCTGGCCGCTTGCGAAAGCGCACCGCAGCAGGACAGTTCGGTGAGCGGCGCCGGCGGCCGTGGCGGCGCCGGCAGCGGCGTGGCCACCAGCCCGATGGGCGGTGTTGGCACCAGCACACTGGGTGGCCGCGAAGGCGCCCAGCAGCAGCTTGCCACTGAGGCCGGCGACCGCGTGCTGTTCGAAACCGACTCGCACTCGCTGAACAACCAGGCCGTCGCGATCCTGGATCGCCAGGTCGCCTGGCTGAAGCGCAACGGCCAGTGGCGCCTGGTGATCGAAGGCCATTGCGACGAACGCGGCACCCGCGAATACAACCTGGCGCTCGGTGACCGCCGCGCCACTGCGGTGCGCAACTACCTCGTCAACCAGGGCATTCCGGCCAGCCGCGTCACCACGATTTCCTACGGCAAGGAACGTCCGGTCGCCGTCGGCAACAACGACAGCGCCTGGGCCCAGAACCGCCGTGGCGTGACCACCCTGCAGAACTAAGCTGCGCTGCCGGCCAGCTCTGAGCGGCCGGCAGACCGCGACAAGTCACACGACGAGGCGCAGATTTGTGCCTCGTCGTTGCTTGCCGCCATGCTTTTGACGTAAACCCCGGTAAACTCGGCAATCTGCCCGATTCGTCCATCAGGGGTTCGCCCATGTCTGCGTCGCTCGCCGCCCGTCTTTCCCCCATTGCTCTTGGCGTGCTTCTGCTCGCTGGCACAGCTCTCCCTGTTGCCGCGCAGGACGCCCAGACCATCGACCGTATCAACCGCCTGGAACGCGACCTGCAGACCCTGCAGCGTCAGGTCTATCGCGGCGGCACGCCGCCCGCCTCGTCGTCTTCCGGTGGCGGCAGTCTCACCGATACCAGCAGCGACGGCAGTTCGGCGGCCAACCGTCTGAATGCGCGCATCGACGAGTTGGAAAACCAGATCCGCCAGATGACCGGCCGTTTCGAGGAGGTGGAATTCGCCTCCAGTCAGGCCAACCGCCGCATCGACAAGCTGGTCGAAGACGTCGATTTCCGCCTCAACCAGCTGGAGCGCGGCGGCCAGCCGCCCACTGGTCAGCCGGGTGGCGGCCAGCAATCTGCTCCGCAGCAGGGCAGCGTCGAGCAGGTCAAGCCGAACGCACAGCAACAGGGCATTCCCGCGCCGGGTACGCCGGTCGCCCGTGGTTCGACCTCGGCGACGCCCGGCCAGGCGCCATCGCGCGAAGGCGTGCTGGGTTCGGTGCCGGTCGATGCGCAGGGCCGCCCGCTCAGCACCCCCAATCAGCCGCAGAACCAGCAGACCGCGCGCGCCACCGCGCCGGCCGCCGCGTCCGGCAAGGGCAAGCTGCCCGCCGGCACGCCGCAGGAGCGCTACAACTACGCTTACAAGCTGCTGGTGCAGAGCGACTATGCCGATGCCGAATCCGCCTTCCGCGAATTCATCGGCGCGCATGGCCAGGATGCCCTGGCCGGCAATGCGCAATACTGGCTCGGCGAGACCTATTATGTGCGCGGCCAGTATGAGCCGGCGGCGCAGGCCTTCCTGCAGGGCTATCAGGGCTATCCGAAAAGCGCCAAGGCGCCCGACAGCCTGCTGAAGCTTGGCATGTCGCTCTCGGCGATGAAGAAGAACCCCGAAGCCTGCGCGGCGCTTGGCCAACTCGGCAAGGAATTCGCCTCGGCGCCGCCGCATGTAAAGGACGCAGCCGTCCGCGAACGCACCAAGATCGGGTGTAAGTAGGGACCGGCTGCAAGTAAGCCCATGACGGCAGGGGCAATCAGCGCCGCGGAATTTGCGCGCTGCCTGGCGCCGCTGTTGGGGGACGACAAACCTAAAAGCATTGCCGTGGCGGTGTCCGGTGGCGCCGACAGTATGGCGCTCGCGCTGCTGACCGCCGACTGGGCAAAAAAGAAGAAGATCGCGGTGTTGCCGCTGATCGTCGATCACCGCCTGCGGGCTGAGTCGACCAAAGAAGCGCGCCATGTCGCCGGACTCTTACGCAAGGCCGGGCTGACGCCGAAAATCCTCACCTGGGACGCGAAGACCAAACCCACGGGCAACCGGCAGGCTTTGGCCAGAGACGCCCGTTATGCGCTGCTGGCGGACGCGTGTGCGCGACAGGGCATCCGGCACCTGCTGCTGGCGCATCATCGCGATGATCAGGCCGAGACGCTGCTGCTGCGCGCCCTGCGCGGCTCGGGCGTGGATGGTCTGGCGGCGATGCAGCCGCGCAGCTTGCGTGGCGAGGGCCTGCTCCTGCTGCGCCCGCTGCTCGATATTCCCAAGGCGCGGCTGGTCTCGACCCTGCACAAGCGCAAACAGGGCTGGGTGGAAGATCCCAGCAATGCCAATGCGTCCTTCCAGCGCGTGCGCGTGCGCGCCGCACTCGATCTGCTGGCCGGTGGCGAAGCAGGCGCGCGGGCCGAACTGGTGCAGCATCTGGCGCAGACGGCGAAGAATTTCGCCCGTACCCGCGCCCTGCTTGATGCCGCCGCCTATGACCTGCTGCATGAGGCCGTGCAACTGACCCCGGCCGGCACCGCCTGGCTCGATCCGGGTGTGCTGGCCGCGGCCGAGGACGAACTGGCCTTGCGCGCGCTGGTCAAGCTGCTCGGCGCCATCGGCGGCCTGCCCGTGCCGCCACGGCTCGATGGGCTGCAACGGCTGCTGGAGGCCTTACGCAAAGGCAAAGACCTGCCGCTCACCCTGCATCGCTGCCTGCTGACCCAGGTGAAAGGCGACCCCCGCCTGCTGGTCTGCCGCGAGGCGCGCTACCTGCCAGACAGCCAGCCGCTCGGCTCCATGCTGTGGGATGGCCGATTCCGCATCGCGGTATCGAAACCTGTCCGTGGCGTCAGCATCGCGCCGCTGGGGAAAGACCGCCCGGCCGACATGGCCCTGCTGGCTCTGCCGAAAGTCGCGTGGCCCAGCCTGCCGGCGCTGTGGCGGGCCCAAAGCGACGGGACGCGCCGCCTGCTGGCGGTTCCGGGCCTCGGCTGGGGGCAAATGCCTGCCAATGTCACAATCTCTTTCCAGCCAGCCTTGCCGGCGGCCTGAATCGGCGCCTCAAGGCGCAGAATCTGCACCGGTAACCGCTTGTTTAGCCCGGACCAGCGCATATCTATGGTTTGTGCCGGCTAAAATCGGCTAAAATTTTCCTCTCCCGGCGGACAAATGCCGGGGAGGGGTTTTCGCGTGGAAAGGAACGGGCTTCCGTGAATATGTTCGGCCGTAATCTGGCGCTGTGGGTGATCATCGGCCTTCTGGTCGTGGCGCTGTTCAACCTGTTTCAGGGCCCCTCCATGCGCAGCGGCGCGCAGGCGCTCGCCTATTCCGATTTCCTCAACGACGTGACGAACGGCCAGATCACCGATGTCACGATCCAGAACAGCTCCAACACCGTGACCGGCCATTTCCGCGATGGTCGCAGCTTCACCACCTATATCCCGAACGACCCGACGCTGGTCTCCAAGCTGACCGAGCGCGGCGTGCGCGTCGCGGCCCAGCCGCCGGAAGAAGGCAACCCGCTGTTCAGCATCTTCATCTCCTGGTTCCCGATGCTGCTGCTGATCGGCGTCTGGATCTTCTTCATGCGCCAGATGCAGGGCGGCGGCGGCAAGGCGATGGGCTTCGGCAAGTCGAAGGCGCGCCTGCTCACCGAGCGCCATGGCCGCGTCACGTTTGAAGACGTCGCCGGCATCGAGGAAGCCAAGGGCGAGTTGGAAGAGATCGTCGACTTCCTGCGCGACCCGCAGAAATTCCAGCGCCTCGGCGGCAAGATCCCCAAGGGCTGTCTGCTCGTCGGCCCGCCGGGCACCGGTAAGACCCTGCTGGCCCGCGCCATCGCCGGCGAAGCCAACGTGCCCTTCTTCACCATCTCGGGCTCCGACTTCGTCGAGATGTTCGTCGGCGTCGGCGCCAGCCGCGTGCGCGACATGTTCGAGCAGGCCAAGAAGAACGCGCCCTGCATCATCTTCATCGACGAAATCGACGCGGTCGGCCGCCATCGCGGCGCCGGCCTCGGCGGTGGCAACGATGAACGCGAGCAGACGCTGAACCAGCTGCTGGTCGAGATGGACGGTTTCGAGGCGACCGAAGGCGTCATCCTGATCGCCGCCACCAACCGCCCCGACGTGCTCGATCCGGCTTTGCTGCGTCCGGGCCGTTTCGACCGCCAGATCGTGGTGCCGAACCCGGATATCATCGGCCGCGAACACATCCTGCGCGTCCATATGCGGAAAGTCCCGCTGGCGCCCGATGTCGACCCGAAGATCATCGCCCGCGGCACGCCTGGTTTCTCGGGCGCCGATCTGGCGAATCTCGTGAACGAAGCCGCGCTCCTCGCGGCGCGCCGCAACAAGCGCGTCGTCACCATGGCCGATTTCGAACATGCCAAGGACAAGGTGATGATGGGCGCCGAGCGCCGCTCGATGGTGATGGGTGAAGAGGAAAAGCGCCTCACCGCCTATCACGAGGCGGGCCATGCGCTGGTCGGCCTGTTCGTGCCCAAGCACGATCCGCTGCACAAGGTGACGATCATTCCGCGCGGTCGCGCCCTGGGCGTCACCATGTCGCTGCCCGAGAAAGACCGCCTGTCGATGTCGACGCTGGAACTGGAATCGCGTCTGGCGATGATGTTTGGCGGCCGCATGGCGGAAGAGATCGTCTTCGGCAAGGAAAACATCACCACCGGCGCCTCGAACGATATCCAGCAGGCCACCGGCCTGGCGCGTCGCATGGTCACCGAATGGGGCATGTCCGACAAGCTCGGCCGCCTGCGCTATTCGGACAACGAGGAAGAAGTCTTCCTCGGCCATAGCGTGACCCAGCGCAAGAATGTCTCGGATGCGACCGCCAAGCTGATCGACGAGGAAATCCGTCGCATCATCGACGATGCCGAGGGCAGCGCACGCCGTATCCTGACCGAGCATCGCACCGACCTCGACACCGTGGCGCAGGCGCTGCTGGAATACGAGACGCTTTCGGGCGACGAGGTGAAAGCCTTGCTGCGCGGCGAGAAGATCGTGCGCACCGATGACCGCACGCCGACTCCGGGTGGCGATACCGGGCCCAGGTCTGCGGTGCCGACCTCGCGCGGCGGCAACAAGCCGGCCGGCGGCGGCTTCGAGCCGGAACCGCAGCCTGGCGCCTGAGCCAAAGCACGCATACGCGCGTAAGCATTAAGCCAACACAGCACAAAAAAGCCCGGCAGCGATGCCGGGCTTTTTCATGCGTGGTGGGTCCGCGCCCCGATGGCGATTGCCTTCGACCGGCCTCTCCGCAACAGTAAAGCGAGACATCGGCGATCCGGGGGACACCATGGCGGCGATACAGGAGGGCGCGGCGGCGGCTGCAACTGAGGCCGCGTTGCCCGAGCCGCAGGTCGTTCCGCGCGCACGGCGCGCGGCGTGGAAACTGCTGGCCTGGGCGCTGCTCTGGGTCGTGCTCGCTTCCCTGGGTTCCTTTATCGTCAGCCTGGCCTTCGGCCTCGTCCTCTATTTCACCGAGGATGGCTATGTGCTCGAGGCGCTGCAGGAGCCCGACATCGGCGGCACGAATATCATCCTCTCCACCCTGATTTTGATGCTGCTGCTGTCCTGGTTCGGATTGCGCAATGCCCGCCGCGCAGCCGACGGCGACCTGCGTGAGGGGCTGGGCTGGCTGCCGTTGCGCAATCGGCGCCAGTTGGCCCTCATGACGGCCGCCTTGCTGGTCTACGGTCTCGTACTGTCGTTCCTCAACGTCAATCCCTATCCGGAACTGACGGGACAGATGCGCGCGGTGAATCCGCTGCTGCTGGTGCCGGGCGCGCTGCTGGTGGGCGTCATCGGTCCGATAGCCGAAGAATTGTTCTTCCGCGGCTGGCTGTGGACCGCACTGCGCAAATACTGGTCCGTCCCCCGGACCATGCTGGCCACCGGCCTGTTCTGGTACGCGATCCACTTCACCCACGGCCTGCTGTATATGGCGATACTGCTGCCGGCGATCGTCGTGATAACGCTGGTACGCCAAGTCGGGGGCTCCCTGCGTGCCTCGATCCTGGTTCACGTCATCTATAACTCGTATTGTGTCGTCTGCTGGCTGGTGATGGCTTTCGTGCTGCAGATCTGATCTGCCGGCTACCGCTCACTCCGCCGCTTCGGACTCCGCTGGCTGCACCGGCTGGAACTCGGCCTGCGGCCATGGCGTATCGGTCAGCCGCTTCTGCGCGTCCAGCAGGGTGCGGATCGCAGCGGTCAGCGCGTCGCTGCAGGCATCAGGTTTCGCCAGCAGGCCGTTGCTGTCCAGGCAGCCGGGGCTGAAGGTCGACCGCAGCAGCGCCTCGGCGCGGCGCACCTCCTGCAGGATCTCCAGGGAATTGCGGAATGCCCCGGGCAAGGTATCGGGCATCGTCTCGGTGTCGGCCATGAGCCCCCTCATGCAAAAGCGGCAGTCACTCGTCTGCGCGGCATCTGGGAGGCGGTGAGTCAGGCTTCAAGGGGCTCACAAAGATTTCACAAAGGCGGAACTGGCCGTGCCGCGCGCCGTTCAGCTCAATCCCAGAAAAATAGGCGCGCTGCGGCGCCTACTGGCTGGTCGCGGGCGCAGCCGGCTTGGGCGGCAGCGTTTCGATCGACAGGCGCAGCGATCCGGTCGGCATCGGTTCGGTGGTGGAGGTGCCGCCGCCGCTCATGATCGGCACCATGGTGCCGCCGATCATCACCGGCGTCATGGTCGCCGGCGTGTGCATCGTGCCGCCGCCATCTTCGGGTGAATTGGCCGGCGTGAAGATCACCAGGTAATGCGGCCGGTCACCGGTTTCCGCCACCGTGATCACCGTGGCGATGCCCCGGCCCTCGAACCAGCCTTCCGGCGAGTAGCGGAATTTGTCCGGCCCCCAATAAGCAGCCGCCTCTTTCTTCGCATTGAGGAACAGCAGGCCCGGCATGAAGATCGGGGTGCGGCTGGCATAGGGGGCGTAAGCCGGGAAGCTTTTGACTTCGAGTTTGTAGGCGGTGCCCTCGGGCGGCAGTTCGAAGGCGCGGAAATAGCTCTTCTGCTGGCCGAACACGAAGACCGGCGAGGTGGCATCGATCTCGAACCGCGTATCCTTGGCCGTCACCGTCTCGATCGGAAACTCCTGCATCGTCTGGCAACAGGGCAGGGTGTCGCGCAACTGGGCGAAGGCTCGCTGGTTGCTTTCGGTGGTGACGCAGCCGGCCAGCAGCAGGGCCGAGGCCAGCACGGCCGGAAGTGAAGCGGAGCGGGAGAACGGCATGGCGACGTCTGGCCTTCTGCGAATGGAATCGGGCACGGGCTGGCAATCCTGCGGGATTCGCGCAAAACGGGCAACAGCCTTTGCCGGGTAGCAGAATGCAATCCCGGATACGGCGGCCGGGCGCTTCATGCTACCCTGCCGCGGCGCATCAGGGAGGCCGCATGTTCACCGTCCATCACTTAGGCAAGTCGCAGTCCGAACGTATCGTCTGGCTCTGCGAGGAGCTGGATATCGCTTACGAGCTGAAGCATTACGCCCGCGCGCCGGTGATGGCGCCCGACGACTATCGCGCGCTGCATCCGGTCGGTTCGGCGCCGGTGATCACGGATGGAGGTGTGACTCTTGCCGAATCCGGCGCGGTGGTGGAATGGATCATCGCCAAGCACGGCAACGGACGCCTGACGGTGCCGCAGGACGATCCGGCCTTTGCCGAGTATCTCTACTGGTTCCATTTCGCCAATGGCACGCTGCAGCCGGCCTTCATGCGGCTGATGATTTCCAGCCGCCTCAATGCGCCCGAGGATCATCCGGCGCTGAAACTGGGGCAGCAGCGCATGCAGCGCATTCTGGCGATGATGGAGGCGCGGCTCGGCACAGTGCCGTATCTGGCCGGTGAGTTCTCGGCGGCGGATATCATGACGGTGTTTTCGCTCACCACCATGCGGCATTTCCAGCCCTACGATCTCTCGCCCTATCCGAATATCCTGCGGTATCTGGCGCGGATCGGCGCACGCCCGGCCTATCAGCGTGCGATGCAGAAGGGCGATCCGGAGATGGACCTGCTGCTGGGGTGAGGGCACAGGCCATCTCCACAACGAACACCATCATCCTGCTCCCAGTCCGTCATCCCCGCTCCCCACCACGTCATCCTCGGGCTTGACCCGAGGATCCATCCACCCGCGATGGAGAGGGGGAATGCCGGGGCCCGCCCTCGACATCTCGCCCTCATCGGCCTGAGATCCTCGGGTCAACCCCGAGGATGACGCGCCTGGGAAGACAGAAACGCCGCAATCCAGCGCATGCCGATATCATCGGTCTCACCGCGCGGCGCGGCGGCCAGGCCCGGCTGCGCGCTGTGCTGTCCCATGCAATCGATCAGGTCGCTTAAATACGCCCGGCTGAATTCGGGATGGAACTGCACCGAAAACACCGGCGCATCCGTGTAGCGCAAGGCCGCAAAGGCGCAGGCTTCGGTGCGCGCCACCACCTCGGCATGCGGCGGCGGCACAATGATCTGGTCCTGATGAAAGGCCGGCATCATGACGGTCGGCGGCACACCATCAAGCGTGGTCTCATACCGCTCCAGGCCGATGCGAAAGCCAACGCTGGCTTTCTCCACCTTGCCGCCCAGCGCCTCGGCGATGATCTGGTGGCCGAAACACACGCCCACGATGGGCGCGCGTTTCAGTTGCGCCACCTCCCGGATGAAGTGTTTGAGCGGGTCTATCCAAGGCAGGTCGTCATAGACGCCATGGCGTGAGCCGGGAATCAGCCAGGCCTCGCAGGCGTCGGGTGCGGGCAGCGCTTCGCCATTGACGACGGAGATGGTGGTGAAGCTGGCACCGTGCAGCAGCGGCTGCAGCTGCGCCTCGAACATCGCGGGATAGCTGATGTAAGTGTCCTGCAGCGGCGCGGGCACCGGCCCGCATTCGATAATGCCGATTTTCATTGTGATGCTGCTGAACGCATCTGTCCGGGCAGGCTACTTACTGGCCGCAATAACTTCGTCAACTATTGGAAGAATCATATCACACCAAGGCAGTTCGCGGGTAGATGTGAAATCGTAACGTATCTTTACCTTATCATCATGCCATTCATTGATCCATGCGATGAGATCTTTTGCATCCGGGGTAGATAAAGAAAGGCCATGATTCTGTGATATCTCAAGCAGTCTAACCAAGTTGTGACCGTGTCGCTTACGTAGATCGTCTGCGGAGAGGCCTTGTTTTAAAAGGAACGCTTTCAGTCCGAGTTCTAGGGCGTGAAAAGTTAGAATGTAATTCCCCGTGGTGCTGGGAAATTTCTTCTCTAGTTCCTTGGCGCTGATTAGGCATTCTTGAGCGCCAAATCTTACACTCTCAGCTAAACTTGATGAGGTTGTTGAATCCGCACTCCTCGGCATGCGAGTTATACTGGATGTGCCACTGCGACTGAATGCCATGACTATTTCCGCATATTTAGAAGTTCACCGCTCCGTCAGCGCAATAAACGCCGCCACACTGCGCATCCTCACGCCGCCTTCTGCGGCAACGGCTTTGTCCTGATCGTCTTGGCGCCGCTTTCCAGCTCCCACAGATCGTAAGCATTCTGCTGCCGCAGCCAGACCTCGGCGCTGCCGCCGAACACTTTCGCCAGCCGGAAGGCGATCTCCGCGGTGATACGGGCATGGCCGTTGATCACGGCCGAGAGCTGCTGCCGGCTGATGCCGAGCAGTTTGGCGGCCTGCTGGATTTCCAGCTCATGCGCCTCGATGCAGAACACCTTGACCGACTTGCCGGGATGGGTAGGTTTACGGGTTCGCTTCATGTCTCGCCTCAATGATAATCTACCAGGTCGACATCGGTGACATCTTCGCCGTCGAACCGGAAGACGATGCGCCAGTTGGCGCTGACATGCACCGCCCAGAAGCCTTTCAGGCTGCCCTTCAGCGGGTGCAGCTTGTAGCCGAAGCCGAAATCCTGCGGTCCGGCGGCAACATCAAGGCGGTCCAGGATCAGTTCGATCTTCTCTGCCAGTGCGGCCGGCACGCCTTTGGTGGCGCCGCTCAGATGCAGGGCGGACAGGCCCTTATGCCGGATGCGCTTCAGCATTGCGTAAGGTAATGCCTGACACGGCGCGCGTCAAGATATGCTTGACGCGGATCACCGCTCCGTCAGCGCCAGCTTCGCGCCCAGCGCGACAAAGGCCGCCGCAAAGGTGCGGCGCAGCCAGAGCATCACCTTCGGCCGCGAGAGCACATGGTCGCGCACGCTGGCGGCAAACAGCCCATACAGCGCAAAGACCACAAACGTCATCGCCATGAACACGCCGCTCATTTCCAGCATGCGCGGCAGGGCGTCGGGTGCGTCGGTCGCCACGAATTGCGGCAGGAAGGCGAAGAAGAAGATCGAGAGTTTCGGATTGAGCAGGTTGATCACGATGGCTTCCACCGTCACCTGTAACGCCGTGCTCTTGTGCGGCCCCTGTCCGGTCAGGCTGAGCGAGCCGCGATCCTGCCAGGTCATCCAGGCCATCCACAGCAGATAGGCCACGCCGGCATATTTCACCGCATCGAACAGCAGCGCCGAGGTGTGCAGCAAAGCCGCCAGTCCGGTGATCGCCGCGATCATATGCGGCACGATGCCGAGCGTGCAGCCAAACGCCGCGACGATGCTCGCGCGTCCGCCCCGGGTGAGGCCGGCGGCCACCGTGTAGATCATGCCGGTGCCCGGCGTGGCGACGACGATCAGTGCGATCAGCAGGAAATCGAGGGTCATGGGCGAGGGCTCTCTATGTCCGTTGCGTTCAGGCGGCCTTGCCGATCCGCAGTTCCACCTGCAAGCCAGCAGCATGCAGCATATTGACCAGCGTATCGATGGCAAACAGGTCGATCCGTCCGCGCATCAGATCGGAAATACGCGGCTGAGTTACGCCCAGCAATCTGGCGGCGTCGGCCTGCGTCAGGCCCTGCTGTTCGATATGGTCGCGCAAGGCCATCATCAGCCGCGACCTGATTTTCATATTCTCGGCCTCAGCGGGCGTGGCGGCGATGGCATCCCACACGCTCCCAAATCCGGCGCCTTTACGGGACTGTGCGGTCATCCTTTATGGCCTCCGGTGATGGTTCTGTAACGGCGGGCCGCCAGGTCGAGATCGGCTTTGGCTGTTTTTGGGGTCGTCTTGCGAAAGCAGTGCAGCACGAAGATCGCCTCAGCGAAGGTTGCCACGTAGATCACTCTGAATGCGCCGCTGACATCGCGGATACGGATTTCCCGCACCCCGGCGCCAATGGCAGGCATCGGTTTCCAGTCGTCCGGATCATGGCCCGCCTGCACAAGGTCCAACTGGTAACCCGCTCGTTGACGCGCCACGGCCGGAAAGTCCCGCAGGTCGGCGAGACTGGAGGCGAGAAAGACAATGGCGCGGCTGCGGGCTGCATTCATGGAGCATACAAAATTTTGTATGTCCGGAGTGTAAATCTTGAAATGATCACGAGAACATGATAAGAACATTATGGGCGATCCGTAAAGCTTCCTCCCGTAAAAGTAGAGAAATTGGTTAACTTTGTTCCGGTTAGACCCGGATTGGACCTGAATAGACCTGACTTGGTATCAAATAGACCTGAGTCAGCCTCAAATAGACCCGACTCAGCACCCAGTGGACCTGACTCAGCATTTTCCGGGATTGCTCCGGCTCCGGACGAACCGCGCGAACACCCACGAACCCAAACGAACCCGAACGAAGCGAAACGAACACCCGCGAATGCAAACGAACACCGGCGAAGCGAAACGAACACTGGCGAAGCCCCATGAGGCCGTCGACCGGCTGCATAGGTTATTGCGCCAGGATCGCCCGCTGGTGATGGGCATCGTCAATGTCACCGATGACAGTTTCTCGGGCGACGGATTGAAAGGCGACGCGACGGCGGCGATTGCGCAGGCGAAAGCGATGGCCGAGGCCGGTGCCGATCTGATCGATCTCGGCGCGGAATCGACCCGGCCCGGTGCGGCGCCGGTCTCGTTCCAGCAGGAGATTCAGCGCCTGGTGCCGGTGATCGAGGCGCTGCGCCGTGACGCGCCGCAGCTGCTGCTCTCGGTCGACACGCGCAATGCCGGCACCATGCGCGCCGTTGCGGTGGCGGGGGCGCATCTGATCAACGACATTTCCGCGCTGGAAGGCGAGGGCAGTCTCGAAGCCGCGATCCGCAGCGGTTTGCCGGTCGTGCTGATGCATATGCAGGGCCAGCCCGGCACCATGCAGCAGTCGCCGCACTATGACGATGTGGTGGGCGAGGTGCGCGACTATCTGGCCCAGCGCATCGCCGCCTGCCGTGCCGCCGGGCTGTCGCGTGACCGCATCCTGATCGATCCCGGCATCGGTTTCGGCAAAAGCGTCGACCACAATCTCACGCTGCTGCAGCGCCTGCAGGCCTTCCGCCTGCTCGGCTATCCACTGCTGGTCGGCGCCTCGCGCAAGAGCTTCATCGGCGCTGTCGCCCGCGAGCCCGAGGCGCAAAGGCGCGTGCCGGGTTCGGTGGCCGCCGCGCTGTGGGCGGCGCAGAATGGCGCGAAGATCCTGCGCGTGCATGACGTGGCCGAGACGGTGCAGGCGCTCAATGTGTGGCAGGCGATGCAGCGCGGCACGCTGAAGGTGGAAAAAGGTCAATGAAACTGCATGAATGTAACAAGACGTAACAGTGGGCTTACATAGATCGTCACCCCGGGCTTGACCCGGGGTCCCATTCAATTTTGATGTCGAAAAAAATGGGATTCCCGCCCGTCGCGCTTTGCGCGACAGATTGTGTAAGGCGGCAAAGCCGCCGGGCGCGGGAATGACGAGTAAAGGGGGAACCTCTGCCGTTTGGCCGCTTTCTGTGGCATAGTTCCGCGCACAATTTTTGTAACGGACCCGATTCGCATGACCCGCAAATTCTTCGGCACCGATGGCATCCGCGGCCTGGCCAATACCGAGCCGATGACGGCGTCCACCGCGCTGAAAGTCGGCATGGCCGCCGGGGCCTATTTCACGCGCGGCGATCATCGCCATCGCGTGCTGATCGGCAAGGATACGCGGCTCTCGGGTTACATGCTCGAACCCGCGCTTGTCGCCGGCTTCACCGCCGTCGGCATGGATGTGTTCCAGGTCGGCCCGATGCCGACGCCGGCCGTGGCGATGCTGACGCGCGCACTGCGCTGCGATCTCGGCGTGATGATCTCGGCTTCGCATAATCCCTTCCACGACAACGGCATCAAGCTGTTCGGCCCCGATGGCTACAAGCTGACCGACGACGCCGAAAAAGAGATCGAGGCGATGATCCTGGGCGAGGCCCAGCCGGTGCTGGCCGATGCCGCCAAGCTCGGCCGCGCGCGCCGCCTGGATGACGCCGACGGCCGCTATGTCGAATTCGCCAAGGCGACCTTGCCCAAGGGCCGCACGCTGGCGGGTTTGAAAGTGGTGGTCGATTGCGCCAATGGCGCGGCCTACAAGGTGGCGCCCGCCGTGCTGTGGGAACTCGAAGCCGAAGTGATTCCGATCGGCGTGAAGCCTGATGGTTTCAACATCAACCGCGAATGCGGCTCGACGCATCCGCAGTCCCTGCAGGAAGCCGTGGTGGCGCATGGCGCGCATGTCGGCGTGGCGTTGGACGGCGATGCCGACCGCCTGGTGATGGTGGACGAACGCGGCCAGGTGATCGATGGCGACCAGTTGATGGCGGTGATCGCCGAAAGCTGGCTGCGCCAGGGCCGGCTGGAAAAGAACGGCCTGGTCGCCACCGTGATGTCGAATCTGGGGCTGGAGCGGTTCGTGGAGAGCATCGGCGTCGAGCTGATCCGCACCAAGGTCGGCGACCGCTATGTGCTCGAGGCGATGCGTGGCGAGGGCTACAATCTCGGCGGCGAGCAATCCGGCCATATCATCCTGTCGGATTTCGCCACCACCGGCGACGGCATTGTCGCCGCGCTGCAGGTGCTGGGCGCGCTCTGCGAATCCGGCCAGAAGGCGAGCCAGTTCTGCCGCCGCTTCGCGCCCTATCCGCAGCTGCTGCGCAATGTGCGCCATGCCGGCGGCAAGCCGCTGGAAACCCCGAAGGTGCAGCAGGCGATCGATGCCGCCGAGAAGAAGCTCGGCAAGGCCGGACGTATCGTCATTCGGCCCTCGGGCACCGAACCGCTGATCCGCGTGATGGCGGAAGGCGAGGACGAACTGCTGGTGCAAACTGTGGTGGCCGAGATCTGCACGGCGCTGGAGCAGGCGGCGTGAGCGCTGCGGGTTCCGTAAAGCAAGGCCGCGTTCTCATCATCGCCGGATCGGATTCCGGCGGCGGTGCCGGCATCCAGGCCGATATCAAGGCGGTGACCGCGCTGGGCGGCTATGCCATGACGGCGATCACGGCGCTCACGGCGCAGGATACCCGCACGGTGCATGCGATCCATGAGGTGCCGGCGGATTTCATCGCACTTCAGTTGCGTGTCGTGCTGGAAGACATCGGCGCCGATGCGATCAAGACCGGCATGCTGCATCGCGCCGATATCATCGAGGCGGTGGTCGAGGCGCTGGAAAAATATGCGCCGGATGTGCCGCTGGTGGTCGATCCGGTGATGGTGGCGAAAGGCGGCGCGTCGCTGCTGCAGCCGTCGGCGGCCGAGGCGTTGCGCACCAAGCTGATTCCGCGCGCGGCAATCATTACGCCGAACCTGCCCGAGGCCGAAGTGCTGTCGGGGTTGAAGGTGGCGGAAGAGTCGGATATGGCGCCGGCTGCGGATCGCCTGCTGCAGCTTGGGCCGCGCGCCGTGCTGCTGAAAGGCGGTCATCTGCCGGGCGATGCGCTGGTCGATCTGCTACGCGACTCTCGCGGCGCACAGCGCTATCAGGATACGCGCATCGATACCACCTCGACGCATGGCACCGGCTGCACGCTGGCCTCGGCGATTGCGACGGGTCTGGCCTTCGGGCTGGACTTACGCGAGGCGGTGACGCAGGCGCGCGCCTATGTGCGCAAGGCGATCGAGACCGCGCCGGGCTTCGGCCATGGCCATGGCCCGCTCAATCACGCACATACTGTTACAAGAAAAGCGTAAGCAGTACGGCAACGATCAGCAAGGCCGGCATCAGCAGCACGACATACCGGTAGACATGCCGCTCGCCGCCAATGATGCCGGCAAAGGCGCAGGCCATCGCCACCTTGCCGGGGAAAAACGTCGTGAACAGGCTGCCGGTCACGTTCTGCAAGGCGCTAACCCAGAGCACATTGGCGCCAGCGGAACCCGCGAGCGCCGCCTGCAGCGGCAGCATCAGGCTGTTCGAGGCCGTGTTGCTGCCGGTGAGCCCGCCGGCCACGGCGGCAAATAACGGCGTCGCCAGCAGGGCATGTGCGCCGGCGGTGGCCTGCCAGGCGGCGGCCAGTTCGGCGGGGATGCCGCTCGCTGCCATCAGCCGCGCCATCACCAGGAAGATCAGCGTGGTGGCGATGGCGATGCGCCCGGCCGCCCAGGTCTGTTTCACAATGCCGCCGGTCTGCTGCGGCTTCAGCGTCAGCGCGCCATAGGCGACTGCCGTCAGCAGCAGCATCACGCCGGCCTGGTAGGCCCAGGGAAACGCCGGCATGTCGTCGAAGGGCCGCATGATCGCCACGCTCTGCAGCAGCTGCGACAGCGGCGCAATCAGCCGCGTGGACAGCAGCACAGCGATCAGCAGCAGGTAGGGCAGCGCGACGCGCAGCATGGTTTTCAGCTGCGGCCGGTTGCGGTCGAGCAGCCAGCCGAGCGCCAGCAGCGGCGCGGTAGCTATGAGTCCGGCGGTGTCGACGGACGCATAGCGGTTGCCGAGCCAGAGCAGGCCGAACATCGCCACCGTCCACAGCATATCCAGCGCCATATTGATGGGGCTCAGTCCCAGTTTCAGCTTGTGCGACCACCACCAGAACCAGCCGAGCAGCACGGCGACGAAAGGCGGCATCAGGCTGGCGCTGTACAGCCCGAAATCCTGCAGCGGCAGATGGCCTAATGCTGCGCCGATGGTGGTGCCGATGCCCAATCCGCCCCAGGGCACCAGCATCTGGCTCAGCAGACCCACCGCAATCGCAGGCAGTGGCGCCACACCGAGCCGCCGCAGGCCGTGAATGGCCAACGCGAAGCCGACGCCGAAGCCGATGGTGCATTCGATCAGGCCAGACGCCACGAAGCTGAGGAAGTAGGCGCGGCGATGCGGCGATGCTGGCGCATCTACCGTCTCTGCCTGACGCGCCGGGGCCGCCGCCTGGATAACGTGATGCACGGTGAGGCCGGCCAGCGTCACCGCGATGGCATGCCAGGCCAGCCAGGCGCCCTTCAGGCTTTCAACGACGAAGAACTCACCCAGATCGCGCTGTCCGTGGAGCGCCACGATCACCGCAGGAACAGTCGCGATCAGCCCGGCGAGGCTGGCGCGCACCAGCGGCACGCGGCCAGTGGCAACCAGCCCGATCACCAGGATGATCGGAGCGATATAGAGCAGGATCTGCACGATGCGATGTCGTCAGACGACCGCGTGACGCGCTTCCGGGCCGCGTTCGATCAGGTTGCGCAGCCGCCGCAACCCATCCGCCACTTCCGAACGGTCGGGCGACGGCGCCAGCGATACCCGCACCCAGGGCGGCGGATTGGGCCGCGAGTCGAGCAGGAAGGATGTGCAGCTGGCGATGCGCACGCCCTGGCCGAGCGCCTGGTTGGTGAATTCATTCGGTCGCCAGGGTTGCGGCAGTTCGAGATAGCAATGCAGGCTGGCCGGATTGCTGCGCAACGTGAGGCCGTCGAAAGCCTCGTTCGCCATCGCATTGCGGATCGCGGCTTCCTCGCGCAGGCGGTCGACCAGCATCGCCGCCGTGCCATCCTCAATCCATTGCCGCACGATCTCCTGGTTCAGTCGCGGATTGTTGACCGCGACCGCATGCAGCGCATCGGCGAAACGTTCGACCAGCACCGGCGGCGCGGCAATCCAACCCACGCGCAGACCTGGTGCCATGCATTTCGAGGCGCTGGTGATGTAGATGGTGCGCTCCGGTGCCAAAGCTGCGATTGGCAGCGGACGGTCCTTGATCAGGAAGCCGTAGACATCGTCCTCGATGATGGTGAGGTCGTGCTTGCGCGCCACCGCGATGATCGCATTGCGACGATCGGCAGTCATCATCACGGTGGTCGGATTGTGAATCGTCGGCTGGATCAGGACCAGCCGGCTGCCGGTGCGCCTGGCGGCTTCGGCCAGTGCATCGGGCCGCATGCCTTCATCGTCCATCGCTACGGCTTCGAGCCGGATCGGGCGCTGCTGCGCATTTTCATGCACGCCGCCATAGGTCAGCGCTTCGACCAGCATGATTTCGTTCGGCATGGTCATCGCCGTCATCACGATGGCGAGCGCCTGTTGCGCGCCGGCGGTGGCGATCACCTGCTCCGGCGTCACGGAAAGCCCGACGCGACCGATCCAGGCCGCGGCAGCAGCGCGATGCGCCGGATCGCCCAGGGTGCGGCTGTAACCGAGCAGGTTCTGCAAGCCGCCGCGCAGGGACAGGCGCTGCAGCGAATTGCGCATGATCTCTTCGAAATCGGGCAGGCTGGGTTCGTTGCGCGACAGTTCGATCACGCCCGGCGTGGTGAGGCGGGGGATTTCGCCCAGCGGCGCGACGATCTCACTGCGAAAGCCGTTGCCGTTGCTCAGGCCGTCATAGGGCTTCACGAAAGTGCCGCGTCCGACTTCGCCGGACAGCAGCCCCTTCTGTTCGGCCAGCATATAGCCGCGGCTGACCGTGCCGACGGTGACGCCGAGCTTCCAGGCGAGATTGCGTTGCGGTGGCAGCTTGGCGCCGACCGGCAGTTCGCCCGTCTGGATGGCGGTTTCGATCGCCGTGGCGAGCGCCTGGTAGCGCGGGCCAGGAAATGCTTCGAGATTGGGGATCCACATTGTCATGGTGACAATATTGGCATTGACCCCATCAAAGAGTCAATCAATTATCTCATTGCCTGCATTGAGCGGGTCCAATCATGAAAATCTTCCCAGATATTGGAGTGGTGTTATGTCTAATTGTATCGATACAATCGACCGGCCTTATGGTATTGGCCCGGTCGAACGCGCGGGCAGCACGATCGGCCGGGTCATCGACCGCACTGTGACTGTCAGCGCCAAGAGCGCGACGACCATCGTGCTGACGCTGCTCGACTGGCAGCGCCAGGCCCGTGAGCGGGCTGAACTGGCTGGGCTGCCGCAAGAAATTCTGAAAGACGTCGGCCTTACCCGCGCCGATGTGGAAGCCGAGCTGAGCCGCAAACCGGTGTGGCTTCGATAGATAGAGCATCGAGGGTTTAAGCCCCCCGGCTGCCGGCGTCGTGTGCGCATCAGATGCACCGACGCCGGATACCCTCCTCCAAAGGCGCGACATGCCCCTGCAAGCTGAAACCTTCCTGCTGCTGCCGCTCGCGCTCTTCGCCGTGGTCACCTCGATCACGCCCGGCCCCAATAACATCCTGCTGACCGCCTCGGGCGCCAATTTCGGTTTCCGCCGCAGCCTGCCGCATATGCTCGGCATCAGCGCCGGCTTTCTTTCGCTCATCCTCGTCACCGGCGTCGGCCTCGGTGCGGTGATTCTCGCCAGCGACTGGCTGCATCAGGGTCTGAAAGCCATCGGCGCGCTGTATCTGGTCTGGCTCGCCTGGCAGCTGGCGCGCGCCGGCAGTATCGAAAGCCGGGGCGAGCTGCGGCCGATGCGCTTTCATGAAGCCGCGCTGTTCCAGTATGTCAATCCGAAGGCCTGGATGATGGCAGTCGGCGCCGTTGCCGCCTTCACCACGCCGGGCGGCGATTATGGCGTCGAGGTCGCGCTGATCGCACTGGTCTTCACCCTGATCAACCTGCCCTGCGTGTCGCTCTGGGCGCTGTTCGGCGTCGGCATCGGGCGATTCCTGACGGATGCGCGGGCGCGCACCATCTTCAATTTCACCATGGCCGGCCTGACATTGCTGTCAGCCGTGCTGCTCTATCTCTGAGGCCCGCGATGAAACTGCCGATCTATCAGGTTGATGCCTTCGCCGATGCGGTGTTCAAGGGCAATCCCGCCGCCGTGATGCCGCTGGAGAGCTGGCTGCCGGATGCGACCATGCAGGCCATCGCGGCCGAGAATAACCTGGCCGAGACGGCCTTCTTCGTGCCGCAGAAGGGCGGGCTGGGCGAAGACGGTTTTGGTCTGCGCTGGTTCACCCCGGAAGTGGAAGTCGATCTCTGCGGCCATGCCACGCTGGCTTCGGCCTGGGTGATCTTCAACAGACTGGATCGCACGCGGCAGCGCATCGACTTCTTCACCAAGAGCGGCACGCTGACGGTGACGCAGGACGGCGAAAGCGGCCGGCTGGCACTCGATTTTCCCGCGCGTGCGCCGTCTCCGGCGCAGCCCTGTGCCGGTTTGATTGACGCCATCGGCGCGGAGCCGAAGGAAATTCTGGCCGGCCGCGACTATCTGCTGGTCTACGACACTGCCGCCACCGTGCGTGCGCTGAAGCCCGACATGAACGGGCTGATGAACCTCGACAAGTTCGCCGTGATCGTCACCGCGCCCGGTGATCGGCCCGGCATCGATTGTGTGTCGCGTTTCTTCGCGCCGGCCAAGGGCATTCCGGAAGATCCGGTCACCGGTTCGGCGCATTGCACCATCGTGCCCTACTGGGCGCAGCGGCTTGGGAAGCAGGACATTGTCGCCTATCAGGCTTCGGCACGCGGCGGCACGCTCTATTGCCGGCATGACGGCGAGCGCGTCTTCATGGCCGGTAGCTGCAGGCCCTTCATGGAGGGGGCGGTTACACTGCCTTGATGGGGGTGAAGCATTTCGTTTCGGCGGTTGCCCCGATAACTGCCGGAAGGTCGGCGCGAGCCGGCTGGGCGCGGCATCAATCCCTGTTGTGTGCCGCGCCCATTTCTTTTCTGATGGATGCATGACCGACTCAGCCCCCGCACTTTCCATCACCGCCGCCGCCACGCCCGACGACATCGCCGCGGTGCGCCGGCTGTTCCTCGCCTATGCCCAGTCGCTGGAGTTCAGCCTCTGCTTCCAGGGTTTCGACGAAGAGCTGGCGGGCCTGCCGGGCAAATATGCGCCGGAAGCGCGTGGCGCGTTGCTGCTGGCCAAGGTGGATGGCGCGGCGGTCGGCGTCGTCGGGTTGCGAGACCTCGGAGATGGAATCGCCGAGATGAAACGGCTCTATATCGATCCGGCCGGGCGCGGCCATAATTTCGGCCGCGCGCTGACCGATGCGGTGCTGGCCGAGGCCCGCCGCTTCGGCTATCGCGCGCTTCGGCTGGATACTTTCCCCTCAATGGTGGCGGCCAACCGCATCTACGATGCCCTGGGTTTCCGCGATATTCCGCCATATTACGATAATCCCCTGCCCGGCGCACGGTATCGGGAATTCGAATTATGAACGTTGTTCACTTTTATGAACGGTGATACGGTTTCTCCATAAAAGGAGGAAACCATGTCCGAACCCTTCGTACTCTATGAGCGCGACGGCCGCGTTGCCCGCATCACGCTGAACCGGCCTGAACACCTCAACGCTATCCACGAAACCACGCCGGACCTGCTGCGCGCCGCCGTCGAGCGCGCCAACCAGGACGACGAGGTGCATGTGATCCTGCTGAGCGGGGCGGGACGTGCTTTCTGTGCCGGCTACGACCTGAAGGAATATGCCGAGGCGCCGCGCCCGGTGAAGGGCAGCCAGGACATGCCCTGGGACCCGCTGGTGGATTACCAGTGGATGCGGCACAGCACCGACTGTTTCTTCAGCCTGTGGCGTTCGCTCAAACCCGTGGTGGCCAAGATTCACGGCTATGCGGTGGCCGGCGGCAGCGACATCGCGCTGTGCTGCGACCTGGTGGTGATGGCGGAGGATGCCAAGATTGGCTATCCGCCGGCGCGCATCTGGGGCTGCCCGACCACGGCGATGTGGGTCTATCGCCTGGGCGCCGAGAAGGCCAAGCGCATGTTGCTGACTGGCGACCTGATCGATGGCAAGACTGCGAAAGAGTATGGCCTGGTGATCGACTGCGTGCCGGAAGACCAGCTGGATGCGCATGTAGAAGCGCTGGTGGCCCGCATTGCCAGCGTGCCGAAGAACCAGCTGATGATGCAGAAGCTGATGGTCAACCAGGCCTACGACAATATGGGGCTCAATTCGACGCAGACTCTGGCGACGCTGTTCGACGGAATCACGCGGCATTCGCCAGAAGGCGTCGCCTTCAAGGCACGCTGCGAGCAGGTCGGCTTCAAGGCCGCGGTGAAGGAACGCGATGGCGGCGATCCGCTGGCGTGGAAAAATGCCCGCTGAGGTTCTCGAAAAGAAAGCCGGCCGGCGCGAGGCCGTCCGGGCCTTCAAGCGCGAGGCGATCCTGCAGGCGGCGCGCAAGATCTTTGCCCGCGACGGCCTGGATGGCGCCACCTTGCGTGCCATCGCCGCCGAAGCCGGCATTGCCGTCGGCACGGTCTATCTGCATTACCCGGCGAAAGAAGCGCTCTATGCCGAATTGCTGGCGGGTTCGCTGGCCGACCTGCAGAAGCATCTGCGCGACGCCGTGGCGAAAGCAGCATCGGACGAGCAGCTGATGGCCGGCGCGCTGGCGTTTTATGACTTCTACCGTCAACGCCCCGATGACCTCTATCTCGGCCTCTATCTGGGGCAGGGTTTCCGCCCGACCGGCCTGACGCCGGAACTGGATCGCCTGCTGAATGGCCGTCTGATCCAGTGCTACACCGTGCTGAGCGATGCCATGCGGCGCATTGCACCGGTGGAGGCGGAGCTATTGCGCGCGGAAACGGTTTCCCTTGCGGCAGCCACTGGCGGTGCATTGATGCTGGAAACCACCGGCCGCCTGAAAATCCTCGGCGATACCGGCGACGCGGTGGTGCGGCGCCATGTCGAGCTGCTGGTGCAAAGACTGCGTGGTCGCGCCTGAGGCGCGAACGGTTGCGCCGCACGGCCTGAGGCGCGAACATGGGTTTTCGCCAGTTTCAGCTTCTATCCAGAGAGACTTCACCTTGAGCAATTTCCGCGAAACCTTCCGCGGCTCGGTCGCCGCCTGGGAATGCGACCAGTACGGCCATATGAATGTGCAGTTCTATACGGCGCGCATCAGCGATGCGGCGGCCAGCGTGATGCTGGCGGCCGGCTTCGGGCAGAAGGCCTTCAAGGAGCAGAAGCTCGGCATCGCTGCGGTGAATGCCGAGACGCGCTTTGTCAGCGAGCTGCACGCCGGCGACCTGATCCGCATGGAAAGCGGCGTGGTGTTTGCCGAGGGCAAGAAGATCAGATTCCATCATCGCGTCTACAATGCCGAGACCGGCGCGTTGTGCATGCAGGCCGAGGTGCTGGCGCTGTGTTTCGATCTGGTAGCGCGCAAATCCGTCGCGCTGCCGGCCGATCTGGAAGAGGGCTTCAAGGCGGTGAAGATCGATCCGGCCGCGCCGGCGCAGCAGGTGGCGATTCCGCCGACCGAGGATGGTTTCGTGCCAACCGGGCGTTCGCCGGTGCAGCCCTGGGAATGCGACCGCATGGGGCATCTGAACGTGCAGTTCTATCTGGCGCGCTTCGCCGAGGCCGAGAAGCAGCTGTTCCTAACGCTCGGCTATGGCCCGACGCGCCGCCAGGCCGACAAGGTCGCCGTGCGCCCGCTGAAACACCGCATCAAGTTCAAGCGCGAGAATCATGAAGGTGCGGTGCTGCGGGTGCGCAGCGGTATCCGCAGTATCGCCGATGACCGGCTGTTTCTGTATCACGAGCTTTACGAGGCCGAGACGAATACGCTGTCGGCGACCTGCGAAGCGGAAGTGATCCTCGACCGGCTGGATGGCGGCGGCGCGCTGACCGTGCCGCGCGATGTGACGGCTGCCGCCGGTGCGCTGGCATCGCAGCTGAAAGCGCCGCCGCCGCCCGCGCCGCATACCGGCGTGAAGGTGCCGGATGCGCCGGTGGCCGGGATGTATGAAACCGCACGCGGCGGCGTGGACCGCTGGGAAGCCGAAGAGACCGGCCGCATGGCGACGCGTTTCTATATGGGCTGCTTCTCGCAGGCGGCGGGCAACATGCTGGCCGGCGGCGATCTGACTGCCGACAAGATGCGCGAGCATAATATCGGCTCGGCGGCGCTGGATTATACCATCGACTATTTCCAGCCGCTGCGGATCGGCGATGCCTATTACGCCCGCACCGGCATGCTGGAACTGCGCGACAAGACCTGGCGCTTTTTCCACTTCATGCTCGACAGCAACACCCACCAGCCGGTGGCGCGCGCCGAAGTGGTCGCCGTGCTGTTCGACCTCAAGGCCCGCAAATCCATCGTGATGCCCGAGATGGTGCGGGCGGCGTTTTCCAAGCGGCTGGTGACGGCAAGCTAAGACCCTCACCCTCCCGCGCTTCGCTGCGGGCCCCTCCCTCTCCCACTGCGTGGGCGAGGGGAAAGAAAGCTCCCTCTCCCGCAGGGCGGG
>JAGXRD010000112.1 GCA_018336035.1 Alphaproteobacteria bacterium | reverse complement strand
CGGCGGCGCGACCACAGGCTGACGGCAGCCTTGGCATAGCCAAGCTGCCGTGCCGGCTGCGTCGCCTGCGTTCCCGCCCATACCAGCATCTCTGCCAACATGGGTGGAAGTGTAACTCTACTCGGCGGCGGATTTCACTACCTGGCCAAAGCGCGCCTTGATCTGTTCGGCCGTGTAGTAACCACGTTCGAGGTCGCGGGCCAGATCAGCCGGATCGCGCCTGGCCGGATCCCCATAACCGCCGCCACCCGGGGTCGAGACATGCAGGCGGTCGCCCACCGCGATCTCGATATCCTGGTCCTTGGAGAGATGCGGCGGCACGTAACTGCCCTTCGCCGTCTCGACCCGGACGGTGTTGAGGCCGCCATCCTCGCCGCCCAGTACACCGCGCGGCCCGCTGCGGCCATGGTCCATCACCATCGAGGCGCGCGCTTCGCCGCGGCGGAGGCGGATCGTGTAGTTGACTCCGAAGCCGCCGCGATGCTCTCCGGCACCACCAGAACCTTCATGCAGCGAATATTCCTCGAACAGCACCGGGTAATACTGCTCCATCACCTCGATCGGCGTGGTCTTGGAAATGCCGATGGTCGAGCAGCCGTTGCTGATGCCATCGCCACCATGCCAGCCGCCATAGCCGCCGCCAGAGATCACGTACATCACATAAGAGCGGTCGCGTTTGGGATCGTAACCACCGAGCGCCAGGTTGCCCGAGGTTCCGGCCGGTGCGGCGAACAGCCGGTCCGGCATCGCCTGCACCAGCGCGTTGAATACGGCTTCGGCGATGCGCTGGCTGACTTCGGCCGCGCAGCCCGAGACCGGGCGCGGGTATTTGGCGTAAAGGAAAGTACCGTGCGGATCGAGCACCTTGAGCGGCTCAAACGTGCCGGCATTGATCGGCACATCGGGGAAGATGTGCTTCACGGCGAGATAGATCGACGAATAGGTCGTCGCGATCACGCTGTTCATCGGACCTTTGCAGGGCGGGCTGGAACCCGTCATGTCGAAATGCATTTCCTCGCCGGCCTTGGTCACCTTCATCTTGATGATCAGCGGCTCATCCACCACGCCGTCGGAATCGACGATGGCCTCGCCGTGATAGACGCCGTCGGGAATGGTGCGGATGCGGGCGCGCATCTGCTGGCTGGCGCGCTGCTTCAGTTCCTCGATGGCCTGCTCGACCACATCGGCGCCGTAACGGTCCAGCAGAGCCGTCAGCCGTTTCTCGCCGATGGTGAGGGCTGCCGCCTGTGCCTTGATGTCGCCGATACGCTGGTCGGCGATGCGGATATTGCTGAGAATGATGGAGAGGATTTCCTCGTCCAGCTTGCCTTCCTTGTAGAGTTTGACCGGCGGCAGGCGCAGGCCTTCCTGCTCCACCTCGGTGGCATTGGCCGAGAAGCCGCCCGGCACCATGCCGCCAATATCGGGCCAGTGGCCGGTATTGGACAGCCAGGAAAACAGCTTGCCCTTGTAGAAGAAGGGCTTCACGAAGCGCACATCCATCAGATGCGTGCCGCCCAGATAGGGATCGTTGACGATATAGACATCGCCAGGCTTGGGCGCCAGCACCGGCGTCTTGCGCGCCCGCTCAATCACGGCCTGGGTGGAGAACTGCATGGTGCCGACAAAAACCGGCAGGCCGAGTTCGCCCTGCGCGATCAGTTCGCCGGTCTCGCCGTGGTAGATGCCATCGGAGCGGTCGAGCGCTTCCGAGATCACCGGCGAGAAAGCGGCGCGGCAGAAGGCCAGGTCCATTTCGTTGCAGACCTGCTGCAGGCCGTTCTGGATGACGACGAGGGTGACGGGATCAATCGGTTTCTTGCTCATGTCCCTACTCCGCAGTCACACTGACGATCAGGTTGCCGAGTTTGTCGACATTCACCTGGTTGCCCGGCTCGATCACCACAGTGGTGTCGAGCTGTTCGAGAATCGCCGGGCCGACAAAACTGACATTGCGCGGCAGCCGTTCGCGGTCATAGACCGGCGTCTCCTGCCAGCCGCCGGCTTCGTACCAGACACTGCGGCTGCCCTTCTTCGCGCCGGTGACATCCTTGGCGGGTTCGGCAGCCAGCAGGCGGTCCAGCGACAGGCGCGGCCGGCGGCCGATCACGGCGGTATGAAGATTGACCAGCAAGGCGCGGATCTCGGGCAACTCGACCTCGAACCGCTGCCAGTAGGCCTCCTCAAACGCCTTCTGCAGCGCCTCGCGGGAAATCTTCGGATCGTTCACCGCCACGGTCAGCAGATGGCTCTGCCCCTGAAACTGCATGTCAGCGGTGTGCAGCACCTGCACTTCTTCGACTTCCACGCCATCGCGGGCGATGGTCGCCTTGCCCTCTGCGACCTGCTCACCCAGCACCTTCTCGACCAGACCGTCTTCCAGCACCGAGAGCGGCTTGTTGACGGTCTTCACATAGTCATGCCGCAGATCGGCCACCACGCAGCCGAGCGCGTTGGTGATGCCGGGTCGCGCCGGGATCAGCAGTTTCGGAATCCCAAGTTCACGCGCAAGTGCTGCCGAGTGCAGCGGTCCGGCGCCGCCAAAGGCGAATAGCGCGAAATCGCGCGGATCGTGGCCACGGCTTAAAGAGACCATGCGGATCGCGCCGGCCATCTTGTCATTGGCGATGCGCAGGATGGCGGCGGCGGCTTCGTCGGTCTTCAGGCCGAGCGGCTTGCCGACATCGCGATCGATGGCGTCCTTCACATCCTGCAGCGACACCTTGCTGTCGACCGCCAGCAAGCCATCGGGATTGAGGCGGCCGAGCACCAGGTTGGCATCGGTGATGGTCGGCCGCGTGCCGCCACGGCCGTAGCAAATCGGACCCGGCCGCGCGCCGGCGCTTTCCGGACCGACCTGCAGCATGCCGGCCTCGTTGATGAAGGCAATCGAGCCGCCGCCGGCACCGATGGTATGCACATCCACCATCGGCACATGGATGGGCATGGCATATTCGAGTTCGAGTTCGGACGAGACCTGCGGCACACCATCCTGGATCAGGCCGACATCCGACGAGGTGCCGCCCATATCGTAGGTGATCACATTGGGCAGGCCGGCGGCACGCGCGGTATAGGCAGCCGCCATCACGCCCGAGGCCGGGCCCGACATCACGGTATTCACAGCGGCTTCGGCGACGATCCCGGCCGCAATGGTCCCGCCATTGCCCTGCATGACGAGCAGGTCCCGGCCAAAGCCCTTGCCCTTCAGCTCACCATTCAGCCGCTCGATATAGCGATGCAGCACCGGCTGCACGCTGGCATTCACGCAGGCCGTCGTGCCGCGCTCATATTCGCGGTATTCCGACAGCAGCTGGTGCCCGGCAGTGATATAGCCATTCGGCCAGACTTCGGCGGCGATTTCCAGCGCGCGCTTCTCGTGGCTCGGATTGATGTAGCTGTGCAGGAAGTGGATCACCAGGGCTTCGCAGCCGGCGGCCTTCAGCTGTTCGGCAGCCGCGCGCACGGCGGCTTCGTCCAGCGCGATGACCACATCGCCATCGGCATCCATGCGCTCGGGCACTTCCAGCCGCCACTGGCGCGGCACCAATGGCTCGAACCGGCCGGTCAGGCCATAGGGCTGCGGCCGGGTGCGGCGGCCGAGTTCCAGGCTGTCACGGAAGCCTTTCGTCGTAATAAGCCCGATCTTGGCCACCTTGCGCTCGAGCAGCGCATTGGTCGTCGTCGTGGTGCCATGCACGATGGTATCGGTCTCGGCCAGGGCGATGCCGCCCTTTTCCAGCGCGGCCAGCACGCCGAAGGCCTGGTTGTCCAGTGTGGTCGGGACCTTCGCGAGCGCAACCTTGCCCAGCTGCGGTTCGATGCCGATCAGATCGGTGAAAGTACCGCCGACATCGATTCCGACAATCCAGCCCATAATCTACCTCACACCGACAGATACTGTTCGCGCACCGCAGCATCAGCGGCAAGTTCGGCCATCGTGCCCGAATAGCGGATGCGGCCCTTCTCGATGATGTAGGCTCGATCTGCCACCATCTGGGCGAAATGCAGGTTCTGCTCCGACAGCAGCACGCAGAGCCCTTCAGCCTTCAACTGGAGAATCGTGCGCGCCATCTGCTCGACGATCACCGGGGCCAGCCCCTCGGAAGGCTCGTCCAGCAGGATCAGGCGCGGATTGCCCATCAGCGTGCGGGCAATGGTCAGCATTTGCTGCTCGCCGCCGGACATCCTGCCGCCGGGGCGGTCTTTCATCCGGCCCAGATTGGGAAACAGCTCGAACAGGCGCTCCGGCGTCCAGGTCGGCGCGCCGTCGCGCGGCTTCTGCCGGCCGACCTCCAGATTCTCCATCACATTCAGATCCGTGAAGATGCGGCGATCTTCCGGTACATAGCCCAGGCCAAGACGCGCGATGCGATGCGGCGACAGGCGGTCGATCCGAGCACCATCGAAACTGATCGCGCCGCTTTCGGCCGGCACCAGGCCGATCACCGACTTCATCGTGGTGGATTTACCGGCGCCATTGCGGCCCAGCAGCACGACCACTTCGCCGGCCGTGGCCTGCAGCGCCAGATCGGACAGGATATGCGCGCGGCCGTAATAGGTGTTGAGGCCCTCGACGGTCAGCATGTCAGTGGCCCTCGCCTGCATAGGTGGCGCCGCTGCCGAGATAGACCGCCTGCACCTCCGGATTGGCACGGACTTCGACGGGACTGCCTTCGGCAATCAGCTTGCCGCGATTGAGCACGATGATGCGGTCGGCCTGGGCGAAGACCACGTCCATGTCATGCTCGGTAAACAGCACGGCGATATTGTCCTGCCGCGCCAGTTTCGCCGTCAGCGCCATCAGGCCGACGCGCTCGTTCGGCGCCATGCCGGCGGTCGGCTCGTCCATCAGCAGTAGCTTGGGCTGATTGGCCAGCGCAATCGCCAATTCGACCCGCTTGATATCGCCATAGGCCAGGATGCCGCAGGGCCGCTCGCTCTGGTCGGCCATGCCGACGCGATCGAGCAAGGCCATCGCCTCATCGCGATACATCGCGTTGGCCGGTTTCCACAAGGACATCAGCGCATTGTGGTGCGACAGCAGCGCCATCTGGATATTCTCGCGCACGGTCATGGAATTGAACGTCGCCGTAATCTGGAAGGTACGCCCCACGCCAAGCCGCCAGATGTCGCGCGGCTTCATGCCGACCAGGCTGCGACCCAGCAGGTTGACGATACCGCTGTCGGGCCTGAGCTGGCCGTTCAGCATGTTGAAGCACGTGCTCTTGCCGGCGCCGTTCGGGCCGATCAGGGCGAGCAGCTCGCCGGCGGCGACACTGAAGGCGACATCCTGCACGGCTTTCACGCCACCGAAGGCTTTCGAGAGATTGCTGACAGAGAGGACAGTCATCACACGGCCTCCCTGCGCATGACGCCTATACGCGCGGCCACCTGCTTTGTGAAACCGGCGATGCCCTGCGGGAAGGCCAGCACGATCACCAGAATGGTGAGGCCGAGAATGGCGCGCCAGTATTCGGTATTGCGAGCGATGGAGTCCTGCAGCCAGGTGAACAAGGCCGCACCAGCGACCGGACCGGTCAGCGTCTGCACGCCGCCGAGCAGCACCATGACGAGGCCGTCGACCGAGCGCGACACTGCCAGCGTCTCAGGCGAGATGCTGCCCTTGGAGAAGGCGAAGAGCCCGCCGGCCAGACCCGCGAAGGCGCCGGACAATGTGAAGCCGAACCACTGGAAGCGGCGCACATTGATGCCGATGGCATCCGCCCGCAGCGCGGAATCACGCCCGGCGCGCAACGCATAGCCAAAGGGTGCATGCACCACGCGCCAGAGGAACAGGATGCTGCCGACGCAAAGCACCAAGGCAAAGGCATAGAAGACTGCGCGGTTCTTCAGCCATTCGCTGGGCCACAGGCCGATCAAGCCGTTCGAACCGCCGGTGAAGGCGTCCCACTGATAGATCACCGACCAGGCGATCTGCGCGAAAGCTAGCGTCAGCATGGCGAGATAGACGCCCGAGAGCCGCACGCAGAACCAGCCGAAGACCAGCGCGCCGAGACCGCCGGCGAGTGGCGCCGCGAACAGCGCCAGTTCCATCGGCAGTTTGAGTTTGAGGAGGGCAAGCGCTGCACCGTAGCAGCCCAGCCCGAAGTAAGCCGCATGGCCGAAGCTGACCATGCCGGACGGACCCATCAGGAAATGCAGCGTGACGGCGAACAGCGCGAAGACCGCGATGTCGATCAGCAGCACCAACAGGTAATTGTCGCCGCCGAATGGGATCAGGCCGAGCAGCACGACGATCGCCAGCACGACGATCCAGAAGGTCTGGTTGAGCGGATAGAGCGGCGGCTCGACCATGAAGGCACCGCGCTGCACGCCCTGCTGCTTGCCGAGCAGACCCCAGGGCCGCACCACCAGCACGACGGCCATGATGACGAATTCGACCACCAGGGTGAATTTGCTGAAAGAAAATACCGTGCCGAAGATGCTGACATCGCCGATACCGATGCAGAAGGCCTTGGCCTGTGCAATCAGAAGGGCTGCGAGGAACGCGCCGCCAATCGAGCCCATGCCGCCGACCACGACGACGACAAAGGCATCCGAGATGACGGTGATATCGAGCATCAGCTGGGCCGGTTCGCGCGGCAGCTGAACGGCGCCGCCGAGGCCGGCGAGGAAGGCACCGAGGAAGAACACACCCGTGAAGAGTCCGCTCTGGTTGACGCCAAGCGCGCCGACCATCTCGCGATCCTGCGTGGCGGCGCGCACCAGCGTGCCCCAGCGCGTGCGATTCATCAAAAGCCAGAGCAGGCCAAGCACGACCGGGCCGATGGCGATCAGCACCAGGTCATATTGCGGGAAACGCTTGCCCATGATCTCCACGGCGCCACGCAGGCCGGCGGCACGCGGGCCGACCAGGTCTTCTGCGCCCCAGATATAAAGTGCGGCATCCTTGATCACGAGAACGAGCGCGAATGTGGCGAGCAGCTGGAACAGTTCAGGCGCGCGATAGATGCGGCGCAGCACGACGATTTCGATCAGCACGCCGATCAGGCCGACGCAGAGCGCCGCCATCAGTACGCCGCCCCAGAAGCCGAAGATGCTGCTGCGGCCGAAGAATTCGACCAGCGTATAGGCCAGATAGACGCCCAGCATATAGAGCGAGCCATGGGCGAAATTCACGATGCGGCTGACACCGAAAATAATCGAGAGGCCGGCGGCGACCAGGAACAGCGACGAGGCGCCGGCAAGGCCGTTCATGAACTGGATGACGATATTCGCGAGCAAGGCCGGTTCCGGTCAGGCTGGAGGGAAGAAAAACCCCCGCCCTGTTCGAGACAGGACGGGGGCAGGTCAGGCTTTACTCGGCCGGCCGCATCTTGGCGACATCGGCATCCGACGGCAGGAACTTCGCACCATCGGCGTAGTACCAGTCGGTCATCACGCCCTTGCCATCCTTCAGGCCGATCTTGCCGACATAGGCACCCATCGTGGACTGATGGTCCTGCGGACGATAGGTGATGTTGCCGAGCGGCGTGCTATGCGTCAGACCCTTCATGCCCGCCACCAGCTTCTCGGTGTCGAGCGAACCTGCCTTCTTGATCGCGGCCACCGCCGACTGCACGGTGGCATAACCCACGATCGAGCCCAGGCGCGGATAGTCGTTGAACTTCTTCTGATAGGCATCCGCAAACGCCTTATGCTCCGGCGTGGTGATGGCGTACCAGGGATAGCCCGTCACCCACCAGCCGGCCGGTGCTTCGTCCTTCAGCGGATCGAGATATTCCGGCTCGCCGGCGAGCAGATTGAACACCTCCACGCCCTTGAACAGGTCGCGGGTCTGGCCTTCGCGCACGAACTTGGCGAGATCCGGTCCGAACAGCGACGAGAAGATCGCATCCGGCTTGGCGGCGGCGATGGCATCGGCAACCGCGCCGGCCTCGATCTTGCCGAGCGGCGGCGCCTGTTCGACGACGAATTCGACATCTGGCTGGGCCGCCTTCATCAGCTGCTTGAAGGCTGCGGTGGCCGACTGGCCGTATTCGTAGTTCGGATAAACGATGGCCCAGCGCTTCTTCTTCAGCTTGACCGCTTCAGGCACCAGCATCGCCGTCTGCATGTAGGTCGAGGCACGCAGGCGGAAGGTGTACTTGTTGCCCTGGTCCCAAACGATCTTGTCGGTCAGCGGCTCGGCGGCGATGAAGAGAACCTTCTTCTCCTTGGCAAAGCTCGCCACTGCGAGGCCGACATGCGAGGGGAAGGTGCCGATCAGGAAGGAGACCTTCTCGCGCGTCACCAGCTCCTCGGCGATGCGCACGGCGTCACCCGGATTGCCGTTGTCGTCGCGGCTGACGATTTCAATCTTCTTGCCCAGCACGCCGCCGCTGGCATTCGCCTGCTCGACAGCCAGTTCCCAGCCCTTCTTGTAGGGCTCGAGGAAGGCGGCGAAATTCTTGTAGGAATTCATTTCGCCGATCTTGATCGTGTCCTGCGCCTGCGCGCCCGACATCGCGAACATCGCCGCACCAAACGCGGCACTCAGTTTCAACCAGCTTCTGCGATCCATTGTGGTCTGCCTCCTGTTGATCCCATGTTTCCCGTGAACGCGAACGCAAATCTTTTATTCTGGGTTGTTGTTATTTTTACGCTTTACCGCTGCCCATCCTCGCCCTTGATCTCGTGGACCTGCAGGCCGCCGACGCGGGCATGTACGCGCCCGCCGGTGCTCATCGCCAGGATGAAGGCGATCTCGTTGTCGCGCGGGCCATCGGCCACGCCGAATTCGATGGCATCGAAATGGCTGCGCACGTAAGCCGCATTCACATGGTGCAGCGGAATGTCGATCCGCGCACCCGGACCGCCGACCTTGGTCGCCGACGGCACGATGGCCTTGGCATTGCCCAGAATCTCGCGCATCGAATAGCCGCCGGGCACATGCCACAGCGCGCCATGTTCCAGTTCACCACCGGCGCCGATCAGGGCACCTTTGCCATAGGCCTCGATGGCCTTGGGGTCATTGCCGAGCGCCGCCACCAGACGTCTGGTCAGCTCAAGGCCGAGCGGCTTGAGCGCATCCATCATCGGCGTGATGTCCTGTACATATTTGCCGGCGTAAGGATTCTTCACGAAAGCGCCGATCACGCCCTTCACCGGGCGCTTGGTCGCGACGGGGCCGCCATCGTGGAAGGTGTCCTCGGTGATGCAGACGATCTTGCGCACTTCCACCAGGCTCATGTCTTATCCTAACGCTTTCATGTCATGGCCGAGCAGCAAATCGCTGCCGACGATCCTGTTCTCGGTCTGCAGCGACAAAAACGCGGCCTGAATCAGGCCGCTGCGGCGCAAATCCTGCGCGCGCGCCACACCGGCCGACAAGGCTTCATTGATTGCAAAAATCGGCAGTGTACCTACGGAAACCGTGACGGGAAGCGCGCCAAGATCACTGTCGTCGCGCAATGCGTGTGCCGGGCGCCGCTCTACCGCGTCATGGTCCACATTCACGGCATTGGCAATGATCGTCGCCGCCGCATCGGCCTGCGCGGCAGTTTCGGCCAGCACCGTGACGGCATCGGCGATGCCGCGCGAGAAGGAGCGTCCGCGCCAGCCCGACGTCGCAATTCCGCGCGACGGCTGCGCTGCCGTCAGTGTGGCGATGGCATCGAGATGCGGCAGGTCCGGGTTGCAGACGACCGCTGCGCGCAGGCTTTCGCCCGGCGCAAGATGGAAGGCAATATCGCCGCCATTGTTGACGTAAGCCCGGGTCAGCTGTGTGTCCTTCAGCATGGCGGCAAGGATTTCGTCGGCCACCGAACCGGCGACCGCCGCCATCGGCGTGATGAAAACCGCACGATACGGCCAGCAGGCCGCAGCCATGCGCCGCGCCACCGGGCCGCGGAACAGCGGATGCGCCGCGCCGAGCGGCTGGCGCAACTCGACCAGCTCGGCGACCAGCACCGACAGAATATCCTGGAAACGCGCCACCGCCTGTTCATAGGCGCGCGCGGCATCCGCGCCGAAAGCCTCGATCACCAGATCAATCGGGCCATGCTGCAGATGCAGGCGACGCGAGGTGCCGTCCTTGCCGATCAGCCAGTTTGCAGAGGGCGCGCTCACGGCTGCTCCTCCGCCGTGGGCCGCGTGATCGGCCAAGGATTGTCGGCACGCTGCGCCAGCTTGCTCAGGCGGCCGGCCTGCAGCACGTCCTCCAGCTGCACGACATAATCCATATGGCCGCCGAGTGCTGCATAGTCGTCGCGCCGCAGGGTGAACTCAATCGGCGCGACCAGCGCCGGTGTCGGCACGTAGCCAAAGGAATTATCCGGCATGCGCGCCACATCCACCATGTAGGTGATGCCGCCGCCGGGCCAGACATAAACCGGTGCGCCGCCCGAGGTGACGCGGGTCAGGCGATCCTTTACCGACAGGGTCAGCCGCACGGGGTTTTCCGTGACACCGGCGCGCAAGCTGCCGCCCGCGCCGGCCATGAACAGCACGGTGCAAAGAGATGGCTCGCAATTCTCGGCAATGCGATCGACGACAAGTTTGATCGGCGCCGGCATTTCGGCCGGCTGCGGCTTCAACTGGTCGTCCAGCACATACCAGGCGCTATGTTCGCCGGTGGTCGACACCATCAGCAGCTTCATGCCGGGCCAGGCGGTCTTGGCGTCGATGTTCTCCACGATCTCGAGCGGATCGGAAATATTGGTGCCGCCCCAGCCCAGGCCGGGATCGGCAACCTGGAAATAGCGGCCCGGCGTCGATTTGCGGCCTCGGACGCGAATGCCCGACAGCGGCATATCAAGGAAGCGGCCGGCCTGGTGTTCCGTCAGCACGCCGGTGATGTGATCGTCGACCACGATCACCTCATCCGCATGACCAAGCCATTGTTTTGCAAAGATCCCGATGGTGGCCGAGCCGCAGCCGACGCGCATGCGCGCTTCCGGCGTGCCGTTCACCACCGGCGGCTTGCCGGCCTGCACGATCAGTTCGGAACCGCCGTCTATCTGCAGGGTCACAGCCTGCTTGTTACACAGCGCCAGCAGCGTGTCGCAGGTGACGGTGCCTTCCTTCTTGCTGCCGCCCGTCAAATGATGCACGCCGCCGAGCGACAGCATCTGCGAGCCGTATTCGGCGGTGGTGACATGGCCGACGGCTTCGCCGTTGACGCGCACGGCGGCCTGTTCGGGCCCGAGATAACGATCCGTGTCGATTTTCACCTTCACGCCGCAATAGCTGAAGATGCCCTCGGTCACGACGGTCACCATGTCGACGCCGTCATGCTGCGACGAGACGATGAAGGGTGCCGGCTTGTAATCAGGATAGGTCGTGCCGGCGCCGATACCGGTGACGAAAGACGCTGCGGGTGGGGGTGCAGCCACGCTGCCATTCCAGCCTTCACTCCCAGAGAGAAATGGCACGCCGGCACCTTCGCTGGCGGCGCGCTCGGTGATCACCAGCGGATCGACGCGGGTCAGCACGCCCTCGACATTGGCATAGCGGTCGCAGGCGCCGGCCTTGCCGGGGCGGATGCGGCACAGCACCGGGCAGGCATCGCAGCGGACGACATCGTCTTTTGAGGCAGTAGCGACAGCCTGGCTCATGGCGCCCCTCTCCTACTCTGCCGCCTGCGGCAGATTTTTAAGCGCCGCATGCAGGCGATGCGGCAGCACCGGCACTTCGGCGACGCGCACGCCGGTGGCATGGCGGATCGCGCCGAGGATGGCCGGTGCGGTCGGCACCAGGCCTGGCTCGCCGACACCCTTGGCGCCGAAGGGACCGAGCGGTTCGGCATCCTCGATCATGATCACCTCGATCTCGGGCACATCGCCCACGGTCGGGATCAGGTAGTCATGCAGGTTCTCGGTGCGGCCGGGCAGGTATTCTTCCATCAGCGCAAGGCCGAGGCCCTGCGCGATGCCGCCATGGATCTGGCCTTCCACCTGCGTGGGATTCACCGCCTTGCCGACGTCATGCGCGGCGATGATCTTTTTCACCTTGACCGTCCCAAGCTCCGTATCAACTTCAACCAATGCCATCTGCGCGGCGAAGCCATAGGTGGCGTAAGGCACGCCCTGGCCGTTGGCGTCCAGCATGGTGGTTGGCGGATCGAAACGGCCCGAGCCGAGCAGCACGTCGCCGTCATCGTTCAGTCGCGGCAACGTGGCGAGGTCAAGGCGACGCACCGTGCCACCATCCTCCACCGTGAGCACCGCGCCGTCGAAATTGAGCTTCGCGCCCTCACCTGCATTGGCCAGCCGCAGAATCTGAGCCCGCAGGTCCTGCGCTGCCAGCTGGGTCGCCTTGCCCGAGACGAAAGTCTGTCTGGATGCAGAGGTCTTGCCGGCATCCTCCGTGCGGTCGGTATCGCCCATCACATAGTCGATGCGGTCCATCGACACGCCGAGCGCATCGGCGACGATCTGCACGAAGATGGTGTTCGAGCCCTGCCCGATATCGACGGCACCATTGTAGAAGAACACCCGGCCATCGCCGCGCAACCCGATCCGCATGGTGGAGGGATTGGAGATCGAAGTGTTGCCCAGCCCATACCACATGCAGCCGATGCCGATGCCGCGCCGCAGGCTCTTGCGCCGCGCATTGAAGGCCTCGACTTCAGTATTCAGCGCCTGCCACTGCGTCCGCAGCGCGGCGATACACTCGGCAAGGCCGGCGGAATGTTCCAGCTTCTGGCTGGTGGCGGTGAGGTCGCCGGCGCGGATCGCGTTGATGTAACGCATCTCCAGCCGGTCGATCCCCAGCTTGCCGGCCAGGTCGTCCATCAGGGTTTCATGCGCAATCGCTGCCTGCGGCACGCCGAAACCGCGGAAGGCACCGGACGGCGGCGCGTTGGTGAACAGCGCGCGGCTGCGGTTGCGCACATGCGGCACATGATATGGCCCGCTGGCATGCACCGGCACGCGGTTGGCCACGGTCGGGCCCCAGCTGGCATAGGCGCCGGTATCGAAATCGGCATCGGTCTCGACCGCCACCAGCTTGCCGTCATTGGCGGCGCCGAATTTCGCCTTGATACGCGCCGGATGCCGCTTGGTGCTGGAGGCCATGCTTTCCGGCCGCGTATAGACCAGCGCCACCGGACGGTCGCTGTGCCAGGCCGCCAGCGCGATCAGCGGCTGCACCGAGACATCCAGCTTGCCGCCGAACCCGCCACCGCAGGCGGTCGGCACGATACGCACGCGATCGGGCGGCAACTGCATCACGCCGGCCACTTCGTCGCGATCCATATAGGGCGCCTGGGTCGAAGCATGGATTTCGATACGGTCGCCGATCCGCACGCCCCAGCCCGCTTCCGGTTCGATATAGGCATGTTCGACAAAGCTGGTCTGGAACAGGCCTTCGGCGGTGACGGCGGCCTGGGCGAAGCCCGTCGCGATATCGCCCTTGGCGACATTGCCGCGGATCAGGACATTCTCGGGCTTGTCGGCCTGCACCAGCTTCGCGCCAGGTGCCGCCGCCATGATCACGCCGCTGACAGCCTCTTCCGGCGTGTAGTGGATCGGCAACTCATCCGGCTTCACGGCTTCAACCGCCTCGCGCGGGCCGAGCAAGGCCACGACGGATTCGCCGCGATAGCGCACGATACCGTCGGCCAGCACCGGCTGGTCCTTCATGTCGAAAATCGCAAAGCCGTTGCGCGGCACATCGGCGGCGGTGAACACGCGCTCCAGGCCGTATTTGCGGATGATGTCTGAAAAATCTCCGAGCGAAAAACTGGCGCGGGCATGCGGGCTGCGGATCACGCGCAGCCACAGCGCATCGGCCGGAATATAATCGGCGCCGTATTTCTCGGTGCCCTCCACCTTCGGCACGCCATCCACTTTCAGGCTGCGCGCGCCGACCGCAGTGCCCACTTCCGGAACCTCGGGCAGATCGGGCGTGCGGGTGGCATCCAGCACGGCTTCGACGATCTTGCGATAGCCGGTGCAGCGGCAGAGCACGCCGCCGATGGCATCCATCACCTGCTGTTCGTCGGGTTTCGAGACTTCGGCCAGCAGATCGGTGGCCGCCATCAGCATGCCGGGCGTGCAGATGCCGCATTGCGCCGCGCCATGCTTGAGGAATGACGTCTGCAGGCGGCTGAGCGTGCCATGCGCCTGCAGGCCTTCGACCGTCACGACCGGCCGGCCGGCGGCCTGGCCCACGGCGGTGAGACAGGAACAGACCTGATGGCCATCGATCATCACCGTGCAGGCGCCGCAGTCTCCCGCGTTGCAGCCAACCTTGGTGCCGGTCAGGCCGAGATCGTCGCGCAGCACATCGCTCAGACGCTTGGCCGGCGAGCCCTGGTAGGTATGCGGTTTGCCGTTGACGATCAGCCGCATCCTTCAGGCCCCCTTCTTGCCGAGCTGGGTGAGCGCCCGGCGTACCAATACAATAGCGGCCTCGCGGCGATAGGCCGCCGTGGCGCGGATATCATCGATGGGCTGCAAAGCCTCGAACTGCGCGGCTTCGACACGATTGGCTAAGGCGGAATTGAGCCGGCGGCCGATCAGCTCGGCCTCCAGATACGGCAGGCGCTGCGCCACCGCCGAACAGGCGCCCACCGCCACACTGGCCGCGGAAATCACGTTGTTTTCGACTTCCAGCACGACCGAGACCATGGCAATCGAGATCACCAGATATTCGCGCGCGCCCAGTTTCAGGAAAACGCTATGCGCCTCTTTGCGCGGCTTCGGCACCAGAATCGCCGAGACGATTTCGCCGGGTTTCAGCATGGTGCGGCGGTTGCCGGTGATAAAATCGCCCAGGCCGAGTTCGCGTCTGCCTTTCGCCGAGGCGAGTTCAACGCGCGCGCGCATCGCCAGCAGCGGCGGCACGCTGTCGGCGGCCGGCGAGGCGTTGCAGAGATTGCCGGCCACCGTGCCGGAATTCTGGATCTGCACGCCGCCGACGACGCGCGCCGCGGCGCGCAAGGCATCGAAAACCGGCGGCAAATCAGCGTTTGCCACGTCGCTCCAGGTGGTGGTGGCGCCGATGCGCCAGCCGTCGTCGGACTCGGTGATGCCGCGCAGATCGGCAATGCCGGTGAGATCGAGAATATCGTCATCGACCGCGCGGCCGACACGGGCGGGAAAGAAATCAGTGCCGCCAGCCAGGATCACCGGCTGCGGTGCATTCTGATTGGCGGCGCTCAGGTGATCGAGCGCTTCGGCCAGACTCGTGGGACGCAGGTACGACACCATCGGATTGGGGCCTCCGGTCGGCACAAACGCCTCGCCCACCCCCGCAGGTCGATATCGTTTGTACGCATACGATGCTGCGTCGCTGACATAAAAGAGTCAACGTCAAAATGTAGGCAGTCGCTGCGCAGGAATGTGGCAGCGCAATATGCGTGGTGTCAGTGCGCGAAAAAGCTCAGGTCAGGCGCTTGAGCAGCGCGACGAACTGCTGCTGCTCGGCCGGGCTGAGCGGATCGAGCGTCGCCCTGCTCACTTTCGGACCATTGTTCAGCAGGCGGCCGACCAGATCGCGGCCACCAGACGTGAGGCTGAGGCAGCGACGACGCTTGTCGTTCTTGTCAGGTCGGTGCGAGATCAGCTTGCGCAGCGTGAGGCGACGGATCACACCCTGGATGGTGGCGGGATCCATCGCGGTGAGCCGGCCGAGATGATTCTGCGACAGTTCACCCATCTGATAGAGCTTCACCAGCGCGGCATATTGTGTGGTGGTGATCTGCTCATCGCCGATCATGGCCATGAACAGGGCGGTGTGGCGCTGATGCGCGCGGCGGATCAGATGGCCGACCTGGTCTTCCAGCACATACCCGTCCGGCATGGTGCTGGGTTCAGCCTTGATCTCCGGTTTCACATTCATCCGCCGCTCTTTTGCTGCCCAGGCCGCTGATTACCTGACCCAATCTACCCGGTCCGCCCGGCTTCGGCCAAGCCGTTCCCGCAGAGAGGTTATGCGGCGGCAATGCATACGCTGTTGCCCGGCGGACCCGGGTTACAGAACCTTCGTGGAGGCTTCCTTGCCACGCGAAACAACCGCCAGGCCGCGCATGGTGGTCTCAACCACGGTGCAGGAGCAGTAATCGGGCTGGATCACCACCATGCGGTCATCGTTCATCGCCGCGCTCATCGCCGCGTTGATCACCATGAAATGCGTGAAGATCACCGTATCGCTGCGACAGGATTTCAGCATGCCGATCAGGCCTTCGCGCCAGGCGCGGATGATCGGTGGCTGCTCCCCGAAACGCTGGCCGGCAATCTGCTGCAGCCAGGGACCGCGCGCCTTAATGCCCTGTTCGGCGATTTCAGACGGCGTCGGGATTTCGGAAAACGCGGCGCTGACTTCCGGCACCAGGCCCCAGCGATTGGCCAGCGGTAGCGCGGTTTCGCGCGCACGTTCCATCGGCGAGGTATAGATCGGCAGGGGGCCTAGCTTTTCCAGATCAAGCGCCAGATCGACCGCCGACTCCTTGCCCTCATCCGACAGGCTCGGATCGGGATCCTCGTCAAACCGCGCCGCGGCCTTGGCATGGCGCACCAGATAAATACGGGACATTTCCCGCGCCCTCCCCTAGAGCAGATTCACGCGCATGTTTTCCCGCGCCACCATGGCTCCGGACCAGAGCTGGCGCGCTTCCGCCTCCAGCTCCTCCATGAACTGGTCCTCATGATCGGGATCATGATGGAAAATCGCAAGCGCCTTGGCACCGGCCGCCTGGCAAAGCCGAACGCCTTCCTGCCAGGTGGAGTGGCCCCAACCGACATGGTTCTCGAATTCCTTGTCGGTATAAGTGCTGTCGTAGATCACCAGATCCGCGCCTTCGATCAGACCGAGGATATTCTGGTCCGGCTTGCCCGGCGTGTGTTCGGTATCGGTGACATAGCACAACGCCTTGCCGCCATATTCGAAGCGATAGCCGGTGGCGCCGTCGGGGTGATTGAGCGGCGCGGTGCGCACGCGGATCTTGTCGCCGAGACGGAAACTGTCGCCGGCGCGAAAATCCACCGCATCCATCTGCGCGCCCATCTTGTCGAGCGGCACGGGGAAAAACGGCTGCGCCATCTGCGAGGCCAGCACCTTGCCGATGCCGCCCTTGTCGGCGAGATGGCCGGCATGGATGGTGAAATGCCGATCCTTCTTGAAGGCCGGCGAGAAGAACGGGAAACCGTTGATATGGTCCCAGTGCGTATGCGAGAGGAACAGGTCACCCTTCATCGCATTGCGGCGCAGCAGCCAGTGGCCGAGATTCCGGATGCCGGTGCCGGCATCCAGAATCACCACGCGATTGCCGATCTTCAGCTCGACGCAGGAGGTGTTGCCGCCGAAGCCGATATGACGGGGCGACGGCGTGGCAATACTGCCGCGGACGCCCCAGAACTTCACCTTGAAGCTCATGCTGCGCCCACCTTTCGCGTCAGCCGACCGGCAGGGTCTGTTCGACCAGGCGCGACCAGTAGCTGGCGCCGATCGGCAGGACCTCGTCGTTGAAATCGTAGCGCGGGTTATGGACCATGCAGCTTTCCTCGCCCGCGCCGTTGCCGATCCAGACATAGCTGCCCGGCTTTTCGCGTAGCATCCAGGCGAAGTCTTCCGCGCCCATGCTGGGATTGACGTTGCGCAGCACATTCTCGCCGCCCACCACGGCAGCAGCAGCGGCAGCCGCCTGCTCGGTCTCGTCGGCGGTGTTGATGGTCGGCGGATACCGGCGCTGGTAATCCAGCTTGGCACTGGCGCCATGGCTGGCGGCGATGCCGGTGACGATCTGGTTCATGCGCGCCTCGATCAGGTCCTGCACTTCGGGCAGGAAGGCGCGCGTGGTACCGGCAATCATCACCTCTTCCGGAATCACGTTGGTGGTATGGCCGCCCTGGATCTGGCAGCAGCTGACCACCGCGCATTGCAGCGGATCGACATTGCGCGCGACGATATTCTGCAGCGCCAGCACCATTTCGGCAGCGATCACCACCGGATCGACGCCGCGATGCGGATAGGCGCCATGCGCGCCCACACCCTTGATCTTGATCCAGAACATATCGGCCGAGGCCATCATCGGGCCGGTGCGCACGGCGAACTTGCCGACATCGATGCCCGGCATGTTGTGCATGCCGAAGACGGACTCACAGGGGAACTTGGTGAAAAGGCCCTCATCCACCATCACCTTGCCGCCGGCGACATTCTCCTCGGCCGGCTGGAAGATGAAATGCACGGTGCCGTCGAAATTCTTCGACTTGGCGAGATACTGCGCGGCGCCCAGCAGCATGATGGTGTGGCCGTCATGGCCGCAGCCATGCATCTTGCCTTCATGCTTCGACTTGTGGCCGAAGTCGTTCATCTCGATCAGGTCGAGCGCATCCATATCGGCGCGCAGGCCGATGGCGCGATTGCCCTTGCCCACCTTCAGCGTGCCGACCACGCCGGTCTTGGCCAGTCCGCGATGCACCGGCATGCCGAAGGATTCGAGCGTCTTGGCGACGAACTCGGAGGTACGATGCTCCTCGAAGGCGGTCTCGGGATGCATATGCAGATCATGCCGCCACTCGGTCAGCTGGGATTTATTGGCGACGATCTCCGGGATCAGTTTCATCTAGAGGCACTCCGGCTACGGATAGAGCAGGGTAAAAATGCAGAAAGGCGACGATAACCGATTGATTTTGCTCTTTCCACCTGCATAAGGAGGCATTGACTCAAGGGAATGCATGTGGTCTTGTCCCGGCCGGCGGACGCCGGGCATATTGCGCCGGCTGTTCTAAGAACGCGGAAATCCATGGATTTTGAAAGTTTGGGCTTGAGCGAGCCGGTCCTCAAGGCCGTCGCCGATGCCGGTTATACCACGCCCACCCCGATCCAGGCGCAGGCCATCCCCATCGTGCTGATGGGCCGCGATGTGCTCGGCACTGCGCAGACCGGCACCGGCAAGACCGCCGGCTTCACCCTGCCGCTGATCGATATCCTGGCCGGTGGCCGCGCCCGTGCGCGCATGCCGCGCGCCCTGATCCTGGAACCGACCCGCGAACTCGCCGACCAGGTCGCGCAGAGCTTCGACAAATACGGCAAGAATTCCCCACTTTCGATGGCGCTGCTGATCGGCGGCGTGAACTACACCGAGCAGGAAAAGCTGCTGGATCGCGGCGTCGATGTGCTGATCGCCACGCCGGGCCGCCTGATTGACCATTTCGAGCGCGGCAAAGTCATGCTGACCGGCGTGCAGATCTTCGTCATCGACGAAGCCGACCGCATGCTGGACATGGGCTTCATGCCCGATATCGAGCGGATCGGCAAAATGCTGCCGCCGCTGCGCCAGACGCTGTTCTTCTCGGCCACCATGGCCGCGGACATGCGCAAGCTGGCCGACAAGTTCCTGAGCAACCCGAAGGAAATCGAAGTCGCTCGCCAGGCCACCACGGCGGAATCGATTGCGCAGTTCCAGATCCAGGTCTCGCATCGCCTGAAGCGCGAAGCGCTCCGCACCCTGATCCGCAATGAAGATGTGAAGAACGCCATCATTTTCTGCAATCGCAAACGCGACGTGGATATCCTGGCCAAATCGCTGGTCCGCCACGGCTTCGATGCTGCCGCCCTGCATGGCGACATGGACCAGTCGGCGCGCACCGCGACGCTGGAAAAGTTCAAGAAGGGCGAAATCGGCATTCTGGTCGCCTCCGACGTCGCTGCCCGTGGCCTCGACGTCCAGGGTCTGACGCATGTGTTCAATTTCGACGTCCCCACCCATCCGGAAGACTACGTCCATCGCATCGGCCGCACTGGCCGCGCCGGCATGAATGGCCGCGCCTTCACGCTGGTGGCCGGTGAAGACGGCAAATATCTGCAGCAGATCACCCGCCTGATCCAGCGCGATATCCCGGTGATGGAACTGCAGGGCTTTGCCCATGAAGAGGGCGATGCCGCCGCAACCGCCGCCGATGAGCGTGCCGAACGCGGCGACCGCAAGGAAGGCCGTGGTCGTGGCCGCGGTGGGCGCGGCCGGGATCGCGATGGCGACCGCAAGCGCAGCCAGAACCGCACACGCGAACCCCAGGCGAGTGATGCCTCGATGGAACCGGCGGCAGCCGACCCGGCCAGCGCCGAGCAGCCCTTGGTCGAGGCCGTCGAGGTTGCCAGTCAGGACGAGCGCAAGCCGCGCCGCGACCGCTCGCGTCGCGACCGCCAGCCGCAGGACCGCCAATCACAGGATCGCCCGCGCCAGGAACGGCCCGAACAGCAGGATCAGCCCCGCGAAGCCCGCCGTGAGCGCAATGAAAATCGCGACCGCAATGATCGTGGCGCCAATAATGACCGTGGGCGCCGCGACCATCGCGAGGACCGCGAGCCGCCGGTGATCGGCATGGGCGACCATGTTCCTGAATTCCTGCTGCGTCCGAGCCGCCGGGCGTCGTAAAGCCCCAGACTGAAGCATGGACTGAAGCCTTGGCTGCGGCCTGCGGCTTCGTTTACAGTCCGCTGAAGGAATGCCAACGGAGCCGGCGATGCAGACGATTTTCGTGATGGTGAAATGCGAACTCGGTCGCGCCTATGACGTGGCGGTGAAGGCCGTGGAGGAGATCGAGCAGGTCTCCGAAGTGCATTCGATTTCCGGCCAGTATGACCTGATGATGAAATGCTACCTGCCTGACGGGCAGGATATCGGCCATTTCGTGGTCAACAAGCTGCAGACCATCACCGGCGTGAAGGACACCTTCACGATGATCACCTTCAAGGCTTTCAATTAAACTCAGCGCTGCTGCTTAGCGCGCCGCGCTTTAGCGTGCCTGACGCGGCCCGGCCTGGCGCGGCTGGGTGCCGACTGTGCTGCCGGTCGACGGGGCCACGGTCATGTCGACCTTCGAGCCATACAGCGTCGACCGCGTGATCAGCACCGAGGCGACGCGGTCGCCGGCGGACGACAGGAAGGTGAGCTGGCTGGTTTCCGCGCGCACAACCGCCACTTCGGTCCAGCCGTAATTCGCCATTTCCCGGCGCACGAAGTCGAACATCGCATCGGAAGATGAATTGACGCTGTAAGACAGGCGGCCGATCCAGCGGTCGCCCTCGCCCAGTACGATGGTGCGGTTGGCATCGAGCGAATAGCCTTCGGGCAGCGCGACGCCGGCAATCTGCGTCGGCGGCCCACTACCCATCTTGCCTGTGTCGGTGGTCTGGCTCGCTGAACTGTTCCAGACAGACGAACAGCCAGCCAGCCCGGTCAGTGCCATTGCAAGCACGAGAACCCTCGTAAACGGGCCATATCCTTGGCTTACAAAGGTCATCTGCGCGCGTCATCCCCCCGGGCGAATCGGTAAGTCATTTCTTTACCATAAATGCCCGGGCAAGTCGCCTTTGCGTTGTTTGGCGCTTGTGTGCGATGCCCGCTGGGGTGCGGCCGAAAGACTCCATCTTGTCGCGTTCCGGAATTTATTTTATACTTAAAATAATATCGCTCGGAGGCATCGGGTGACAATGCAGACCGCATCCAAGGCAGAGACCCGCGCTTTCGCCGGCCAGCATGTGCTGGTCACCGGCGCCAGCCGCGGCATCGGCTGGGCGATTGCACAGGCCTTTGCCGCGCGCGGCGCCCGCCTCAGCCTTGCCGGCCGCGACGCCGCCCTGCTGGAGCAGCGTCGGGCGGCGCTGAACGCGCTGGCCGCCCCCCCGGGCAATCTTGGCCACACCGCTTTCTCGGCCGATCTGACCGATGCAGAAGCCGCGACCGCCATGGTGCGACATGCTGTGGCCGCGCATGGCCCCATCGATATCCTGGTCAACAATGCCGGCACCGGTGTCAGCCAGCCTTTCGCGAAGATGACCGCCGACCACTGGAACCAGATGCTGGCGGTCAATCTCTCCAGCGTGTTCCACGTCACCCGCGCCGCCATCGACGACATGCTGCCGCGTAAATCTGGGCGCATCATCAATGTCGCCTCCACCGCCGGCCTCACCGGCTATGCCTATGTCGCGGCTTATGTGGCGGCCAAGCATGGTGTGGTCGGCCTCACCCGCGCGCTGGCACGCGAATACGCCACCGCCGGCATCACCGTGAATGCGGTCTGCCCGGGCTATGTCGATACCGACATGACCGCTGGCACCATCGAGACCATCGTGAAGAAAACCGGACGCTCGGCCGAAGAGGCGCGCGCCGAACTGGCGAAAGGCAATCCGCAGGGCCGCCTGATCCAGCCCGAGGAAGTGGCCGATACCGTGCTGTGGCTGGCCGGAGCCCATGCGGCCTCGATCACCGGTCAGGCCATCGCCGTTGCAGGGGGAGAAGTGATGCCATGAGCGGATGCGGGGAATCAAAACAATGAGTGAACTGCGCCAGCCTGCACCGGCGAATGACCGGGAAACCGCGACACATCGCGACGACAAGCTGGAACTGCGGCTGTGGCTGCGGCTGCTCACCTGTTCCAACCTGATCGAACAGAATGTACGCGGCGCGCTGCGCCTGCAATTCGACACCACCCTGCCCCGCTTCGATCTGCTGGCACAGCTCGACCGCGCGCCGGATGGCCTGACGATGAGCGAGCTGTCGGCCCGCATGATGGTGTCGAACGGCAATATCACCGGCCTGGCCGACCGTCTGGTCGAGGAAGGTCTGGTCAAGCGCACGCCATCGCAGCGCGACCGCCGCTCCAGCCATATCAGTCTGACACCGGCCGGCAAGAAAGCCTTCGATGCCATGACGCCGGTACATGAAAGCTGGGTCGACCGGATGATGGCCGGCCTGAGCCGCCAGGATATGCAGCAGCTGTTCCAGTTGCTCGGGAAACTGAAGCAGTCGGTGCATCAGAACGCCGTCGATGCCGACCAGGGAGAGAAAAAGTGAGTCAGCTGGGTAAGGATTTCAGGCCGAAGCATTTCGGTTGGTCGGTCGAGGGCAAGGTCGCCACCGTCACGCTCAATCGCCCCGAGCGCAAGAATCCGCTCACTTTCGAGTCTTATGCCGAGCTGCGCGACACCTTCCGCGCGCTGAATTATGTGACTGACGTAAAGACTGTCGTGATCACCGGCGAAGGCGGTAATTTCTGCTCCGGCGGCGATGTGCATGAAATCATCGGCCCGCTGGTGAAGATGAAAGACGCCGGCGACATGGCCGGGCTGCTGGCTTTCACCCGTATGACCGGCGATCTGGTCAAGGCGATCCAGCATTGCCCGCAGCCGGTGATCGCCGCGGTCGACGGCATCTGCGCCGGCGCTGGCGCGATCCTCGCCATGGCCTCCGACCTGCGCATCGGCACGCCGCGCACCAAAACCGCCTTCCTGTTCGTGCGCGTCGGTCTGGCCGGCGCCGATATGGGCGCCTGCAACATCCTGCCACGCATCATCGGCTCGGGCCGCGCCGCCGAACTGCTCTATACCGGCCGCAGCATGAGCGCCGAGGAAGGCGAACGCTGGGGCTTCTACAATCGTCTCGTGGCACCCGAGCAGCTGCTGGCCGACGCGCAGGCGCTGGCCAAGGAACTGAGCGACGGGCCGACCTTCGCGCATGGCATCACCAAGACCTGCCTGCATCAGGAATGGTCGATGGATCTGGATGCCGCCATCGAGGCCGAAGCGCAGGCGCAGGCAATCTGCATGCAGACGCAGGATTTCGCCCGCGCCTATCACGCCTTTGTCGCCAAGCAGAAACCCGTTTTCGAGGGCAACTGAGATGGCGGACAAGAGCTATCTCGGCTGGCCGTTTTTCGAGGAGCGCCACCGCGCCCTCGCTGCTGACATCGAAAGCTGGGCGAAGAAATACGCCAGCCATCATGACGAGAGCGACGACATCGACGCGGTCTGCCGCGGCTTCGTCGCGCGGCTCGGTGCGGCCGGCTTCCTTGGCCTGACCGTGCCGAAGGATGGCGGCGGCAAGTATGACAGGCTGGATGTGCGCTCGCTCGCGCTCGCCCGCGAGATCCTCGCCTACCATCATGGTCTGGCGGATTTCTCCTTCGTGATGCAGGGGCTGGGCTCCGGCCCGATCAGCCTGTTCGGCACGCCGGAACAGAAAAAGCGCTGGCTGCCCGGCGTCGCCGAAGGCACGCGGATCGCAGCGCTGGCCATGTCGGAACCGAATGCCGGCTCCGATGTCGCTGCTGTCAGCACGGTCGCCGTGCCGGATGGGCAAGGCTATCGTCTCAACGGCGTGAAGACCTGGATCTCGAATGGCGGCATTGCCGACCAGTACACCGTTGTCGCCCGCCTCGGCGATGCGCCGGGTGCCAAGGGTCTGGCCATCTTCGTGGTCGAGGCCGGCACCCCGGGCTTCAGCGTGGCCGAGCGGATCGATGTGATCGCGCCGCATCCGCTGGGCAAACTTGAATTCAAGGATTGCGTGATTCCGGCCGGCAACCTGATCGGCCAGCCCGGCGAAGGCTTCAAGATCGCCATGAGCAATCTCGACGTTTTCCGCTCCACCGTTGGGGCGGCGGCGCTTGGTTTTGCCCGTCGCGCGCTGGACGAGGCGCTCAACCGCGTGCATGAGCGCAAGGTCTTCGACCAGAAGCTCGCCGATTACCAGCTGACCCAGGCCAAGATCGCCGACATGGCAACCGAGATCGATGCCTCCGCGCTGCTGATCTATCGCGCCGCCTGGACCAAGGATCAGGGCGCAGCGCGTGTGACGCGCGAAGCCTCCATGGCCAAGATGTATGCCACCGAAGCGGCGCAGCGCGTGATCGACGCCGCCGTGCAACTCTGGGGCGGCCTCGGCGTCACCCGTGGCGTGATGGTGGAAAGCCTGTACCGCGAAGTGCGCGCGCTGCGCATCTATGAGGGCACGACCGAGGTCAACAAGCTGGTGATCGCCGGCCAGACCTATGCCAACTGGGCTGCGGAGGATAAGGCATGAAAATCCTCGAACCGCTCAAACTCAACGGCGTGACGCTGCCGAACCGCATCGCCGTGCCGGCGATGGTGACGCGGCTGTCGGGTGAAGACGGCTTCGTCAACCAGCCGATCATCGACCGCTATGTGCGCTACGCCCAGGGCCATGTCGGGCTGATCGTGGTGGAAGCCACCGCGGTTCATTCCAACAAGTCCGGCCCGCTGCTGCGCCTGTCGGATGACGAATTCATCCCCGGCCATCGCGAACTGACCAATCAGGTGCATGACACCTCCGACAGCAAGGTCGTGCCGCAGATCATCCATTTCCTGAAAGTGGCGCGCTCCGGTTGGCGCCAGACCATCGACTCTTTGAGCGAAGACGACATCGAGCGCATCATCGACGAATTCGGCCGCGCCGCCCTGCGCGCCCGCGAAGCCGGCTACGATGGCTGCGAACTGCATTCGGCGCATGCCTATACGCTGTCGTCTTTCCTGTCGCGCCGCAATCCGCGCCGCGACGGCTATGATGGCCGCACACTGGAAGGCCGGCTCGCCATGTTCGGCCGCGTCATGCAGAGCGTGCGCAAATATGTCGGCCATGACTGGACCGTCGGTGTGCGTTTCCTCGCCGAGGAAGCCATCAAGGAAGGCTATACCGTCGAGGATGCCAAGCTGATCGCGCTGCGCATGGCGCAGCTCGGCGTCGACTACATCTCGCTCTCGGTCGGCGGCAAGTTCGAGGATGCGGTGCATCGCGAAGGCCAGCCGCTCTATCCCTACACGGGTTACTCCGGCGACCGCTGCATGCCGGGCGACTGGTATCCTCCCCTGCCGCACGCCCATATGGCAGCGGCCATCAAGCAGTATATCAACGCCAAGGGCTTCACCGTGCCTGTCATCTCGGTCGGCAAGATCAGCGACCCGCTGGATGCCGAGGCGCTTTTACAGAATGGCCAGGCCGACATGATCGGCATGGCACGCCAGCTGCTGGCCGATCCCGACTGGGTCAAGAAGGTGGAAGAGCAGCGCGGCGGCCAGATCGTGCGCTGCATCTACTGCAATGTCTGCAAGCAGCTCGACGAGAAATTCAAGGAAGTGACCTGCTTCCTCTGGCCCAAGGGCCTGATGCAGGCACCGCCCGATGTCACCGACGGCAACGCGCCGCGCTGGCCTGACGGTGGCGCGGGCCTCACGGCGACTGTTGAAAAAGGCCAGGTCAAGCTCACCTGGAACAAGGCGGTGGCCGGCAGCACCGAGATCGCCGGCTACAATGTCTATCGCGCCGAGGATGACGGCGATGCCCGCGTCACCGAAGCGGTGAAGTCGACCAAGCATGCCGACAAGGTGGTGCTGGGCGGCCTGCGCTACACCTATTACGTCCGCGGCCATGATGCCGCCGGCCGTGCAACACCGCCGTCAGATGCGGTGCGTATCGAAATGCCTCTCCCGTTCGCCGAACCTGTCTCGTCGTCTTCTGAGGTTCGCCATGTCCCGCACTGATCACATCTTCGAGCCGTCCGCTCATACTGACACTTTCGCCCGCGACCACCTGCCGCCGCAGGACCAGTGGCCGGTCATGCTCTGGGACACGCTGCCCGAGCTGAAGGCTTATCCCAAGCGCATGAACTGCGCGCGCGAGCTGCTCGACAAGCAGGCCGCGATCCACGGCGACCGTCCGGCGATCTATTACAACGACGAAGTGTGGACCTATCGCCACCTGCTGGAGACCGCCAACCGCATCGCGCATGTGCTGGTGCAGGATTACGGGATCAAACCCGGCAATCGCGTGCTGCTGCGTGCGCCCAACAATCCGATGTATGTCGCCTGCTGGTTCGCGGTCATGAAGGTGGGTGCCGTCGCGGTCGCCACCATGCCGCTCTATCGCTGGCGCGAACTCACCTACATGACCGAGAAGGCCGAGATCGAATTCGCGATCTGCGACTGGCGCCTGCGCGACGAGATGGAGACCACCCGCAAGGAGTCGAAGCACCTTCAGCGCATCAGTTACTTCTACGACGAAGGCATCGAGGATTCGCTCGAAGCCCGGATGGCGACCAAGCCGGTGGAGTTCGAGACGCTCGACACCGCCTGGGATGACGTTTGCCTGATCGCCTTCACCTCGGGCACCACCGGCCCGGCCAAGGGCTGCATGCATTTCCATCGCGACGTGATGGCGATCTGCGACACCTTCAACCGCTATGTGCTGCGCCCGACCAAGGACGATATCTTCACCGGCAGCCCGCCGCTGGCCTTCACCTTCGGGCTCGGCGCGCTGGTCACCTTCCCGATGCATGTCGGTGCGTCTACAGTTCTGGTGGAACAATACAATCCGCAGAAAATGCTGGAGACGATCCAGGCCAAGAAGGTCACGATCTCCTTCACCGCGCCGACCGCGTATCGCGCCATGACCGACATGGCCAAGGATTACGATATCTCCTCGCTCAAAAAAGGCGTTTCGGCCGGCGAGACTTTGCCGCTCGCCACCTATGAAGGCTGGCACAAGGTCTCGGGCGTGAAACTGATCGATGGGCTCGGCGGCACCGAGATCCTGCATATCTTCATCACATCGGAAGGCGACGACATTCGCCCCGGCGCCACCGGCAAGCCGATCCCGGGCTATGAAGCCGCCATCTTCGACGAGAACGGCAAGCCCGTCCCCCCCGGCACCGTCGGACGTCTCGCCATCCGCGGGCCTGTGGGTTGCCGTTATCTCGACAATCCGGAACGCCAGAAAGCCTATGTGCAGAATGGCTGGAACTTCACCGGCGACGCCTATCTGTGCGACGAGGACGGCTACTACTGGTACCAGGCGCGCGCCGACGACATGATCGTCTCGGCCGGCTACAACATCTCCGGTCCGGAAGTGGAATCCGTGCTGCTGCTGCATCCGCAGGTGCAGGACTGCGCCGTGGTCAGCGCGCCCTGCTCCGAACGCGGCCAGGTGGTGAAGGCCTATGTGGTGCTGCGCGACAAGACGCAGAACACGCCGGCCACGGTGAAGGCGCTGCAGGATTTTGTGAAAGCCGAGATCGCGCCCTACAAATATCCGCGCCAGATCGAGTTCATCGATGCACTGCCGCGCACCGAAAGCGGCAAGGTGCAGCGTTTCGTGTTGCGCAAAAGGGCCGCCGAGACGGAAACGGCGGCCGCGTCCTGACGGGCGTAAAAGTGCAAGTTTACCTCCCCTGCGTCCATTGGCTGCCGCCAGGGAAGGATTAAGCTGTATCGAGGCAGGAACTTGCGTCGGACCCAGCCCTGACATGCAGAATAATGCTTGCGGGGTCCGGGACCGGCATTATAGTACCTACTCGATAATAACGGAGGAAATGCCGCGAAGGTCGCACTGCAAGCGACCCGGGCCAGGCCGCAAGGTCTTCGACCAGCAGCATAAATCCGCCGTGAAGCGTCCCGCCGCAGCAATGTGGCGAAAGGTCGGTTTGGACGTATCGTGCAGGCGTAGAGTACAGTTGCGTACCGGGGCATGCGCCGTCTCCTTCAGGGCAGACAGCAGGGGCCATAACAGTGAAAGCAGTGGACCGGGAGCAGACCGGTACCGTGCAGGGAGAGGAGACTATCCATGAAATTTTCGACGTTGCTTAGCCTGACCAGCGCATTGGCGCTCGCGTCCGTGCCCTTCGTGGCCGGCGATGCCGCCGCCCAGGCGAACAAGAAGATCAAGATCGGCTTCGTCACCACCCTGTCGGGCCCGAATGCCGCGATCGGCGTGGATATGAAGAACTCCGTCGAACTGGCGGTCGAGCATCTCGGCAAGAAGATGGGCGGCATCCCGGTCGAAGTCGTCTACGAAGACGACGAGCAGAAGCCGGAAGTCGGCAAGCAGAAGACCGAAAAGCTGATGCAGCGCGACAAGGTCGACTTCGTCGCCGGCTACATCTGGTCGAACGTGCTGCTCGCCTCATACAAGACCGTCACCGACGACAAGACCTTCCTGATCAGCGCGAATGCCGGTCCCTCGCCGCTGGCTGGCGAACAGTGCAATCCCTACTTCTTCGCCGCCTCCTGGCAGAACGACCAGAACACCATGGCCGCCGGCGAGCTGCTGAACCAGAAGGGCATCAAGTCGCTCTACATCGTGGCGCCGAATTACGCGGCCGGCCAGGATATGGCCAACGGCGTGAAGTCCACCTTCAAGGGCCAGGTCGTCGGCCAGGACATGACCAAGTGGCCTGACCAGCTCGACTTCTCGGCGGAAATCTCGAAGATCCGCGCCGCAAAGCCGGGCGCCGTCTTCGTCTTCTTCCCGGGCCGTGCGGGCGTGCAGTTCTTCCAGCAGTACAGCCAGGCTGGCCTGAAGAAGGACATCCCGCTCTACACCACCTTCACCGTCGACGCGATCACGCTGAAACTGCAGAAAGACCTGACGCTGGATACCTTCCAGACGCTGTGGTGGGCGCCCGATCTGCCCTATGCCGCCAACCAGAAGTTCGTGACCGAGTTCAAGAAGAAGCACAAGGACACGCCCTCCTTCTATGGCGCGCAGTCCTACGACACGATCAACCTGATCAACTCGGCCGTCATCGCCACCAAGGGCAACCTGAAGGACAAGGACGCTGTCCGCAGCGCTCTGAAGGCCGCCAAGTTCGACTCGGTGCGCGGTCCGATGAAGTTCGGCAACAACCACTTCCCGATCCACAACGTGTATCAGCAGGAAGTCTACAAGGTGTCGGACAGCGAGTACGACATCCGCACGGTCAGCACGGTCTACAAGGACCTGGTTGACCCTTATGCGTCCAAATGCGCGATGAAATAATCGGCATCTGACCGATCAAATGGCGGGGCGCCGGCTGCGGCTGGCGCCCCATCCATATCTGGACTGAACGCGTC
>JAGXRD010000111.1 GCA_018336035.1 Alphaproteobacteria bacterium | reverse complement strand
GGATGGCCGGGTCAAGCCCGGCCATGACAAACAGGGGATGGGTGGCGCGGGCGCTCACTTTTTCTTTTCGCTGTGATCCGGGCCGTCTTCCGGCTTGAGCAGCAGACGCGCGACGCGACCGCCATTCTTCACATGCGTGTCCAGGATCTCGTCGATATCGGCAAAGGTCTCGGCGCGGTACCAGATGCCTTCGGGATAGATCACCAGCGTCGGCCCCAGTTCGCAGCGCTCCAGGCAGCCGGCATTGTTGACCCGCACGCCGTCTTCCAGCCCCAGGCCGAGTTCCTTGGCGCGCGCCTTCATGTAATTGCGCAGCTTCTCGGCGCCGATCCCCCGCCGGGCGCAGCTGCCGCGCGGATGGTTCTCCGGCCGCTCGTTGGTGCAGACGAAAATATGCGCACGGTAGAAATCGGACGGGTCGCCGAGCTTGGCCGGGGAGCGGACCTGATATCGGATTGCCATGATGCCTTATTTCTTGCCCGTCGTGGTGCCGCCGGCAGCGCCGCCCCCCGACATGCCGCCGGGGAACTGGCTGAAGAAGAATTTCTGAATCTGCTCCAGGTTGTTCATCCCCATCGGGCCCCAGGTGCGCAGCAGCACTTCCGGGTCCATGGATTTGAGCGAGCCCAGCATGCGTTCCTGCATCTGGGCCATCACGGCCTCCTGCAGAGGCTGCACATCCGGCAGGCCGAGGAAGGCGCGGGCCTCCTCCGGCGTGCAATCGACATTGACAGTCACCTTCATCGCTGCACCATATGGTTAGGAGCGAAATGCCCAAAATTGAGAAGCAGGACAAATACCTAGCATGACCGGTGCCGCATTGTCAGGGACCAATCAACCCGATCTTGGCCGCAACAACCTTGACCGGGCCGCCTCGCCGTATCTGCAGCAGCATCGCGACAATCCGGTGCATTGGCAGATCTGGTCGCCTGAGGTGCTGGCGGCGGCGCAGACTGCCAACAAGCCGATCCTGCTCAGCATCGGCTATGCCGCCTGTCACTGGTGCCATGTGATGGCGCATGAAAGTTTTGAGAACCCGGCGATTGCCGAGGTGATGAACAAGCTGTTCGTCAATATCAAGGTCGACCGCGAGGAACGCCCCGATATCGACACCATCTACATGAACGCGCTGCATGTGCTGGGCGAACAGAGCGGCTGGCCGCTCACCATGTTCCTGACGCCGAAGGGCGAGCCCTTCTGGGGCGGCACATATTTTCCGCCCGAAAGCCGCTATGGCCGGCCGGGCTTCCGCGAGGTGCTGGAAAAAATCCACGAGGCCTATACCCAGAAGCCGGACGCCGTGGCGCAGAATACCAAGATGCTGGTCAATGCGCTGCGCAACCTGGCCAAGCCGCAGAGCCGCGATCGCCTGCCGCTCAGCAACGAGGTACTCGACCAGGTGGCGGGGCAGATCCTCGGCCATGTCGATCCCGAACAGGGCGGCATCGGCAGCGCGCCGAAATTCCCGCAGACCGGCCTGTTCGACCTGCTGTGGCGCGCGTATCTCCGTACCGGCATCCCGGATTACTCGATTGCCGTGGTCAACACGATCACCCGCATGGCGCAGGGCGGCATCTACGACCATCTCGGCGGCGGCTTCGCGCGCTACTCCACCGATGCCGAATGGCTGGCGCCGCATTTCGAGAAGATGCTCTACGACAATGCGCAGCTGCTCTCGCATATGGCTCTGGTGCAGGCCGAAACCGAAGACGCGGTACTGCGCCAGCGCATCGACGAGACGGTGGCCTGGCTGCTGCGCGAGATGATTGCCGACGGCGGCGCCTTCGCGGCCACGCAGGACGCGGATTCGGAAGGCGAGGAAGGTAAGTTCTACGTCTGGGACAAGGACGAGATCGCCGCCGTGCTTGGGCCTTACACCGGCGAGTTCTGCGCAGCTTATGATGTCACCGAGGACGGCAACTGGGAGCACAAGACCATCCTGCGCCGCTCGCTCGAACCCGACCTGAAAGACGAGGCTGGCGAAAAACGCCTGCGCATCGCGCGCGAAAAGCTGTTCGCCGTGCGCGACAAACGCATCAAGCCGGGCTGGGACGACAAGGTGCTGGCCGACTGGAACGGCCTGATGATCCAGAGCCTGGCCGATCTTTCATTGCAGTATGGCAGGCCGGACTGGCTGCAGGCCGCCGAACGCGCCTGGGGCTTCATCACGGCTACCATGCAGTATGGCGATCATCGCCTCGGCCATAGCTGGCGCAACGATATCCTGGTCAGCCCCGGCCTGCTGGATGATTACGCCAACATGGCTGCGGCGGCGCTGGCGCTGTTCGAGGCCACCGGCAGTCCGGATTACCTCGAACAGGCCAAGCGCTGGCTCGATGTGGTCGAAAGCGACTACGCCGACACGGTGAATGGCGGCTATTTCCTCACCTCTACCGAGGCCGAGGATTTGATTTCCCGCACACGCCACGCCGCCGACAATGCGACGCCGGCCGGCAACGGCGTGCTGGTGAGCGTGTTTGCGCGGCTGTGGTATCTCACCGGCGATCTGGTCTGGCGCGAGCGCGCGCAGAATCTGCTCGATGCCTTCTCCGCCGAGATCGGGCGCAACTTCTTCCCGATGGGCAGCTTCCTCAACGGCGTCGACCTGTTCCTCAATGCCGTGCAGGTCGCGATCATCGGCCGCCGCGGCGATCCCGCCACCGATGCGCTGGTCGCCGCTGCCTACAGGGTCTCGGTGCCCAACCGCGTGCTGCTGGTCAGTGCGCCCGATGCGACGCTGCCGGAGACGCATCCGGCCATCGGCAAGACGCAGATCGACGGCAAACCGACGGCTTATGTCTGCCTCGGGCCGACCTGCGGCCTGCCGGTGACGACACCGGCGGAACTGGTGTCATCGATCAAAGCGACGCGCGCGGTGTGAACTCAGCTGTCACCCCGGGCTTGACCCGGGGTCCCATTGTTTTTGAACAGACAAAATGGGATCCCGGCTCGCGCTTCGCTTGGCCGGGATGACGGAATGTTATGCTACGCCCCCGCCAGCATCGCCTGCTTCTTGCCCTTGATCAGCAGCGACAGCCCAGCCGCGATCACGGCGGTCACGCCGGCAATGATGAAGGCCTGCAGGTAATCGCCCTGCTGCACGCGCATCCAGCCGGCGAAGAAGGCCGCACTCGCCGCGCCGAGCTGGTGCCCCGCCGCGATCCAGCCGAACACCACCGGCGCATCGCGTTCGCCGAAAGCCTCGGTCGCCAGCTTCACGGTCGGCGGCACGGTGGCGATCCAGTCCAGCCCGTAGAAGACCGCGAAGATCGACAGGCTCGCCAGCGAGAAGTCGGTATAGGGCAGGTAGACCAGCGACAGCCCACGCAGGCCGTAATACATGAACAGCAGTTTGCGCGGATCGTAACGGTCGGTGAGCCAGCCCGAGGCGGTCGTGCCGAACAGGTCGAAGAACCCCATCAGCGCCAGCACGCCGGCCGCGGTGGTCACCGCCAGGCCCATGTCGCCGCAGAATGACAGCAGATGCGTGCCGACCAGGCCGTTGGTGGTGAAGCCGCAGATCCAGAAAGTGGCGAACAGGAACCAGAAGTCGGCCTTCTTCGAGGCGCGGCCCAGCGCGGCGACAGCGAAGACCAGGGGGTTCTGCGCCGGACCCGCCGCCGCCGGCGCCTCGGTGGCGCCATAGGGCAGCAGGCCCATATCGCTCGGCCGTTCCGGCAGCAGCCACCAGACCAGCGGGATCAGGGCAGCGGCGGCCAGCGCCACGGTCCAGGTCACCAGCGGCCAGCCACCCAGCTCGGCCAGCATGGACAGCAGTGGAATGAAGATCAGCGTGCCGGTGGCGGTGCTGGCGGTGAGAAGCCCCATGACCAGGCCGCGATTGGTGGCGAACCAGCGGTTGGTGATCGTCGCCCCCATCACCAGCGCGATGGCGCCCGAACCCAGGCCGGTCAACACGCCCCAGGTAGCGATCAGATGCCAGGCCTCGGTCATCAGGGTCGAGAGCATGGTCGCGCCCGACATCAGCACCAGGGCACAGAGCAGGGTGCGGCGGATGCCGAAACTCTGCATCAATGCTGCAGCAAACGGCCCGACCAGGCCGTAGAGGAAAATGCCGATGGCGGCGGCCAGCGAGGTGGTGTCACGGCTCCAGCCGAACGACTTTTCCCAGGGCACCAGCAGCACGCTGGGGCTGGAGCGCAGCCCGGCCGCCGCCAGCAGGCAGACGAAAATGACGGCGACAACCAGGAACGCATATTTCTGGCCAAGGAAGGTGGGGCGTGCTATGTTCATGTGACTGACCGGTACGTTAAATGATGCGCGACTATGAGTACCGATCGGTAACATTGTCAAGTCGCATTCAGGAACCCGCGTTCATGGCCCGCAAAAGCCAGTCCGATCCGGCCCAGACGCCGTTTGGCAGCAACCCCGCCCTGCCGGTGGATGCGAAGAGCGGTGCGCCACGCGCCGCCGACAAGATCCGGCGCACCGCGCGCGAGCTGTTTTATGCCGAGGGCATCCGCGCCGTCGGCGTCGACGAGATCGTCACCAAAGCCGGCGTCACCAAGCCAAGCCTGTATCGCGCCTTCCCGTCCAAGGACGAGCTGGCGGCCGCGTATTTACGCGACTACGACGCCGAGTTCTGGCAGCGTTTCGAAGCGCGGCTGGATGCGGCCGGACGCGACAATCCGCGCGCCGGCCTGATGGATTTCCTGCAAAGCCTGAACGACCGCGCCAGCGCCCCCAACTATCGCGGCTGCGGGCTGTCGAACACAGCAGTGGAATATCCCGACGACGCACATCCGGCCCGCCGGGTGTCGGAAGACCACAAACGTAAGCTGCGGCTCAAGCTGGCCGAGCTGGCCGCCGATATGGGTGCCGACGATCCGAAGCAGCTGGGCGATGGTCTCATGCTGCTGATCGAAGGGGCCTTCGTTTCGGGACAGATCTTCCATGCCGGCGGCGGGCCGGCGCGCGCACTGGTCGATGCCGCCACCCGCCTGATCGAGAGTCATCTCAAAGGCTAAGCTTCTGACGGCCCGAACAAACGCGGATTTTCCACCGGCACAATCCCTGGCAGGCGGTTGGCAATCTTCTCGTTGTCGCTGCGCACCACCAGGTATTCCACCATCTGGGTCGCTTCCAGGCTGCACTCCTGATGCGGCACGCCAGGCGCGAAATACACCGCATCGCCCGGTTCGATCTCGGTGGCATATTCCAGCCGTTCGCCCCAGCGGATCTCGCTGCGGCCTTTCAGGACATAGACCATCACTTCATGGCGGCCGTGATCATGCGGGCCGGTATTACTGCCCGGTGCGACCTGGACGCTGCCGATCCAGGTCTGGTTGCCGCCGCCTGTGCCACCGAAGTCGAATACCGTCGTGCGCCCCTGCATCGCGCGCTCGTCGGCCAGCGCAGTTGCGCGCCGCACCTTTACCGCCGTCCGCCAGTCCGTCTGTATTGTCATGCCGGCAGGATAGAATGGCGGGTCACGGCACCGAAAGTGTGTTCTCGGTAATGCCGGATTTCCGGGTCTGACAGTTTCCGGCAGCAGTCACGCGCTCGTCATGATCCGGCTCTGGATTTGGCGGAACAGAAGCCCATTCTCTCACCGGCGGGGACGCGCAAACCGGAACCTCGGCCCGGCCAAGGCGTTAACAAATTTGCGGGTGTCTGGCCTCCGGTCGCGACGCCATAACCTGTTTTGCGGCGCGCGCCCATCCAGCATGTCTGGGCCGGCACGTCAGGGGAGAGCCAGAGCGATGAGCGGCACAGCTATCTTCGAAAAGCTTGGAATCCTCGACAAAGCCGACAGCTTTGAAGAGATCGGCCCGGCCGATCTCAGTGCGGAAAAGCCCGAGGTGGTTTCGGCAATTTACGAAGCTGACCAGCCGGCACCGCGGCCAGTGCAGACCCTCGCGGCCCGCGAAGCTTTGCTGGAAGGCTATCGCGCCGTGCGGGCACTGACGGAAAAGCTGGTCGAGCCGCTGACCCCGGAAGACCAGATGCTGCAGTCGATGGACGATGCCAGCCCGGCGAAATGGCATCGCGCGCATACCACCTGGTTCTTCGAGACCTTCCTGCTGCAGCCGCATCAGCCGGCCTATTGCGTCTTCGACGAACACTTCAACTACCTGTTCAATTCCTATTACGAGGCGGTTGGCGAGCGTCATCCGCGTCCCGAACGCGGCATCCTGAGCCGCCCCACCGCCGATACCGTCACGCAGTATCGCCGCTATGTCGATGCCGCGATGGAAGAGCTGATCGCGCGCATCGACGAAGCCGCGCTCGGACAGATCGCGCCGCTGCTGGCGCTCGGCCTGGCGCATGAGCAGCAGCATCAGGAACTGATCCTTACCGATATCAAGCATGCCTTCTGGCGCAATCCGGTCTCGCTGGCCTATCAGCCGGCGCAGGGTTTCGCACGCGACATGCCGCCACCGCTCGATTTCGTCAGCTTCGCCGGCGGCATCGTCGAGATCGGCCATGACGGCCACGGTTTCGCCTTCGACAATGAAGGCCCGCGCCATCGCGTGCTGCTCAATCCCTATCGCATCGCCTCGCGGCCGATCTCCTGCGGCGAATACCTGCTGTTCATGGAAGATGGCGGCTACAGCCAGCCCGAACTCTGGCTATCGGATGGCTGGGCGATGGTCCAGCGCGAAGGCTGGCACGCGCCGCTCTACTGGTCACGCGACGCCAAGCGCGACGGCGCCTGGCAAATCTTCACGCTGAATGGCAAGCGCAGCCTCGATCCGGCCGAACCGGTCTGCCATGTCTCCTTCTTCGAAGCCGCCGCCTTTGCCGCCTGGGCCGGCAAGCGTTTGCCCACCGAGGCGGAATGGGAACATGCCGCGCAATCCGGCCGCTGCGAATTCCGCGGCGGCTTCCTGGATCGCGCACATCCGCATCCGCGCCCGGCCGGCGCACCGCCGGGCCGGCTGCAGATGTTCGGCGAGGTCTGGGAATGGACGCGTTCGGGCTACGAGCCCTATCCGGGCTTCAGGCCGGCAGCCGGCGCCATCGGCGAATACAACGGCAAATTCATGTGCAGCCAGATCGTGCTGCGCGGCGGCTCCTGCGTCACGCCGCCGGGCCATGTCCGGGCCAGCTATCGCAATTTCTTCCCGCCGGCGGCGCGCTGGCAGTTTTCCGGAATCCGTCTCGCGGAGGATGCATGAGTACGCTTGTCTCGCTGCGGCGCCAGGAGCGCCCGGCCCCAAGGAATACCGCCTTCGCCCGTGACGTCCATGCGGGCCTGAGCGCTGCGGTGAAAACCCTGCCGGCGAAGTATTTCTATGACCAGCGCGGCTCGGAACTGTTCGAACAGATCTGCCGCCTGCCGGAATATTACCCGACCCGCACCGAGTGGAAAATCCTGCGCGAGCAGGGCCCGGCGATGGCCGGCATCATCGGCCCCGATGTGGAGGTGGTGGAATTCGGCGCCGGTGCTGCGGAAAAAATCCGGCTGCTGCTCAATGCCCTGCCGCGCCCGGCCGGCTATCTGCCGATCGACATTTCCGGCTCGCATCTGACGACTGCGGTTGCGCCGCTGATGCGCGCCTATCCCGACGTCACCATGCGCGTGGTGGCTGGCGATTTCACGCAAGCCCTGCCCTTACCTGCGCCGCTGCCGCAGGCGCGCGCCCGCATCGGCTTTTTCCCCGGCTCGACGATTGGCAATTTCACGCCCGACGAGGCGCTGGCTTTCCTGCGCAATGCGGCGGCCATGCTGCGCGATAGTAATGGCGCAGGGTCGGGACTGTTGATCGGCGTCGACCTGGTAAAAGACCCGGCCGTGCTGCATGCGGCTTACAACGACTCTGCCGGCGTGACGGCAGCCTTCAACCTCAACCTGCTGGAGCGGATCAACCGCGAATTGGACGGCGATTTCGATCTCGACGGCTTCAATCACTATGCCTTCTACAATCCGCGCCAGCATCGCATCGAAATGCATCTGGTCAGCAGCAAGGCGCAAACGGTGACGGTTGGCGGGCACCGCTATGGCTTCGATGCCGGTGAATCGATCCACACCGAGAATTCCTGCAAATACACGCCAGCCAGCTTCCGCCAGCTGGCCGAGAAAGCCGGTTTCCGGCCAGCCGCGATGTGGACCGATGCAGACAGCCTGTTCAGCCTGCACTGGCTCGCATTGCCGCAGGCGTGAGGCTTAAGCTTAAGCTTGGCTTGAGTCTTTTTTCGGGGTTTTCGATTCGACACGTAATCGGAAAGTAACGCGCGGGCAGTGATCCGACCCGATAGGGTCCTGCCCGTGCGCATGACCCAGCCCTTCCTCATCTCTGAACTGCCCCCCGTCTTCGACGGCAGCTGGCGCGTCGTCCGCGCCGCCGAGCGCGGCAACCACTGGCATCCGCAGGTGCGCGAGCTGCTGTATTACTGGATGCGCAACTGTACGGCCGAAGGGCATCTGCCATCGCGCCAGTCGATCGACCGTATCGAACTGTCCGAGCTGCTGCCGCGTATGTGGATACTCGATGTGGAACGTAGCCCTTGGCGCTTTCGCTACCGCATGGCCGGCGCCGCCTTCGCCGCCTCGATCGGCCGCACCATCGGCAACGACTGGTATGATGAATTGCGGCCGCTTGCCTGGGCGGCCAATCGCACCCGCCTGATCACCACCGTGCGCGACGGCATGCCGACCTGGCGGCGCGGCGCGATGCCGATGGAAGACGACAATTTCGAATTCAATGGCTGGAGCGAAGTGGAGAACCTGATGCTCCCGCTCGCCAATGACGGCATCCATGTCGATGCCGTGCTGGGGATCAGCATCCCGTACCGTACCACCGATCTGTGGGGCGCCACACAGCTCGCGGCGCAGTAACGGTTTCACCTATCCGGTTGCCGGGGGTGGCAAACCGGGCCGGCATCGCATCTTGAGGCAGCTCGATGCGATGCCGGCCCGGCACCAACCAGAATATCACGCCGTAAATATCAGGCCGCCGCGTCGCGATTGCGCTCTTTCAGTCCGCCGATGAAGCTGCTCATGGCCGGGCGCAAGGCCTGGAACAGCGGATCGTCCTTGCGCTTCAGCATCACTTCCGAAAACAGCTTCAGCCCGATGCCGAGCGCAGCGGCTTCATCCGCGCTGTAATGGCCGCTAGCGCGGATGCGCTGCACGATGCCGATGATCTCGTCGTGATTGACCGCCTCGAAGACCAGTTCGGGCTGCTTGTCCATGCCGTCGCGCGGCGTGCCGAGATGTTCGATGGTAACGCGATAGCGATGGCCGCGCATGCCGTGTCCTTTCCAGGCGATGTCACTGATGGTTGCTGTGCCCATGGGCAGAAGACCTCTTATTGGCCGCCGATCTCCCTGGCCGCCCGTACCAGGATATCGATGATGCGGCGCTGTTCCTCGGGCGAGGCCTCGTCCTTGTCCTGCAGCACGGTACGCAGATGCCGGCGCGCGGCCTTCATAGACGAAGACGGATCGGCATCGCGCCGTGTGACATCGTCATCCTCCTGCGGCATCTCGTCACCGCTGCGGAAGAAGCGTTTCGCCTTGGCGATGCGCGCGCCGATCTTGGCCAGCTGGGCCATCATCGTATCCGCATGCACGCGGTGCTCGGCCAGATAGGTGCGGCCAGTGGCGGTCAGGCTGTAGAGCTTCTTGGCGCCGTCGGCCGCGACGCTGGTATGGCCGATCTCTTCCAGATAGGTCAGCGCCGGATAGATCACGCCGGGGCTCGGCGCATAGAAGCCCGAGGTATGCTCCTCCAGCGCCTTGATGATCTCGTAGCCATGGCGCGGATGCTCTTCGAGCAGCACCAGGATCAGCAGTTGCAGATCGGCGGCCGAGACCACGCGGCTGGCGCGGAAGCCATGACCGCCCAGGCCGTCTTCGCCGGCCGAGAATAGGGCCGCAGCCAGCCGGCCGCGGAAATGGCGGCGGCCGCCACCGCGGCCGATACAGCGGTGATCGCGCAAGGCCTTGAGAATGTGTGGAAATTCTAAATGTTCACTCATACGATTGTCTCCTTTGACATATCGTAAGATATACCTTGCGATATCTGAGTCAAGCGGTTTTCCACAGGGAGGCAGAGCGGCGATGTCAGGAAAATCTGGTGCCCGCTGCCGGACTCGAACCGGCACGGCCTTGCGGCCTCGGGATTTTAAGTCCCGTGCGTCTACCAATTCCGCCAAGCGGGCAGGCGGGTCCTGTCTACGCGGCGGGTGGGCTCATGGTCAATTGTCCCGCAGCAATGCAGCACTGGACGCTCACGGCATGCACTCGACAAAATGTGGCATGTCCTCCCCCGATTCAGTCATCGCCGCCTTCCGCGACCAGGCCAACTATTGCCGCACGCTGGGCTCGCCCTTCACCGGCACGCTGCTCGATCTCGCCGCCGAACGTCTGCTCGCAAAGTCGGTGTGGACAGAAGCGATCCTGAACTGGCCAGGCGATCCACGGGCCGATGCACTGCCGCTGCGATTGGCCGGCGCGCTGCATCGCGCCGTGCTGGATGGCGGCGATCCGCAGCTCGCGGCGTCTTACGCCGCGGCGCAAATCACCGCCGAAGACCTCGATGCCGCACTGACGCGCCATGCCGCGCTGCTCGCGCAGTATCTGCAAAGCCCGCCGCAGACCAACGATCCGCAGCGTTCGGCCGTGCTGCTCGGTGGTTTCCTGAAACTGGCGCAGCTCTGCCCGGGGCTGCCGCTGCAGACCTGTGAGATCGGCGCCAGCGCCGGGCTCAATCAGCTGTGGGATACTTACGCTTATGATTTCGGCACCTGGCAGCATGGCGAACCGCAGACCGCGCCGCTGCTGCTGCGCTGTCGCTGGAGCGGGCCGCAGGCGCCTGCTGAGCGGCCGCGCGTCATGGCACGCGCCGGCTGCGATGTCAGTCCGCTGGATGCGCGCAACACGACTGACCGCCTGCGCCTGCTCTCCTACATCTGGGCTGGCCAGCCCGAGCGTCTGGCGCGCGTAACTCTTGCGCTGGATCATGCGGCGGCCTGCGATATCGAGGTCGCGCGCAGTCACGCCGCCGATTTCGTCGCGCAACAGCTGCAGCAGCGCAAACTGAATGGGGTCTTCGTGCTCTATCATTCGATCGTGTGGCAATATATCGCAGCACCCGAGCAGCAGCGTATCACGGCCGCCATGCAGCAGGCCGGTAGGTCCGCCACCGCGCAGGCGCCGCTGGCCTGGCTGCGCTTCGAACCCGGCCGCGCCAGGGACGGCGCCGATCTGACGCTGACGCTGTGGGACGGCCATGATCCGGCCGGCAGGGACTTCCACCTGGGTGCCGGCGATTATCACGGCCGCTGGATGCGCTGGGAAACCGACTAACCAGCCGCTGACGGTGCGGCTACTGACAGCTTTGGCCGCAGATTCATCCACCGCCCCATCGCTTTTTGCAAAACCCGGTCCTATCTTGCGCGCATGGATCCCAAGGTCTTCACCAATATCGCCCGCTCAATCGCCGATGCCTCGCTCAACGGGCATTCAGAAGGCGAAATCCTCGGCAACTTCTGCACCAACCTGAACGAAGCCGGTATCCCGGTGAAGCGCGCGCTGCTCGGCGCCGACACGCTGCATCCCGTACTGGCCGGCCGCATCTTTTCCTGGCATGCCGACAAGCAGGATGTGGAGCTGTTCGAATTTGGCCGCTCGATCAGCGAGGAAGGCCAGCGTAAATGGCAGTCCAGCCCCTTCTATCATCTGGAAACCAGCGGCGACGACAGCTTCCGGTTCCGCATTACCGGCCATAACGGCAGCGACTATCCCTTCCCCGTGCTGCCCGAACTGGCCGAGCAGGGCTATACCGATTACCTCGTCACCATGACGCGCTTCGGCGAGCGTGCGGTGATCGGCCAGCTCAATTCGATCTATGCCTCCTGGACCACCGCGCATGGCGAGGGCTACAGCGACCGGCAGCTCGACACGCTGAATGCGCTGATTCCTTTCGCGGCGGCTGCCGTGCGGTCCGCCAGCGTGCGGCGCATCGCCGAGACGGTGGCGGAAACCTATCTGGGCCGCAATGCCGCGCAGCGCGTGCTCAGCGGCACGATTGGCCGCGGCGAAGCCGAGCGCATCACGGCGGCCTTGTGGTTCAGCGACCTGCGCGGCTTCACCCGCCTGGTCGACACCGTGTCGCCCGAACTGATCATGCCGCTGCTGAACGATTATGCCGGCGCTGCCGTCTCTGCCATCCATGCCCATGGCGGCGAGGTGCTGAAATTTGTCGGCGATGGCGTGCTCGCCATCTTCCGCGACGACGGCAATCTGCAGAATGCCTGTCTGCAGTCGATCAAGGCGCTGAAAAGCTGCCTGCGCGACCTGCGCGAGGTCCGCAACCGCCGCGCCAATGCCGGGCTTCCTGTTACAGATATGTCCGTCGCCCTGCATGTCGGCGAAGTGCTGTACGGCAATTTCGGCGGCGAGGACCGCCTCGATTTCACCGTGGTCGGCCCCGCCGTGAACGAACTGTCGCGCATTTCCGGCCTGGCACGTTCCGTCGACCAGCGCGCGATCTACTCAGCCGCCTTCAAGCAGGCCGCCGGCGGCCTGAACGAGTATGCCATCTCGCTCGGCCGTTACGCGCTGCGCGGTGTCGAGAATCCGTCCGAGCTGTTCACGCTGGATCCGTCTGTTCTGCGCTGACCGCTGTCTTTCACCGTCATTCAGCGTCATCCCGGGCGAAGACCCGGGATCCCATTTTTCTTTGCAGAGAGAAAATGGGATCCCGGCTCAAGGCCGGGGTGATAAGTTGCAATAAAAAAAGGCCCGGCGTGAAAACCGGGCCTTTTCGTTTGCCGTGAAGCTGACGATTACTCGCCGGCGGGATTGGGCTGTTCCTGGTGCTTCTGGCCTTTGGAGACCCGGCCCGACACGAAGGCGCGCAGCACCACGTAGAAGACCGGGGTGAGGAACAGGCCGACCAAGGTCACGCCGATCATGCCGGAGAACACCGCCGTGCCCAGGGCGCGACGCATTTCCGCACCGGCGCCCGACGAGACCACCAGCGGCAGCACGCCGAGGATGAAGGCGAATGCCGTCATCAAAATCGGGCGCAGACGCAGGCGGCAGGCTTCGATCACCGCATCGGCCGGTGACTTGCCTTCGGCTTCCAGCTGGCGCGCGAATTCCACGATCAGGATCGCGTTCTTCGCCGCCAGGCCGATCAGCACCACAAGGCCGATCTGCACCAGCACGTTGTTGTCGATGCCGGCGACCCAGACGCCGAACAGGGCGAACAGCACGCTCATCGGCACAATCAGCATGATCGCCAGCGGCAGCACCCAGCTTTCATACTGGGCCGCCAGCGCCAGGAAGACGAAGACGACGGCGAGGATGAAGACATAGGTCGCCGTGTTGCCGGTCGACCGCTCCTGCAGGGCGATTTCCGTCCATTCGAAGCTCTGGCCCGGCTGCAGCACCTGCTTCGCCAGTCCTTCCATGATCGCCAGCGACTGGCCGGTCGACACGCCCGGCGGCGTATTGCCCTGCAGCGGCACCGACACATAGGTGTTGTAGCGCTGCAGCAGGTCCGGACCCGCGGTCTCCTTGATCTCGACCAAGGTGCCGAGCGGCACCAGTTCGCCGGTGGCCGAGCGCACCTTCAGGCGTGAGATATCCTCGTTATTGAGGCGGTACTGCTGATCGGCCTGGGCACGCACCTGGAAGATGCGGCCAAAGGCGTTGAAGTCATTCACATAGGCCGAGCCGAGATTGACCTGCAGCGCCTCAAACACATTGGCGATCGGCACGTTCAGCATCTGCGCCTTCACGCGGTCGATATTCAGGAACACCTGCGGCGAGGCCGCCGAGAAGGTGGTGAACACGCCAGTGACACCCGGCGTCTGCGCCGCCATACCCATGATCTGGTAGGCGGCCGCCAGAATAGGACGCACATCGTCGCCGGTGCGGTTCTGCAACTGCATCTTGAAGCCGCCGCCAGAGCCGATGCCCGGCACCGCCGGCGGCGGCACCGCGATGACGAAGGCTTCCTCGATACCCTGCAGCTTGCCGATCATCTGGCCGATGATGGCATCCGCGGTCAGGCCCTGGCCGAGGCGCTCCTCGAAGGCCGTGAACGGGGTGAACATCACCGAGGCGTTGGTCGCATTGGTGAAGGTCGCGCCGTTGAAGCCCGGGATGGCGACGACATGCGCCACGCCCGGCACGGTCTCGATCATCTTGGTCGCCTTCTGCGTCACCTCGTCGGTGCGGCTCAAAGAAGCACCATCAGGCAGCTGGATGACGACGATGGCATAGCCGCGATCCAGCGGCGGGATGAAGCCCGGCGGCACGGTACGGAACATGAAGAAGGTCGCGCCGACCAGCAGCAGGTAGCCGCCCAGCATCAGCACGCGCCGGGTCACAATCCGGCTGACGCCGCGGGCGTAGCTGTTGCTCATCTTGTCGAAGCCGGAATTGAACTTGTTGCCGGCCGAGTTCAGCCAGCGGAACGGCGGGAATTTCGGCTCATGGCCGGCCTCATGCTTGCGCAGCAGCACGGCACCCAGGGCCGGCGACAGGGTCAGCGAGTTGAAGGCCGACAGGATCGTCGCCACCGAGATGGTGAGCGCGAACTGCTTGTAGAACTGACCGGTGATGCCGGGGATGAAGGCGGTCGGGATGAACACCGCCGACAGAACCACGGCAATCGCGATCACCGCCGTGCCGACCTCGTCCATGGTTTCATGTGCGGCATCTCTGGGCGACATGCCAAGCGCAATATTGCGCTCGATGTTTTCCACCACGACGATGGCGTCATCGACCACGATGCCGATGGCGAGCACCAGGCCGAACAGGCTGAGCACGTTGAGCGTGAAGCCAAAGGCCAGCATGACCGCGAAGGTACCGACCAGCGAAACCGGGATGGCGAGGATCGGGATCAGCGCCGCGCGCCAGTTCTGCAGGAAGATCAGAACCACCAGCGCGACCAGGATGATCGCCTCGATCAGGGTCTTGTACACTTCGTTGACCGATTCATCGATGAACTCGGTCGGGTTGTAGATGATGGTGTATTCCAGGCCTTCGGGGAAGTCCTGCTTCAGCTCGTCCATCTTGGCGATGACGGCGGTGGAGGTTTCCAGCGCGTTGGTGCCCGGACGCTGGAACACGCCCATGGCGATGGCGGTCTTGCCGTCGAGATAGCTGCGGCTGTTATAGTCCTTGGCGCCGAGTTCGACGCGGGCCACATCATCCAGACGCACCAGGCGGCCGTCGGAACTGGTCTTGACGATCACATCGCGGAACTGGCGCGCATCCGAGAAACGGCCCTGCGTGGTGACAATCGCCTGCAGCGCCGTGTCGTTGGGCGAAGGCTGCTGGCCCAGCGCACCGCCGGAGACCTGCACATTCTGCGCCTGCAAGGCGGCGACCACGTCGGAACCCGACAGGCCATAGGCGGCCATGCGGTTGGGATCGAGCCAGATGCGGATGGCGTATTCGCTGCCGCCGAACACCACCACGTTGCCCACGCCGTCCAGCCGCAGCAGCTGGTCGCGGATACGCAGCTGCATGTAGTTGGCGATGTAGAGCTGGTCGTAGCGCTCATCCGGCGAGAGCAGATGCACGACCATGAGGAAGTCGCCGGCCTGCTTGCGCGTCTGGATGCCCTGGCGGCGCACTTCTTCCGGCAAACGCGGCTCGGCAATGGTGACGCGGTTCTGCACCTGCACCTGCGCGGTGTCGAGATCAGTGCCCGGCCGGAAGGTAACGGTCAGCTGCATCAGGCCGTCGGCGGTGGAATACGACGACATGTAGAGCAGGTTTTCGATACCGGTGATTTCCTGCTCGATCGGCGTCGCCACCGTGCGGGCCAGCGTCTCGGCATCGGCACCGGGATAGCTGGCGGTGACGTTGATCTGCGGCGGCGCGATTTCGGGATATTCCGAAACCGGCAGCTGGAAGAAGGCGATCGCACCGAGAATAACCGTGACGATGGAGATCACGGCGGCAAAGATCGGCCGGTCGACAAAGAAATGTCCGAATTTCATGGCGCCCTCGCGGCGTAAAACTGAATAAGCTTCGGATTACTTGGCGGGCGCCTGCTGGCCGCCGGGCGCCGCCGGCTGCGGCAGCGACATCAGCCCACCCCAGACCTGCGGCAGTTCCACCGGCATCGGCGTCACTTTGCCGCCGCCCAGACGCACGCGCTGCAGGCCATTGATCACGACGGTCTCGTCGCCCTTCAGGCCTTCGCGCACGATGCGATAGTTGTCGGTGCGCGAACCGGTGCGGATTGGGCGCTGCTGCACCGCGCCGCCATCGCCGACGATATAGACATAGCGGCGATCAAGATCGGTCAGGATCGCCTCGTCAGGGATCATCACCGCCTGATACTGCGGGCTGCCCGGCACCGCGATGCGCCCGAACAGGCCCGGCGTCAGGAACTGGTCCTTGTTCTCGAACACCGCGCGCAGGCGCATCGTGCCGGTCGAGGCATCGACGCGGTTGTCGGTGAAGTCGAGCACACCCTGATGCGTGAAGGCCTTCTCGTCGGTCAGCATGACGGACACCTTCAGGCCGCGGCCGTTACTGCCACCACTGCTGCTGTTGCCGCCATTCTTGGCGATGCGCTGGTAAGACAGATACGAGCGCTCGTCGATGTCGAAGTAGAAATGCACCGGGTCGAGCTGCACGATGGTGGTCAGCAGCGTCTCGTTCTCGCGTACCAGGTTGCCCTCGGTGACCAGCTTGCGCGAGATGCGGCCCGAGATTGGCGCGCGCACTTCGGTGAAGCTGAGATTCAGCCGGGCGGTCTCGGCGGCGGCGCGGGCACCGGCAATACCGGCCTGCGCCGACAGGAAGGCCTGACGGCGCTGGTCCAGCGTGGCAGCCGCGGCGGCGCCAGTCTGGGTCAGTTTCTGGTAGCGCTCGAATTCCAGCTTGGCGAGGTCGAACTCGGTCTGCCGGGTGTTCAGCGAGGCCTGGGCCTGGTTATAGGCGGCCTGGTAGGTGCGGCGGTCGATGGTGAACAGCAGGTCGCCGGCATTCACCGTGGCGCCGTCCTGGAAGTGGATCGATTCCAGATAGCCACTGACGCGGGCGCGCAGCTCAACATAGGCGGCGGCATCGAAGCGGCCGGTATATTCGTCCATCTCGACGATGTTGCGCAGGACCGGCTTGGACACCGTCACCGGCGGCGGGCCCTGCGGACCGCCCTGGGCGAAAGCGGTCGGCGCCAGCGAGCCGACACTGATCAGGGCGGCGGCCAGGGCGCCGGTACGGAACTGACGGAAAGACATTGGGAGACCCCCACTTATTTTTTGCATGCGCGAAGAATTATGCGGCTATCGCACGGACGACAAGCGCATCCTGTGTGACCAATGGCACGAAACGCTGACGCAACGGTATCTTACGGGTACCGGACAGGTGCGGGCCATCGCCGGATGGTTTGGGGCGTCTCATACCATCGGGTTAATGAGCACGCAAAAGGAACATTGTTACAGCACAATGCTCTGCTGACAGGACCTGTCAGGAGAGGAAGGGTTTCAGCACCACCAGCAGGACGATGCCGATCATCAGCACGGTCGGCACTTCATTCGCATAACGGTAATACCGCTGGCTGCGCGTGTTGCGGTCGTTTTCGAAATCGCGCTGCCAGGCCACCAGCTTGCCATGCACGGCTTGCATGACCATGACCAGGGCGATCTTGGCCCAGAACCAGGGCTGATCCCAGTGATGGCCGAGCCAGACCATGAGGCCGCCAAAGGTCCAGGCCGCCATCATCGCGGGGTTGATGATCGCCTTCAGCAGCCGGCGCTCCATCACCTTGAAAGTCTCGGACTCCTTCGAGCCGATCTCCGCGACGGCGTGATAAACGAACAATCGCGGCAGATACAGCATCCCGGCCATCCAGGCGATGATCGAGATGATATGGAGGGCCTTCAGCCAGTCGTATAGCATGCCGCAGTTTTAAGCGTCAGGCGACACAAGCACAACGGCGCCAGTCATTGCCGCAGGGCCGTGGGCCGGTGCCGCAGCGCGTCCTGCCGTCGAAAGCGGCCCCACGCACCAGCCCCGCCAGACCGGCGATGAAGTCCGGCTGGATCCCGACGGTCGGCACGCGGATGTAACTTGCGGCACCGTTATGCTGCGCCAGTTCGGCATATTCGATATCGAGTTCCACCAGCGTCTCGGAATGCTCCGACACGAAGGCGACCGGCACCACCACGATGGACCGTCCATCCTTGGCCGCCTGCGTGATCTCGGCATCGGTGGCCGGGCCGATCCATTCCAGCGGTCCGACACGGCTCTGGTAACAGATGCTGCTGTCGAGCTCGGGCCGGTTCAGCTGTTTCAGGATGGCTGTAACACTACGTTCCACCTGCATCTGATAGGGATCGCCATCCGTCACCACTTTTTTCGGCAGGCCATGCGCGGAAAACAGAATCCGCACCGGTCCCTTGGCTTCCGCTGCCGGCAATGCCTGGCGCAGCAGGTCCGTCTGTGCCGCGACAAAGCCTGCCTCGTCGCTGTAGCAGCCGATGCTGGCGGTCGGCGCAGACAGGCCTGCATCTTTCGCCGCACGTGTCCAGTCGCTGAATGACGACGCCGTGGTCGTTGTTGAGAATTGCGGATAGAGCGGCAGCAGCACAACACGCTCGGCGCCCCAGTCCTTCACGGCCTTCGCGGTCTGATCCGAAAACGGATGCCAGTAGCGCATGGCGATGAAGACACGGAAATTGCCACCGAGCGCGGCCTCAAGCGCTTTTGCCTGCGCTTCGGTCTGCGGCAGGATCGGCGAACGGCCGCCCATCTTGGCATAGATCTCCTGCGCCACCGGCGCGCGCCGCGTGGAAATCAGTTTGGCCAGCAGCCAGCGGAATGGATTGGGCAGGCGGATGATCGCCGGGTCCTTGAACAGGTTGAACAGGAACGGCTGCACGGCCGGCAGGCTGTCCGGTCCACCGAGATTGAAAAGAACCACCGCTGTTTTCTGGGTCATGACCTAAGACTTAGAATAAGACTGCTTCGCAGGCAAAGAACCGGCGCGGCCTGCGACCATATTTCCGCGCTTTCTGAGACAAAGATACGCCGCAATCGTTCCGGAGGATCACTGCCATCTGCAACCAGTCGGACCCAAGCCATGATCCGTCCCCGTATTTTCCGCATTGCCGCAGCCGCCATCGCACTCTCCGTTGGCGCGGGCAGCCTCACCACTGCCCTGCCCGCCTGGGCCGATCCGCCAGGCCATGCGAAGAAGGAAAAGCAGGAACGCGGCGGCAAGGGTGGTGGTAGCGCCCATCGCGGCGGCGGAGACAGCATCTCGATCAATTTCAGTTTCAGCGACAGCGACCGCATGGTGATCCGCGATTATTACGGAAACCCGCCGGGCGGCCGCTGCCCCCCGGGCCTCGCCAAAAAGAACAATGGCTGCATGCCGCCGGGCCAGGCGAAGAAATGGATGATGGGCCATCCGCTGCCGCGCGACGTGATCTTCTATGACCTGCCGCGTGACCTCAGCATCCGTCTGAGCGTCCCACCCTCTGGCTACAAATACGTCCGCGTCGCCGGCGACATCCTGATGATCGCGGTCGGCACCGGCATGGTGGCCGCCGCGATTCAGGATCTGGCGATGATGTGATCAGGCCAGCGCTTCGGAGCCTTTCACCAGCCGCACCAGTTCCTCGACATGGCGGACCGGCGTTTCCGGCACGATGCCATGGCCGAGATTGAAGATGTGGTTGCGGCCCTTGAAGGCGGAGAGCAGGCGATGCACACCTTCGGCTAAGGCAGGACCGCCGACCACGAGCAGACGCGGATCGAGATTGCCCTGCACGACATGCTTGCTCCACAGATGGTCCTTCGACCAGCCGAGCGGCATCGTGTAGTCGAGCCCGAGCGCATCGGCGCCGGTGGCGGCGGCATAACCTTCGTACATGGTGCCGGCGCCGCGCGGAAACGCGATCACCGGCAGGGTGGGATATTTCGCCTTCAGCGCGGCGATGATCTTTCGCACCGGCTCGATGCAGAAGCGGCGGAATTGCTGTTCCGGCAGCACGCCGGCCCAGGTGTCGAACAGCTGCACGACTTCGGCGCCGGCCTGCACCTGCTTGTCGAGATAGGCCACGGTGGCCTCGACCAGGATCTCCATCAGCTGGTCGAGCCCGACCGGATTGCCAAAGGCCCAGGTCTTGGCGGCGGGGTAATCCTTCGACCCTTTGCCTTCCAGCATGTAGGTCGCTACCGTCCAGGGGGCGCCGGCAAAGCCGATCAGGGTGCAGCTGGGGGGCAGGTCAGCCTTGATGCGTCCGACGGCCTCGTAGACCGGGTCCAGCGTCTTGTGAATGCCATTGGGATTCAGCCGGGTCAGTTCGCCCGAGGTGCGGATCGGCTCCAGCACCGGGCCCTCGTTTTCGCGAAACTCCAGATGCTGGCCCAGCGCCTGGCAGATCAGCAGAATATCGGCGAACAGGATCGCGGCATCGAAGCCGAAGCGCCGGATCGGCTGCAGGGTCACTTCCGCGGCCCGCACAGGGTCATAGCAGAGCTGCAGGAAGCTGCCGGCCTCGAACCTAGTCTGGCGGTACTCGGGCAGGTACCGCCCCGCCTGGCGCATCAGCCAGAGCGGCGGG
>JAGXRD010000110.1 GCA_018336035.1 Alphaproteobacteria bacterium | reverse complement strand
GCGGAGAATCGGCGGGTCGTAAAGTGGCGGCGGCAGCCAGTCGGCGATGCCGCGGGCGGCGGATGAAGGTTCAGCCTCAACAACATGCAAAGTCATGGCAGATTGCGCGGGCAGGCTCACGCCAGGAGTAGCGATGCAGCCAACCTTGCATTTCGACAAATCGGCAGCGCCATCGAGACCGGTCTGATCGGCCTCGTCGCAGCAATCGTGACCAGGTGCCGAGGCATGAATAATTTCAAACTGGGCCGTGCTAGCGGTGTTCGCCGGGCCACAATTGGCGCTCTTCGGCGCCAGCGGGCCCAGCAGGAGCCCGATAGCGACCAAAAGACTGAGTGCTTTGGCCAAACCAGCGATCATAAGTATAGCCTACACCGACTTTGGCAGCTTCCAAAACGGCAAAGTGACGCAGGGCCATTAGGCATTTTGAGGGGCCGGCGGCCATCAATGGTCATGATGCGCCCCGACATCGCCGATAACATCGACCGAATGCCCGGCGCTGAAAATGAGACGCAAGGGAACATGCATGCCGTTGCGCAGCGTCTCCCTCAGCCCGGTCAGCTCGACCCACATATGAGATGTGGCGAAATCAAGAACCTGCTCCGGCTTCACACCGAGCGAGTCCAATTGCAACTGACGTCCATCGCCCGCATTGAACATGATCCGGCTGCCGGACGCGACCGGCGTGTCTACCCGCAGCAGGTGGATGATGCTGCTTGTATTGTTGTGAATGCTGAATTTTAGGACCGCACTTGTGCCGTTTCGCGGCTCGATCAGAGCGTGGTCGATATCGATCTGGAGGCCGAATTCCGTATGGGCGCGAACTGCTGGCGGGAGCAGCAGCACAAGAGCGAAAAGCATGAGCGCCCAGATAGCGTGACGCCGAGATACTTGACGCCAAGATACGTGATGATGGTCACGCCAGGCTTTCATGCGGCTGGTCACTTGAAATGGAGCAGAATTAAGTTTTAACGGCATGGGCGATGTCCAGCAAAACCTCCCCTGACCGAGTGGTGGACCGAAGGACCCACAACGGCGCCATCCGGACCAGGGGAGGCCTCTGCCGGCCCCTATTTCTTGGGCTCGACCGAGGTCAAGACCATGGCGCCACTGTCCTTGGTCACGGTGAAACTGACCGTCTCGCCGACCTTGGCCTTGTCCAGCAAGCTTGGATCCTTCACCTGGAAGACCATGGTCATGCCAGGCATATCCATGGCCTCGATCGGCCCGTGCTTGATGGTGATCTTGCTCGCGTCCCTATCGACTTTTCGGATCTCGCCTTCGCTCTTACCCGTCATCTGGGCAAAAGCATCAGGGCCCACTCCACCAAGAGCCAGAAACACGGCGGCGGCGAGGATAAGCTTCTTCATGATGCAACTCCTTTTCAGTTTGACTGTTCAACGCGCCAGCGGTTCGAGCGCTCGTCGTAGGCTGTCACTCGATCCGCGATGCATTGGCGATACTCTGCCGTGCCGGCCCGGCCGACCTTCGCGCAGGCCGCCTCATCCACCGGGAAGGGTGGATTCGACTGCGCGGCGCACCCGGCCAGGACCAGAAGAATCACGACGGCACTGATGTTGGACATGATGACCTTCCTGATCAGCGGACGATGATCTTGCCCTTCATGCCACCCTGCATGTGGCCAGGAACCAGGCAGCCGTAATCGAAGGTGCCCGCCTTGGTGAACTTCCACAGGATGGTCTTGGTCTTACCCGGATCGACGGTGACCGCATTGGGATCGTCATGCTCCATCTCCGGGTTCTTCTCCATCACCTTGGCATGCTCAACCAGCTCATCCATGGTGCCGAGCGTCATCTCATGCTTGAGTTGGCCGCTGTTCTTGATCACGAACTTGACCGTCTCGCCGCGCGAGACCATTACGGTCGCGGGGCTGAAGCGCATCTCGTCCGTCATGTTGACATTGATAACCCGGGCGTTGGCCTTCGGATCGCCAGGCTCGCCCAAGGCCGCAGCATGGCCATCGTAGGCTTCTTTCTTGTCGTTGTGACCGTGGCCGCCGCTATGGCCAGGCGCTGCGGAGACGGCGACGGCCGCTAGGCTGAGCGTGCCGCTGACCAGCATGAGCATCATTTTGCGATGATTCGAAAGCATTGAGTTGTCCTTCTGCTGAGTTACGGCTCTTCAGCCGCGCTTGTTGACGTCACCGTTGTATTTGTAGGCAACCGTACCGGGCGGGTTCTTGTACCAGCCGGGATCCTTGTAATCGCCAGGCGCCAGTCCCTCACGAACCTTCACGACGGTAAACATTCCGCCCATCTCGAGAGGGCCAAAGGGTCCTGTCCCTGCCATCATGGGTAAAGAATTTTCTGGCAACGGCATTTCCATTTCGCCCATGTCAGCCATGCCGCGTTCGCCCATCACCATGTAGTCGGGAATAAGGCTTACAATGCGCTTGGCTACGCCATGATGATTGACGCCAATCATCGTCGGTAAGCTATGGCCCATCGCATTCATCGTGTGATGAGACTTGTGGCAGTGCATTGCCCAATCACCCGGATAGATGGCGTCGAACTCAAACGCGCGCATTGAACCGATCGGGACATCGATCGTAACTTCCGGCCATCTCGCCGAGGGCGGAACCCAGCCGCCATCAGTGCCGGTGACCGAGAAATCATATCCGTGCAGGTGGATCGGATGGTTCGTCATCGTGAGATTGCCCATCCGGATGCGAACACGGTCGCCCATGCGTACCGGCAGCGTATCGATGCCGGGGAAAACACGGCTGTTCCATGTCCACATGTTGAAGTTGGTCATCTCCGCGACCTTAGGCGTGGCGGCGCCTGGATCTATGTCGTACGACGCCATCAGGAACACGAAGTCGCGATCGACCCTGTATTGGTTCGGGTCACGAGGATGCACGACAAAGAAGCCCATCATCCCCATCGCCATCTGGACCATCTCGTCCGCGTGCGGGTGGTACATGAAGGTTCCGGATTTCTTCAGCTGGAACTCGTACACATAGGTTTCGCCCGGCCGAATATGTGGCTGGCTTAATCCGCCCACGCCGTCCATCCCGCTGGGCAATAGCTGGCCATGCCAGTGGATCGTCGTGTGCTCTGGAAGCTTATTGGTTACGAACAGACGAACGAAATCACCTTCAACGGCTTCGATGGTCGGCCCTGGCGATGAGCCGTTATAGCCCCAAAGATTGGCTTTCATACCGGGGGCCATTTCCCGGACTACAGGCTCCGCAACCAGGTGGAACTCTTTCCATTTGCCGTTCATGCGCCAAGGCGCTGACCAGCCATTCAGAGTGACCACCGGATAAAATGGCCGCCCCGTGCTGGGTTGCGGCGGAGGTACCATTTTCGGCCCTGGCGAGTAAGCTGGTTCGGGCAAAGCTGCCAGTGCTGACCGACCAACGGCAGCTGCAGCTACTCCGGTTGCGGCGGCGATAAGATTGCGACGGGTAAGCATGGTATTCTCCTTAATGTCCTGCGCTTGGGCCGGACGTAATCGCGACTCGGCCGCCGCCGGGCGATCCGATGGCGCCGTCTACAGGTGCAATGGTGACAAACGTCAGATTGGTGTCCGCTATCCAGAAGTCTCTTTGGGCTTCCAGCGCAAAGGTGACGTCAGCGATTTGGTCTTGCGCGTCGGACAGAAGCTCGAAGACGGAGATGAGCATTCCGTTATAGCGGAGCACTGATTCTTCGGCGACTTTCTGCCGGACCGGGATCACGTCATCCCTATAGTGCCGCGCTAGATCGTACGCCGCCTGGTACAGGAGGTAAGTTTCCCGCGCCGCTGAGCGGGCGTTCACGGCAACGTCCGCGAGGTTATTCACCGAACGCATGTAGATGCTTTCGGCTCGCGTTGCCTTGGCATCGCCGAAGTCAAAGATTGGCACTTCGAAACTGATTTCATAACCGGTCTGATCTTTTTCTCCGCTTTCGCTGTTCCGCTGGAATCCGAGCTCAAGAACGTTGACGAACCGGGTCGCATTGGTCAGGCCATAGGCCTTCCTCGTGCTCTCCAGTTCGGCTTTCGCAAGCTGGACATCCAGACGGTCGGCGATAGCCGTGGCCTCGACATTTGCCATTGTCTTGGGCGACTGCGGCAGGTCGGGGAGCCTTTCGGGTAGCCGGAAGCTGGTGTCACGGCCCCACACCCCCATCAACCTCGCCAGACGCTCTCTTGCGACCGTTGCGACGACACGGCTTTTTGCAAGCTGCGCTGTAGCGCTTGCATAGAATAGCTGCTGGCGGGCGTAATCCAGAACCGAGTAGTTCCCGACCTGACGCATCCGTTTGGCAAGTTCGGCCTGCGCCTCTGCAGAGTCCCGGACCTGCTGCACGTACTTTGCTGTCTGCTCGGCAGCTACGGCTTCGTACCAGGCCCGTTTGGTCTGAGCTGCCAGCGACATGACTTCACTGGCCGTCCGCAGCTTGGTCGCTTCGAAACGACGGCTCTCTATCCCCGCGGAGATCGGAAGGAGGAGGAGGCGCAACGGATCGATAGAGACAGCTCTCTCGATCTCGATGTCTTGTCCTCTCCGGAAGCGCCCAAACGAGAAGCCGGGATTTTCAGGACGCCATGAGGAGGTTAGGTCCGCTGCCCCGATCCCGAGTTCGCTGAATCCGGCCTGAAGGCGCCGGTTGTTGAGCAGTGCGACCTGAACTGCTTCGTCCGGCGACAGAGGTTTGGACAGCAGACGGTTCAGGGTTTCCCTGACTGCCTGTTCGTCCTCGGGTGACTTGATCCAGGCCGGACGCTGGCCAATGCGTTGCTCGGAAGTGGAGGCCACTTCCTCGAAGGCACGGTTTGCGACCGGTCCTGCGCATGCGCCCAGGATCGAGACAAGGACGATTGAGAATGCCAATCGGCGATAGGCCACCGTTTTCATTGACGATGCCCCTGATGACTGGCGCCAGGCGCGCTAACGGCAGTTCCCGGCGCACTCTCGTATTTGCCTGGTGGTTGGTCCTTTAGCGCTCCGGCGTGTCCGCCGACATCACGGACCGTGTCATTCGCCTGACGCCAGTCGAGCTTTTGCTCGAATTGAGGCTTGCGATAGCCGGTGAACGCCGACTGATATTCCGTTACCGGTACCGCCGCGGACGGGTCCGCGGGATTTGGCTGCTGAGCTTTCGCCTGAAATGATGCCGACCCAAGCAGCAGCGCCAGTGCTGCTGCACCCCCGAATACAATATGAGCCATGACTTTCCTCTAAGTTGAACAGATCCATTCTGTACACACCGCAAGTTGTGCTGCGGAATGCAAAGCAGATTCGTTCAGACGCGAGGCGGCTCGATAGCTGCAGGCAGGAAGGTGTCTAGCAAAGGAATGTGTCGGACAGCTTCGAAGGCGTCTCGATTGGTCGGGCCACCGAGCTGTGGTTGTCCCATATCCACATAGCTGCAGAGGGAGCAATCCTTGCAGAGGAGGCATCCTTCGCCGCAGGAGCCCTCATCCGGATTCTGTCCCTGGTCGGCCAAAACCTGTTCCGCATTGGGATGGCTATGGCCGTTCGAGTGATGGTGATCATCCGAAGGCTCGTTCGACGACGCGTGGTGGCGATGGTCGGTGGAAACACCTGCCACGCCCATCAACGGCATCGCCAGACTATGCGAGATGGATGCCACCGTGCTTGCGAACATCAGGCCGAGCATGGCTAGCAGCGCCGCCATACGGCGCCACTTGAAAGGCACATGAAGGGGAACCCGGCATTCCATGTTCAAATCCTACAACCTTCCAGCGCTGGAAGGTCAAGATATTCTTCGGTTACTAGCTGCTTATATGATTAAGGTACCGCCTGCCCTGGGACAAGGATGAAGTGTACGACCGGTGTGACCGCGCTCACCGGTCGTTACGATTTGCTCGGACTGCCCTTATCCAATCGGCGCCAGCTCACTAGCGCTGGAATCCATCTTGGAGTAACCGCGGCGTAGCGGTCATAGGCATCCCCGTACTTCTCCCGGACATCCCGTTCCTCGGCTGTTGCGAGGCGGCCATACATGAGAACGAGGGCTGGAAACATTGCCAATGTGAGGATTGTGGGCCACTGCAGCAGGAAGCCAAGCATGATGGCTATGAATGCGACATATTGAGGATGCCGGATGGCGGCATACGGGCCCATGGTGGCCAGGCGACCGTCCTTCTGCGCTTTGTGAAGGACTGACCAGGATGCCGCAAGCAATAAGAAGCCAAGCCCTATGAAGACACTGCTGGCTATATGGAGAATCCCGAGATGCGGGTCTCCCTGAAATCCGAAGATGGTCCACCAGAGATGACCGGCATCATGTGACAATGGATCGAGCTCCGGGTAGCGGGTCTGAAGCCATCCCGAGAGCAAAAAAATGGAGACCGGGATCCCGTACATTTCCACAAACAAGGCAACAATGAATGCCGAAAATGCTCCGAATGACCGCCAGTCCCGTGGCGTTTCCGGTTTAACAAAACTCAATGCAAACAGGATAAAGACGGCACTATTGGCTATCACGAGAAACCAGAGACCATAGGCTGAACTGCCGTGGTCAGACATTCCGGCCCCCGTTCTCACGGGTAGTCACCTGGTCCGAGGATTGACCTTGGTGTGAATGTTGATTGTTACCGTGACGGTGAAAGAGATGCATCAGGGGGCAAAGGAGGAGGAGCACATAAGGGAGGGCTCCGTATAGATGCGCCCGATGCTCCGTGAAGAGGTAGAATCCTCCGACGGCGAGAAAGCCAAACAGTACGATTGTGCTAAACCTTCGCCACCACGGCACATCAGCATGCGAATTCATGTCTTCCGCCTAGTTCTAGGAGCGCCAAGAACCGGACGCTCTGGCCCTGACGAGCAATCTACCTCGTCACTGTCCCGGCTTCCTTGACTTAGGTCAAGAAGCCGAGACCGCAGGCAATCCCGTTCAGGACTACTTGATGTCGATGGCTCGAAGTCGAAGGGCATTGGCAACAACACTGAAAGATGAAAGTGCCATCGCAGCCGCGGCGATGATCGGGGATAGCAATATGCCGAATGACGGATACAGCAATCCGGCTGCGACAGGTACACCGGCCGCGTTGTACACGAAAGCAAAGAAGAGGTTCTGCCGGATGTTTCTCATTGTCGCCGCCGATAGATGGCGAGCCTTCACTATGCCCTGAAGGTCTCCTTTGAGCAGGGTCACTCCGGCACTCTCAATGGCGACATCGGTTCCGGTCCCCATCGCGATTCCGACATCCGCGGCGGCCAGTGCGGGGGCGTCATTTACCCCGTCGCCCGCCATAGCCACCACCCGGCCCTCACTCCGGAGACGCTCCACCACTTCACTTTTGCGGTCCGGCAACACATCTGCTTCGACCTCATCGATGCCCAGGCGCCGAGCCACGGCCTTAGCGGTAGTCTGATTGTCGCCGGTAAGCATTACCACCCGGATTCCGTCGCGCTTCAGCGCGGCAAGTGCCTCCGGTGTCGTTTGCTTGACCGGATCCGAAATAGCTACGATGCCAGCAAGTACGCCATCGACACCGACAAATATCGCCGTCGCGCCATCCTGCCTTAGAGCATCTGCCTTTTCCTGGTGGGCGCCAATGTCAACGCCATGCTCTACCAGAAACGCAGCGTTACCGATCACGATGCTCTGGCCACCAATCCGCCCCAGCACCCCTTTCCCGACCGGGCTGTCGAAGTCCGTGGCCTCCTGAAGCGGTAGCTGTCGCTCATTCGCAGCAGCAACGATCGCCAACGCCAAAGGATGCTCGCTACCCCGTTCCAGGCTGGCGGCGAGGCGCAACACTTCGTCCTCACCGTAGCTTCCGAGACTGACGACTTTGGTTACCTTCGGCTTGCCCTCCGTTAGGGTGCCGGTTTTGTCGACTACAACGGTATCGACTTTCTCCATGCGCTCCAGACCCTCGGCATTTTTGATTAGAACGCCGTTCTGAGCGCCGCGTCCCACGCCGACCATAATTGACATCGGGGTCGCAAGCCCCAAGGCACATGGGCAGGCAATGATGAGGACGGACACGGCAGCCACAAGGCCATAGGCCATACGGGGTTCTGGCCCCCAGATTGCCCAAGCCGCGAATGCCAGCGCCGCGATAACGATTACTGTCGGAACGAACCACGCAGAGACATCGTCCACCAGACGCTGGATTGGGGCTCGGCTGCGTTGAGCCTGGGCGACCATGTGGACAATTTGCGCCAGCATGGTGTCGTGGCCGACCTTGTCGGCACGCATCACGAAACTTCCGGTCTGGTTCATTGTACCTGCGATGACCTTACTCCCCGGTGTCTTGGTGACCGGCATGGACTCACCTGTCACCATCGACTCGTCCACGCTGCAACGCCCATCCAGCAGCTCACCGTCTACTGGAACTTTCTCACCGGGCCTGACCCGCAGCCGGTCGCCAACGGTGATGGCCTCGATGGCGATGTCTTCATCTTCGCCATTACTCTTGATTCGCCGCGCCATCTTTGGCGTCAGATCGAGAAGGGCTTTGATGGCACCAGACGTCTGCTCACGGGCGCGCAGCTCAAGAACCTGTCCAAGCAACACAAGGACGGTAATGACTGCGGCGGCCTCAAAGTATACCGCCACCGCCCCCTCCGAGCTTCTGAACGCGGACGGGAAGATGTGCGGGAAGAGTGTTGCAACCACGCTGTAGATCCAGGCAACGCCAACCCCCATCGCAATCAGGGTGAACATGTTCAGACGGCGCGTCACCACAGAAGAGTAGCCGCGCTCAAAGAACGGCCAGCCTGCCCAGAGTACCACCGGAGTTGCGATTGCCAGTTGCACCCAGTTTGAGAGTTGCGGGTTGACGAGGTGCACGTTGAAAATATGAGGAACCATTTCCAGCGCTAGCAGTGGCACGCTGAGAATCAAGCCGCCCCAGAAGCGGCGGGTCATGTCGACCAGCTCCGGGCTCGGCCCGCTGTCGAGAGTTGCAGTTTCCGGCTCAAGAGCCATTCCGCAAATCGGGCAGTTGCCCGGAGCGGGTTGTCGAATTTGCGGGTGCATCGGGCAGGTGTAAATTGTTCCCGCCTTGCGCGCCTCCTGAGGCTCCTTCGACCCGGTCGCAATGTACTTTCCAGGCTCGACCACGAACTTCCCTTTACATCTGCTACTGCAAAAGTAGTACCGTTCCCCTTCATGAACGTGCTGATGGGCAGAAGATGCCTGCACAATCATCCCGCACACGGGGTCGAGCGTATCGTTCGGTGTCGGAGCCTGCGCATTGGCATGTTGATGTCTCTGCGAGTGATCACTGTCATGATGCTTAGTACCTTCTGCGCTGCCCATTTTTTGTGCTTCCCGTATAAAATTGAGGCTGCAACCACCATACAACGAATGGAGGCTGGAACGCTAAGTCCTCTTTGATATCTGTTGTTCGAGTTTGATCAGCATCAATGGTTCTGGATTTCGACTTGATACAAATCATGACGTGACGCCATATTATTTGGTCACTTAGCAACATCATACCCAGAGGGACAAAACATGACGCGATTTAAAATACTATCTGCGCTTCTCCTTATCGGTGCTCTATCGGCTTGCGCCGGCCCCGACCTCAGTAAGGAGCATGACTTCGATGAATGGGTCGGCAAGTCGAAGACTGAGGTGATTGCAAAGTTTGGTCAGCCGAGCCTTCTCAAGACAGCACCTGACGGCAGCGAACAGCTCTTTTACGCCACAGGTCATCATACGTCGCACCAGCCATATGGCTCCAAGAGCGGCAGCATTCATCATCAGTGCAACTACCGCTTCGTGACCGATAGCGGAGCGGTTGTGCGCCATGCATTCCGCACAGGTGTGTGCCGATACGAGCAGAAGTAAGTCTCGCAGATCAAACTGAGCGGACGGTCCAGCCGTAAAATACTTCGTACCCGCCGTGGCTGGACCGGTTCCGCGTAATCCAGAGTTCCGAGATAGACAGTACAACCGCAGGGAAGAAACCAGTCACTTGCTTCCAAAGCCTGGAATGTCCGATGGAAATTGCTCCAGGTTAGTAGGGTTCGCGTCTCTCGCATCATTTACCCGGTTAATCGGGATAGGCTAGAACTGAACAACGTTCAACCGGCTATCCCAGGAAACAAGAATGACCGGTTATATGGCAATGTTCTTAAGCGGGTTGGTTTTGGGATTTGGGCTCCCGCAGGTGTCCTGGAACCCGCATGGAAACAGAGCATATGCCCAGGCTGCGAGCCAGGACCATACTGTACATCATCCTCCTGGCTTAGGTTCAGACTCAAATGAGCCGAACCTGCAATCAACCTTGGATCAGCGAATTCCCGTCAAGCCATCTCCATCGTCAGATAAGATGGGGAGCATGCCGGGAATGTCCGAGATGATGGGAAAGCCGCCTCCGCAGTTGTTCCCGTCTTTGATGAACCTTCCGGAGCTTTCTGCTGAGGATCGCGTCACGATAGACGAGCAAGCCCGAATTCGAGTTGAGCAGGGCTTGCGCTCTATCGTGGATGGCCAGGCCGCCGCAAATCGGGCTCTTGCCGAACGCCGGTTCGGTGAAGCTGAGTCTGCCTTAAGCGTAGTACGCTCTGGCATTGACCAAGCTCGCAGTGGAACAGCGGCACTTCGCGCCTTGATGGAAGGGCAAAGTGCGTCAGCGGTTGGGCTTACCTGGTACAGGTCACAATTAAGTCTTCCAATCGCTTCTGATTCCAGGAATCCGGCGAACGGCGCCTTCTTGCCTTTTGGGCTTTCTGTGGCCCACGTGATTTCTATGGCATTTGCCGCCGCACTAATCTTGGCTTTTCTGACACTCCATTTTGCCCGGCGACGTCGCGTAGAGGAGCTTCTTGAGCGGCTAACGTCGACGCCTGCGATAGCACCCGGAAGGGCGATTGGTCCTGCTGAAGCTGCGGTAAAGGCAACGAGCGG
>JAGXRD010000109.1 GCA_018336035.1 Alphaproteobacteria bacterium | reverse complement strand
AAGTGGGAGAGGGAGGGGCCCGCCGCGAAGCGGTGGGAGGGTGAGGGAAACGACCTACCCGTCGCGTTCGAGATCGGCCTTGAGATAGCTCAGGATCGGGTAGAGCCCGGCCATCAGTGCGATCAGGAAACCGTAGCGGCCTTCGCGGTAGCCCTTGCGGCCGACATAGCATTTGTAGAAGCGGCTGAAGATGCGGCGGATATTGTGGCCGTAAGAGCCGATATCTTCGCCGGCGGCGCGGCGCGCGCGCAGGTCGGCGGCATTCGACGTGGTATAGCGATCGAGCCGGTGGATCATGTCGGAGATATTCTTGTCGACATAATGGATCATGCGGCTCTTGAGGAAACGCTGCTCGCCCTTCAGCTCCAGCGCCGGATGCACGCGCTGCGCGCCCCAGCGCTTGGCACCTTTCGCCGTCAGGCGCGGCGCCATCATCACGCCGAAATAGCCGCCCCAGCCATAGCGCACCAGGCGGCTGCCGACATAGTTGTCGAACGGCACCAGGATATGGCCGAATTTTGCCGTCGCGATTACGTCGCGAATCTCGCGCGCCATTTCGCTCGGCACGCGCTCATCGGCATCGACTTCCAGAATCCAGTCGCCGCTGCAGGCATCGAGCCCGGTATTGCGGCGCTCGCCTTCCAGCGGCCAGGCGCCCTCGATCAGTTTGTCGGTGAAGCGCGCGGCGATCTCGCGCGTGGTGTCGGTGCAACGATCCAGCACCACCACGATCTCGTCGGCGAAGCGCAGGCGCTCCAGGCAGTCGGCGATCTGCGCGGCTTCGTTATGCGCGACAACGAGGGCAGACAGCTTCGGCGCGCTCATCTCAGTCTTCGTCCTGGGCATGTTCCCACAGCGCTTCCGCGGCGCGCTGCGCCTTGTCGACACTGAGCGTCAGCATGCGGCTCTCCTGGCTGCGGTGATCATAGCCCGGCTGGCCTATGATCTCCTCGAAGCTCAGATCGGTGCGCACCACCCCGTTCTTTTCGCCCCAGGGGCCATAGATGCTTTCGCGGCTCGGGCCGAACAGGCCGAGCGTCAGCGTGCCGGCGGCGGCCGAGAGATGCATCAGGCCGCTGTCGTTGCCGATATACAGGCTGCAGCGTTTCAGCGCCGCGCCGATGGTCTGCAGGTCGAGCTTGCCGGTGAAGTCGAGCACGCGCTCAGGCGGCATGGCATTGACGGTGGCGGCCGACAGGGCTTCCTCGCCCGGGCCGCCGAACACCACGATGCGGGCATGCGGCAGGATACCGTTGTCAGCCGTGAGCCGCAGCGCCAGTTCGGCAAAGCGTTCGCCCGGCCAGATCTTGCCGCCCCAGTTGGCGGTCGGACCCAGCGCCAGCACCGGCCGGCCATCCTCGGGCCAGAGTTTGGCGGCGGCTTTCTCGGCATCCCGGCCGATCCACAGCCGCGGCGCGGCGGTGTGTTTCAGCTTCAGGAAGTTCGACAGCACCAGCACCTTGTGCATACGCGAGCCCGAGCCGCTGAAACTGCGGCGGCGACGCGCCAGCAGGAACTGGCCGATGCCCGAGCCGCGCAGGTCGATGATCAGCCAGAAGCGGGTCAGTGCCAGCTTCTTCCACAATTCCCACCAATGCCCGGCCCAGGGCTTCTTTTCCATCACGATCAGGCGGTCGAGATTGGGCACGGCCTCGAACACGCCGGTCGCCGAGGGGCCGCAGGCGATGGTGAAGCGGGCCTTGGGAAACTGGGTATGCAGGGCGTCGAGCAGGCCGGTGGAGAGGATCGCGTCCCCGACCCGGTTGGCGGAAATGAACAGGATGCGCATGGGGCCAATCTTCAAGGTTTGGCTGGTTATAGGGGGGTGGTTCCGGCTTGCCAAGCTCTGCTCTTGCCAAGATTGGGCGGGTCCCATAGGTGAAAGGGATGTCTGACCTGACCTGTTCTCCCCCGATCTGCGCCGCCCTGCCCGATCGCGCCCTGCTGCGGATTTCCGGGGCAGATGCTGCCGGTTTCCTCAATCCGCTGATTTCCAGCGACGTGGCCAGCGAAGCGGGCCATGCCGCCTATGCCGCTTTGCTGACGCCGCAGGGCAAGTTCCTGCATGATTTCCTGATCTATACGGTTGCCGAGGGCGATCTGCTGGTCGATGTGGCGGCCGAGCGCCGCGCCGATCTCAAGCGCCGGCTGACGCTGTATCGTCTGCGCGCCAAGGTGGAACTGACCGAACTCGAGGGCTGGCAGGGCTATGCGCTGTTCGGTGGCGGCCAGACGCCGGAGATTCCGGAGGGCGGTGTGCTGTTCGCCGATCCGCGCCTGCCGGCTTTGGGCTGGCGGCTGTGGCTGCCAGAGGGCGTTGCGCCGCCGCTGACCATCACCGGTTCAGATGCCTACGAGGCGCATCGCATCGCGCTCGGCGTACCCGATGGCGTGCGCGACATCGAGGTCGACAAAGGCCTGCTGCTCGAAAACCATTTCGAGGCGCTGCATGGCGTCGATTTCAGGAAGGGCTGTTATATCGGCCAGGAACTGACCGCGCGCACCAAATATCGCGGCCTGCTGAAGAAGCAGCTGTATCGCGTGGAAGGCAGCGGCGATCTGCCGGCACCGGGCACGCCGATCACGGCGAATGGTGGGCAGGAGGTCGGCCAGCTGCGGTCAGTTTCCGGCAGCAGTGGCCTTGCTCTGCTCCGACTCGATGCAACTTCGCAAGAACTGGATGCGGCGGGTGTTGCGCTCACCGCAATCCGCCCTGACTATGCGGGCCCGGTTCCAGAGGCGAAGACCTAGATCAAATGGCTAAAAAAATTGTTGCCGCCACCGTGATTGACGATGGCCGCTGCCGCTGCACCTGGTGCGGCACCGATCCGCTTTATGTGAATTATCATGATACTGAATGGGGCGTACCTGAATGGGACAGCCGCGCCCTGTTCGAGAAACTGATCCTCGACGGTTTCCAGGCGGGTCTGAGCTGGATCACCATCCTGCGCAAACGCGACAACTTCCGCAAAGCCTTCGACGGTTTCGTGCCCGAGAAGATCGTGCGCTATACGCCGAAGAAGCTGGATGCGCTGATGCTGGACGAGGGCATCGTCCGCAACAAGGCGAAAATCCACGGCACCGTGGCGAATGCGCGCGGCTGGCTCGAAATCATGGAGACGGAGAAGGGCGGCTTCTCCGGCTATCTGTGGAAGTATCTCGATGGCAAGCCGCTGCAGAACAACTGGGATCACAAGAAGCATGTGCCGGCCGAGACGCCGCTCAGCCAGGCGATCTCGAAGGATCTGCGCAAGCGGGGCTTCACCTTTGTCGGCCCCACCATCGTCTATGCCTTCATGCAGGCGGTCGGCATGATCAACGATCACACCACCGACTGCTTCCGCCATCGCGACGTGCAGAAACTGAAAAAGCCGCGCGGCTGAGGCTCGCACGGCTTTTCCGTCATCGAAGCTGCTGGTTTACGCCGCCTTGCCATCCGCATTGAGTCCCATGGCGATGCGGCCGGCCAGCTTCTGCTGCGGCAGCATCGTGAAGGGGTGATAGCGCGCCCCCTGCAGGTCGCGGAACAAGCGCTCGATGCCGTTGTCGCGATAGAAGGCGCTGCCGCCCGCCGCATCCAGCGCCAGCGACCCGACCTGCAGCAGGCTTTCGGTCATCGCGCGCTTCAGCGTCATCATCGTTGCCGTGCTCTGCTCGCCCGGCGCACCGGCCTCGCCCAGCTGCAGCATGCGCTCATGCGTCGCCGTCACCATGGTCAGTGCGGTGTCGAGCGCGCCGATCTGCAGCTGGGTGTCGATCTCGTCGCGGCGCTTCGACACCAGGCGCAGGGTTTCATCGCGTAGTTTCTCGGCCACACCGCGATAGACGCTGTAGATCAGCGGGAAGGCCACCAGGCTGACCAGATGGAAGAAGGGATGCCACACGCCGGCAGGACGTCGCGCACTGATCGCGGCATCGGCCACGAACACATCCTGCAGCACCACGTCATGCGAACCGCTGGCGCGCATACCCAGCGTGCGCCAGGTCTGTTCGATGCTGACGCCTTCGGCCTTCATCGGCACCGCGGCATGCAGCACTTCGCCGTCGCACACGGCCATGGTCATCAGCAGGTTGCCGGCCTCGCAGCCGCTGACAAAGCGCTTGCGGCCGGAGAAGCGATAGCCGCCCTCCACCTTCACGGCGGTGCCTGAGCCGGCGAGCCAGTCATTGCCACCGGTGGAGAGCAGCATCAGGTTCTCAGCCGCGATGCGTTTCAGCACGGCCTCGACGGCGGCGGGATCGCCGCGCCAGCGCCGCACCAACAGCGCGATCGGATGCATGTGCATCGACAGCGCCAGCGCCGTGCCACTGCAACTGCCAGCGAAGCTGCGCAGCATGTCGGCCACCTCGCGATAGCCCACGCCCAGGCCGCCCAATTCGGCGGGGATCAGCGCAGGCAGGATGCCGGCCTGCTTGATCAGCGCGAAGTTGTCGGCCGCGAAGCGGTCGGAGGCATCATGCAGCGCCGCATGGGCGGCGAAGGCATCGCCCAGAGGTGCTATGCGTGTCGAAAAGTCGTTGTCGGATGTGGGTTTTTTGATCAGCGGCTGAATGGTCATCGGTATCTCCGGGCCAAAGGGGGTATCAAAGGCGGCGGATACTGCGTGCGATGGCATTTAGGGGATAGTGCTAAAATTGCACTTGGCACTGCGCGGCTTCTCGCATATCCATGCCGGCATGGATATGCGCTATGGGATCTTCTGCCCCGTTGCAAAGGCCGCCGAGGTTGTCGCGAGCCGTTGGACGCCGCTGATTCTGAGCGAATTGATGAAGGGGCGTGAACGCTTCATCGATATCCAGCAGGGCGTGCCGCTGATGTCGCGCAGCCTGCTGTCGCGCCGCCTCAAGGAAATGGAAATCAGCAACCTGATCCAGCGCGTGCCGCAGGGCCGCAGCCATGTCTACCGGCTGACCGAGGCCGGCAACGCGCTCCGTCCGCTGATCAACCAGCTCGCCGCCTGGGGCAGCACGTATCGACTGCCCTATCTCGACGAACAGGATCGCAACGTCAGCTACCTGATGTATTCGATGCGCGACTTCCTGCTGCAGGACCGCCTGTCGGAACTGCCAGCCAAATGCGTGGTGCATTTCGAATTCACCAATGTGCCGCGCCGCGACCACAAGCTGCGCAACTGGTGGCTCATCAAGCGCGATGGCGAAATCGATCTCTGCTACACCGATATGGGTTTCAACACCGATCTGCAGATCACCGCCGACCTCGATGTCTTCACGCGGATCATCGTCGGCACCGCCAGCCTGCAGAAGGCGCGCATTGCCGGCGACGTGGTGTTCTCGGAGAATCCGCGCCTGGTCAACAGGCTGATCAACGCACTCGATCTGGTCGAGCCGCCGCAGATGCGACTGATGCGCGTGCCGGAACAGCCGCCGCCGCCCAGCATCCTGCCGATGCCGCTGAACCTGCGGAAGTCGGTTAAAACGACGAGCCGGGCTGCTTAAGGAATTCGATTTCTTCCGGTGAACTCTCCCGGCCCAGTGCGGCGTTGCGATGCGGGAAACGGCCGAAGCGCGCGATGACCACGCGATGCTTGTCGGCCCAGCCAGCGAGATCGAGGCCGGGCAGTTCCTTGTCCAAAGCCGAGAACAGCAGATGCGCCAGCTCCTGGTCGGGCAGGTGTTCGCTATGTTCGAACGGCAGATAGAAGAACATCCGCATCACCGGCTGCACGGCGATATCGAAGCCGCGGTCCACCGCCTGGCGCGCGATGACGCGCGCCCGCGTGTCGCCGGCAAAGGCCTTGGCCTGGCCGCGGAACAGGTTGCGCGGAAACTGGTCGAGCAGGATCAGCAGCGCCAGCGCACCTTCGGCGGTTTCCGCCCAGTCGGCATAGCCTTCGGCCAGCGCAGATTCGACAGCAGGAGCAAAGCGGCTGCGGATCTGCTCGTCGAAGGCAGCGTTCTTCTCGAACCAGGCCTTGCGATGCGGCAGCGGTGTATCCGCCGCTGCACCAGGCTGGCGGTCGAACCAGAAGTCCAGCACGCTGTCATGCGTTACGGTGTCGTGCGTTACGGTGCCATATGTCGCGGTCACGATTCCAAATTCTCCCAATGCCAGTAGCCGATGACATGGCGCGGCTGGCCGCATTCATCAAGCAGGGGTGCCAGAACGCGTTGGAAGATGATGAATTCCCGATTCTGCTTCAGCGATGACCGCCGCGCGAAGCTGGGCTGGCCGCCCAGCAGGATGGCGCGGTATTCCTGCTCGAAGGCCAGAACCTGCTCGGGCGTATACAGGTCGTCGAAGCGGCGGCCGCTATAGTCGCGGCCGGTGGCGCGGCGATGGCCGGTCCCGAGCAGGCGGAAACGCAGGTTGAGCCGGGTGCCGGATTCAAGGTCACCGTTGGGCTGCGCTTCGACCAGGCCGATATGGGGCAGCAGGTGCGGTGGAATCCGCATAGGATCGACCGCAGTTTTGGGTGGCACGCCTCCGGCGGCCGAGGCCAGGGCACGCCAGTAGGCGATGAAATCCTCCAGCGCCGGCGGCAGCAACGCTGGCCAGGTTCGGTCGTCGATTATCCCGGGCGTATGTGACATCGCCCCTCCCTTGGCAACAGCCTAAGCCGGCAGCAGCAGAATGCCCAGATGTCTAAAAAGTCTGGGCCTGTTAATACCGGGGCGGCTTCTGCTAGCCTGTCAAAAAACAGGAGCGGAACGTCATGAACCAGATTGATCTCAAGGGCCGCAGCGCAGCGGTCACCGGCGGGGCACAGGGCATCGGCCGTGCCGTCACCGAACGCCTGCTGCGGTCGGGCGCATCGGTGGCAATCTGGGATCATGATGCGGGCTTAAGCCAGAAAACCGCTGCGGAACTGTCGGCGCATGGCAAGGTCATCGCCGTGCTGGCGGATGTCACGTCATGGGACAGTATCGAAGCGGCGGCGAAAGAGACCGCCGGCCAGCTCGGCGGCATCGACATCCTGGTCAACAATGCCGGCATTGCCGGGCCGAATGCGCCGGTCGATGCCTATCCGCTGGAGGCCTGGCAGCAGGTGATCGATATCGACCTGACCGGCGTGTTCCATTGCTGCCGTGCCGTGGTGCCGCTGATGAAAGCGAAGGGTTTCGGCCGCATCGTTAACGTGGCCTCGATCGCCGGCAAGGAAGGCAATCCGAATGCCAGTGCCTACAGCGCCGCCAAGGCCGGCGTGATCGCCCTGACCAAGTCGCTGGGCAAGGAACTGGCCGGCATGGATATCGCGGTCAACTGCATTACCCCGGCGGCGGCGAAAACCGCTATCTTCGACCAGATGACGCAGACCCATATCGACTATATGCTGTCGAAGATCCCCCGCGCACGTTTCGTGGCGGTGGACGAGATCGCGGCAATGGTGGCCTGGCTGGTCAGCCCGGAGAATTCCTTTACCACCGGCGCGGTCTTCGATCTGAGCGGTGGGCGCGCGACTTACTAGTGGGCAGTACGAGAGGCAGGATGGACAGCCGGGACGCGAAGTTTTCGATTGGTGATGTGGTCAAACACCGGCTGTTTCCGTTCCGTGGCGTGATCTTCGACGTCGACCCGGTCTTCAACAATACTGACGAATGGTATGAGTCGATTCCGGCCGATCTGCGCCCGCGCAAGGACCAGCCGTTCTATCACCTGCTGGCCGAGAATGCGCAGAGTTCGTATGTCGCCTATGTGTCGGAGCAGAATCTGCTGCCCGATGCCGAGGCCGGCCCGGTCAACCACCCCGATATCAAGAAATACTTCGGCGGTTTCCGCAGTGGCCGTTATGAATGGCGCGCAACTGTGCGCATGTAGGCTGTACGCATGTAGGCTTTGCGGATATAGGGCTGCCTAGAACAGCAGCTTGATCAGCGCAAACAGCGCCGGCAGATTCAAACCGATCAGCACCACACCGACCATCGCGGCAATAAGGCGGCCAGGCAGCCGGTTGACCAGGAAGGCGGCGAGCGGCGCGGCCACCACGGCGCCGACCATGATGGCGGCGGCCGTATTGCCGATGGTCGTCAGCGTGGCGGCGCCGAGCCAGAAGGAAAACACCGCCGCCTGAACAGCAGCGACGATGGGTTCTGCGGTATTGGCCGAACCGACGGCGAGCCGCGGTTCACGGCCCTGCAGCACCAGCGTGGAGGTGACGATCGGGCCCCAGCCGCCGCCGAAGGAGTCGAACAGCCCGCCCAGAAATCCGACCAGGCCGGGACGCTTGCCGGGCTCGGCGATGGTGGCAGGCTGGCGGCGCCAGCGTACCGCGCGCAGGATCATCACCAGGCCCATCAAGCCAAGATACAAGGCAGCCAGCGGGCGAATGATGTGCAGGGGCAGCAATGCGATCACGCTGGCGCCGATGATGCCACCGATGATGCCTGGCAGGATCAGCCGGCGGCATACCGCCCAGTCAACATTGCCGAACTTCCAGTGCGACAGACCTGACGCGATGCCGGTGGGAATCTTGGTCACATGCACGGCCGCGCTGGCCACCGCCGGCGGCATGCCGGTGGCCACCAGAACGCTGCTGGCGATCACGCCATAGCCCATGCCGATGGCGCCGTCGATCAACTGCGCGGCAAAGCCGAGGGCCGCATAGAGAAGCAGGTCCGAACTCACGCTGTTTGCCTCCGTGCGGAACGCATCCGTCTCCAGACATGGCATCCGAATGACAGGACCATGCCGTATTTGCCGAAATCGGCTTCGGGAGATTCCGGTGCCTTGGTCAGATATCCGGGTGCCAGGGCAACTCGCCGAATATACCTTCAATATACTCGGCCAGCGTGGTGACCGCGAGCGCCAGCGGTTTGGCGGTATCCAGCACCAGATCGGGACTCTGCGGCGCCTCGTAGGGTGCCGAGATGCCGGTAAAATTCCTGATCTCGCCGCTGCGCGCCTTGCGATACAGGCCCTTCGGATCGCGCGATTCACACAGCGCGATATCGGCCTTCACATAAATTTCGCGGAAATCCTCGCCGACGATGTCGCGCGCCATGTCGCGGTAGCGCTGCAGCGGCGAAATTGCCGAGACCAGCACCAGCGAGCCGTTCACCGCCATCAGCTTCGCCACTTCGGCCAGGCGGCGCAGGTTTTCCAGCCGGTCGGCATCGGTGAAGCCGAGATCGCGGTTCAGGCCATGGCGCAGGTTGTCGCCATCCAGCACGGCGACATGACGGCCGCGCGAGAACAGCAGGCGCTGTGTCGCCATCGCAATCGTCGACTTGCCGGCGCCGGACAGGCCGGTCATCCAGATCACGCCACCGCGATGGCCGTTCATGTCGATGCGTTCCTGCACCGTCACGGAGGAGTCGACTGCGGTGATATCGGTGCTGACGCGGGTGGCGGCGGATTCGATCACCAGGCCGGCGACAATCTGCGGGCCGCGGATCAGCACGCCGCGCCCGGTGCGCGGCAGGGTCTCGTAGAGGTCGATGGCCATCGGCGGGCGGACACGCAGCACCACGCGGGCCACGCCGTTACGCTCGATCTGCTGCGCGGTGTCAGCATCCAGCGTCTCGACATCGAGCGATTCGACAATCGACTCCACCTGCGCCTCGCGCTCGGCGGTGCCGACCTTCATGGTCAGGCGGTCGCCTTTACGCAACGGCTGCTTGTCGAGCCAGAACAGCCGCACGGTGAAACGGTTGGCATCGATAGGGCGATGCTCGGGCGAGGAGCCGAGCGCGCCACGTTCGACGAACACGTCTTCATCCAGCGTAAACGCCACGCTCTCGCCGGCTTTCACCTCGGTCGGCGCCGGCATCTGGCGGCCGGGACCGGTCCAGTGTTCCAGTGTCGCCACCGTGGCTTCGCGGCCCAGCGGGGCAAAGCGGATGCGGTCACCGACTTTCAGCCGGCCGCTTTCGATGCGGCCGACGACGATGCGTTTGTCGCCATAGCGATACAGATCCTGCACCGGCAGGCGCAGCGGCTGCTCGACCGGCAGTGCGCGCGGGCTGAAGGCATCCAGCGCGCCGATCAGCGTCGGGCCCTGATACCAGGCGGTGTTCGCGCTGCGGCTGGCGATATTGTCGCCCTCGCGCGCCGACAGCGGCACGATGGCCTGCGGTTCGATGCCGATGCCGACCAGGTAGTTGCGCACGGCATCGGCGACGGCCTTGAACTTCGCCGCATCATTGCCGATCAGGTCGATCTTGTTGACCGCGACCGCGACCTGGCGGATGCCGAGCAGATGCAGCAGATAGGCATGGCGGCGGGTCTGCTCGGCCAGGCCCTGGGCTGCATCCACCACCAGGATCGCGGCATCGGCCTGCGCCGCGCCGGTCACCATGTTTTTCAGAAATTCCTTATGCCCCGGCGCGTCGATGATCACATAGCGGCGCTGCTGCGTGGTGAACCAGATCTGCGTGGTGTCGACCGTGATACCCTGGTCGCGCTCGACCTGCAAAGCATCGAGCAGGAAGGACCATTCGAATTGCAGGCCGCGCTTCTCGGAGACGGCTTTCAGCTGCTCCAGCTTGCCGGTCGGCAGTGAATCCGTGTCATGCAGCAGGCGGCCGACCAGAGTGGATTTGCCATGATCGACATGGCCGACAATGACAATGGGAAAGGCGCGGCCCTGCTGCAGGCTGGCGCGCTGCGCGTCGAGGTTCTGAAGCGGAAGCGGAACGGCGGACATCGTCAGACTCACATATAGCCGGCGACACGCAGGCGCTCGAAAGCGTCTTCGCTGTCATGGTCCATGGCGCGGCCGGCGCGTTCGGGTTCGCGGGTCACGGCCAGTTCGGCGATGATCTCGTCGATGTTGCGCGCCGGGCTGCTGATCGGGAAGGTAATGCCGATCTCGCCCAGTGAGCGGAAGCGCTTGTTCTCCGCATTGGCGAAATACAGCGGCACTACCGGAATGCCTTCGCGCTTGATGTAGCGCCAGATATCCAGCTCGGTCCAGTGCAGCAGCGGATGCACGCGCATATGCACGCCGTCGGGCAGATCGGAAGCGAAATGATCCCACAGCTCGGGCGGCTGGTCGCGGAAGTCCCAGGCGCCGGCGTCATCGCGCGGGCTGAACACACGCTCCTTGGCCCGCGTCGCCTGTTCGTCGCGGCGGATGCCGGCGATCACACCCTTCCAGCCGTATCTGGCGATGGCTTCCTTCAGGCCGAGCGTCTTGCGTGCGGCGATGCGCGAATTATGCGGCAGGGTCGGATCGGTGGCTTCCAGCGGCGGGCAGGCATCCTTGATCAGCTCGATGCCCCATTCCGCCGCATAGCGGTCACGGAAGGCGTAGGTCTCGGGGAATTCCAGCCCGGTATCGAGATGGGCCAGCGGGAAGGGCACCTTGCCGAGAAAGGCTTTCTTCGCCAGCCAGATCATCACATTCGAATCCTTGCCCAGCGACCACAGCATCGCCATCGGCTTGATGCGGCTGTAGGCCTCGCGAAGGATGTAAATGCTCTGGGCTTCGAGGGAGTCTAGATCATCATGCATGGCTAAATACATTCTACGCCGGTACTTTTACGGCGAAAGTATTAATAAATTTCAGAGATTTCCGGCCGGAATCGGCAGATGGATGCCGCATTCGGTCTTTTCGCGGCCCTGCCAGCGGCCCGAACGGGCATCCTGGCCGACGGCCACCGGATGGGTGCAGGTGGCGCAGCCGATCGAGAGGTAACCTTCGGCCACCAGCGGGTGGCGCGGCAGGTCGTGGCGCACGAAATAGGCGTCGATCTCGTCCGCCGACCAGCCGGCCAGCGGATTGAATTTCAGCCGCGCGCCCTCGGCTTCCACCAGCGCGATGTCGCGCCGGGTGCCGGCCTGGTAACGCTTGCGCCCGTTGATCCAGGCGGCAAAGGGTTTGAGCGCACGCTGCAGCGGCTGCACCTTGCGCAGATTGCAGCAGGCCTCGGCATCCCTGAACCACAGCGTGCCGGCGTCGTCCTGCGAGGCCAGCTGCGTCTGATCGGGCGTCAGCACGCGCACATCGCTCAGACCCAGGCGCTCGATCAGCGCATCGCGGTATTTCAGGGTCTGGTCGAACAGTTTGCCGGTGTCGAGGAACAGCACCGGCGTCGCCTTGTCAGTCTGCGCCGCCAGATGCAGCAGCACGGCGGATTCGGCGCCGAAGGAAGACACCAGCGCGATCTGGCCGGGGAAGAGGTCGCGGATGGCGATGTTCAGCACATCTTCGGCCGAGCGGCCTTGCATCTGCGCATTCAGCGAGGCGGCGTAGTCGTCGAGATCGAGGCCGGCAAAGGCGAGTGCGCTCATTCGGCGGCCTCCTGTTTGCGGCGCCCATCCTTATTTTGAATGGCGAGGCGCTGCTTCAACGCGCTGACCCGGCCATCGCCCGTGGGCTGATAGACATGGCTGAAGGTGCTGATCGCCTTGGCAAAGGCTTCGGCGGCATCGTCGCGCGGAATCTCGAAGGCGTCGAAGCCGCTGCGCTGCATGGCCCAGAGCTGGTCCTGCAGCACATGGCCGGTCGCACGCAGCTCGCCGCGATAGCCGAAACGCTCGCGCAGCAGGCGGGCCTGGCTGTAGGCGCGGCCGTCGCTGAATTTGGGGAAGGTCAGGACAATAAGGTCGAAGCGCTCGGCTTCGGCGCCGAAATCCAGCACATCGAGTGTGTTCGGCAGCACAATGCCGAGCGGATCGTTGCGACCCGAGAGCTGCTCCTTTTCGGCCTGCCAGCGCGCGTAAGTCACCAGTACCGCGCCGCTCTCGGGCAGGGCGGCGTCATCGGCCACCGGCTGGAAAGCATCTTCACCAACAAGGCGACCATCTTTAAGCAACGGCATAGACGGCCTCCTTGAACGGGGCGAGGCCCACGCGACGGTATGTGTCGAGGAAACGCTCATCGCTGGAGTTGCGCAGGCGTAAGTATGTCTCGACCAGCGTGTCGATGGCGTCGACTGCATCCCGGGTGTTCAGCGCCGGACCGATCAGGTCACCGATGGCGGCCTGCTCGTCGGCCGCGCCACCCAGCGTGATCTGGTAGAATTCCTCACCGGCCTTGTCGACGCCAAGGATGCCGATATGGCCGACATGGTGATGTCCGCAGGCATTGATGCAGCCGGAAATCTTGATCTTCAACTCGCCGATGTCATGCGCGCGCTCCCAGTTCTTGAAGCGTAGCGCGATCTGCTGCGCGATCGGGATCGAACGGGCATTGGCCAGCGCGCAGTAATCCAGACCGGGGCAGGCGATGATATCGGAGGCCAGGCCGACATTCGGCGTGGCAAGGTCATAGGCTTTCAGCGCCTTGAACACCGCCGGCAGGTCGGACTGCTTCACATGCGCCAGAACCAGATTCTGCTCATGCGTCACGCGGATTTCGCCAAAGGAATAGCGGTCGGCGATATCGGCCACGGCATTCATCTGCTCGGCGCTGGCATCGCCCGGAGGCGCGCCTTCCTTCTTGAGTGAGATAGTGACGATGCTGTAGCCCGGCTGCTTGTGCTTAAACGTATTGCGTCGTGCCCACAGGCCGAACTCGAAATCGGTGCGGAAGGCATTGGCATACTCGGCCGAAATGCCCGACAGCTTTTCGAAGGCCGGCGGGGCGAACTGCGCCGCGATCTGGTCGATGGCGTCCTGCGGCAGCTTCAGCGCACCGTCTTTCGAGGCGGCGAATTCGGCCTCCACCTTCTCGCGCATCGCCTCGATGCCGATCTCATGTACCAGGATCTTGATGCGCGCCTTGTAGAGATTGTCGCGCCGGCCGAACTGGTTGTAGACGCGCAGGATCGCTTCCAGATAGCTCAGCAGGTCCTGCTTGGGCAGGAAGTCGCGGATCGTCTTGCCGATGAAGGGTGTACGGCCCAGGCCACCGCCCACGATCACTTCGAAGCCGATTTCTCCGGCAGCGTTCTTGTGCATGCGCAGGCCGATATCATGCACGCGGACGGCGGCGCGGTCGTTCGGCGAGCCGGTGACGGCGATCTTGAACTTGCGCGGCAGGAAACTGAATTCCGGATGGAAGGTCGACCACTGGCGGATGATCTCGCACCAGACGCGCGGGTCCTCGATCTCGTCATGCGCGGCGCCGGCGAACTGGTCGGTCGTGGTGTTGCGGATGCAGTTGCCGCTGGTCTGGATGGCATGCATCTGGATCTTGGCCAGATCAGCCAGCGCATCGGCGGTCTCTTCCAGCTTGATCCAGTTGTATTGCAGGTTCTGCCGCGTGGTGAAATGGCCCCAGCCGCGGTCGTATGTGCAGCCGATCTGCGCCAGGCCGCGCAGCTGGCGCGACGACAGCGTGCCGTAGGGAATCGCGATCCGCAGCATATAGGCATGCAGCTGCAGATACAGGCCGTTCTGCAGGCGTAAGGGTTTGAATTCGTCTTCGCTGATCTCGCCGCTCAGGCGGCGGGCGACCTGGTCGCGGAACTGCGCGACGCGCTCGTCCACCAGGGTCTGATCGATGTCGTCATACTCGTACATGGGGCATCCTTCACTCAGGCTGCTGGCCTGGCTTTTTCGGTGCTGGGCCCTTCGGCGCGCAGGACTTCGCGATACTGGATGGGTTTGGGCGGCGTCACGCTGGCATCCACTGGAATCAAGTATGGCGCGATGACGATGTTCTTTTTCGCCTGCGTTTCGGCTTCGGCCAGCAGGGCGGCGCCGGCTTCGACATTGGCGACCACGGCGGCGTCGGCAATGCGGCGCGACCAACTGGCGGCCTTGGTCAGGTAGACCACATCGCCGCTCAGCAGGTGATTGGCGGTCACCACCTGGGGCTGGCTGTTGAGTTTGGGGGCTTTGGCCATGAGGTGTCCTTACGCGCTGCGCCGCTGCTGGGCGGTGACAGAAGACTGGGCATAGGCGGCAACCTTGCCGATGATCAGCAAGACCGGACCGCTGCCATGTTGTGCGGCGAGCACCGGCAGGGCGGTGAGTGCGCCGGTGCTGACGGTCTGATCGGCGCGGGTGCCATTCTCGATCAGCGCGACGGGCAGCGCGGCGGTTGCACCGGCGGCAATCAGGCGGTCACGGATCACCGTGGCCTGCGACAGGCCCATATAGACGACGACGGTTTCGCCGCTCACGGCACGGTCCGCCCACTCGAAATTCTCTTCGCCATCCTTCAGCTGGCCACTGACCAGGCTGACGCCATGGCTCAACTCGCGATGGGTGAGTGGAATGCCGGCGCTGGCGGCGCAGCCCAGAGCGGCCGTGATGCCGGGAATGACGGACACGGCGATGCCGCGCTGCTTCAGATAATCCATCTCCTCGCCGCCGCGGCCGAAGATGAAGGGATCGCCGGCTTTCAGGCGCACCACTTTCTTGCCGAGCGCGGCATGCGCGGCGAGCTGTGCGTTGATCTCGTCCTGGCCGATGCTGTGCTGGCCCTTGCGCTTGCCGACCGACACCCGTTCGGCATCGCGACGCACGCGATCCAGAATCTCGGGCGCGACCAGCGCGTCATACAGCACGATATCGGCATCCATCAGGGCGCGCTGGGCTGCAATCGTCAGCAGATCGGGATCGCCGGGGCCGGCGCCAACCAGGGTGACCTGGCCCGGCAATTCCTCCTGCTGGCTGTTGAGTTCGCTCATCAGGGCTGCGCGCGCACCGGCGCGGTCGCCGGCCAGCGCTTTGGCCGCTACCGGGCCATCGAAAATGCGCTGCCAGAAGCGCTTGCGCAGGGCGGGCTCATGGATCACGCGCGAGACAGTGCCGCGGAATTCACCGGCCAGCGCGGCGACATCGCCCAGACGCGCCGGCAGCAGCGCCTCGATCTGCGCGCGGATGCGGCCGAGCAGCAGCGGCGCGGTGCCGTTGGAGGAAATGCCGATGGTGATGTCGCCGCGTTCCACGATGGCCGGCACGGTGAAGTCGGAGAGATCGGCGCGATCCACCACATTCACCAGCAGGCCGCGCTGCTGTGCCGCCTGCGCCACGGCTTCGTCGCGCGCATCGCCATAGGCGGCAATGACGAGGCGCACGCCATCGAGCGCGTCGTCGGAAAATTCGGCGCGATGCTCGGCGGCGCCTTCAGCGACACGTGAAAGGATTTCGGGGTTCAGCTCAGGCGCGACCACGCGGATGCGCGCACCGGCCTTGCGCAACAGACGGATTTTGCGGGCGGCGTTTTCACCACCGCCGGCCACGAGGACCAGACGGTCCCGCAGGTTCAGAAATCCCGGAAAGCTATGCATGGCAGGCCCACCTCTCTGATTGCCCGCTGCGTGTGTGGAACATTTTATTTAACGCAATGAACTGAGAGTCAATCAATAAATACTTATAAAAATGATAAAATAAAAATATTAGCAAAAACAATATGTAAATTAGATATCACGCCGTCCGCTTTATTACCTCCTTGGTAATTGTTAACCCACTGATCTGACTAAATATTCACTCCAGTTCCACCCTGAACA
>JAGXRD010000108.1 GCA_018336035.1 Alphaproteobacteria bacterium | reverse complement strand
GCTCGCCGCCCTGCCGGCGATGAGCCCGGAGGCGGCCCGCCGCATCGGTCGCGCCCGTGCGGCCCTGCCGACACCCAGACCGTTCACCGAGGCCGAGAAGCAGCGCCACCAGTCGTTGCTGGAGCAGGCCACGGCCTGACCCGGCCATGATGGACGCTGTCTATACCGCCTCAACCTGGATCCTGCCGGCACTGCTGGCGATCACCCTGCACGAGGCTGCCCATGGTTTTGTCGCCTGGTGGCTGGGCGACCCGACCGCGAAGCAGGCGGGCCGGGTGACACTCAACCCGCTGCGCCATATCGATCCGATGGGGACTGTGGTGCTGCCGGCCATGCTGCTGCTGGTGAAGTCATCCTTCCTGTTCGGCTGGGCCAAGCCGGTGCCGGTCGATTTCCACAACCTGCCTTCGCCGCGGCGCGATATGGCCATCGTTGCCGCTGCCGGACCGGGTATCAACCTGCTCCAGGCCTATATCGCGCTGCTGCTGTTTCATCTGTTGCCGATGTTCGGCCAGACGGTCGATGAATGGGTGGCGCAGAATCTTCAAAATGCCATTCAGATCAATCTCATACTTTGTGTATTTAACATGCTGCCTTTACCACCGCTGGATGGCGGCCGGGTGGCGGTCGGTTTGCTGCCCCTGACGCTGGCGCGTCCCTTGGCCCGGATGGAGCGCTATGGCATGGTGCTGCTGCTGATTCTGCTGCTCGCCGTGCCCTTGGCGCTCAGCCAATTCGGCATCGACTGGAACCCGCTGTTTTCGGTGATCACTCCGGTGGTCAACTGGCTGGCGGATTCCCTGCTTGCATTGTCGGGGCACGGCCGTTAACAACCCCAACCTTTGAGTAAAAGGCCGGCCTTCGATTAAAAGACTGGCTTCAAAGGTTTAGGCGAGGATTTGAAAGTAGTGACCGAGGCTGCCGAGACACCTGTATCCGCGCCTGATGTTCCGGCCGGTACCGAGCCCTTCGAGGCCGCCCAGCGCGACGGGGTCGATGGCGTGCGGATCGGCGAACAGCTGATCCTCAGCCTTGACGCTTTCGAAGGCCCACTTGACGTGCTGCTGGCCTTGGCGCGCGATCAGAAGGTCGACCTGCGCAAGATTTCCATCCTCGCGCTTGCCGAACAGTATCTCGGTTTCATCGCCGAACTGCGCAAGGTGCGCATCGAGGTTGCCGCCGACTACCTGGTGATGGCCGCCTGGCTGGCTTACCTGAAGTCGCGCCTGCTGATCCCCGAGCCGGAGAAGGAAGGTGAGCCGTCGGGCGCCGACATGGCTGCCCGCCTGGCCTTCCAGCTGCAGAAGCTAGAAGCCATGCGCCGCGCCTCCGAGCAGCTGATGAGCCGCGACCAGGTCGGCCTGGCCATGTTCCTGCGCGGCCAGCCCGAAGGCGTCCGCGTCATCCGCAAGTCGGTCTACACCTCCACGCTGTACGAGCTGCTCAAGGCCTACGCCGAATTCCGCGCCTCCAAGGGCTCGACGGAAGTGCTGACCATGAAAATGGCGCGCCGCCGGATCGTGTCGGTGGAAGAGGCGCTGGCCCGCCTGCGCAACATGATCGGCCAGATCCCTGACTGGGCGATCCTGCAGACCTTCCTGCCGGTCGATTCCGAGGATCCGTTCACCGTGAAGTCGGCGCTGGCCTCGACCTTCAATGCCAGTCTCGAAATGGCCAAACAGGGCCTGATCGAGCTGAAGCAGTCGCAGACCTTCGGTCCCATTTATATCCGCCGCGGCCATGGCAACCTGCCGGTCGAGGCCAATGCCAATCCGGAAGAGTAAGACCTGATGCAGTCCCATGACGCACTGCCGGCCGACGACGAGCGGCTGGACGACGAGACCAAGATGATCGCCGCCGGCCCGGATGAGGCCGATGACGAGGATGGCGTGCTGGATGCCGGTGCCGCGCCGAAGCGTCGCGATGACGACGATGACGGTGATGACGATGATGACGACGACATCGACGACGAGGACGATGAGTCCGACGACGACGAAGATGGCGATGATGATGACGGCGAGTCCGAAGACGAGGACGAAGACGAGGACGAAGAGTCCGATGACGACGAGGACTCGGACGATGAAGACGCCGATGACGAAGACGGGGACGACGAAGACGGGGACGAGGATGACGCGGACGATGATGAGTCCGACGATGACGGCTCCGATGATGACGACGAGGACGAGGACGAGGACGAGGACGAACAGGCCTCGGCCGAGGTAGCCGCGCCGCCTGCCGCCCGCAAGCCGCGCGCCAAAAAAGCCGCCGCCACCGAAGAGGGTAGCGAAGACGACGAGGCCGTCGCCGCCGAGGCCGGCCTGAGCGATGCCGAGAAGGAAGCCGCTTTCGCCACTGCGATCCGCATGGCCGAGGCGCTGCTGTTCGCCGCCGCCGAGCCGCTGGACGAGGCGACGCTGCGCAAGCGCCTGCCGCGCGGCACCCGCGTGCCGGCCGTGCTGGCCGCCCTGGAAGATGTCTACCGCAGCCGCGGCGTGGTGCTGAAGAAGGTGGCCGGCCGCTGGTCGTTCATGACCTCGCCCGACCTGCAGCATATGCTGGAAGAGCACCGCCAGGTGCAGCGCAAGTTGTCGCGCGCCGCGCTGGAGACGCTGGCGATCATCGCCTATCACCAGCCCTGCACGCGCGCCGAGATCGAAGACATCCGCGGCGTTTCCCTGAGCAAGGGTACGCTGGACCTGCTGATGGAGATCGACTGGGTGAAGGTGCGCGGCCGTCGCCGCGTTCCCGGCCGTCCGGTCACTTACGGCACGAGCGACGAATTCCTGGTGCATTTCGGCCTCGAAAGCGCCGATGCGCTGCCGGGCATCGAGGAACTGCGTGCGTCTGGCCTGCTGGAAGCCCTGCCGGCCTCAGGCGGCATCCCGATGCCGGGCGAAGCCCTCAACGATGCCGGCGAAGATCCGCTGGACGAGGATGACGACGGCCGCGAATACCTCGAACCCCTGGTGGACGAGGAAGCCGACGAAAAGGCCGCCAAGGAAAAGTCCGCCTCCAACGATGAGTGAGCGGTCCGCCGCAGTCGGGGGTGATCGCGCCGGCCTCGAACTGAGTGCGGTCAGCCACGATTATGGCCGCCGTCGCGCGGTCGATGGCGTCAGTTTCACGGTTGCGCCGGGCGAAATCCTCGGCCTGCTGGGGCCTTCAGGCTGCGGCAAGTCGACCACGCTGCGTCTTGTCGCCGGCCTCGAAGACTTGCAGACCGGCACGATCCGCATCGGCGGCGACATCATGGCCGACCGCAGCCGCAACATCCCGACCGAGCGCCGCCATGTCGGTATGGTGTTTCAGGATCATGCGCTGTTTCCGCATCTGAGTGTGGCGGAGAATATCGCCTTCGGGCTGGGCCATGTGACACGACAGGGCCGCATCGAGCGCTGGGGCAAGCGGCTTGGCCTGTTGAATCATCTGGCAACCTATCCGCACCAGCTGTCGGGCGGCGAGCAGCAGCGCGTGGCGCTGGCCCGCGCCATGGCGCCCGAACCGCGCGTGATGCTGCTGGATGAACCATTCTCCAGCCTGGACAGCCGGCTGCGCGACCAGATCCGCGACGACACAGTCGAAGTGCTGAAACAGGCCGGCACCGCGACGCTGCTGGTGACGCATGATCCGGAAGAGGCCATGCGGATGGGCGACCGCATTGCCATCATGAATGCCGGTCGGATCGAACAGATCGACACGCCGGCCCAGGTCTATGCCGCGCCGGCGACGCCGTTTGTGGCGCGGTTCCTGAGCGAGACGAATGAACTGCCGGTGCAGGTGCGCGGCGGCACAGTGGAAACGCCGTTCGGCCGCCTGCCGGCGCCGGTTCCGGATGGCGCCGCCCTGCTGATGTTCCGGCCCGAAGCGCTGCAGGAAACCGGGCCTGAGGTCGCGGGCACGGCCGCTGTGACAGTTCAGCGCGCCACCGCACTGGGCGCCTATCGCCGGCTCGAGATCGGTGTCGCCGGGCAGCGCTTTGCCGCCCGTCTGCCGGCCGGGCCGCTGCCGGCCAGCGGCGCGGTGCTGCATTTCGGCCTGAACCCGGATTTCTGCTTCGTTTTTCCAGCCGCTTAACTGCGACGAAGGTCTGCTGGGACGGGGGCGGAACATTGCCTCGGGCGGGCGATCTCTGCCATAGTGCGGCCTGCGCAAGCCGGGCCCGCCCGGGCCCCGCTTTTGAGGAGATAAGGGTATGGGTAGCTTTAGTTTTTGGCACTGGCTGATTGTCCTGCTGGTGATCCTGATCATCTTCGGTGCGGGCAAGCTGCCGAAGGTGGCCGGCGACCTCGCGTCCGGCATCAAGAATTTCCGCAAGGGCATGGCCGAACCCGGCGATGACAAGGACAAGACCGACGCGCCGCCGCCGGTGATCAACCAGCAGCCTGGCCAGCCGACCGGTAGCGCGACGAGCAGCGCGCCGGCCGACAAGACCGCGCAGCACTAACAGCAGCCCACCGGCCGTCTTGTTTTTGGGACCGGCCGGATCAGCAGCACGGATAGCGTAGGCGGCGATGTTCGACATTGCCTGGTCGGAACTCGGAGTGATCGCGGTGGTGGCGTTGATCGTCATCGGCCCGAAGGATCTGCCCAAGGTGCTGCGCACCATTGGACAGTGGACGGCGAAGGCGCGTTCGATGGCCCGCGAATTCCAGAGCGGCATCGACGACATGGTGCGCGAAACCGAACTGGACGAGCTGCGCAAGGCCGCCAAGCAGGTCAGCGACTTTTCCATCGAGAACGAAGTGAAAAAGACCTTCGACCCGGATGGCTCGCTGGAAAAGCAGTTCTCCGAACATAACCAGGCGATCATGGACGCGACCTCGGATCTCAAAGGCGAGGGCGCCACCAGGATCGCCGATCCGGGGCCTGAAGCTGCACCCGTTGAGCCGCCGCCGGCTGCGCCGCAAACCGAGACGACCAAGCCGTGAGCGACACCAAGACGGAACAGCCCGACGAGGTGGAAGCCTCCCGCATGCCGCTGCTCGATCACCTGGTCGAGTTGCGCAACCGCCTGATGTGGTCGGTCGGCACCATCTTCATCGCTTTCGCCGCCTGCTATTTCCTGGCGCCGTATATCTACAACCTGCTGATGCATCCGCTGATCGAGGCGACCGGTACCGAAGGCCGCCGCATGATCTTCACGGCGCCGCAGGAAGCCTTCTTCACCTATATCCGGCTCGCCTTCTGGGCCGCGATGCTGGTCAGCTTCCCGATGATCGCCGTGCAGATCTGGATGTTCGTCGCACCGGGCCTCTACAAGCACGAGAAGAAGGCCTTTGTGCCGTTTCTCGTTGCCACGCCGATCCTGTTCAGCATCGGCGGCGCCTTCGTCTATTTCTTCATCATGCCGATGGCGCTGAAATTCTTCATCGGCTTCGAGGCGCCGGGCGGCGATGGCAGCATCCCGATCCAGCTCGAAACCAAGGTCAGCGAATATCTCTCGCTGGTGATGACGCTGATCTTCGCCTTCGGCATCGCCTTCGAACTGCCGGTGCTGCTCACACTGCTGGGTAAAGTCGGCATCGCGACCTCGGCGGGTCTGGCCGCCAAGCGCAAATATGCCATCGTCGGCATGTTCGTGTTTGCCGCCATCGTGACCCCGCCGGATGTGTTCAGCCAGGTCGGCCTCGCCGTGCCGCTGATCCTGCTCTACGAAATCTCGATCATCATGGTAAGGCTGATCGAGCGCGACCGGGCCAAGAAGGAAGCTGCCGAGAAGGCAGCCGAGGAGGCGGAAAACGCCCCTGACTCGACCGCGCCGGCGAAGGACGAAGCATACACGCCGCCAGCACCCTGACGTCGGCGTTCTGAAGGTAACGCGTCATGCATGACATCAAACTGATCCGGGATAACCCGGAAGCTTTCGACCGAGCGATTGCCCGCCGTGGCGTGGCGCCGCTCTCGGCCAACCTGATCGAGCTGGACCGCAAGCGCCGTTCGGCCCAGACCGAATTCGACGAACTGCAGGGCAAGCGCAACACGCTGTCGAAGGAAATCGGTGCCGCCAAGGCCAAGAAGGACGAGGCGCGCGCCACCGAGCTGATGACCGAAGTTGCGGCTCTGAAGGATCGTCTCGGCATCCTCGAGGTCGAACAGAAGGCCCATGAGGAAGCGCTGACCGATGCGCTGTCGCGCATCCCGAACCTGCCGGCGGAGGATGTGCCGGACGGGCTGGATGAGAAGGGCAATGTCGAGCTGCGCCGCACTGGCGCGCCGAAAAACTACAGCTTCAAGCCGAAGGAGCATTTCGACCTCGGCGAAGGGCTTGGCTATATGGATTTCGCCAACGGCGTGAAGCTGGCCGGCGCGCGCTTCACCGTGGTGAAGAGCCAATTGGCGCGGCTGGAGCGGGCGCTCGGGCAATTCATGCTGGATCTGCACACGTCCGAGTTCGGCTATACCGAAATGCAGCCGCCAATGCTGGTCAACGACGCCACGGCGTTCGGCACCGGCCAGCTGCCGAAATTCGGCGACGACCTGTTCCGCACCACCACGGGCTACTGGCTGATCCCGACTGCGGAAGTGCCGCTAACCAATCTGGCACGCGACCTGATCATCGACGAAAGTGAACTGCCCTGGCGCTTCACCGCGCTGACCGCCTGCTTCCGCTCGGAAGCCGGTGCGGCCGGTCGCGATACGCGCGGCATGATCCGCCAGCACCAGTTCAACAAGGTGGAACTGGTCAGCATCGTGTCGCCGGATAAATCCGTCGAAGAACACGAGCGCATGACCGAGGCGGCCGAAACCGTGCTGAAGCGCCTCGACCTGCCGTTCCGCACCATGCTGCTCTGTGCCGGCGATATGGGCGGTGCGGCGCGCAAGACTTATGATCTGGAAGTCTGGCTGCCGGGCCAGGACCAGTATCGCGAGATTTCCTCCTGCTCGAATTGCGGCGACTGGCAGGCGCGACGCATGAATGCGCGCTGCCGCGCCCCGGGCGAGAAGCAGACCCGCTTCGTGCATACGCTGAACGGTTCAGGTTTAGCTGTCGGCCGCGCGCTGATCGCGGTGATGGAAAACTATCAGAACGAGGACGGCAGCATCAGCGTGCCAGACGCGCTCAAGCCCTACACAAATGGGCTGATCAAAATCGAGAAGGTGGGGAAGTAATGCGGATTCTGGTGTCCAATGACGACGGCATCCACGCGCCGGGCCTGAAAATCCTGGAGAAGGTCGCGCGCTCGCTGTCGAAGGATGTGTGGGTGGTGGCGCCGGAATACGAGCAGTCGGGCGCGTCGCATTCGCTGACACTCACGCTGCCGCTGCGCCTGCGCAAGATCAACGCGCGCAAATACGCCGTGCGCGGCACGCCGACCGACTGCGTGATGATGGCGATGCACGAAATCTTCAAGGACAAGCGGCCCGACCTGCTGCTGTCCGGTGTCAACCGTGGCGCCAATCTGGGGGAGGACGTGACCTATTCGGGCACCGTCGCGGTCGCCATGGAAGGCTCGCTGCTGGGTGTGCCGTCGATCGCGCTGAGCCAGTGTTTCCAGCATGGCCACCCGGTGAAATGGGGCACGGCCGAGCATCATGCGCCGAAGGTGATCAAGAAGCTGCTCAAGACCGGCTGGGCCAAAGACACGCTGATCAATGTGAACTTCCCCGATGTGGTGGCGGATTCCGTCACCGGCATCGAAGTGGTGCCGCAGGGCAAGCGCGATCTGACCGACCTGCTGCTCGATGCTCGCGTGGACGCGCGCAACGTGCCGTATTACTGGATCGGCTTCCGCCGCCAGAAGGACAAGTACAAGCGGCATACCGATCTCGGCGCCACCGAGGCCGGCGCCATCTCGGTGACGCCGCTGCAGCTCGATCTCACGCACAAGACCGGCATGAAGGCGCTGAAGGCCGCGCTTGCTTGAGGCGATGGATACCCGCGTCATCCAGTTGCTGATGGAACTGCGCAAGCAGGGCATCGGTGACACCCGGGTGCTGGCGGCGATGGAGCGGGTGCCGCGCGAACTGTTCGTCGCCGAGCAGTTCCTCAAACACGCCTATGACAACATAGCTCTGCCGATTACGCAGGGCCAGACGATCAGCCAGCCCTATGTGGTCGCCTATATGACCGAGGCGCTGAAGCTGACCGACCGCATGAAGGTGCTGGAGATCGGCACGGGCTCGGGTTACCAGACCGCCGTGCTGGCGCGCCTCAGCCGCCGCGTCTATACCGTCGAGCGCTACCGCTCGCTGCTCACCACCGCCGAGAAGCGGCTGAACGAGCTGAAGATCACCAATGTTGTCACCAAGCTGGGCGATGGCAACAAGGGCTGGATCGAGCAGGCGCCGTTCGACCGCATCCTGGTCACCGCCGCGGCCGACAGCCGGCCCGATGCTCTGCTCGCGCAGCTCTCGCCCAATGGCGGCATCATGGTGGCGCCGGTGGCGGTGAATCCGACGGAGCAGGATGTGATCCGCTATACCCGCGAGGGCGAAGATATCCGCGAGGAGCGGATGTTGCCGGTGCGTTTCGTGCCGCTGCTGCCCGGAATCGCCCGCGAAGCGGCAACCTGAGCTGTTGCGGCCTGCGTCGCCCGGCTTCCGTTGTCGGAACCGGCCAAGGGCCTTAGACTCCGCCACGATGTTTCGGATTCGCGCTCTGGCCATAGTGACCCTGACCGGACTGGCTGCCTGCGGGCAACAGGCCCCGGCACCCGTGGTGTTCGGTCATCGCGGGGAACTTCTGCCGGTTGCACGCGGCACGCCGGCGCCCCAGACGCAGCAGCGCGCGACGACCAGCAGCCCGTCTGGCGCGACACCGCAGGCCTCGCCACAGGGCGTCGTGCAGATGCAGCAGCTCGGCCCGCCCAGTGGCACAGCGGCGCCAGCGCCAACGCGCACCCCGCCAGTGCAACCGCAGCAGGTAACGGCGCCCGTCGCCGCGGCGCCGTCGAATTTGGACGATGCCGTGATCGTGCAACCGGGCGATACCGTCTATGGGCTGTCGCGCCGGTACAATCGGCCTGTCCGCGCCATCATCGAAGATAACAATCTGCAGCCGCCCTATGCGCTGCAGCCCGGCCAGCGCCTGAACCTGCCGCAAAGCCGCTTCCATACCGTGCAGCGCGGCGAGACGCTGTACAGCATTTCGCGCAGCACCGGCGTCGATCTTTACAGCCTGGCGCAGGCCAATGACCTGCAGCCGCCCTTCAGCATCAGTATTGGCCAGCAGCTGAAAGTGCCGTCACCGACCGGTTATGCGGTGGCGTCCGCGCCCGCACCAGAAAGCCCGAGCGCGCCACAGGAACCGGCACCGCGCGGCTATCAGGCCGATACGCTGCCGGTGACCCCGGGCGCGACGGTCACTGCACCGGTTCAGACGTCTGGGCAGGCTCCGGCAAGTGACGAGACGCCCAACAGCGCGGGCCTGCCACCCATCCCGCAACAGGCCGCGCCGGAGACGCCTGCACCTGCGCCGCAGGTCGCGAGCGCGCCGCCGAGCAGTGCAGGGCCGACCGCCGATCCGAAACAGGACACCGTGCTGCCGCCGCGTGCCGGCCGGACATTCTCATGGCCGGTACGCGGCCGTGTGCTGGCCGGCTTCGGCCCGACGCCGGATGGCCTGCACAACGATGGCATCAATATCGCCGCACGTGCCGGTGCGCCGGTGATCGCCGCCGAAAATGGCGTGGTGGTCTATGCCGGCAGCGAGCTGAAAGGCTTTGGCAACCTGCTGCTGATCCGTCATGCCGATGGCTGGATGACGGCCTATGCCCATCTCGACAAGCAACTGGTCAAAAAGGGCCAGAAGGTGACGAAGGGCCAGGCGATCGGCACCGTGGGCAGCACCGGCGGCGTCAGCCAGCCGCAGCTGCATTTTGAAATCCGCCGCGGCACGCAGGCAGTCGATCCCGCGAAATTCCTGTCGGTCGCCTGATTATAACTTGGCGCCTGATTAAGCCTTCGGGCCTAATCAGGGTTTAGGAATGGTAATCGGCTGGCCCAGCCGGCCGGCGAGATCCTGGATGAACTGCCAGGCGACGCGGCCCGAGCGCGCACCGCGCGTCATCGACCATTCCACCGCTTCGGCGCGTAGCTGCTTCTGGTCGATCTTCAGGCCGAAGGCTTTGGCATAGCCATCCAGCATGGCGAAGAAATCATCCTGGCTGCAGGAATGGAAGCCGAGCCAGAGGCCGAAGCGGTCGGACAGCGAGACCTTTTCCTCGACCGCCTCATGCGGATTGATAGCGGTCGACTTCTCGTTCTCCATCATGTCGCGCGGCAGCAGGTGGCGGCGGTTCGACGTGGCATAGAGAATCACGTTATCGGGGCGGCCTTCGATGCCGCCGTCCAGCACGGCCTTCAGCGATTTGTAATGCTGGTCCTCTGCATCGAACGAAAGATCGTCGCAGAACAGGACATAGCGGCGTTTTGACTCGCGCAGCAGGCCAAGCAGCGCCGGCAGGCTGGGGATATCCTCGCGGTGGATTTCCACCAATGCCAAAGCATGGGCTTTTTTGGCGTTGATCGCACCATGCACGGCCTTCACCAGCGACGACTTGCCCATGCCGCGCGCGCCCCAGAGCAGGGCATTGTTCGCGGGAAGCCCCTTGGCGAAGCGTTGCGTGTTGTCGAGCAGGATATCGCGCACGCGCTCCACGCCCTGCAGCAGGCGGATCGGCACGGCATTGATCCGCGGCACCGGGGCGAGCCAGCCCGGCGCGGGCTCGGCATGCCAAATGAAGGCATCGGCCGCCATGTCATCGAAAGCCGGGGCCGTCGGCGGCGCCAACCGCTCCAGTGCCGCTGCGATGCGCAGCAGGGCGGTTTCACCAGGGTTAGCGGCGGGCTTCGCTGTGGCTGAGACGGCTTTTTTCGCGGGCTTTTTGGACATGCTTGTCATCAGGAAATACAAGTGAAAGGTGAACCATTCTGGGGATGTCGCGGGCAGGGCGCAACCGGTAGCGGGGGCAGTGTGTTTGCGCCATAATCCGCCCCCGAAAAACGACCGCTCGCCCCAGAATCCATGGAGGACTGCATGTATCCCGAAGTACAGCTCTTTATCGACAATGCCTGGACCAAGGGCGCTGGTGGCAAGACCATCCCCGTGCTGAATCCCGCCACCGGCGAAGAGATCGGCAAGGTCGCGCATGCCGAGAAGGCCGACCTGGACCGCGCGCTGGCGGCTGCCGACAAGGGCTTCAAGGCCTGGAAGAAGGTGTCGCCCTTCGACCGCTACAAGGTGCTGCGCAAGGCCGCCGACATCATCCGCAGCCGCGCCGACGAGATCGGCAAGATTATGTCGATGGAGCAGGGCAAGCCCTTCATCGAGGCCAAGGGCGAGACGCTGCTGGCTGGCGACATCATGGACTGGTTCGCCGAGGAAGCGCGCCGCACCTATGGCCGCATCGTGCCGCCGCGCGCCGAGGGCGTGTACCAGCTGGTGGTGAAGGAGCCGGTCGGCCCCGTGGCCGCTTTCACGCCGTGGAACTTCCCGATCAATCAGGCAGTGCGCAAATGCTCGGCCGCGATTGCCGCCGGCTGCTCGATCATCCTCAAAGGTCCGGAAGAGACTCCGGCTGCCTGCGCCGCGCTCGTTCAGGCTTATGTCGATGCCGGCGTGCCGGCCGGCGTGATCCAGCTGGTCTACGGCATTCCATCGGAGATTTCGGAATACCTGATCCCGCATCCGGTGATCCGCAAGATCACCTTCACCGGCTCGACCCCGGTGGGCAAGCATCTGTCGATGCTGGCGGGCCAGCATATGAAGCGCATCACCATGGAACTGGGCGGCCATGCCCCGGCCATCGTCTTTGAAGACGCCGATGTCGACACCGCCATCAAGGTGCTGTCGGCCAACAAGTTCCGCAATGCCGGTCAGGTCTGCGTGTCGCCGACCCGCTTCCTGGTACACGAAAAGGTCTATGGCCAGTTCGTCGAAGGCTTCACGGCCTTTGCCAAGTCGCTCAAGGTCGGCGACGGCATGGACAAGGACACCCGCATGGGTCCGCTGGCGAATGACCGTCGCGTGCAGGCGATGGAGATGTTCGTCGCCGATGCCGTGTCGAAGGGTGCCAAGGTCGAGACCGGCGGCAAGCGCATCGGCAATAAGGGCAACTTCTTCGAGCCGACCGTGCTGACCGGCATCAACACCGACATGCGCATCATGAACGAAGAGCCGTTCGGCCCGCTGGCGCCGATCATGCCCTTCTCGAAGTTCGATGATGTGGTGGAAGAGGCGAACCGCCTGCCGTTCGGCCTGGCGGCTTACGCCTATACCAAGTCGGCCAAGACCGCGGCCGCCATCGGCGCGGCCTTTGAGTCAGGCATGGTGTCGATCAACCACCATGGCCTGGCCCTGCCCGAAGTGCCGTTCGGCGGCATCAAGGATTCGGGCTACGGTTCGGAAGGCGGCTCGGAAGCCATCGAAGCCTATCTGAACACCAAGTTCATCACACAGGTTGGCCTGTAAGACACTGCGCGATATGGAAAGTGGAAAGGGGGCTTCGGCCCCCTTTCTTTTTACAGCAGTCGCAATGCCACGCCGGCAATGGCCGCACCGCTCAGCAGCCACGCCAAACCGAGATGGAAGCGGAAGACCGCGATCAGCGCTGCCGCTGACAGTGCCGCCATCCAGGGATCGAGGCTGCTCAGTACCGGCAGGTCCCATGTCATGCCACTGAACGACACTTTATGCATCTCGCGGAACAGCACATGCAGGCTGAACCAGACCGCGAGATTGAGGATCACGCCGACCACCGCGGCGGTGATCGCTGCCAGCGCATGTGAAAACGCCTGCACATGGCGCGCGCGTTCCACATAGGGCGCGCCGAGGAAGATCCACAGGAAGCAGGGCACGAAGGTGACCCAGGTCGCCAGCAGACCACCTAGCAGGCCGCCGAGCAGCGGATCGAGGCCGCTATCCTTGAAGCCGGCGAGATAGCCGACGAAGGTGAGCACCAGAATGAGCGGACCCGGCGTGGTTTCCGCCAGGCCGAGGCCATGCAGCATCTCGCCCGGCGCGAGCCAGCCATATTGCTCGACCGCCTGCTGGCCGACATAGGCGAGCACGGCATAGGCGCCGCCGAAGGTGACCACCGCCATTTCGCTGAAGAACACGCCGATGCGGCTGAAGACATGATCGGGGCCGAAGGCAGCGAAGCTGTAGAGCACCGGGCCGGCCCAGAGGATGGCGAAGATCGCGAGGATACCGAGGTTGCGGGACCAGCTCGGCGCCACGCTGGGCAGCACGTCGCCGTCATGCTTTGACTGCACCGCGATCCAGTCGGGCCGGCTGCGGCCGACCAGCCAGCCGATCACACCGGCACCGAGCACGATCAGCGGGAAGGGAATCTGCAGCACGAAAATGCCGATGAAGGCGGCAGCGCTTAAACCGAGCAGGAAACGCGACTTGATGGCGCGTTTGGCAATGCGCTGCATCGCCTCGAATACGATGGCCAGAACGGCGGCCTGCAGGCCGAAGAACAGGCCTTCGACCAGCGGAATCTCGCGCCACAGCACATAGATGGTGCTGAGCGCCAGGATCACCGCCAGGCCGGGCAGGATGAACAGCAGGCCGGCCGCAAGGCCGCCTTTCCAGCGATGCAGCAGCCAGCCGATATAGGTGGCGGTCTGCTGCGCTTCCGGACCGGGCAGCAGCATGCAGAAATTCAGCGCATGCAGGAATTGCGGCTCGCTGACCCATTTCTTCTCATCCACCACGATACGATGCATGAGCGCGATCTGGCCGGCCGGACCGCCGAAACTGAGCAGGCCGATTTTGGCCCAGGTCCGGAAGGCTTCGGCGAAGGTCGGGTGGTTCTGTGTCTGGGAATTCATGATGCTTTTCTGTTCCATCAGGCCGCCGGCGGCCAGCCATGGCTTTCGTTTACCGCGCTGGCGCACCAGGCGTAAAGCGCGTCGTAGATCAGCATGCCGCGCTCCAGCATGATGTCATCGTCCTGCAACATCGCGGATAAGCCAAGCGAGATCGCCAGCAGGCCCGGCGCCTGCGGTGCCAGTTCGGGGTGTCCGGTATCGGCGGCGCGCACGATCAGGGCCAGATGCATCAGCGCCGGATCGCCCTTCAGGTCATGTCTGGCGATGAAGGTGTCGAAACTGCACAACTCGCCATCGTGGCTGTAGGCCGCACCCGGAATGTCATAGGGCGTTGCCTGCCAGTCTTTAGCGCCCGCGAAGACCTGATCGGCCGGCACATACAGGAACGTCGCATCGGCATCGATGAAGCGCCGCACCAGCCAGGGACAGGCGATACGGTCGATCTTGGGCCGCTCGCGCGTGATCCAGCGGCTGGCCGCTGCCGGCGGCTTGGGCTGCATCGGGCCGCCGGCGCCCTGCCAGCCTTCGATGCCATCGACCAGATAGCGGGCGCGAAAGCCGCGGCGTTGCAGTTCGGCGGCTGCGCCCTGACTGACCTCATGGCCATGCACACAGGCAACGACGATCTCGCTGTCACGCGGTAGATCAGCGGCCCATTGCGGCAGCTGGTCGGGCCGGCGACGTCGCGCGCCGCGGATCGTGTTGGCGACTTCGGCATAGCGTTCCTCACGCCGCACGTCGAGCAACACGGGAAAGCGCCCGGCGGCATGATGATGCGCCAGTTCGGCAATCGAAATTGAGGGAGGAAGGGTGCCGGTATCCATAAAAGCGACTCCTGCCGTGCGAGACGGCGTCAGGAGCGGCGCTTGGATACCGGAGTATCTAAACCGGGGAGACCGCATTGCCCCCGTGAGCCGAGACTTATCGCTGAGGCCCGGCAAAGGCAAGTAGATTTTTACGTCGCCGAAACCTTGCCGCCGGGATGGCGCAGCACGCGGCCGGCCAGTTCCTTTTCGGTCAGCACCATCTGCACCAGGCCGGAGGCCATGCCGCTGAGGCGCACCAGGTCGTCGACCAGAACCGGGCTGGGCGACAGCAGGCGCTCGATCTCGGCATGGGCGCGGGACAGGTCGTCATCGGCCATCGGTACGGGTTTCGGCGCCGGCGTTTCCACGTGGCGCGGCGCTTGCTGGGGCGCGAGAATATTCAGGATGTCCTCGACGGTTTCAATCAGCGCCGCGCCGTCGCGAATGAGACCATTGCTGCCGCGGCAGCGCGGGTCGAGCGGCGAGCCCGGCACGGCCATCACCTCGCGGCCCTGTTCGGCAGCCATGCGCGCCGTGATGAGCGAACCGGATTTCAGCGCGGCTTCCACCACCAGCACGCCCATGGAAGCGCCCGAGATCAGCCGGTTGCGGCGCGGGAAATTCTGCGCCAGCGGCGGTGTGCCGCAGGGCATCTCGGCAAAGACCGCGCCACGCTCGGCGATCTCGTCCTGCAGTTTCGCATTCTCGGGCGGGAAACTGACGTCGATGCCGGTGCCGATGAAGGCGGCCGTCTTGCCATTCGCGGCGAGCGCGCCTTCATGCGCGGCCTTGTCGATACCGCGCGCCAAACCAGAGAGGATGGCGAAGCCATGCTGCGTCAGCGCGGCGGCAATGTCGCTCGTGAAACGCTGCCCGATAGCCGAGGCATTGCGCGCACCGACCATGGCGATGCCAGGGAGCGTCGTGACAGCAGCCGCATCGCCTTTCACCGCCAGCAGCGGTGGCGCGTCTTCCAGCTGCATCAGGCCAGTCGGATAGCCCGGTTCGCCCCAGGCCAGCAAATGAGCGCCGCAGGCTTTCAGCGCCTTGAGTTCGGCAGCGACGGTTTTCTCGCTGGCGAGTTCGATTTTGCGTTTCCCGCCAGCGCGGGCATTCATCTCCGGCAGGCGCGCGATGGCCTCGGCAGCGCTGCCGTAATACCGGAGTATGTGGTGGAAGGTGATCGGTCCCAGATGAGCGCTGCGGATCAGCCGCAGCCAGTCGCGCTTGTCCTGTTCAGGCAGCGGGCGCGTCATCCTCGGGCTTCTTTTTGCCGATCTTGGGTTCTTCGCCCTTCAGCAGGCGGGCGATATTCTGGTGATGCCGGATGAAGACCAGCACGGCCATCAGCGCGGCAAGTGCCGCCACGTCCGGCCCGACAACGAACCAGGCCACGACAGGCGAGGCCGCAGCGGCGACCAGCGCCGACAGCGACGAGTAGCGCAGCGTGAAGGCGACCGCGAGCCAGCACAGGATGGCGAAAACACCGATTGGCCAGGCGACGCCGAGCATCACCCCAAGGAAGGTGGCGACACCCTTGCCGCCGTTGAATTTGAGCCAGACCGGGAAGAGGTGCCCGACGAAGGCGGCAAAGGCTGCCACCAGCATCACATCCGGACCGTAATAAGCTCCGAGCAGCGCAGCCGCCGTACCCTTGCCGCCATCGAGCAGCAGGGTGAGGGCAGCGAGGTCCTTGCGGCCGGTACGCAGCACGTTGGTGGCGCCGATATTACCCGAGCCGATTTTGCGGATATCGCCCAGGCCGCTCAGCTTGGTGATCACCAGGCCGAAGGGGATCGCGCCCAGCATGTAGCCCAGCACGGCCGCCGCGACATAGTAGGGTAGCGGCGAATCCCAGGCGACCGGGTCCATCATCATTGTCATTGTGTCGATCAGCTTTCGCGCTTGCGCTGGAAGACCGTCTCGCCGGCCACCACGGTGCGCAGGGCATGGCCCTGCACGCGGCGGCCATCATAGGGCGAGTTTTTGGCCTTGGAGCGGAATTTCTTTTCATCGACGCGCCAGGGCGTGTCGACATCGAAAATCAGCAGGTCGGCCGGCGCGCCGGGCGCCAGGCGACCGCTGTCGAGCTTGAGCAGCCGGGCCGGATTGCAGGTCAGGCAGGCCAGCAGGCGCAGCAGCGGCACGGAACCGTTGTGATACAGTTCCAGCGTCAGCGGCAGCAGCGTCTCCAGCCCGATCATGCCGAATTCAGCCTGGGCAAAGGGCAGCCGCTTGCTTTCCGGGTCCTGCGGCGCATGCGCGGAGGAAATCACGTCGATGGTGCCATCGGCGATGGCCTCCACCACGGCCTTGCGGTCGGTTTCGACGCGCAGCGGCGGCTTCACCTTGGCGAAGGTGCGGTAGTCGCCGACATCGAGTTCGTTGAGCGCGAAGTTATGTGGCGCGGCGCCGGCGGTCAGGCGCAGGCCGCGCTGCTTGGCGCGGCGCACCACGTCGAGCGCTTCCCCGGTCGACAGATGCGAGGCATGCAGGCGGCCATTGGTGGCTTCCAGCAGGCGCACGTCGCGTTCCAGCAGGATCACTTCCGCCATGGCCGGAATGCCCGAGAGGCCAAGCCGCGCGGCAACTTCGCCCTCGTTCATCACACCGCCCTTGGCCAGCGACGGCTCCTCGCAATGCTGCATCAGCAGCAGGTCGAAGGTGGTGGCATAGGACAGCGCGCGACGCATCAGGCGCGGCGAGTAAATCGGCTTGTCGCCTTCGGTGAAGGCAACCGCACCGGCCTGAGCGAGCAGGCCCAGTTCGGTCAGTTCTTCGCCTTTGGTGCCCCTGGTGACGGCAGCCGCGGGCAGGATGCGCACAACAGCCGTGTCGCTGGCACGGCGGGCGACGAATTCGACCAGCGCGACCTCGTCGATGGTCGGTTCGGTATTGGGCATCGCCACCATGGTGGTGACGCCGCCGGCCGCCGCGGCACGGGCACCGGTGGCCAGCGTTTCCTGATGTTCGGCGCCGGGCTCGCGCAGCCAGACATGCATGTCGATCAGGCCGGGCGCAAGGCAATGGCCCTGGCAGTCGATCTGTTCGACATCGCCGGCGAAGCCGCCGCTGGACAGCTTGGGACCGAGATCGACGATGCGGTCGCCTTCGGTGAGCAGCGCGCCCTTTACATCCAGGCCGGAAGCTGGATCGAGCAGACGGGCATTGGTGTAGAGTTTGCGACGGCGGGCCATGGAATTGGAACTCATGCTCCGGCCGGATTGGCGTGACGCCAGTTGGGGATATGCTGCGCCAGCAGTTCGAGACAGGCCATGCGCACGGCAACGCCCATCTCGACCTGTTCGTGAATCACGCTGCGATGGATGTCGTCGGCCACTTCGGTGTCGATCTCGATGCCGCGGTTCATCGGGCCGGGATGCATGATCAGCGCATCGGGCTTGGCGAAGGCGAGCTTTTCGTAATCCAGGCCGTAGAAATGGAAATACTCGCGCGTGGAGGGCACGAAGGAGCCGTGAAACCGCTCCATCTGCAGGCGCAGCATCATCACGATATCGACGTCGGTCAGGCCCTTGCGCATGTCGTGAAAGACCTCGACACCGAGCCGCTCGGCATAGGCCGGCATCAGGGTGGGCGGCGCGATCAGGCGCACGCGCGCACCCATCGTATTGAGCAGATGGATGTTCGAGCGGGCCACGCGACTGTGCAGAATATCGCCGCAGATGGCGACCGACAGGCCCTCAAGGCGCCCCTTGCGGCGACGGATGGTCAGGGCATCCAGCAGCGCCTGAGTGGGATGCTCATGGCTGCCGTCGCCGCCGTTGATCACGCTGCAGCCGACCTTCTGCGCGAGGAGCGCCACCGCGCCAGAATCCTGGTGCCTTACGACCAGCAGGTCCGGGTGCATGGCATTCAGGGTGATGGCGGTGTCGATCAGGGTCTCGCCCTTCTTCACCGAGGAGGTGGCGACCGACATGTTGATGACGTCGCCGCCCAGCCGCTTGCCGGCCAACTCGAAACTGGTGCGGGTGCGGGTCGAATTCTCGAAGAAGAGATTGATGATGGTGCGGCCGCGCAGGCTGCTCTGTTTCTTCTCAACCGCGCGGTTCAACTCCACATAGCGGTCGGAGTGATCCAGCAACGTCTGGATATCCTGGGCGGAAAGCCCTTCGATTCCAAGGAGATGGCGATGAGAAAAGGGGGGCAGCGGCCGGAGGCCAGCTGATTCGGCGGAGGTTGTGCGACTCGAAGACATTAAAAACGCACCATACATAAAAGCGGCCCGGCGGGCAACGAACCGGCAATCAAAGCTTTAACCATTTTCTGCTTAGCTGATTTCAATGATGCAGGACTTTAGCCAGAATCAGGTGGATGTTGCCGGCGGCCATGATGTTGCCGGTCAGGCCGTGCGCCTGCTGCAGGTGCTGAATGGCCGCGCCAACGAGGTGCAGGGCATCACCGCCCGCATGTTTACCCTGGCGACCGTGCTGTCCTTCTCGGACTATGCCGATGGCTTCCGCCGCGTGCAGGAATTCCTGTCCTTCTGCGATGTGATCGAAAGCAAGCTGGAGAACCTGCCGCCCGCGACACGTGAGCCGATTTTGCATGAAGTGACCGCCGTGAAGGTGCGCGCTTTCCATGCCCTGCTGAAGGCGATGGGGGCCCATCTGATTGCCCTGGAAAAGCGTGGCATGATCAATTTCTTCGCCCAGGCGGTCTTCCTGATGCAGCAGGATGTGCTGGCGCAGTTCCATGGCGAAACCCTGCCGGAGGTACCGCCGCAGCTGGTGCCGGAAGCGATGCCGGCGCTGTGTGAAGAGGTTATGGGCCGGCTCAAGCGCCTGCTCGAGCGCTGCATCGACGTTCCAGATTTCCGTTTCGAGACATGAGCACCCCGCCGCCGTCCGAAACCGTGCCGGCGGCCTCTGCTCAGACCGTTCTGCAAAACCTGCAGGCTGGGCTGGAGGCGCATCGCCGGGGCGACCTGTCCACGGCCGAACGCCTGTATCGCCTGGTGCTGCAAACCGCACCCGACACGCTGGATGCCTATAACCTGCTGGGCCGGCTGCTGGTGCAGGGCGGTCGTGTCGGCGACGCCATTCCGCTGCTGCGCCATGTGCTCGACCGCAATCCTGGCCAGTCCGCCCTGTGGATCAGCTATGCCGAAGCCCTGCTGGCCTATGGGGCCCACGAGGCTGCGCGCGAAGCCGCCGAAAAGGCACGGCAACTCGCGCCGAAAGATCCGGACGTGCTTTACATATGGGCTGAAACGCAGCGGGCGGCGTCCGCCTGGGTGGCGGCTGCCGATGGCTATCGCCGTCTGTTGGCTGTACGGCCAGATCATGCTGGTGCGTGGCTGCAACTGGCCAGCTGCCTGCAGGCCATGGGCGATCTGACCGGTGCGAAGCTGGCTGCAGAGCGCGCTTTACGTCACGCGCCGCAGGCGCCGGAATGCCACAACAATCTCGGCAGCCTTTATGCTGCTGGCGAGGATCACTCCGCAGCGCTTCCGCATTTTGAACGCGCACTGTCATTGCGGCCGAACTATCCCGCAGCCCTGATCAACAAGGCGGCGTCATTGCGTGAAACCGCACGCGCGGCGGAAGCCATACCGCTGCTGGAACAGGCAATCACGCTGACTCAGTCGCATCCGCAGGCTCATGCGCAGGCCCACGCGCAGGCATTGGCCGGACTTGCCCAGGCGCGCCATAGCCTTGGCCAGATCGACGAGGCCCGACAGCTTTATCGCGATGCGCTGGCGCGTGAACCCAATAATGCAGAAACGCAATGGAATTACGCGCTGGCCTCGCTGACCGCCGGCGATTTTGCCGCTGGCTGGCAGGCCTATGCCTGGCGCTGGCGCAAGGCCGTGCCGCCGCTGCCGCATCGTGCCTGGCCCTGGCCGGTCTGGACCGAAAATGACATCGCCGGCAAACGCCTGCTGATCTGGGGCGAGCAGGGGCTGGGCGACCGCCTGCTGTTGCTGCAGTTCCTGCCGGCCCTGATCGAAGACGGCGCAAAGATCACGCTGGAAACCGATCCGCGCCTGATCCCGCTGCTGCAGCGCAGCTTTGCCGATGTCGATTTCGCGCCGGAAGGCACCTATGCCGCTCCGGAGTTACTGCAGCGCCAGTTCGATGGGCATCGCCCGCTCGGCGATCTGGCCGTCACCGCGCCACCGGGCAAGCCGATCCTGCGCGCCGACCCGGTCCGCGCCCGTGCGCTCGCCGACACTTATCGCGGAGACAGCCGCGACCGTCTGGTCGGCCTGTCATGGCGCAGCGCCAATCCCACGCTCGGCGCGGCCAAGTCGCTGCGCATTGCCGATCTGGCACCACTGGTGGCCATTGCCGGGCTGCGTTTCGTCTGCCTGCAATATGGCGCCACAGCAGAGGAACATGCCGCGCTTCGATCGCTGTTCGGCGAGCGTTATATCGTCGATCCCGGGATCGACGCGCAGAACGATCTGGCCGGGCTGGCCGACCAGATTGCCGCGCTCGATCTGACCGTCACGGTGTCCAGTATCACGGCACATCTCGCCGGTGCGCTGGGCCGCCCGGTCTGGCTGCTGGCGCCGCCGGCCGGCCGCAGCCTGTTTTTCTACCTGATGGCGGCAGGCGAGGGCACGCCCTGGTATCCCGGCATGCGGATTTTCCGGCATGGTCACGGCGAAGCCCCGGAAAGCCCGGTTCAGGCCGTCGCCAAAGCCCTCCAATCGCTGGCAAAATAGGGCTGCGGGTGTTAGCAAGAACCCGTCGCTGGCTTGGCCGGCACTCGGACCCTAGTTTAAGCCCATGACCCGCAAAAGCTATTACATCACCACGCCGATCTATTACGTCAACGACAAGCCACATATCGGGCATGCCTACACCTCGCTCGCCTGCGATGTGCTGGCACGCTTCAAGCGGCTCGATGGCTATGATGTGATGTTCCTGACCGGCACCGACGAGCATGGCCAGAAGGTGGAGAAATCCGCTGAAGCCGCCGGCATCGATCCGAAGAGCTTCTGCGACCGTGTCAGCGAGAGCTTCCGTCATCTCGCCAAGGCGATGAATTATTCCAACGACGACTTCATCCGCACCACCGAGCCGCGGCACATCACTGCCGTGCAGGCGCTGTGGCAGAAGCTGGTCGCGACGGGGAATATCTATCTCGACAAATATGCCGGCTGGTATGCCGTGCGCGATGAAGCCTTCTATCAGGCCGATGAACTGGTCGACGGTCCGAACGGCCAGAAGCTGGCTCCGACCGGTGCGCCGGTGGAATGGGTGGAAGAGCCGTCGTATTTCTTCCGCCTGTCGGCCTGGGGCGACAAGCTGCTGAAATTCTACGAAGAGAATCCCGGCTTCATCCTGCCGACCAGCCGCCGCAACGAGGTGATGAGCTTCGTGAAGGGCGGGTTGAAGGACCTATCGGTGTCGCGTACCACGTTTAAGTGGGGCATCCCGGTGCCGGGCGATGAAGCGCATATCATGTATGTGTGGCTGGATGCGCTGACCAATTACATCACCGCTGCCGGTTATCCGCAGACCGAGAGCGAAAAGTATACGCGCTACTGGCCGGCCGACGTGCATATGGTCGGCAAGGACATCCTGCGCTTCCATGCCGTCTACTGGCCGGCCTTCCTGATGGCGGCGGACCTGCAGGTGCCGAAGCGCGTCTTCGCCCATGGCTGGTGGACCAACGAAGGCCAGAAGATTTCCAAGTCGCTGGGTAACGTGATCGATCCGCTGCAGCTGATCGAGGAATACGGGCTCGACCAGACCCGCTATTTCCTGATGCGTGAAGTGCCGTTTGGCAATGACGGCGACTTCCGCAGATCCGCCATCGTCGGTCGCATCAATTCCGAACTGGCCAACGGCTTCGGCAACCTGGCGCAGCGCACGCTCAGCTTCTGCGCCAAGAACACCAATGCCTCTGTACCCACGCCAGGTCCGCTGAACGAGGCCGATGAAGCGCTGCTGGCGCAGGCCGACAGCCTGATCGAACAGATGCGCGCCTCGCTCGATGAACAGTCGATCCATGTCGCGCTTCAGCAGTGGTTCGACCTGGTCGATGCCGCCAACAAGTATATCGACGTCGAAGCGCCCTGGACGTTGCGCAAGACCGACCCCGCGCGCATGCAGACCGTGCTATGGTGCCTGCTGGAGGCGATCCGTCAGCTGGCGATCCTGTCGCAGCCCTTCATGCCGCAGGCCTCGGTAAAAATGCTGGAACAGCTCGGCGTCTCGGAAGCCGCGCGCAGCTTCGCGCATCTGGGTGAGCCTGGCCGCCTGCGCGCCGGTACGCCGCTGCCGACGCCGCAGGGCGTGTTCCCGCGCCATGTCGAAGCTGCCGCGAGTGCCTGAGATGGCTCTTCTGGTCGATAGTCACTGCCATCTGGACTTCCCGGATTTCGCCGAGGAGCGCGATGCGATCATTCAGCGCGCCCGGCAGGCCGGCGTTGGCCTGATGCTGACGATCTCGACGCGGCTGGACCAGTTCGAGCGCGTGCTGGCGGTGGCCGAAACCTATCCCGATGTCTACTGCACCGTCGGCATCCATCCGCATGAAGCCGACGACCATGTCGATGTGGCGGCTGCGAAACTGATCGAGCTGTCGAAGCATCCCAAGGTGGTCGGGCTGGGTGAGACCGGGCTCGACTATTTCTACGAACACAGCGACCGCGAAGCGCAAAAGTCCTGCTTCCTGGCGCATATCCAGGCGGCGCGCGAAACCGGCCTGCCGGTGGTGATCCATACCCGCGATGCGGATGAGGACACCGCAGCCATCCTCGAGGCAGAGATGGCGAAGGGCAAATTCAAGGGGCTGCTGCATTGCTTCTCGTCGGGCCAGCCGCTGGCCGAACTGGCCGTGAAGCATGACATGATGGTGTCCTTCTCGGGCATCCTGACCTTCAACAAGGCACGCGGCGTTCAGGAGTCGGCCCAGGCATTGCCGATGGCAAACCTGCTGGTAGAAACCGACGCGCCGTATCTGGCGCCGGTGCCCCTGCGCGGCAAGCGCAATGAACCGTCCTTCGTGGCGCATACCGCGGCCTTCCTTGCCAAGCTGAAAGGCGTGAGCGTGGCCGAGATCACCGACACGACCACGGCGAATTTCCTGCGCCTGTTCGACAAGGTGCCGCAGGCCGCGGTCAGCGACCGCCGGGCGGCGTGATCCTCACATGAAGATCACCATCCTCGGCAGCGGCGGATCGGTCGGCGTACCGCGCATCGATGGCAACTGGGGCGCCTGCGATCCGAACGAACCGAAGAACCGGCGCAGCCGCGGCTCCATCGTGATCGAGCAGGGCGAGACGCGCCTGTTGATCGATACCAGCCCGGATCTGCGCAGCCAGTTCCTCGCCAACAATTTCCACTGGGTTACGGCTGTCGCCTGGACGCATGATCATGCCGACCAGACCCATGGCATCGACGATCTGCGCACGCTGGCCTATATCCAGAAGAAACGCATCGAGGGCTATGCCGATGCCTTCACGCATGAACGGCTGAACCGGAAGTTCGCCTATTGCTTCCAGAAAATGGGCGACGGTTATCCGCCGATCCTGGAGCCAAAGACGATCGATGGCCCGTTCAATGTCGGCGAGATCGAGGTGATCCCGTTCCGGCAACAGCATGGTGCCATCCATTCGCTCGGCTTCCGTTGCGGCGATTTTGCCTATTCCAACGATGTCGTGTCGCTGGATGACGAAGCCTTTGCCGTGCTGGAAGGCGTCAAGCTCTGGGTGGTCGATGCGCTGCGTTATGAGCCGCACCCGACGCACAGCCATGTCGAGCAGACGCTGGGCTGGATCGCACGGCTGGCGGTTGAACGCGCCGTGCTGACCAACCTGCATATCGATCTTGACTACAACAAGCTGAAAGCCGAATTGCCGCCGGGTGTCGAGCCCGCCTATGACGGCATGGTGCTGCACTGCTGACCTCATGCTGAAGACGATCTGGGCGATCTGGGAACGCGGCGCCGCAGGGATGCAGAGCCAGGCACTCGGTCTGGCCGAGGCGCTGTTCACCACCGAAGACTTTGCCATGCCGGAAGGCTTTGAAGTCGCTTTGCGCGCGCCTCAACGCTGGCTGCCGATGCATCCGGTCTTCGCCGATATGGGCGCACTCAGTCCCGAGACGCTGGCGCCGATCATGGCGCAGGTCGCGAAGCAGGACTGGCCGGACCTGCTGATCGCCAGCGGGCGCAAGGCGGCCTTTGCCGCGCTGGCGATCCGCAAGGCGAGCGGTGGCAAGACCCGCACCGTGCTGACCCAGGATCCGCGCAGCAATCCGCGCCACTGGGATATCCTGGTGGTGCCGGAACATGATCGCGTGCGCGGCCCGAATGTGCTGCTGACCAATGGTGCGCTGCATCGCGTGACCAAATTCAAGCTCGACAGCGGCGCCGAGGCGATCCGCGCCGCCTGCGCCCATATCCCGACACCGCGCGTGGCCGTGCTGGTCGGCGGCAGCAACCGCAATTACACGCTGGACGAAGACTGGATGCGCGAGTTCGTTGCCCAGCTGCGGCAAATGACCGAACGCTCCGGCTGTGGCATCCTCGCCACCGTCTCGCGCCGCACCGGCGAGGCGGAAACCAACATCCTGCGCGGCGGCCTGGCCAGCCTGCCGGCGATCCTGTGGGACGGGCAGGGACAGAACCCATATTTCGGCTATCTCGGCCTGGCCGATGCCATCGTGGTGACCTGTGAGTCGATCTCGATGATTTCCGAAGCCTGCTCGACCGGCAAACCGGTGCTGGTGGCGCGCCTGCCGGGTCGCTCCAAACGCTTCGAGCAGTTTTACGACGGCCTGCTGCGCCGCGGGCTGATCCATTGGTTCGACGGGCGCCTGATGCAGTGGGAAAACAGCCGCATCGACGACATGGACCATATCGCCCGCGATATCCGCGACCGGCTCGGCTGGGCTTGAAACGACGCTGCCTGAGGCGGTTTGTCGCGCACCAACTATTTTATGATACTTTATAACAGTTTTTAGTCCGAAGTCGCTTTATTTTGCGATCAGTTCTCATTATTACTAAGCCGCCTCACAGACGCAGCCGCACAAAAGCGCGGCAAATCAGGAGTAACATACTGATGAACCATGATCTTTCCTTCATGGCGCTGATCGTCAACGCCGACCCGATCGTGCAGGCCGTGATGGCAATCCTGGTTTTATCCTCGGTCGCCTGCTGGGCGATCACGGTGGAGAAGCTGGTGCGGTTCGGTTCGCTGCGCCGCGCCGCGCGCAATTTCGAAGCGGCCGTGAAGGCCGATGCACTGCTCAGCAGCCCGAAAGCGGGCGAGGGCAT
>JAGXRD010000107.1 GCA_018336035.1 Alphaproteobacteria bacterium | reverse complement strand
CCAGACCGCAGCCAGGCCCGCCATGACGATGAACGGCAGGGCCGACATCGGGACGAAATCCCAGCCCCAGTGATACAGCAGCTTGCCTGAGCCCAGCGAGGCCAGAGCGACAGTGCCGAAGACCAGAAAATCATTGAGGGCCTGCGTCTTGTTGCGCTCGGCCGGGCGGTACACCTCGGTGAGCAGCGCGGTACCGCCGATATACATGAAGTTCCACCCCACCCCGAGCAGCAACAGGGCTGCCTGGAAGTTCAGTACCTCGATCCCGCTCAGGGCGACGGCGATGCAGACCAGGTTGAGAAGCACGCCCAGAAGGATAATTCGCAGGGTACCAAATCGCGCGATCAGCTGCCCGGTGAAGAAACTGGGGAAGTACATGCCAAAGACATGCCACTGGATCACGGTGGCCGCGGCGGCGAAGGGGTGCTCGCAGATCTGCATGGCCAGCGGCGTCGCCGTCATCAGCAGGTTCATCACGCCATAGCCGAACATGCCTGCCGTGGCCGCCACTAAGAAGGCTGGCTGGCGCACGATCTCAGACAACGGACGGCCTATCTCATGCAGCTCCGAGACTGTCGGCTTGGGCAGGCGGACGAATGTCAGGATGCCCAGCACCAAGATCGGCAGCGCGGCGGCGGCCAGGTATGACCCGAGGAATAGATAAGGCGATAAAATATCGCGTGTGTGCTTGGCGATCTCAGGGCCCATGAAGGCGGCCACCAGTCCGCCGACCATAACCCAGGAGATGGCACGGCTTTTCATCGGCGCTGGCGAGATATCGGCGGCGGCGAAACGGTAGAGCTGTGTGAACGCCATCGAGCCGCCGAACAAGAAGGCGCCAAGGCAGAACAACCAGAAATCCGACAGGTACACACCTGCAGCAGCAACCAGCGAGCCGACCGATCCCAGCAGGCTGCCCGCCATAAAACCGAGCTGCCGCCCGACTCTGCGCATCAGCATGGAGGCCGGTATAGTGGCCAGAGCAGTGCCAGCCACCACGAAAGTGACCGGCAGGGTGGCCAGCGCCTTATCCTCGACGAGAAGATAGCCGACCAGTCCGCCGAGCGTGACCTGCAATGTCGTCGCCGAGTTTCCCAGCGCCATGCAGATGGCCAGAATAAACACATTCCGCTTTGCAGCGGCCGGCGAGAGCGTTGTCATGGGAGGCGAACCGATTCTACTTATTTCAACTGGGTAATAATATTCAGAAGCAGCACCTGCGTCACCACGCCCTTGCCTAGAATCTCATCGGTCGGTCCGCGCAGACGATCACGTAGTACGAACAGATCCTTGCTGCTAAACCGCGCTGGAACGGCAATCGGATCGCCGCGCAGCAATTCGCGGATATAGCGATCGCGCAACAGGTGCATCTTATCGTTCACCTGAGGCACGTTGTCTGGCGGGACCTCGAGATGAAGGATCACCATCACCTCGCGCGGCTTCTGGCCTTCAGGAACAATATAGACGCTGAAGGGCTCAAGCGGAATGAAGGCTGGGCGTTTGACGGGGGCTTCAGGTGGCGGGTCGTTGGGATCGGAGGCTGACGTCTCCTCCTGCTTTTTGGTCGCAAAGACGAACATGTAAACTGCGAAGCCGCCACCGGCGAGCGAGGCCAGCACGATCAGGGCAACAATGATCAGAATGATCTTGCGCAAGTTCTGTCTCCACGACTCACAGCCGTTCCAGTTTAGTCGATTCCGGGCTTACGATCCGCCGAAATGCTGAAATCCGGCGCGACGAAGCGTCAAAGGGCTGCCCCCCTGATCCTGCACCACCACCCCCTGTCCGGCTTCCAGCCGGCCAATGCGGGTTGCCGCCAGCCCGACTGAACGTGACAGTGCGGCGATCTGGCTCGCCCGATTGGGCGACACCGCGAAGAGCAGCTCATAGTCATCGCCGCCAGTCAGCACCACATCCAGCAGATCTGGATCGTCCTGCACAGCCTGACGGGTGGCCAGCGACAGCGGCACGGTTGCTGCCTCGATCACGGCCTTCAGATTGGATTGCGCGGCAATATGGCCCGCATCCTGCACCAGACCATCAGATACATCCTGGGCGGCATGCGCCAGGCCGCGCAGACCCTGCCCCATCGCGAGACGCGGTGTCGGCACATGTAGACGAGAATCAAAGAACAGCATCGCAGCTGATGAAAACAGCCGGTGATTGAGCTTGGTTTCCAGACCGAGCGCGGCATCGCCGATACTGCCGGTAACATAGAGGTCGTCGCCGGCCTGCGCGCCAGAACGACGCAGCATGCTGCCGTTCGGCAGGCTGCCGAACGCCGTCACTCCCAGCGTGATGCCGCCAGGACTGCGGACCGTATCGCCACCATAAAGCGGAAAACCAAAGGCTTCCTGATCGCGCCGCAACCCTTCGCAGAAGGATGCGAGCCATGCTTCGTCAGGCTCGCCCGACAGGCCGAGGATCAACTGATAGCCAATCGGCCTCGCCCCCTTTGCGGCCAGGTCGGATAGATTGACCCGCAGCAGCTTGCGGGCGATACGCTCCGCACCATCCTTGGCCAGGAAGTGTACGCCCTCGATCATGGCATCTGTAGTGACGACCAGATCTTCGCCAGGCGGAACCGGGATGATCGCGGCATCGTCCCGCAGATGAAACGCACCGGGCGCAGCAGCTGCAAGGGGCGCGAGATAGCGCGCGATCAGATCGAATTCGCCCAGGCCCGTCTGTCCGGGCATGATCGCCTCAGGCCGTAAATTCGCCGGGGCGCAGCTTGCGCGCCACCGCATCGATTACGCCATTCGCCAGCTTGATTTCGCGTGGGCCGAAGAAGGCGCGCACGATGCCGAGATATTCATCGATCACCGTAGTTGCCGGCACATCGACGCGGGCAATGATCTCGTAAGCCGCGCAGCGCAACGCATAGCGCAGGATAGCTTCCATGCGATCAAGTGCATCGACGCGCGGCATGGCATCCTTGATCACACGGTCCACTTCAGCCTGCTGCCGGGCAACACCGCGTACGATTTCGGCGAACCAGTCGGCATCGGCTTCGCGCATCTGCACGCCTTCGATCTCTTCCGACTGGCGATGGGTGCGAAAATCGGCAATCACGGCTTCGGGATTGGTGCCACCGAACTCGATCTCATAAAGAGCCTGAACGGCAAACAGCCGCGCGACCGACCGGCGTCCGGCCGGGCGATCAGTGCGTGCTCCCCGTCGCTGCCCTCCTTCGCTCATGCCGAGAACAGCTGCTTCAGGCCGATCATCGCCACGGCGGCCAGCGCGGCGCCGCCACCCTTGTCCTGGCGATCCTTGCGGGCACGATCCCAGGCCTGGTCTTCGTTCTCAACCGTGATGATGCCGTTGCCGATACAGAGCTGATGTTCGATGGCCAGCTGCTGCAAGCCACGGGCGCTCTCGTTCACCACGACGTCGAAATGCGCTGTCTCGCCACGGATCACGCAGCCAAGTGCGACATAACCGTCATAGGCCTTCTCGCCCTTGCGGTTCATCGCGAAACGGATTGCCGCCGGCAGCTCCAGGGCGCCAGGCACATCGATCCGGTCATAATCGAAATCAGAAGCTTCGATGATCGCCTTGGCGCCTTCGAACAGCGCATCGGCAATATCCTCGTAGAAGCGTGCCTCGACAATGAGCACGCGCGGCTTGCGAATCTCGATGTTGAGATCACCAGACATCTCAGTTTCCAGGCTGGAGAAGGTCGCGGTCTTACCGGACTTCGCCTTGGCCTTTTTCACCGCACCCTTTTTCGCCGCCGCCGTTTTGGCCGCTGGCTTCCCCCTGCGCGCTACCATGGTCTCAGTTCTCCCTGCGAACCTTGATCGGTCGAGTTTCGACGACGGAAAGGCCGTAGCCTTCCAGGCCGACGATGGTGCGTTCGACGTTAGACAGGACAATCATGTCCTTAACCCCCAGATCGATCAGGATCTGTGCCCCGATGCCATAATCCCGGAGATGCGCTGTTTTTTCAACCGGTTCGCCCAGTTTCTGGCGCACGTTGTCGGACAAAGCGGTCGGCCGCGGCTCACGGATCAGCACCACAATGCCCCGCCCCGCTTCGCCAATCATCTGCATAGCCCCATGCAGCACGCCCGAGCGTGCGCCATGATCGCCCAGAACGTCTTCCAGCACATTCATGGCATGCATACGCACCATGACAGGATTGCCATCTGCGATATCGCCCTTCACCAGGGCGATATGCTCGGCGTATTCAACGCGGTTTCGATAGACCAGCATGCGGAACTTGCCACCCCAGACGCTATCGATCTCACCCTCCACCACCCGCTGGATCAGATTGTCGTGCCGGCGGCGATAGGCAATCAGGTCCGCAATAGTCCCGATCTTGAGGTTATGAAGCTGGGCAAAGGCGATCAGATCAGGCATCCGCGCCATGGTGCCGTCGTCATTCATGATCTCGCAGATCACGCCAGACGGATTGAGGCCAGCCAGTCGCGCGATATCCACACCGGCTTCGGTATGGCCAGCGCGCACCAGCGTGCCACCATCACGCGCCATCAGCGGGAAGATATGGCCAGGTACGGCAATGTCGGCCGGCCCCTTGGAAGGATCAATCGCCACCTTCACGGTCTGCGCGCGATCAGCTGCCGAGATGCCCGTGGTGACGCCTTCGCGTGCCTCAATGGAAACCGTGAACGCGGTCTGATGCCGCGAGGCATTATTCTGCGCCATCAGCGGCAGGCCGAGCTGCTCGATGCGCTGGCGCGTCAGCGTCAGGCAGATCAGGCCGCGACCGTGTTTGGCCATAAAGTTGATGGCGGCGGCATCGGCCATCTCGGCCGGAATATACAGATCGCCTTCGTTCTCGCGATCCTCCTCGTCGACCAGAATCACCATGCGGCCCTGGCGAGCCTCTTCGATGATCTCCTCGGCCGAGGCGATATACCGCTTGATATCATCCATACTGTTCACGACGACTTGCTCCACTGCTGCAGCCGCGCCACGTAGCGCGCCAGCACGTCGATTTCCAGATTGACCTTGTCGCCGGCCTTCAGTTTGCCGAGCGTGGTCACCTGCTGGGTATGCGGTATCAGGTTGACGCCGAACACGGCACCATCGACGCCGTTCACGGTCAGCGAGGCACCGTCGATGGTGATCGAGCCCTTCTCGGCGATAAATCCGGCGAGGCTGGCCGGCGCGCGGAAGTCGATGCGCAGGGAGTCGCCCTCGCTACGCGTCGCCACCACTTCGCCCACGCCATCGACATGGCCGGAGACGATATGCCCACCGAGTTCGTCGCCGACCTTCAGGCTGCGTTCGAGATTGATGGCCGAGCCATCTTTCCAGTTGCCCAGTGTGGTACGCGACAGGCTCTCGGCAGAGACATCGACTGCAAACCAGTCGGCGCCCTTCTGCACGACCGTCAGGCAGACGCCGGCGCAGGCAATCGAGGCGCCGATGTCGATGCTGGCGGTCTCGTAGCGGGTGCGGATGCGGAAGTGGGTGTCGCCGCGCGTCTCGCGGGCGACGACTGTGCCGATATCGGTGACGATGCCTGTGAACATGGGCCTAGTTTTAGAGGGGGCGGATGAAGGTTTCCAGCAGGTCATCGCCAAGAATATCGGCCCTGACCCGCTGCCAGCGCGGCGCTTCCGCCACGGTATCAATGCCAAAAGCCGCAATTCCCGGCAGGCCGTCGCCGCCGATCACACTGGGCGCGCGGAACCAGATCATGCGGTCGACCAGATCGGCCCGGATCAGGCTGGCGGCCAATTTGCCGCCGCCTTCCACCAGGATTCGGGTCAGACCGCGCTCGGCCAGGATGGCAAAGGCCGGCGCCAGGGCCGGAAAGCCAGCCTCGTCTGGCTCGACCGCAATCACCTCGACGCCGCAGTCCTCAAAGGCCTGACGACGGGCTTCGTCGACATCCTCGCGCGTGATGATCCAGGTCGGCGCCGACTTGGCCGTTGCCACAACTTTCGATGTCAGGCTCAACCGCAGGCGACCATCCAGAATGATGCGGACGGCCGGACGCTTGGGCAAACCCGGAAGGCGGCAGGTCAGATCGGGATCGTCCTGCAGCGCGGTGTTGCTGCCCACCATCACAGCGTCATGCTGCGCCCGCAGCAGGTGAGCACGCATACGGGCGACTGGGCTGGTGATCCACTTGCTGTCGCCGGAATGCGTGCCGATGCGGCCATCCAGGCTGACGGCGAGTTTCAGTGTGACCAGCGGGCGATTGCGCTCGCGGCTAAGCAGAAAGCCGGTATTCAGTTCGGTTGCGGCATTCCGCAGGCAGTCGACCGCAACATTGATTCCGGCCTCGCGCAGCAATGCGAGCCCCCTGCCCGCCACCCGCGCATCAGGATCTTCCAGCGCGACAACGCACCGGGAAATACCGGCACTGACCAGCGCCTCGGCACAGGGCGGAGTCCTGCCATGATGAGCACAGGGTTCGAGCGTAACATAAGCTGTTGCGCCGCGCGCGGCATCACCGGCCTGCTGCAGGGCAACGGTTTCGGCATGCGGGCGACCGTTGACCTGGGTCCAGCCGCGCCCGACAATGCGATTGTCTTTGACGATGACGCAGCCGACCGCCGGGTTGGGCCAGGTATTACCCAGCCCGCGCGCCGCCAGCCCGAGCGCGATGCGCATGTAGCGCTCGTCCCGGGCGGCAGCGGCTTTATCAGTCATCGTCGTTGCCGGCGCCACTCAATGAGCCGATGAAGTCTTCGAAATCCTTAGCTTCGCGGAAGTTGCGATAGACCGAGGCGAAGCGCACATAGGCCACCTTGTCGAGTGCGGCCAGACCATCCATCACCAGTTCGCCGATGGAGTCAGACTTGATCTCGCTCTCGCCGGAACTCTCCAAGCGACGCACGATGCCATTGATCAGGCGCTCAATACGCTCCGGATCGATCGGACGCTTGCGTGTCGCAATCATGATCGAGCGCGCCAGCTTGTCGCGATCAAATGGCGCCTTCAGGCCATTCTTCTTGATCACCGTCAGTTCGCGCAGCTGGATGCGTTCAAAGGTGGTGAAGCGCGCGCCGCAATTCGGGCAGAAGCGCCGGCGGCGGATCGCCGAGTTGTCCTCGGTCGGCCGCGAGTCCTTCACCTGGGTATCGTCATTGCCGCAGAACGGACAACGCATGGTCGGTTTTCCCCCGCCTTATGATTGTGGCGTCAGAGCTGCGGATAGATCGGGAAGCGGTTGCACAGCGCTACCACCTTCTCGGCCACAGCCCGTTCGACATCGGAATTGTCGTTGGTCTTCTTGGCAATGCCGTCCAGCACGTCGGCGATCAGGCCACCGATCTGACGGAACTCGGCAACGCCGAAGCCGCGCGTGGTGCCAGCTGGGCTGCCGACACGGATACCCGAGGTGACCATCGGCTTTTCCGGATCGAAGGGCACGCCGTTCTTGTTTGCCGTGATGCGCGCATGCTCCAGGCTCTCGACGCAGACATTGCCCTTGAGGCCCTTCGAGCGCAGATCGATCAGCATGAGGTGATTGTCGGTACCGCCCGAGACGAGGTCATAGCCGCGTTCCTGCAACGCCGCCGCCATCGCCTTGGCGTTGTCGACCACAGCCTGGGCATAGGACTTGAATTCCGGTGTCAGTGCCTCGCCGAAGGCGACCGCCTTGCCGGCAATTACATGCATCAGCGGGCCGCCCTGCAGCCCCGGGAAAACAGCCGAGTTGATCTTCTTGGCCAGCGCTTCGTCATTGGTCAGCACCATGCCGCCGCGCGGACCGCGCAGCGTCTTGTGCGTGGTGGTGGTGGCGATATGGGCATGCGGGAACGGGCTGGGATGCGCGCCGCCCGCGACCAGGCCGGCAAAATGCGCCATGTCGACCATGAAGATCGCGCCGATGCTGTCGGCGATCTCGCGGAACCTGGCGAAGTCCCAGAAGCGCGGATAGGCAGAGCCACCTGCGATGATCAGCTTCGGCTTATGCTGCTCGGCCAGTTTGGCGACCTGGTCCATGTCGATGCGATGGTCATCCTGCCGCACAGTATAGGGCACGACATTGAACCACTTGCCCGACTGGTTGGCAGGCGAACCGTGTGTCAGATGGCCGCCAGCGGCAAGATCGAGACCCATGAAGGTGTCGCCTGGCTTCAGCATCGCCATGAAGACTGCCTGATTGGCCTGCGCGCCGGAATGCGGCTGCACATTGGCGAAGCCGCAGCCGAACAGCTTTTTGGCGCGCTCGATCGCGAGATTTTCTGCGATATCCACGAATTCGCAGCCATTGTAATAGCGCTTGCCCGGCAGGCCCTCGGCATACTTGTTGGTCATCACCGAGCCCTGCGCTTCCAGGACGGCGCGGCTGACGATGTTTTCCGAAGCGATCAGTTCGATCTGGCTCTGCTGGCGATCCAGTTCCTTGACGATGGAGTCAAAGATTTCCGGGTCGGCCTGCTTAAGCGTACGCTCGAAAAAGCCGGCATGGGTGACGGTGGGCTTGGCGGCAGTGCTGGACATCGAAGGACTCCTGGAAGCGTCTGTATACGGTCAGGCCGGCTTGTCGAGCAGGTCGACGCGGCGCTGATGGCGACCGCCGGCAAATGGGGTGCTGAGAAATGCCTTCAGGCAGTCGCGCGCCGTCTCGATGCCGATCAGCCGGGCGCCCAGCGCCAGAACATTGGCATCGTTATGCTCGCGGCACAGCCGGGCGCTGGTCGCATCATGCACCAGCGCCGCACGGCACCCACTGACGCGGTTGGCCGCGATCGAGATGCCGATGCCGCTGCCGCAGACGGCCACGCCGAAAGCGGCTTTGCCGGACGCGACTGTCTGGCCGAGCTGGCGGCCGAAATCAGGATAGTCGACGCTGTCGGAGGAATTGGTGCCGAGGTCGAGTACGTCATAGCCCTCGGCCTTAAGCTCATCGCGCAGCAGGTTTTTCAACTCAAAACCGGCATGATCGGCAGCGAGAGCGACCGTGGGCTTGGACATAGGCAGGGCACCTCGGGAAAGACGGCCGGACCCTACAATATCCGGTGGCAGGTGCCAACCCTACCAACAAGGGAAATGCTTGGCGCTGGCGAGGTACTGCCCACGGTCGCAGTGTACAATTAGAGAACAACTAGATCAAAAAGAAGCCCGGGCATGATGGCCCGGGCTTCCCACTCCCCCGGATCCGGGGATCAGTTCACGTAGTCGTAGGAACCGTTCTTCCAAACATAGACCTTGTAGGCCGGCGAGGTGGTGTCGCCCTTGGCGTCGAACGAGATCTCGTTCAGCACAGTCTGGAACTTGCCGGCACGCAGCGCCTTTTCGACGTCAGCGGTCTTCACCGACTTCGCCGTGGTCGCGGCCTGCACCCAAGCCTGCAGCGCAGCATAGGTGTACAGGGTGTAGCCTTCCGGGTCGTAGCCCTGGGCCTTGAACTTGTCGACCAGCGGCTTGGCAACCGGGTTCTTGCGCGGATCGGCGTCGAAGGTCATCAGCGAACCTTCGCCAGCCGGGCCGGAAATCGCCCAGAACTGCTTGTCGACCAGAGCGTCGCCACCCATGAGCGGGGCATTCAGGCCCTGCTCCTTGGCCTGACGAACGATCAGACCGCCTTCCGGATGATAGCCGCCCAGATAGATCAGCTCGACGCCGGCCTGCTTCATCTTCGAGACGAGCGCAGAGTAGTCCTTCTCACCGGCGGTCACGGCTTCGAACATGGCTTCCTGCATGCCCTTCGAATTCAGGCGCTTCTTGGTCTCTTCAGCCAGGCCCTGACCATACGGGGTCTTGTCATGCAGGATGGCAACCTTCTTGCCCTTGTACTTCTCAAGAATGTAGTCGCCAGCAACGATGCCCTGCTGGTCATCGCGACCGCAAACGCGGAACACGTTCTTGTAGCCGCGCTCGGTGTAGCGCGGGTTGGTCGAGGCCGGGGTGATCTGCAGGATATTCTCTTCCTTGTAGACGTCCGAGGCCGGGATCGACGAGCCCGAGCAGAAGTGGCCGATCACGACAGCCACCTTTTCCTGCACAGCGCGGTTGGCAACCGCCACCGCCTGCTTCGGATCGCACTGGTCGTCACCAATGACCAGCTGCAGCTTCTGGCCATTCACGCCGCCAGCAGCATTGATGTCGGCAATGGCCATTTCGGCGCCGCGCTTCATCTGCTCACCGAAGCTGGCGAGCTGGCCGGTGATCGGGCCGTTGAGGGCAACCTTGATCTGCGCCGAGGCAGTGCCGGCAAACAGGCCGACAGCAGCGACAACAGCCAAACCGGTGGTAAATTTAAGCATGACATCCTCTCCCTGTTATAAGACGTTGAACAAAGTCTAATGCAGTCCGGCCAGCCTCGGCAACAACCTAAGGTGTCCCCTGCTTCTCTCGCCAGCCGAGCAGACTGGATCGTTCGTAGAGCCATGGATACTGGTGGACCATCTGGTCGACCCGGGTCAGGCGGAAGCCGAAGGTGGCGAAGGCCCAGACGACGAGAATGGAGATCAGGTACGGCACTACCGCCAGCAACTGCTCCTTGAACAACGAAAAGGCCAGAAAACGGTTCGCAGCCGCCATGATCAGGCTATAGGGCAGAATCTGCCAATAAGGCCGCCAGGTTCCGGCAATCGCCTGTCCCATCAGAAAAGCGCAACCGCCCACCAGGACGACGGTCAGTCCGAAGAATACCAGGATACTCTCACCCAGAACGGCATGCACCATCAGTGGCCTCCTTCCAGGTAAGCTGCGCGGATCTGCTCGTTGGCCAACAATTCGCTGCCGGTGCCGCTCATGGTGATGTGCCCGTTCACGAGGACATAGCCGCGATGGGCAAGCTTGAGGGCGTGATAGGCATTCTGTTCGACCAGCAGAACCGTGACGCCATCGGTGCGGTTGATCTCCTCGATGATCGAGAAAATCTGCTTCACCACCAGCGGCGCCAGACCAAGCGACGGCTCATCCAGCAGAAGCAGCTTCGGCCGGCTCATCAGTGCGCGGGCAATCGCCAGCATTTGCTGTTCGCCACCCGAGAGCGTTCCACCGCGCTGCTCGCTGCGCTCTTTCAGACGGGGGAACAGGCCGTAGACGCGCTCTAGGTCGGACTCGAAATGCGCGGGATCGGCAGCCACCGCGCCCATACGCAGATTCTCCAGCACCGACATGCGCGGAAAGATGCGGCGGCCTTCGGGAGCATGCGCCAGACCGCGGCGAACCAGATGGTGCGTCGGAATGCCGGTGATATCCTCGCCTGCGAGCTTCACATGACCATGCCGCGGTTTGGGGCTGCCGCAGATGCTCATCAGAAGGGTGGACTTGCCGGCACCGTTGGCGCCGATCAGCGCCACGATCTCGCCCTGCTTCACTTCGACGTCGACGCCCTTCAGCGCGTGAACCGCGCCATAATAGGTATGCAGACCGCTGATGGAGAGCATCACACGACTCCCTGAACCGCAGCGGAATCTTCCGGCTCGCCCAGATAGGCCGCGATGACTTTTGGATCGTTGCGAACCACATCTGGCGTTCCGTCAGCGATCTTACGACCGTAATCCAGCACGATGACATGATCCGAAATCTGCATCACCACACTCATGTCATGCTCGATCAGCAGCACGCCTGTTTTGTGTTCATCACGGATAAAGCGCAGCAGCGTATTCAGATCGGCCGACTCACGCGGGTTCAGGCCGGCGGCCGGTTCGTCGAGGCACAGCAGCACCGGTTCGGTACACATAGCGCGCGCGATTTCAAGGCGACGCTGGCCGCCATACGGCAGGCTGCCGGCAACCTCATCGGCCACATCGGTCAGGTTTGTGCGATCAAGCCAATAGCGCGCCAGATCGACCGCTTCGGCCTCGGCCTTGCCATAGCCGGGCCAGCCGAACAGCCCGAGCAACGTGAAGCCTGAGGCGCGCATCAGCTTGTTGTGCTGCGCGACGATCAGGTTTTCCAGCACCGTCATTTTTGGGAACAGGCGGATATTCTGGAAGGTACGCGCCACGCGCGCCTTGCCCGCGATATCATTTCCCGGCATGCGCTCCAGAAGATAAGGCGTAGCGTTGCGGGTCAGCGTCAGGCGACCGACGGTCGGCTTGTAGAAACCGGCAATGCAGTTGAATACGGTCGTCTTGCCTGCGCCGTTGGGCCCGATCACGGCAGTGATCTGGCCCTCATGTGCATCGAAGGAAACGTCGTTCACAGCGATCAGGCCGCCGAAGCGCATGGTGAGATGCTCGACCCTCAGGAGAGGCTGGGTCATGGCGTGCCTCCGCCCGGCTTGGTCCCGGCAGGATGCAGCCGCATGGTCGGTTCGCGATGCGCCAGCAGACCCTGCGGGCGCCACACCATGATCAGCACCATGGCCGCACCAAAGGCCAGCATGCGGAACAACGAGAATTCACGCGCCACTTCCGGCAGCAATGTGAGGAAGGCTGCTGCGAGAACGATACCGGCCTGGCTGCCCATGCCGCCCAGCACGACGATGGCCAGGATCACGGCAGATTCAATGAAGCTGAAGCTTTCCGGGCTGATGAAGCCCTGGCGCGCAGCGAAGAAGCTGCCGGCAAAGCCGCCGAACATCGCACCGATGGCAAAGGCGGTCAGTTTGGTATTGGTCGGATTGATGCCGAGTGCCGTACAGGCGATCTCGTCTTCGCGCAGGGCTTCCCAGGCGCGCCCCACGGGTAGCTTACGGATCCGCATGGTGAAAATGTTAGTGATCAGCGCGAGTGCAAGGATCAGATAATAAAGGAAGATGATGCGGTGAAGCGAGGCGAATTCCAGGCCGAATAACTGGTGAAAGGACGTGGTGCCCTCCGGCGGATCGGCAGCGAACGGGAAGCCGAAGAAGGATGGGCGCGGAATGCCCGAAATGCCAGCCGGGCCGCCGGTGACCGGCTGCCAGTTGAGCAGGATGACGCGGATGATCTCACCGAAGCCGAGTGTAACGATGGCGAGATAGTCGCCGCGCAGGCGCAGCACCGGGAAACCGAGGACCACGCCGAAGGTGGCGGCCAACAGACCGGCGAGCGGCAGCGTTTCCCAGAATCCGAATCCGAAATGCATCGACAGTAACGCGAAGGTGTAAGCACCAACCGCATAGAACGCGACATAGCCAAGATCGAGCAGGCCGGCGAGACCCACCACGATATTAAGGCCCCAGCCCAGCATCACGTAAATCAGCACCACGGTGCCGAGATCAATCACGGTGCGGTTGGCGAATGGCAGGAACGGCATGATGATGGCGAAGCCGATCAACGCCGGCATCAGCCACTTGTCAGCCTTGCGCCCCAGATCGGACAGCACCGACTTATGTTTGACCGCATCAACGGGGTCGAGTTTGTCGGCCAGCGATTCGCGGTAGTTCCGTCGCCAGTCGAGCGCGATGCGCATGCCCAGCCGGCCGAGGAACACCGCAATGGCGGCATAGGCGATATAGTCGAAACGCGTCTTGATACCGAGCGGACCGCCGGTGTCGACGGTTTCGAAACCGATGAGTGGCAGCGCCAGCAGGGCCGCGACACCGGCAGCCATGATCGCGTCCTTCAGGCGTTCGGCCGCCGTCATCACACCTTCTCCACTTCAGGCCGGCCAAGCAGGCCGGTCGGACGGAAAATCAGCACCACGACCAGGATGGTGAAGACGGCAACGTCCTTATACTCGATGCTGAAATAGGCCGACCAGAAAGCCTCGATCAGCCCGATCAGCAATCCACCGAGCATGGCACCCGGCAGGCTACCGATGCCGCCGAGCACTGCGGCGGTAAAGGCCTTCAGGCCGGCGAGGAAACCGATATAGAAGTCCACCACGCCGTAATAGAGCGACACCATCACGCCAGCGACTGCAGCCAGCACAGCGCCCAGCACAAAGGTGAGCGAGATGGTGCGGTCAGCATTCACGCCGAGCAGCGACGCCATCATGCGATCCTGCTCGCAAGCTCTTTGCGCACGACCAAGGGGCGTCGCCGAGATCAGGTAGGAAAAGCCAATCATCAGCGCCAGCGTCATCGCCATGATGATCATCTGCAGATAAGAGATCGTGACCGAGAAGGTTTCGCCCTTCATCAGCTCGATACCGCCGCGGATCATCGGTTGCAGCGGCTTGATCTTGGCGCCCTGCGCGATCTGCACGTAGTTCTGCAGGAAAATCGACATGCCGATAGCGGAAATCAGCGGCGCCAGACGGAAAGAGCCGCGCAGAGGCCGGTAGGCTATGCGCTCGACTGTCCAGCCATACAGGCCGGTGATGATCATCGAGACGATCAACACGATCAGCAATGCGAGCGGCACCCAGGTGATGCCGACAATGCCCAGGATCGAGAAGGTGATGACGGCGATGAAGGCGCCAATCATGTAGATTTCGCCATGGGCGAAATTGATCATTCCAATAATGCCGTAGACCATCGTGTAACCGATGGCGATCAGCGCATAGACCGCGCCCAGCGTCAGGCCATTGATCAACTGCTGAAGAAAGTACTCCATTCGCCCCCGATCAGCCGTTCGACTGGTCCGCGTGCCGGTTCAGCACATAGCGGAGTTTTTGCGCCGCGAGCCGTCCGAGTTCATGTCGCGACAGGCGCGGATCGCCCACCATCGACACTTCCCGCCCCGTCTGCGGATCAATGGCAATCACCTGCAACGCCGTACCGATGCGGCGAAACTCGATGATCGCTTCCCAGTCCCCGTCATCGCTCCCTGTCGCGTCTGACATGAATCGTCTGTACATTTAATTGTCATTATCCTCAAGGCTTAACGCAGTTTTGCACAGCTTCCGACGTCATGCTGCGCAACTCCGCTGACGGGGGAAATTTAATTGCCGCTTTACGCGCACCCTTGCCGATTCCAGAATAGTATTTTATATATAAAATAAATTTCGTTGAGGTGCCCGATGCAGATTCTCAATCCGGCCGAGTGGGTCAAGCCGAAAGGCTACGCGAATGGCATCGCCGTCGAAGGCCGTCAGGTCTTCGTTGCGGGTCAGATTGGCTGGAATGCCGAGGCAAGCTTCGACAGCGACGATCTGGTCGACCAGACACGCCAGGCTCTGCGCAATATCGTTCGTGTACTAGCAGAGGCCGGCGCTCGTCCTGAACATATCGTGCGCCTGACATGGTATGTCGTGGATAAGCGCGATTACATGGCGCGCAACGCAGATATAGGCAAAGCCTATCGGGATATCCTGGGGCGGCATTATCCGGCGATGACCCTGGTTCAGGTCGCGGCTTTGCTGGAAGACCGCGCCAAGGTCGAGATCGAGGCCACTGCGGTCATTCCGCCCGCACCCTGACCCTCCCGCTTTTGTCACAGGCAGGTCACGGATTCCGCACCCGCCCGGGCCGGAACTGCCGATAGCCATTTACGTTTGATTTACGAATGCCGCAGCCAGACGGTGTTCTTCAAACGGAGGTGGGTCATGCGCGAACTGATACTGATCCTGGGGGCCGCCTGCATCGCGAGCCTGCCCTTTGTCGCCTTCAGCGGCTTCCTGCAAAACACACCCCGACCGTCCAACGTGGCAATGTGGGGTGACGACCTGCGTCAGACCGGCACGAGCTACAGCATGCCGAATCTTCCCAAGGCGGTGACCGTCAGCATGTCGAGTGAGCGTAAGTGATGCGCAAGGCCCTCATCGTCGGCATTGCTGCAGTTCTCGCCGCAAGCGCGGCCTATGCGCAGACACCCGCCCCGAAACAGGAAGAACCGGGCTCGCGCCAACCTCGGGCGGCCGTACCAGGTCCGAACGCCGTGCCAGGAATTCCTGACGGCCAAAAGAGCACTGCGCCGGATTTCTCAGTCAGTGAGCATATGCCGAAGCTGAGCGGCGATCAGGTCGCTGTCGTTGGTGCCCGATTACGAAACGAAGCTGGCGATACCCTCGGCCGCGTCGAGAACGTCATGCTCGACAGCAAAGGTCAGGCTGTCGCGCTCGTTATCGGGGTCGACAAGCTGCTGGGCCTGACCGAAGACCGCGTCGAGATTGATTGGAAGCGGGTCCGCTTCGAACGACGTGATACTGAAGCTGCTTTTGTCACGTCACTCAGCAAGGATGAACTGCTCGCTTTGGCGAAGTTCAACGCACCAAAACGCCAGGCTGACTGATCAGGCTATTTAGCCCAGTTCACGGATCATCTTGATGATGCCCGAATAATCCAGCAAACCATTGCCGCTATCGACATATTCCGCATAAAGCGCCGTGGCCTCCGCGCCCAGCGGAGTCTGCACCTTGGCTGACCGTGCCGCTTCCTGCGACAGTTTCAGATCCTTCAGCATCAGATCTGCGGCAAAGCCGGGCTTGTAGTCGCGATTGGCAGCCGAAGTCGGGACCGGCCCCGGCACCGGACAATGGTTGAGCAGCGCCCAGCAGGAGCCTGACGAACTGCCGACGATGTCGAACATCGCCTGCGCCGATAGCCCCAGCTTTTCGGCCATGATGAAAGCTTCCGAAATCCCGATCATGGTGATCCCCAGCACCATGTTGTTGCAGACCTTGGCGGTCTGGCCGTTTCCAGGCCCGCCGGCATGCACGATCTTCTTGCCCATAGCCTCCAGGATCGGCTTGGCCTTGGCGAATGCCGCATCGCTGCCGCCGACCATAAAGGTCAACGCCGCATTCTCGGCACCCGTGATGCCGCCCGAAACGGGCGCATCCAGCATCAGCATGCCCTTGGCTTCGGCCGCGGCGATCACGTCGCGCGCCGTTTTCACGTCAATGGTCGAACTGTCGATGAACACGGTCCCCGGGCGGGCCACCGCGAGAATGCCCTTGTCGCCGGTATAGACGCTGGAGACATGCTTGCCCGCCGGCAGCATGGTGACGACAGCATCCACGTCACGCGCGGCATCTGCCGCTGTGGCAGCCTTCATGCCGCCGGCGTCGACCACTTTCTGCACTGCCTCCGGCACCAGATCGAAAGCCTTCACCGTATGTCCGGCCTTGAGCAGATTGCGCGCCATCGGGCCGCCCATATTGCCGACGCCGATAAAGCCTATATTCGCCATGGTCGTTTCTCCCGCTTGTGCTTTTCTGCTCAGTCGAACGTCAGTTCGCCGTCCACTACCGGCGTGAAATACTTTTCGATCTCGGCATCGGTCACATCTTCAAGCCGGGCCGGCTGCCATTTCGGCTTGTGATCCTTATCGATGATCACCGCGCGCACGCCCTCATAGAAGTCATGCCCAAGCGCGACATGGTTGCAGATGCGCCATTCCAGTTTCATGCAATCGCGCAAGGAAAGGCTGCGACCGCGACGAAGCTGCGCGAACGTCAGCTTCACCGAGGTCGGCGACTTGGCGCGGATGATTCCCGACTGTTCGATCGAAAATGGCGAGGGATCGGTTTCCAGTTGCGTCATTACGGCCGCCACGCTGTCGCCGCCAAAACGTCGGTCGATCTCGGCCCTGCGCCCGGCCAGCGTCGATGGGCCCGGATCGGCCGTGAACCTGGCCACCACGGCATCGATACTTGCCTTGTCGCCTGGAGCGGCATCAATCAGCGCCTGCTCCAGGTCTGCCATGCTGGCGCGCGGCACGAAATGCGTGGCAACACCAGCCGTCAGGATATCGGCGCCCTTCAGACGGGCGCCGGTCAGGCCCAGATAGGTGCCGAGTTCACCCGGGCAACGCGGCAGGAAATACGTTCCACCGACATCGGGGAACAGGCCAATGCCGGTCTCCGGCATGGCGAAATGCGCGAATTCGCTAATAATGCGGTGGCTGCCATGCACTGAAAGGCCTACACCGCCGCCCATGAAGATACCGTCGATGAGTGCGATGAACGGTTTCGGATACTCGCCGATCAGGGTGTTGCAGCGGTATTCGTCATGCCAGAAGGATTTGCGATACTGCACGCCGTCGGGACCGCGGTCGGCCAGCTTGCGAATGTCGCCGCCGGCACAGAAGGCCTTCTCGCCCGAGCCCTTGATAATCACGGCTTTCACGGCTGCGTCGGTTGCCCAGCGGCGCAGAGTCTGCTCCAGCGGAATGCACATGTCGTGGGTCAGCGCATTAAGCGCTTGCGGCCGATTAAGCTGAATGATGCCTACGCCGTTCTGAACTGAAAACAGGATATCGTTGCTCAAGATCTACTCCAAAAACTTAGTCGTGAAATGAACCGGCTGTCAGAGCACGCGCAATGATCACGCGCATAATCTCGTTGGTGCCTTCCAGAATCTGATGCACACGCGCATCGCGCAGATAGCGTTCGACCGGATAGTCCTTCAGATAGCCGTAGCCGCCATGCAGTTGCAATGCCTCATTGCAGATGGCAAAGCCGGCATCGGTCGCAAAGCGCTTGGCCATAGCGCAGTACATTGTCGCCTCGGCATGTTTCGCATCCAGCATGGCGGCAGCCTGACGGATCATCAGCCGCGCGGCGGCCAGATCGGTCGCCATATCCGCCAGTTTGAACTGGGTCGCCTGGAAATTGCCGATCGCATTGCCGAACTGCTTGCGCCCGGCAACATATTCACGCGCCACAGTCAGGCAGGCTTTCGCAGCTCCCAGTGAGCAGGCTCCGATATTGATGCGGCCGCCATCCAGTCCGGCCATGGCAATATGGAAGCCCTCGCCTTCGGCGCCGATGCGGTTGGCCTTTGGCACCTTGCAGTCATCGAAATTCACCATCGCTGTCGGCTGGCTGTTCCAGCCAAGCTTGCGCTCCTGCGCACCGAACGAAAGCCCCGGTGTTCCGTTCTCGACCACCAGGCAGGTGACACCGCGCGCCCCAGCCTCGCCGGTGCGCACCATGCAGACATAAATATCCGAACGCCCGCCGCCCGAAATGAACGCCTTGCTGCCGTTCAGCACATAATGATCGACGGCATCCGTTGCGCGGGTCTGCAGCGAGGCGGCATCCGAGCCCGCATTCGGTTCGGTCAGACAGTAGGAGGCGAATGTCTGCATGCTGCAGAGGTCGGGGAGGAAGCGTTGCCGCTGTTCGTCACCACCGAAGCGGTCGATCATCCAGGCCGCCATGTTGTGGATCGAGATATAGGCGGCGGTCGAAGTACAGCCGGCGGCCAGTTCCTCGAAGATGATCGCGGCATCAAGGCGGCTGAGCGCCGAACCGCCGACATCATCAGAAACATAGATGCCACCAAAACCCAGCGCGGCCGCCTCGCGCAGTTCATCGACCGGGAAATGCTTTTTCTCATCCCAGGCTGCAGCATTCGGGGACATCCGATCCAGCGCGAAACGGCGGGCGGTCTCCTGGATAGCCCGCTGGTCATCGGACAACTCGAACAGCATGGTGTTTTCTCCCTTATTGCGGGTCTTAATGGCCCGCAGATCAGCCGTCAACGGCTGAGCTAGTCCGGAGGAACTACATATGAACAGGGTCGCATGGGCTACTGCTGCATGCTAGCCTTACATCTTCAATCAGGTCCATTGCCCCGCCCATGCTGCCTCTCAGTGCCCAACAACAACCGGATTCCGAGAGCGGGATCGGCTGGCCGTTGCGCGGTTTATCTTACGGTCTTGCCGGGATCCTGATCGGCCTGACTTCGCTGCTCGCAGCCGCACCCTTATTCGCCGGCACCATGACCATCAGCTGGTTGCCCGGCATGCCGCCCTTTCACGCCGATGTTGCGGTCGTGGCATTGCTAGCCGGTGTTGCCTTGCTGCTGCGCGATACCGCGCCACTTGTTTCGCGCTTACTCGCCCTCGCCCTCGCCTGCATCAGCATTGCCGGACTGGTCAACTATGCCCTGCAGGGCAGCCTGCAACTCGCGGCCGAAGTTCCAGCAAGGCTGACTCCGACCATACTGTGGCACGGCAACATGGGCCCGGTGCTCTGCATTGGCGCATTGCTCACCGCCGCTCGACTCTATGCGCCCGCCTCACGCCGCGCCACAGTCGGTAACGTGCCACTCGGCTGGTCGATAGCGATGACGCTGGTGGCGCTGTCGATCACGCTATCGATAGGCGCCCTCGACCTGCTGCCGCAGACCGATGCTTGGACCACGCATTCAGCCGCTTTGCCTGATGGCGCCATCGTATTGCTGCTATTGGGGGCGGCCTGCGCCGCGCGCACGTTCCACTCTTCGCCGCAGATCGCGCCGCTGCCGTTGCTCATCGGGCAGGCCGTAGTGCTGATTGGCGGCATCGTTGCTTCCTTTATCCTCTGGCAGGCCACCAGCGCGAGTACGACACTGCCCCTGGTCGCCGCACTGTCTTTCATGGCCTGCCTGATCGCCACCTACATGATCGCCGGGCTGATCGCACTGGCAGTTCGCGTGATGGTGCAGCGGCGCGCCATGGCGTCGGCCCGCGCCGCCCTGCAGGCGAGCAACGATCTGTTTGAGGCTGCAGCGCGGAGCAGCCGCCTAGGTATCTGGGACTGGGACCTGCTGACTGGTGAACTGCTGATCGTCGCAAATTATCTGCAGGATCGCGATGACAGCACACTGCTCTCATCGCGCACTACCATCGAAGCCTTTACTCAGCTGATGCATCCCGACGACCGTGAGATGGTGGCTCGCCGCGTCAACATCGCACTAAAGCAGCGTCGCACGTATGAGGCCGAATTTCGCATCCGGCGCAGCGACGGAGTATATATCTGGGTGCTGGCGCGCGCTGAGCCGAGCTATACGACTAATGGTCGCGCGTCACGGCTGATCGGGAGCCTGGAAGATGTAGACCAGATCCGCCGCCAGATGAACGAGCTGGAACTGCAGCGCCATATGCTGGAAGAACAGTCGGTCAAGCTGGCAGAAACCGCGCAGGCACTGGCCGCCGCGAGGGATGCCGCCGAAACCGCGCACAAGACCAAATCTAATTTTCTCGCTATGATGAGCCATGAGATACGCACGCCCATGAACGGCGTTCTGGGCATGCTCAGCCTGCTGAACCGTAGCGATATCGAACCGGCGCTGAAGCGCTATTCGGAGGTGGCGCACCAGTCGGCGCGCGACCTACTTGGCCTGATCGACGACATTCTCGATGTCTCCAAGCTCGAGGCGGGCAAGTTGCAGATCGAGTCGATCGATTTCGACCTGCGCCCGACCATCGACAGTGTCATCGCTCTCCTCACGCCACGCGCCCGCGAGAGCGGTAATCAGCTGATCGTTGATGTGGCGGAAAGCGTACCCGACCACGTGATCGGCGATCCGCTGCGCCTGCGGCAGATCCTCACCAACCTCATCGGGAATGCTGTAAAATTCACCGAGAAAGGCACCGTGACGATCACCATCACCGCGACGGGGCTGCAGAATGGCGACTTCATGCTGCATTGTGCGATCCGCGATACCGGCATTGGAATTGCCGCCGAGCAGCAACTGACTCTCTTCGAACCCTTCACCCAGGCCGACATCTCAATGACCCGGCGCTATGGCGGCACGGGACTGGGCCTGACCATCTGCAAACACCTGGTACATCTGATGGGTGGCGAGATCGGCGTAATCAGCGCGCCCGGCGAAGGCTCAACCTTCTGGTTTACCGTGCGCTGCCGCGAAGACCTGGAACTGACGGCTAAGCTGGCGCTGCAGGAGCCGGCGCAACCCACCGCGCGGCCGCCGGCCAACGACGCGGAGACTGTACTGCCGCCGCGCCCGATCGATGCAGACATCGCTGACCTGGTAAAGCAGTTCGACCGCCTCGCCGGTCGCAAGCCACAAGAGAAATAGCCTAAAGGGGCGTTACGAGGCATTAACCACTGCCGCGTGAGAATCGGACGACAACAGTTCGATACGCGAGGTGATGCGATGCTGCCGATCCATCCTGGCATTCTGCTCGAGCGGGCGATCGTCGCCCGTGGCAGTGATCCTGAGCATTTCACCCGCGAGGCCCATATCCCGCGCAAGTTGCTGCGGCAGGTCCTGGCCGGCGAGCGGCCGATTTCCTCCGGCCTGGCCATGCGGCTAGGCAGAATTCTGGGCACTTCCCCCTGGGTCTGGATTGCGTTTCAGGAGCGGTTTGATAAAGCTTTCTGAATGACCGACAAAGCTCTACCGCCCCTACCGCAATTTCCCCTGGCGCGTCCGCGCCGCCTGCGGCGCGCCGATTGGACCCGCCGCCTCGTTGCCGAGAACAGCCTCAGCGTCAACGACCTGATCTGGCCGATCTTCGTGCATGATGCAGCGACTAATGCGCCGATCCCGTCCATGCCAGGCGTCGAACGCCTGAGCATAGATGCCGCCGTGGCTGCTGCCCGAGAGGCCGAACAGCTTGGCATTCCCGCTATCGCCCTGTTTCCGGCCACCGATCCGAAACTTAAGACCGACGACGGCCGCGAAGCGCTCAATCCCGACAATACAGTCTGCCGCACCGTGCGAGCGGTGAAAGCGGCGACGAAAAACCTTGGCATCCTCTGCGATGTTGCGCTCGATCCCTACACCAGCCATGGCCATGACGGCCTGCTGAGGGATGGCGAAATCCTGAACGACGAAACCGTCGAGATGCTGGTGCAACAGGCCATCGTACAGGTAAAGGCCGGCTGCGATATCACCGCCCCCTCCGACATGATGGATGGCCGCATAGGCGCCATTCGTCAGGCTTTTGAGCGCGAGGGCTTCCGGCATGCACAGATCATGGCCTATGCCGCCAAATATGCTTCCGCTTTCTACGGGCCATTCCGCGACGCTGTCGGCTCGTCGGTCAATCTCGGGCTGGGCGACAAGCGCACCTATCAGATGAATCCGGCCAATGGCGATGAAGCCCTGCGCGAAGTGGCGCTCGACATAGCCGAGGGTGCCGACACGGTAATGGTCAAGCCGGGCATGCCCTATCTTGACATCTGCTGGCGCGTCAAAAGCACCTTCAGCCTGCCGACCTACGCTTATCAGGTGTCGGGCGAGTATTCGATGCTGGCGGGCGCCGCAGAACGCGGCTGGCTGGATCGCGCCAAGGTGGCCCAGGAAAGCCTGCTGTCGTTCAAGCGCGCCGGCTGCGATGGCGTGCTGACCTACTTCGCACGCGATATCGCGCGTATGATCGCCGAAGGGAAGCAGCCGTAATCGGCTGCCTCCCCGGCTCTCATATAGTTAGAACTTCTTGGCGGTCTTGGTCGCTTCAAGGCGCGCGATAAGGCTGGACGTATCCCAGCGATTGCCGCCCATCTGCTGCACTTCGGCATAGAACTGGTCGACCAGCGCCGCCACCGGCAGGCTGGCACCATTGCGGCGCGCCTCGGCCAGACAAATGCTGAGATCCTTGCGCATCCAGTCGACGGCGAAGCCGTAATCGAACTTGCCTTCGATCATCGTCTTATGGCGGTTGTCCATCTGCCACGAGCCGGCGGCACCCTTGGAGATCACCTCCACCGCCTTCATCAGGTCGAGCCCCGAAGCGCGACCGAAGGCTAGCGCTTCCGCCAATCCCTGCACCAGCCCGGCGATGCAGATCTGGTTCATCATCTTGGTGAGTTGGCCGCTGCCGGTCGGACCCATCAGGTTCTGCATCTTGGCATAGGCCTGGATCACCGGCTTCACCTTCTCATAGGTGGCCGCATCGCCGCCGCACATGATGGTGAGCTGGCCATTCTCGGCGCCGGCCTGACCGCCTGATACCGGCGCATCAATGAAGCCCTGACCGTTCGCCTTGGCCTTCTCACCGATCTCGCGCGCCACATCGGCCGAGGCCGTGGTGTGATCGACGAAGACCGCGCCCTTGGCCAAGCCAGCCAGGATACCGGTATCACCGTAGGTGACCGACCGCAGATCATCATCGTTGCCGACGCAGGCCATGACCAGCTCAGCCCCGGTGGCGGCTTCCTTCGGGGTGGCAGCCTTCTGGCCCTTATGCTGGGCGACCCACTTGTCGGCCTTGTCGGCTGAGCGGTTCCAGACCGTCACGGTATGGCCTGCTTTGACCAGATGCCCCGCCATCGGATAGCCCATGACGCCCAGACCGATGAATGCAACCTTCGCCATCGTTTCCCCTCAAAGCCCAAGAATTAGAAGTAGTTATGGTTAATACCCATAGTGGCTGGCAGTTTGCACTACAGGGAACTTCCGAGCAATCGCCCCGTTAACGCTCTTATAGCGTTTGGCGGCCAGCAGAACACAATTACTGCTTGCAAGTCCAAGTGAAATAAGGTAAAAAAAAGACTGACGTTGCTGTATCTGGCGTGGGAGAAACCCATCATGCCGCTCGACATCCTCGGCACTTTTGCCGCGTCGGGCAGTAGCGGCGCAAATGTCCGCACTACTGCTCGAGTTAATGATCCGACCTTCGCAGCTGCCCCCCAGGAGGCGGCTGTATCGTCTCGTTCGGAAAATGCTCCACGGGAAGAGGTCGAAGTTTCCTCTCCGTCTTCAAACGTAGCTGTCTTCGTCAGCCCCTTTATCCGTTTCGACATCACGGCACGTCTTGCCATCGTTGAAATACGCAACAGCGAAACCGGTGAAGTGCAGCAGCAGTATCCCAGCCCGCGTGCCGTGCGCGAGTATCAGCAGAACCTGCCTGAAGCTTCCAATCTGCGCCAGCAGGACAGCGCTGCACCAAAGCCTCGCATTATCGGAAGCGCTGAAGATCGTGGCGCCAACGCGCCCACGCCGAACGCCTCCTCCACGGCTCCGCAAGCCCCCACTTCATCGGCTGCGTTCAGCAGCCTGCAGGGCGTACCCGCTGGCAGCAAGCAGGTCGCTGAGGCCTAAACCATTGGCGGCCTGATTGTCTTTCGTGACCGCGCTCGCGGTTGATGGTGATTCGCCCCTGCAAATCATTGTCGAATCTGTTAAGCCTGATCGCCGTTACAGGTTGATCGGGATCGCATGCGCTGGATTTTCAGGTTAATCGTTCTTCTGTTCGTACTTCTGGGCCTTGCGGCTGGCGGCAGTTATGTAGTTGCACGCCTCTCACTGCCAGTCATCAACGGCGAAGTGAAAGTCGGACAGAGCTTGTCCGGCCCGGTCGAAATTCTGCGTGACCGCAATGCAGTGGCGCATATCCGGGGCGGTAGCCGCAACGATGTCGCCTTCGGTCTTGGTTTTGCCCACGCCCAGGATCGGCTGTGGCAGATGGAGGTGCAGCGCCGCATCGCTGCCGGCCGCCTCTCCGAACTCTTTGGCGCCGCAGCCCTCAATACAGACAAGTTCATCCGCACGCTTGGCGTCCGGCGCAAGGCCGTCACCGCCTTCGCACATCTCAAACCCGACACTCAGACAACGCTGCAGGCCTATGCCGACGGCGTAAACGCCTTTCTTGCCAGCCGCAGCGGCCCGTTGCCACCGGAATTTCTGATCTTCGACATCACCCCTGAGCCTTGGACACCGGCAGACTCGCTTGGCTGGCTGAAAATGATGTCCTGGGATCTGGGCGGAAACTGGGGCCGCGAGCTTGCCACGCTCGGCCTCGCCAAGCGCCTGAGCAAGCAGCAAATAGAGGAATTCTATCCACCCTATCCGGGTGACGGCCCGGTAGCGCTGGCTGATATGACGGAACTCTATCGCAAGGTGGCGACTGCCGTCGATGTCGAGCGTTTGCTCGAAATCCTGCCGCCCGAGCGGCCTGAAGGCATTGGCTCGAACAACTGGGTCATCAGCGGCAAACGCACGGTGACAGGCCAGCCGCTGCTGGCCAACGACCCGCATCTCGGTCTTGCAACGCCGGCACTGTGGTATTTCGCTCACATGGCTTCGCCCGTTGGCGCGGCCATCGGCGCGACACTGCCCGGCGTGCCTGGGGTGGTTCTGGGCCATAACGGCCGAATTGCCTGGGGCTTCACCAATACCGGTCCGGATACGCAGGATCTCTATATCGAGAAAATCGATCCCGCCGATGCGACGCAGTATGTCGCACCTGGCGGCGCGACCGCATTCGTGACGCGGCAGGAAACCATCAAGCAGCGTAGTGGCGAGGATGTCGTCATCACCGTGCGTGAACCCCGCCATGGGCCGGTGATTTCTGACGTGCTGGACAGCGCACGCCAGCAGCTTGACCCTGGCTATGTGCTTGCCTTCGCATGGACCGCACTGCTGGATGAAGACACCACCGCTGACGCCCTGCTCGGTCTCGACAGCGTCGTCGACTGGAACGGCTTCAACGACAATCTGCGCCGCTTCGTGGCTCCGCAGCAGAACATCGTCTACGCTGATCGCGAGGGCAATATCGGCTTTGTCGCGCCGGGCCAGATCCCAATCCGTCGTGCTGACAATGACCTAAAGGGCCTGGCTCCGGCGCCAGGCTGGGACGCGCGCTACGACTGGAATGGCTTTATCCCGTTTGACCAGTTGCCGCGCAGCTATAACCCCCCGCGCGGCACCATCGTCACGGCCAACAACAAGATCGTGCCCGACAGCTATCCTCATTTCATTACTGCCGATTGGGCAGAACCGTATCGTGCGCACCGTATCGAGCAACTGTTGCGGGAGCGCGACGTCCATTCGGTGGAAAGCTTCAAGCAGATGCAGGGCGATACGATGTCGCCAATGGTGGGGGAGATTCTTCCCCTCATGCTCGCCGTGCCGCCAAAGACCCTGCCGCGCAATAGCGAACTGCCCGGCAGTCATGCCCTTCTGGGCTCGTGGGATGGCAATATGTCGAGCAATCGCGCCGAGCCGCTGATCTTCCAGGCCTGGTATCGCGAACTCACCCGCCTGATCCTGGGCGATGAACTGGGGGATGCCTTTCAGCCGCTCTGGCGTTTCCGGCCGATTCTGATCAAGAACATCTTGACCAATCAGAACGGCCAGAGCCGCTGGTGTGCCAACCAGGCCACTGGCGCGACCACGGCCTGCTCGGAACTTGTCGCCGAGGCGTTAGACAGGGCCCTCGACGATCTGAAGACGCGATACGGATCGGACATGGCACGCTGGCGCTGGGGCGAGGCACATGCGGCGCGAGGCACACACCGCCCCTTCAGTAACATTGCCGTGCTGAAGCGTTTCTTTGAGGTCAGCGTCCCAACTGGCGGCGACGCCTTCACGGTGAATGTCGGCCGCAACGACCTCGCCAATGACAAAGACCCGTTCGGGAACCGCCATGCCGCGTCGCTGCGGGCGATCTACGACCTGGCCGACCTGAACCGGTCGCAGTTCATGCATTCTACCGGTCAATCCGGCCATGTCCTCTCACCCCACTACCGGGACTATGCGGCGCCCTGGGCTGCAGTCGAGTATATTCCCATGTCGATGCGGCCCGCCGATTTCGAGACCGGGGCGCTGGGACGCCTGCGGTTGACCGCCCGATAGCCCGAAAAAGTGATCAAATCAGCCCTTTCCGGCGTAAGCCATTACCCCTTTTCAATATTCTCTTTACCCCCCGCATACGATAAGAAGGGTCGGGTTACGCGCCCCAGCCGGATTCGCGTCAGCGAGTTGTGGTGGCGTGGGCATGGAGATTTGGAATGCTGATCATTATCGGCTCTATCGTCGGTCTGGGCTGCGTGCTTGGCGGCTATGTCGCCATGGGCGGCAAGCTCTCCGTGCTGTGGCAGCCGTTCGAACTGGTGATCATCGGTGGCGCGGGCGTCGGCGCCTTCATCGTCGGCAATCCGAAGCCGGTTCTGAAAGCTGGCCTGAATGGTTTCAAGACCGCCTTCAAGGGCCCGAAATACAGCAAGGACGATTACCTCGAACTGCTGTCGATGATGTACAGCGTGTTCAAGCTCGCCAAGAGCAAGGGGATGCTGGCACTGGAACAGCACATCGAAAAGCCGGAAGAGAGCAAGCTCTTCACCCAGTTCCCCAAATTCATGGCCGACCATCACACCATGGATTTCCTCTGCGATTATCTGCGCCTGATGACCCTGGGCAGCGAAAACCCGCATGAGATGGAATCGCTCATGGACATGGAACTGGAAGTCCATCACCAGGAAGATCACCTCGCCCAGTCTGCCATCAACGCCTTCGGCGAAAGCTTCCCTGCCCTCGGCATCGTGGCCGCAGTGCTCGGTGTTATCAAAACCATGGGCTCGATCAGCGAACCGCCGGAAGTGCTGGGCAAGCTGATCGGCGGCGCACTCGTCGGCACCTTCCTCGGCATTCTGATGTCTTATGGTATCGTCTCGCCGATCGCGGCCGCCTGTAAGGCCACGATGGAGCATGACAGCAAATACCTGATGTGCATGAAGGCCGGTCTGCTGGCGCATCTTCAGGGTTACGCACCGGCTGTGTCGGTCGAATTCGCACGAAAATCGCTGATGTCAAATGTGCGGCCGACTTTCTACGAAGTCGAAGAAGCGACCAGCAAAGTGCAAACTGTTTGACGACCGCAGGGCTCTGAAGCATGGCCGGTGTCGAGGGCGAACGCCCGATTATCGTCAAGAAGATCAAGAAGGGCGTACATTCCGCCCATGGCGGCGCATGGAAGGTTGCGTACGCCGACTTCGTCACCGCGATGATGGCGTTCTTCCTGCTCCTGTGGCTGCTGAACGTGACGACCGACGAACAGAAGAAGGGTGTTGCCGACTATTTCTCACCTGCCTCAGTCAGCCGTAGCCTGTCGGGCGCCGGTGGCGTGATGGGTGGCCGTACCATTCTGGAAGATGGCGGCAAGATTTCCAGCTTCGGTTTGCCGGCCATCGTGATTGGCCCATCGTCGGAAAAGAGCGACCAGCCCGATCAGCCGCAATACGACCAGCGTTATCCCGACGCGCGCCAGCCGCCTCCGGCCGCCGGCACGCAGGGTGATCGTTTTCCAGATCCGTCGGAAGCCGCACAGCGCGGCGCCGGCCAGCAGAACCAGGAAGGCACCGGCGCCGGTCCCGCCGAGCAGATCACCGACCTGCAGCAGATCGATGCGCAGGCGGCACGCGAGCGCGTCGCGCAGGCCGAGGCTGAAAATTTCCACGAACTGGAAGCCCAGATCCGACAGGCCATCCAGGACAATCCGCAGCTGGCTGAACTGTCGAAGCAGATCGTGTTCGACAACACGCCGGAGGGTTTTCGTATCCAGCTGGTCGACGAAGAACAGTCGTCGATGTTCCCCTCAGGCAGCGCCGGCATGACCGAGAAAACGCGCCGGCTGATGCAGCAGGTCGCGCAGGCTGTCTCGAAGCTGCCCAACAAGCTGGCAATCAGCGGCAATACCGATGCGCAGCCATTCCGCGGCCAGGGCTCCTATTCGAACTGGGAACTGTCGGCTGATCGCGCCAACGCCGCGCGCCGCGCCATGATTGAAGCTGGCGTGCCCAGCGAGCGTATTCGACAGGTGACCGGCAATGCCGATCAGGATCCACTCATCAAGGATAACCCCCTCGATGCACGTAACCGCCGTATCGCGATTCTGCTGTTGAGCGATGTGCCGAAGGCTGCACCGGGCGCCAACAATACGACTGGCGGCAATCGTGCTGGGGGGGCAGGCAACACCAGCGGCGGCTTCACCCCGGGCCGGGTGAATCCCGGCGCGCTGCGCAATCCGCCGCCGCCGCCGCCGCCGCCGCCGGGCCTCAACGGACCTGGTAGCAACAGCCAGATTCGCGTTATGCCAAGCCGCTGATCATGTCAGATCAGAAGCCTTCCTCCGAACTTATGTCGTCGGCGATCCCTGTGGTGGATCCGTTCACCGACCCGGCGCAGTTTGACGGCGTTCTTTGGCGACGCTGCCTTGCCTATGCCATCGACCTTTGCGTTCTGCTGGGCCTGCTGCTCATCTACAAGGTGGCGCTCGTTTTTTTCACTGTGATCACTTTCGGACTCGCCACGCCGCTGTTGGTCCTGCTCGCCGCAGCAATCCCAGTCGCCTATCACACGCTCACCATCGGCGGGCCGGGTTCTGCAACCTTAGGCATGCGCATTTTCGGGTTGCGGGTACGTGTCTGGGATGGCGGGAAACCGGGTTATATCCAGGCTCTGCTGCATACTGCGGTCTTTTACGTCACAACCAGCTTTACCGGCGGGCTTATCCTGCTCTGGCCGCTGTTCAGCAATCGTCGGCGCTGCCTTCACGATCAGCTGTGTGGCACGATGGTGGTTCGCCATCTGGGCCGCGTGTGAGAAAAGCGCAGATTACCCCCTCCCCAAGCCGCTCAATTACGCTAATCTTACTACGACTCTCACGCGGACGGACTGCGACGTGAAACATCGCTTGCAGATACCCTTGCGGCACTTCTTTGCGACGCCGCCGACACCTTGCCCCTATTTGCAGGGCCGGCTGGAGCGCAAGGTCGTGACGCTGCTGGCCGGCGACGATCCCGATGGGCTGCACAACGCGCTCAGCCAGGCTGGCTTCCGCCGCAGCCAGGATCTGGCCTATCGGCCAGCCTGCGAGAACTGTAATGCCTGTGTGCCTGTTCGCGTACCGACTGCCGACTTCCAGCCCGATCCGACACAGCGCCGTGTACTGCGCCGAAACGATGGCGTGATGGCCCGGCGTCTGCCGGCCTACGCGACCCGAGAGCATTACCAGGTCTTCCGCCGCTATGTGACCGCGCGCCACGATGGCGGCGGTATGGCCGATATGGAGTTTGCCGATTACCGCGCCATGGTCGAAGACAGCCCTGTGCGCAGCGGCCTGACCGAATTCCGTAATGCCGATGGGCGTCTGTTCGGTGTCTGCCTGATTGACGAGATGAGCGATGGCATCTCGCTGGTTTACAGCTACTTTGACCCTGACTTCGAAAACCGCAGCCCGGGCAGCTTCATCATCCTGTGGCATATCCAGAATGCCCGCGATCTGGGCATGCCCTACGTTTATCTCGGCTACTGGATCGCCGAGAGTCGGAAAATGGCTTACAAGAGCCGCTTCCGCCCCCTCGAAGCCCTCACCCAGGAGGGCTGGAGACTTCTGGACGAACAGGCCGATCCGGCTCCCCAACCCACCCTCGCCGTCCCTACCTTTGTCTGACCCAGGTTTCTTGCCTGAGGTTCCCTAGAGGGGTATTTTCCCCAAACGTATACGGATTCTCCGTGTACACGCAGTTCCTGTAGCCTCATTTTCCGGACCGGAATACCGGCTGACAGACACTAGGGAGAAGGACCAATCATGCTTCGTCGTAAATTTCTGAAAGGCGCGGCTGTTGCCGGTGCTGGCAGCATCGGTGCTGCCACCTTCGCAGCGCCGGCCATCGCACAGAGCCAGCCTGAAATCCGCTGGCGCATCGCCTCCAGTTTCCCCAAGAGCCTCGACACGATCTATGGCGGTGGCGAAACCATTGCCAAGCGCGTCGCTGAACTGACCGATAACAAGTTCCAGATTCGCGTCTTCGCCGCTGGCGAAATCGTCCCGGGCCTGCAGGTGCTTGATGCTGTGCAGAACGGCACTGTCGAAGCCGGCCACACCGTCAGCTACTACTATGTTGGCAAGGACCCGACCTTCGCCTTTGACGCCTGCATGCCCTTCGGTCTGAACGTGCGCCAGCAGAATTCCTGGATGCGCACCGGCGGCGGTCAGGAACTGATGCGTGAGTTCTTCAAGGACTACAACATCGTTCAGTTCGCCTGCGGCAACACCGGCACCCAGATGGGCGGTTGGTTCCGCAAGGAAATCAAGACCGTTGAAGACCTGAAGGGCCTGAAGTTCCGCATCGCCGGCATCGCGGGCCAGATCCTGAGCAAGCTCGGGGTCGTTCCGCAGCAGATCGCCGGCGGCGACATCTATCCGGCTCTGGAAAAGGGCACCATCGATGCGGCCGAGTGGGTCGGTCCGTACGACGACGAAAAGCTCGGCTTCAACAAGGTCGCCAAGTATTACTACTACCCGGGTTGGTGGGAAGGTGGCCCGCAGGTCTCGCTGATGATCAATCAGCAACAGTGGGCTTCGCTGCCGCCACATTATCAGGCTGCCGTTGAAAGCGCCTGCTCCGATGCCACGCTGACCATGCTCGCAAAGTACGACGCGCAGAACCCCGTCGCGCTGCGCAAGCTGGTTGCTAACGGCACGCAGCTGCGTCCGTTCCCGCGTCCGGTGATGGAAGCCTGCTTCGATGCCGCGAACCAGGTCTATGCCGAGATCGCTGCTTCGAACCCGAAGTTCAAGAAGGTCTACGAACCCTGGCTGAAGTATCGTGACGAGCAGCTCATGTGGTTCCGTGTTGCTGAAGGCACCTTCGACAACATCATGTCGCATGTCAGCCAGCGCAAGAAGGCTCCTGCGAAGAAGGGCTAATAAACAGTCCAAAGACTTTCAGTGTACGAATGATGGAAAAGCCCCGCCCTGCGGGGCTTTTCTTTATCTGTCATTGTTCTGACGAACCCTATCCCGTAATCTCCCGGCATCGTCTGACGCAGCGCGAGTCTGCAAGGGCGGTGGGTAATCGGGCCGACAGAGTCCGGCCCGTCAAACAGGGAGAAGATAAACAATGCAACGACGCAAGTTCCTTAAAGGCGCCGCCCTAGCCGGCGCCGGCAGCATCGGTGTTGCCTCAAGCTTCCCGATGCCGGCGATTGCGCAGAGCCAGCCGGAAATCCGCTGGCGTATGGCTTCCAGCTTCCCGAAGAGCCTGGACACCATCTATGGCGCCGGTGAGGTTGTCGCCAACCGCGTGACTGCGGCCACGGGCGGAAAGTTCTCGATCCGTGTATTCGCCGCCGGCGAGATCGTGCCCGGCCTCCAGGTCCTCGACGCTGTCCAGGCTGGCACGGTCGAATGCGGCCATACCGCCAACTACTACTATGTCGGCAAGGACCCCACCTTCGCCTTCGACACCGCCGTGCCTTTCGGCCTGAACGCCCGGCAGCAGAATGCCTGGATGTATCATGGCGGTGGTCGTGCCCTGATGAACGAATTCTTCAAGGACTATAACTGCCACGCGATCCCGGCCGGCAATACCGGCGCGCAGATGGGCGGCTGGTTCCGGAAAGAGATCAAGACCGTTCAAGATCTCACCGGTCTGAAGTTCCGCGTCGGCGGCTTCGCCGGCCAGGTGCTGAGCCGGCTCGGCGTTGTGCCGCAGCAGATTGCCGGCGGCGATATCTATCCCTCGCTGGAAAAAGGCACCATCGACGCCGCCGAATGGGTTGGCCCCTATGATGATGAGAAACTCGGCTTCAACAAGGTCGCCAAGTACTACTACTACCCGGGTTGGTGGGAAGGCGGCCCGCAGCTTTCGGTTATGGTCAACATCGAGCAGTGGAACAAGCTGCCGAAGGAATACCAGAACATTCTCGAAGCGGCCTGCGCAGAAGCCAATATCTGGATGGTCGCGAAGTACGATGCGCTCAACCCAGGGGCTCTGAAAAAGCTGATCGCTGGCGGCACCCAGCTTCGCGTCTTCCCGCGCCCGGTGATGGAGGCCTGCCTGAAGGAAGCGAATGAGTTGTATGCCGAGACCGCGGCCAAGAACCCCAAGTTCAAAAAGGTCTATGACAGCTGGGTGAATTTCCGCAACGACCAGGTTGCCTGGTTCCGCATCGCGGAAAATACCTTCGATAACTTTATGATCGCCGGTACGCAGCAGCGCCGCGCTGCCCCGCCGCCTAAGAAAGGCGGCTGATACTCAGCTTGTGGAGAACTGGAGAAAGGCCCCGCTTGCGGGGCCTTTTTTCATGGCCAGCGCGAGACCGATAATAGGAACAATCCGCTAACTTTCGCCCATTACCAACACTTAAGCCTTGGGCAACCATTTATCGGCGATAATCGTGGCGCACCTCGGGGTTGTGTCGCACTATGCGACCGGCAGGTAAATTCCGACGGATGCCAGAAAGGGCCGTCACCGGGGTCATGTGGTCCAGTGTCGTCAAGCGTTCGAACAAACGGCCGTCGGAGCCCGACCTGGCCCCGACCCCGCGCGACCGCGAAAGGGTCGACGGTATCATCAACCGGATTTCGGAAGAGACCCTGCTGGTCTTTGACCTGCTGAAAGACGGCATGGTCAAGGAAGCTTCCTTCAAAACCGTCGAAGAAAGCATCACCCGGCACTGCATCCTGTCCACCTTTGAACAGGTGCGTGTTGATGCGTTCCGCGATGCCGCCGGGCTGGCGCGCCAGCAGGCCCGCAAATTCGCGGAAGCCGCACTGGAAATGCCGGAGCCACAGCAACGCCAGTTCGTGCTCTCGGTCTCCCAGGCTTTTGAGCGATTTGCCAAGCAATTACAAGCGGTCGAGCAGCGCGCCATTGCCGAAGCGCAGCGCCGCGATAAACAGGACTGAACGATAATCGCCTTGCAATCACCGTCTCTGACGGCAAGGATCGATTCATACCAGAACATACAAAGCGAGTTGGTGGGGAAGTCATGGTTTTTGGTTCGATCTTTGGTGCGGGATCCCGCGCCTATTCCTACGAGATTTACGTGCAGGTCGATGGTCGCTGGCGCCTCGATAAGCGTCTCGAGGGTCAGACCAGCAATACCCAGCACGCCAACGAACAACTGGAAAAGAACGCCATTGCCCAGGCCAATGCCCTGCTGAACATGGGCGACTTCCAAGCCGTGAAGGTGCTTCGCTCGCGCGAGCGTTCGGATGGTTTCGGCACCCAGTCGGAAATCTTCAACAAGGTCGCCACCGCCCGCCCCAAAACGATGACGACGCGCCCCTATAAGGGCGAATTCCCCGTATGCGAGACCATCTTCGACCTGGCGAAGCGTCCGTCAGTAAAGGCCTTTGGAACGGTCTTCCGTGAATTCCTCGACAAACAGAATGCCACTGCGATCGAACTGCTGCATTCGCCCCAGCATCAGCGCAAGCTCAACGACATGAGCAGTTTCATGCGGGCTGGTATCTATGCACTTGCCGGCGCGCAGACGCAGCCTGGCCTGCCTGGTCAGGCCGAGCGCAGCAAGAAGCTGGAAGCACTGTTCGACAAGCTGATGACCCATACACGCAATATGCTGGCAGAAAAGAACCTGCCCGCCTTCGAGAATAACGATTATGCGCGTCTCTATGAGCGCCTGTCGCAACGCATGAAGGACGACGAACTGCGTTTCATGTTCTTCTTCCAGACGACGAAGGTGACGCAGTCTCTGTCCAGCTACGCCGCGCGACTGGATCTTGTTTTGAACGACATGATCGAGCGGCCGATGCACGGCACCGCGGCGCTGCTGGATGAAATTGCAGCCTCCTGCATGGATTCCACCACACTGATCCAGGACCTGTTGGGGTCACGACCCGGTCTTTCCGAAGCGCTGATCGCACTGGCGGATCTTTCGGCTGGCAAACTTGAAATGCCGGCCAAGCCCGATCCGCTGCTGGAAAAGGTCAATCGTCTGCTGGGCGAAAACAAGCTGCCGCTCTGCGCCGACACCCTGTGGGAGCGCATCCTGTCGAACCTGAGTTCGAAAGCGTTGCTCAGCAAGAATGATCCGCGCAAGGAGTGGCAGCTGTCGCGCAACCTCAGCCATAAGCTGTCATCGCTGGCGCCGGAATCCTACAAGGAAGCCATCGACCATGCTGGCCGCATGCGCCTTGAACGCGCGCGGAACATGGAAAGCTGAGTGGGAAGATGCGATCCGGTTTCCTGACCGGATCAGCCCTGCTGCGGGATCTGTGCGCCGGTCATGTCCGCGCCCGTCAAATCTGCGTTCACCATCTTCGCATCGGTCAGATTGGCATTCACTAGCCTGGCCCGAGTGAGCTTGGCATCGATCAGATTGGCGCCCTTCAGCAGCGCATCGGAGAAATCCGCATCGCTGGCATCAGCGGCCGCAAGGCTTGCCGACCAGAAGCGGCCGATTGGCTTGCCGTCCGGACCACGCAACGGCACCTGTCCGAGCTGGGCACGAGTCAGCAGCGCTTTTTGCAGAATGGCGCGCGCGAGATTGACGCCATTTGCCAGCGCGCCAATCAGGTTGGCACCGGTGAGATCGGCCTCGGACAGATCGGTCATTACCAGTGTGGCATTCTGCAGCTTGGCGCCGGCGAGCTTGGCGCCCTTCAGATTGGCGCCGCTGAGATCCTTATTGGAAAGATCGATGCGTTCCATATTCAGGCCGGCGAGATCAGCGCGGGTGCCTTCGCGCCCGTCGGTCTTGATCCACTTCTCGTGTTCCTGAAGGATGCTGGCGACCGTGTCACCAAAGCTGGCGACATCGACAAACAGCTCGGCGCCGGTGAAGTTGGCGGAATCCATGTCGACGTCTTCGAGGATTGCACCCTTGAGGTCGGCGCCCTGGAAGTCGGCGCCGTCAATCAGTGCCAGCGACATATCCACACCACGCAGACAGGCGCCCTTGAAATCGGCGCCGGCCAGATTGGCCTTGCGCAGCGATACCTTGGTGAGGTTGGCCCGCGAAAGATTGGCGCCTGCGAGATTGACGCCGTTCATGTTCGAACCGGTCAGGTTCGAACCGCGCAGATTGGCTTCGGCCAGATCGGCTCCGGAGGTGTTCGCTTTCGGCTTGTTGCCACTTGAATCAGGGCCGCCGAAACCGACACCGTTGTCGGAGGCCTGCATCAGGGCGCCGCCGCGGAAATCCACGCCCATCAGGCGGGCGCCGGCCAGTGTCGCGCCGCGCATCGAGGCGCCACGCAGGTCGGCCTTGGTCAGGTCGGCCTTGGAAAGATCGGCGCGTTCCAGATTGGCGGCGAACAGATCTGCTTCAGACAGATTGGTCTCGACCAGCACGGCGCGCGACATATTGGCACCGGACATCTTGGCGGCGCGAAGATCAGCGCCGCTGAAATCGTAGCCCTGCAAATCTGCCAATGAGAGATTCAGGCGAGCACCGCGGGGACGCTTGGCCAGCCACTCCCGATGGCGTGCCAACATCCGTTCTACTTCCATGGGGTTCATACTGCCCCTGCCCCCTATTTTCGTGCCCTCGGCAGCCTATTTCTTCGGCCGCATGAAATCTTCAACGATTTTAATGTTTTTATCCAGTTCCGCAATCTTTCCGGTCAGTTCCGCTATTTTTCCCCGCAAACTCTGCATCCCGCCGGCGGCGCCCTGGGCAGCTTCCTTTGCGTTGCGGATTTCATTCTGCAGTTGCTGAACCGCCGGCCCCTTGGCATCCCTAAGCTTGGCCTGGGCTGCCATGATCTGCTTGTCGAGTTCCGGGCGCTTTTTAGCCAATGCGTCCAGATCACCCGCCAGCCGAGCCTTATCGTCCTGCAGTTTGCGGATCTGCTCTCGCATCTGGGTAATGGCGTCGCTCACCCTGTTCTCCTCGTTCTTTCGCGACGGCCCGTCCCGTCCCGCCGCTTTTCTAGAGCCAGCGGCGGGGCACGCCTAGCTATTCAAAAGGCGTAGTCAAAGGGCAGCGGCGTCAACCGCGGCCGACAAAGGGCATCTTGGTGGCCATCACGGTCATGAACAGCACGTTGGCGTCGAGCGGCAGGCTGGCCATATGGACCACGGCATTGGCGACGTGCTGGACGTCCATACGTGGTTCAACCCGAACTGAACCATCGGGTTGCGGCACGCCGTTTTTCATGCGCTCGGTCATATCCGTGGCGGCATTGCCGATGTCGATCTGGCCGACGGCGATGTCATAGGCCCGGCCATCCAGCGAGCTGGCCTTGGTCAGGCCGCTGATCGCATGCTTGGTCGAGGTATAGGGCGACGAGAAAGGACGCGGCGCATAAGCCGAAATCGAGCCATTGTTAATGATGCGGCCGCCGCGCGGGGTCTGGTCCTTCATGATCCGGAAGGCTTCCTGGGTACAGAGGAATGGACCGGTCAGATTGACGTCGACCACCGCCTTCCACTGCTCGTAGGACAGGTCTTCCAGCGGCATGGCCGGCGTGCCCATACCGGCGTTGTTAAACAGCACGTCCAGGCGGCCGAAGGCCTGCTTGGTCTTGGCGAACAGTGCTTTCACCTGCGCATGATCGCCCACGTCGGTGGCCACGGCCACCGCTCGCACGCCATGCACTTCGGCTTCACGCGCAGTGGCATCTAGCGCTTCCAGGCGACGACCTGCCAACACGACGTTGTACCCAGCCTTGGCCAGCGCAATTGCTGATGCCTTGCCGATACCTGTGCCTGCGCCAGTAACCAGGGCGACCTTTGCCGATGTCATTGCTGGGGATCCTCCAATTTTATGTATACCTACAATAACCAACTGCCGGCCGCGGAAAAGCGCCGGCAACCGGATGATGAACTGCCAGAACGTCTAATCGATTGATTTCAGGGCCGCCAGCCGGACAGGGCGAAAGAGTCCGACTGGCTGTGACCCAACTCGGAACATTATGGGAACATTAGGCGGCACACGGTCAGCGATACCACAGCGTTGGCAGATAGAGCGTCAGCGGCGGGAAAGCCGAAATCAGGACCAGCACAAATAGCAGCGGCACCAGGAACGGGATCACGGCTTTCACGGTGGCATCGAATGACATCTTGGCCACCCTGGACAATACAAACAGCACCATCCCAACCGGCGGTGTCAGCAGGCCGATCATCAGGTTCAGCACCATGATAACGCCGAACTGCACCGGATCGATGCCGGCCTTGGTCACCGCCGGCATCAGCACCGGTACCAGGATCGAGATCGCCGCGATCGTTTCCATGAAGCAGCCGACCACCAGCAGGATCACATTGATAAGCAGCAGCAGCAGCAGCGGATCGGAAGTGATCGAGAGCAGCGCCTCAGTCACCTGCTCAGTGACGCGCGTCGTGGTCAGCACCCAGCCGAACAGCGAAGCTGCACCGACAATAATCAGCACACTGGCGGTGGTTTCTATAGTCTCCATTGAAATGCGATAGAACTGCTTCCAGTTCAGCGACTTGTACAGCAGCGTACCGAGGATCAATGCCCAGGCGCAGGCCGCGATAGCGGCTTCCGTCGGCGTAAAAGCACCGGTTGCCATGCCACCGATGATGATCGCCGGCGTCAGCAACGCAGGAATGGCGCCGATCAAGGTGCGCCCCAGCACGGACCAGTAGAAGCGCTGATCGGCGCCGATCTTGTGCTTCCAGGCATACCAGGCGACATAAACCATCATGCAGGCAGCCATCAGCAGGCCGGGCAAAAATCCGGCAGCGAACAACTGGCCAATCGAGACATTCGCCATCACGCCGAAGATCACCATCGGCAGCGATGGCGGGATGATCGGCCCGATGGTGGAGGATGCCGCGGTGATACCGACGGCGAAATCATCGGGATAACCGTGATCGCGCATCGCCTTGATCTCGATGGTGCCGAGACCGCCGGCATCAGCCACCGCCGTCCCCGACATGCCGGCGAAGATCACCGACCCGACTACATTCACATGGCCCAGACCGCCATGCATCCAGCCCACTGCGGCAGTGGCGAAATCGTAGATTCGGTTGGTGATGCCCGCCGTGTTCATCAGGTTGCCGGCCAGGATGAAGAATGGCACGGCAATCAGCGGGAAGGAATCAACGCCACCGGCAATACGATGCAGCACCACGAAATCCGGAATCATCGTGGAGAAATGGGTGTAGACCAGCGAGGAGCCGGCCAGTGCGATGAAGATCGGCAGACCCGCGAGCAATGTGGCAAAGAAAACGGCAAGAAGAAGAGCCATAATGGAATACCCTCAATCAATGATCAGTGCTTGCTTCGCGGGGTCTTCCGCCCAGCGGCGCCTGGCGTTGGCGATGAAAACCTGCGCAGCCCTGTAGAGCATCAGGAAACACCCGAGCCCGACCCCGGCATAGACAATGCTCATCGGCCATTCGATCACCGTCATGGTCTGAATGTGCATGCGTTCGGTAATGGCGATCGAGAACCAGCAAAGCAGCGCCACGAATCCTACCGTCATCACATCGATAAAAAAGCGCAGTGGCCGAACCAACTTTTCCGGCATGAAATGCTGCAGCATCTCGACGCTGATATGGGTGCCCCGGCGGAATGAGATGGCGGCACCGATGAAGGTGACCCAGATCAACAGATAGCGTGCAATCTCTTCGGTCCATGCCACGGAATCGTTCAGCACGTAACGGGTAAAGAACTGCAGAAACACTACTCCTGCCAATGCCCAGAAAATGCCGAAGGACAGCCAGTCCTCCACATGATGTTCGATCTTGACCTCAGGATCGACCGTGCTGATCAGGTGCGGTGTGTTGTCAGTTTTCAGGTCGGTCATTTCCTCATTTCCTTATGTCGAAAGCCTTGGCATTCTGTGGCCAAGTAAAAATCAGGGAGGATGTTTCTATGGCGAAAATTGTCCGCGTGGAGGTGGGACAGGTCGATCTGCCGCCGAAAGTGAAACGAACCGACGCGATCCAGTCTTTCGTCACGCAGGAAACGCCGATGGTGCGCATCACCACCTCCGACGGAATCGTCGGCACCGGGTACACTTATACAATCGGCACCGGCGGCTCGTCCGTGGTGGCGCTGCTGCGCGATCATCTTGCGCCGCGTCTGATCGGCCGCGACCCGGCGCTGATCGAGATGATCTGGAAGGATTTGTTCTTTGCTACGCATGCCACCGCGGTGGGCGCGATCACCAGCCTGGCGCTGGCTGCCATCGATACCGCCCTGTGGGATTTGCGTTGCCTCGCAGCCAGACGTCCGCTCTGGCAGGAGGCCGGCGGCGCCCAGCCGGCCGTGCCGGTCTACACCACCGAGGGCGGCTGGCTGCATATCGAGCCGGCAGCTTTGGTGGATGACACGCTGAAGGCACGTGACGCCGGTTTCCGCGGCGCCAAGATCAAGGTCGGTCGCCCTCATGTGGCGGAAGACGTGGCGCGGCTCGGCGCCGTGCGTCAGGCCGTCGGTCCGGCCTTCGAGATCATGACCGATGCCAATCAGGCTTTCACCGCCGCCGAAGCGATCCGTCGGGCACGCCAGTTCGAGGCTTTCGATCTCGCCTGGTTCGAGGAACCCCTGCCGGCCGAGGATCTGGATGGCCACAGGCGGCTTTGCAGCGCCACGACCTTGCCCATCGCGGTGGGGGAGTCGATTTATCATCCCAGTCATTTCCGGGAGTATCTGCAGCAGCGCGGCTGCAGCATCGTGCAGGCCGATGTGGCACGCATCGGCGGCATCACGCCATGGCTGAAGGTCGCCCACCTGGCCGAGACCTTCAACACACCGATCTGCCCGCATTTCCTGATGGAACTTCACGTTTCACTCTGCGCTGCCGTACCAAATGCCGCCTGGGTAGAATGGATTCCGCAACTCGACGATGTCACGCTCAGCCGGCTCGAGATCGCCGACGGCAAGGCCGTGGCGCCGATGGCACCCGGTCTCGGCATTGACTGGAACTGGGACGCCATCACCAAACGACAGGCCTTCACACCAATCGTCGTCACCTGAAATACGCCGGCGGCCCATCCGTATGGGCCGCCGGCAACCCGACTTACTTCAGCGCCTGCAATGCGTCGTATTCGGCCTTGCTCCAGCCAGCGCCGGCCGAAGCATCGTTATGCAACGGCATCGCGGCCTTGCGGAAGGCCTCACGATCCGGTGTCACCACGGTCTTGTTGAGCTTCTTGAACTCATCCGCCAGGCTCAGTTCCGAGGCGCGGATCTTGTCCGAAGCTCGTACCGCCGCCGCGCGGAGAGTTTCGTCGAAGATTTTCTTTTCAGCATCGTTCAGCTTCGCCCAGACATGGCTGCCGACGATGCTGAGCAGAGACTCGGTGATATGGCCGGTCAGCATGATGTGGCTCTGCACTTCATAAAACTTCTTGGCCATGATGGTCGGCAGCGGATTCTCCTGCCCGTCCACCGTGCCCTGCTGCAGCGCCAGATACACTTCGGCGAAGGCAATCGGCGTGGCATTGGCGCCGACCGACTTGGTGAACATCAGAAACAGCGGCGCCGGCGGCACACGCAGCTTCATGCCCTTCATGTCTTCCGGCTTGTTGATCGCCTTGTTGGCGGTGACATGTCGCTGGCCGTAATAGGTCAGTGTAACCACCTTATGCTTGGTCTTCTGCTCATAGCCGGCGGCGATATCGCGGAACAGTTTGGAATCGCGATAGGCCTTCCAGTGATCGAAATCACGCAGGATGAACGGCGCATTGGTGATGGCAATCGGCTTGTGGATCGAGCCGGCGAAAGCCACGCCGGTATAGATCATATCGACAGTGCCAAGCCCGAGGCCTTCGTTGATCTGGTTTTCGTTGCCGAGCTGCGACGCCGGAAACACGTCGATCTGATACTTGTTGTTGGTGAGCTTGGCGATCTCGCCGGCGGCCCAGACGGCCTCGGTGTGATAAGGTTCAGGCGTTTCGTAGACATGCGCCCATTTCAGCTTGGTCTGCGCCACTGCCGGACCAGCGACCGCAAACACCGCTGCCACAGCCAAACCTGTCATCATCTTTTTCATGTTTCTCTCCCTAGTTTTGATTGTCACGCACTTCTGGTTTTTCGCCCGGCAACGCCGGACAATACGAACGCTCCCACTTCATCGACAAAGAAATCTGGTTTGCTGCGACGGATTTCCGGCAGGCTGTTCTCCAGTCCATCCAGATGGCCGCGCATGGCAGCGATTGCCTTATCGCCGTCGCGTTTTTCCATGGCGGTCAGCACCGCGGCATGTTCCTTGGTCACACGCAGCATGCGGCCGCTTTCAGGCAAGGTCAGATGCCGCATGCGGTCGACCTGCACCTTCACCTGGTTGACCAGCCGCCAGATGCCGGGATAGCCGGCGGCCTCGGCAATGGCAGCGTGAAACGCTTCGTCAGCGGCATGGAAGGCATCGCGGTCATCGGCCTTGGCCGCCTCACGCTGGCGCTCAATCAGTGCCCACAGGCCGGTGAACTGACTCTTGGTGCCGCGCAGGCTGGCCTCACGCACCGCCACCTCCTCCAGCGCCTTGCGGATGACAATGGCCTCACTGAGCTGAGCATAAGGAATGCGGCTGACGGTGGTGCCGGATTTCGGCACGATCTCGACAAGCCCCTCATCCGCCAATCGCAACAGGGCTTCGCGGACGGGCGTGCGGCTGACGCCAAAAGCAGAGGCAAGATCATTCTCGGACAGTGCCGCGCCAGGCGGAATGTCGAGCGCGATGATCTGGGCGCGCAGTTGCTGATACACTTGGGCCGAGGCGGTTGCGCCGCCTGGCGACGCATTGGCCCGCATCTGTTGCGGACGCGCTGCCGGCAACGCAACAGGTTCTCCCTGACGCTGCCTTATGCGCGTTACTGGCTGGCTGCGTCCCATTGCCGCCGACTGCTCCTCCCGTCATGGCGTCTAATGGCCATGTTCCATATCTTGTATGGTAGTTACGGCAGCGGTACAGGAGACGTCAACGAAAATTTTCGCGTCAAACTTGTATTTCGCAATGACGAGTGCGCACGCAACCGCAGCGCAGACACGAGCGAAGATGAAAATGAGAGGGATGGCGTGCCCTGCTGGATTCGAACCAGCGACCTGCCGCTTAGAAGGCGGCTGCTCTATCCAACTGAGCTAAGGGCACTGAAAAGAAAACACTGCAAACGAAAAACGGCCGGCGAGGCCGGCCGCTATGGGCACCTCGCCGGAAACTGATCAGCGGATTCTGGTATACGCGAAGTTATCGGCATAGGCGCGGCGGTTCAGCTTGCGCTCATGCGGCTCTTCGATCTCGTAGGCGATACCCTTCCTGTCGGCATAGGCCACCGCCTCTTCCTTGCTGTCGAACTTCAGCGTCAGCTGGCCGAGGGTGCCGGCAGCACCGGTCCAGCCCATCAAGGGTTCGACAAAGCGGCTATCGGCGGTGTCGTATTCCAGCACCCATTGCTGGGTCCGCGCCCTGCCGGACTGCATCGCGGTCTTGGTCGGCTGATAAATGCGGGCCTTGGTCATCGTCCTGATCCTGGGTCTGCGGTCGGTCAGTCGGTAGGTCTTCTGGGGCTATTATGGTCGGGGTGACTGGATTCGAACCAGCGACTTCTTGCTCCCAAAGCAAGCGCTCTACCAGACTGAGCTACACCCCGCCCTAAATAGCGGAAAGTGGCCGCCTTTTAGCATGAAGCGACCGGCCACGACCAGCCCCCGCCAAGCCCTGACTGGGCCCGGAAACCGGCTTTATTACCCGAATCAGGTCCTGAATCACTTCCATGGCGCGTTACCGAAAATGGCGTGCTCAACCTTGTCGCCAGCCTTGATGCCCAGCCGGGAGGCCGTGCCGCCATTGACCTCCAGCACGGCGCGGACCGGCCCGGCCGAGTTGATGCCGGTCTCGTCCCGCGGAATGGCCCGCTGGTGGATGTTCAGGATGGTGCCGTCAGCCTTGATGAACAGCATGTCCAGCGGGATCAGCGTATTGCGCATCCAGAAGGACGCCATCTGCTCCTGCTTGAAGTCGAACAGCATGCCGGCCTCCGGCGCCATCGTGGTACGGAACATCATGCCGCGCGACCGCGACTGGTCGTTATCCGCCAGCTCGACACGGAAACGCTGCGGCCCCTTCGCGGTCTGGATCACCAGGTCGCTCTGCGGCAGAGTCGGCTGCGGCTGCGGCTGAGCAGCAACCGACGAGGCAACGGCGAATGTGACCAACAGAACCATGCCGCATAGAACGGCCCATACCCGACTGAGTTTCACGCCCTCATCCTCTCTTTCACGCGCCGCACCAGATCGCGCACCTCATCGCGCACCGGCCCATGGCGCGGCGCATCGGCAAGCGTGACGAACCAGTGCTCCGGCGGGTTGCGGCCGGCGCTGCGGTTCCAGCTCAGTTCCCGCAGCAGGCTCTCGGCCACAGGCGGCAGCCGGTCGGGCTTTTCCAGCCCGTTCAGCTCCGCCCAGATGCCGGTCCAGCATCGCGCCACCGACCACGGATTATAACCGCCGCCGCCCAGCACCAACAGCCGCGGCGCCAGTGGTTTCAACGCTGCGACCGCATGCCACAAGGCGCCGTTCGAGAGCGTCTGTTTGCCCAGCGGATCATCGGCCAGCGCATCTGCGCCGCACTGGATCACCATCGCCTCTGGCTTGAAACCCTCGACCAGCGGACCGATCGCATCTTCGATCAGCGCAATCATTTCATCATCGACCATGCCCGGCGCGACCGGCAGGTTGAACAGGTTGCCGGCGCCTTCGTCATCGAGTTGCCCCGAATGCGGCCAGCGGCCAGCCTCATGCACCGAGACGACCAGCACGCGTGGGTCAGCCGCAAAGGCATCCGCCACGCCGTCGCCGTGATGCACATCCAAATCGACATAGGCGACACGCGACAGGCCGGCATCCAGCATGGCAAGGATCGCCAGCACCGGATCGTTGAAATAACAGAAGCCGGAGGCCTGCGCCGGACGGCCGTGATGCGTGCCTCCACCGGGGCTGTAGATAATTCCGCCGCCAGCCTGCAGCAGGTGCTGCGCGGCAATCAGGCTGCCGCCGACGCCAGTGGCTGGACGACGGAACATTGTCGCGTAGACCGGATTGCCACCGCGCCCAAGATTGTACCGCTCGGAGTCTTCCGGGCTCACGGTCAGGGTCCGCTCGGCCGCCTGCACGGCGGCGATATAGTCTTCGCGGTGGAACCGCGCGAGCTGATCCGGCGTGGCGGGCCGGCTTTCGCGATACTGGCCGGCCTCCA
>JAGXRD010000106.1 GCA_018336035.1 Alphaproteobacteria bacterium | reverse complement strand
GGCCGAGCTGCGCACGACGGCGCAGCCACAGGCTGGGGCGATAACGGTCATCACCGGTGATCGCCTGCAGCTGCGTCAATACCGTATGCACGGTTTCCAGCCCCATCGCGTCAGCCAGCGCCAGCGGCCCAAACGGATAGTTCAGGCCGAGCGTCATCGCCTTGTCGATATCGGCCGGCGTGGCGACGCGGATCTGCGCCATCTCGCAGCCCAGATTCGCCACCATGGCGGCAATGCGCTGTCCGATGAAGCCTGGGCTGTCGGTGATCGCGGTGACGGCACGGCCAGCACCATGCAGACGCGCCACCACGCCATCCAGCAGGTCGCGGCGCGCGCCCGGTGCGCGCATCAGGGTCAGTCGCTTGTCCAGCTTGCCGGCGATATCGAGGCCGAACAGCCGGCGGTGATCAAGCTTGCGCTCGGCAGCATAGGTTGAGACATCCACACCCAGCGGCGCGCAGAGGATGGCACTGTCGCCATCATCGAAACCGCTGACCTCGAAACCGAAGCTGCGCAGCAACTCGCCCAGGGCATCGTCGTCTGCATCGGCCAGCACGACTTTCTCGGCCGGAGCCGCCGCGCTGGTGGCGTCGGCGGAGGGCACCACGCCCTTGCCGGCCTCGTCATAAGCGAAGAAACCCTGTTTGGTTTTGCGGCCCAGCTGGCCGCTTTCCTTCAGCAGCTGGTGCAACGGCGAGGTGGCGAGCCGGCGGTCGTAGAAATAGCCTTCATGAATGATCTCGCTGACCGGGAAATTCACGTCGATGCCGGTCAGGTCCATCAGTTCAAAAGGCCCCATCTTGAAGCCCCAGTTGTCGCGCATCACGGCATCGACCTGGGCCGGCGTGGCCACGCCTTCGGAGACGATTCGCAGGGCTTCCTGTGTATAGGCACGGCCACCAAGATTGACCAGGAAGCCGGGGCTATCCTGCACTACGACAGGCAGACGGCCCATGCGTTCGCCAACAGCAACAAGTGCAGCGATAGTGTCATCACTGGTGCCTGGCGCGCGGATCACCTCGACCAGCTTCATCAGCGGTACGGGGTTGAAAAAATGCAGGCCGGCAACGCGCGACCGGTGTTTGCAGGCGGCCGCAATGCTGGCGATACGCAGCGAGGAGGTATTCGAGGCCAGCAGGCAGTCGGGCCTCACGATGGCCTCCAGCTTGCGGAAGACATCCTGCTTCACGGCAAGATTCTCGACGATGGCCTCAACCACCAGATCGGCCGGCGCCAGAGCCTCCATGCTGTCGATCACGCTGAGCCGCGCCTTGGCAGCGGTGGCGGCCTCTTCGGCCAGGCGACCCTTGCTTACCATCTGGTCGAGCTGGGCGAAGATTGCCTCGCGCGCCTTGGCGGCAGCGCCCTCCATGGCGTCGTACAGCAGGACGGCCATACCACCGGTTATGCCGACCTGGGCAATGCCCCGGCCCATCGCGCCCGCGCCGATCACGCCGACAGTTCCAATTTTTTGCCCGGTTTCCGCCACAATAATCCTCCGTTTGCGCGTCAATATCCTGCCTAGACAGCCCTTGATCCGCAACCCGCCACACCCCACATCCTGCATTGTCCGGATGCCTTTGAGGGTCCGGGTGGCAACTCGCTTTCAAAGGAGTGCAGAATGAGCCGTGTTTCCATATTTTCCAGCCCGCTGCTGCTCGGCTTCGACCATGTCGAACGCATGATCGAGCGCGCGACCAAAGCTGGATCCGAAGGTTATCCGCCCTACAATATTGAGCAGACCGGTGAGAGCGAGCTGCGTATCACGCTTGCCGTTGCCGGTTTTGGTCCTGCCGACCTCGCCATTACCGTAGAGGACAACCAGCTGGCCATCCGCGGTAAACAAACTGACGACAAGGAACGCGTGTTTCTTCACCGCGGCATCGCGGCGCGGCAGTTCCAGCGTAGCTTTGTTCTGGCGGAAGGCATAGAGGTCGTGCGCGCCGAACTTGGCAATGGCCTGCTGCATATCGATTTACATCGCCCGCGGCCGGAACCTCAGGTCCGCAATATTGCTATTACTACGACGGATGGCGGTCGTGCCGACACTTTGGGCGTCGGCGGCAAGCCTGGAACCGGACGCAATTGAAAGCGGCCGGAAGGAGAAAGCAAATGGGTATCCCCAGTAATCAAGACAGCAAGTTCGAAGAATTGCAGACCCAACCGCTGATGACAGAAGAAACCTTCGCCAATCTCGGCGCCCCTGATCTGGCATATATCCGCCCGGTGCAGACGCCGGAGGGTCTGGCCTGGGGTATCTATGCCGCCAATGGCACGCAGCTGGGGTTCGCGCCGGAACGCGACCTCGCCTTCGCAGCCGCCGTGCAGAACGAGCTTCTACCGGTCAGCGTTCAGTAAGATGAGATAGAACGATCACCACGCCGCTTTAGGCGGCGTGGCTGGTCGGGCTGTCGGTCAGCAGGGCGTAAATTGCATCGGCGCTTTCGGCGCCGCGCAGCTTTTCGCAAACGCCCTTGTCGCGCAGCAGGCGCGACACGCGCGCCAGCGCCTTGAGATGGTCGGCACCGGCCGATTCAGGCGCCAGCAGCAGGAAAACCAGATCGACCGGCATTTCGTCGATCGAATCGAAATCGATCGGGCGCTCAACGCGCGCGAACAGGCCGTAAAGCTTGTCCAGGCCCGGCAGACGACCATGCGGAATCGCAATCCCGTTGCCGACGCCAGTGGTGCCCAGGCGCTCGCGCTCAAGCAGCGTGTCGAAGATCGCGCGTTCGTGCTGACCGGTGATTTTCGCGGCGCGGGCAGAAAGTTCCTGCAGCGCCTGCTTTTTGCTGTTGGCCTTGAGGTTGGCGATCACGCCATCCGGGCTCAAGAGCTGAAAGATTTCCATAGGGAACGATGCCTCCGCGGCGTCTGCCATTGAATGCATGCTGGCCTCTCAACAAGGCTCAGACAGCATCTCCGGCTTCAGATTGCCGCTGGTGATGATTGCGCCGCTTGCGCTTGTCGCGCCGGACCTGCTTGGCAAGCTTGTCCAGTGCCTGATCGAAGCTGACGTAGATGTCGTTGCCGTCGGCGGCAGCCTGCATGGAAATCCCCGCACCGATATGGACCGTGCATTGACAATGATACATCGAGCCATCGCGTCGGAAGACGACATTGGCCTCGATCGCATTGTCCATGTATTTGGACACGGCGGCAGAGAGATGTTCCTCGACATAGGCGCGCAAAGCGTCGCCGAGGTCGAGTTGCTGTCCGGAAGTCAGGATTTTCATCTGTGTCGAAATCCGAGTTCGATCGGTCAGAGCACGAGTGTAATACGGCGGCCATCGCCCGTCATGCGGCGCGGACCATAGAGAACGCCTTTTTCGCTGTCAACCGCATGTGAAATCCGTTAACTCATTGATTCATAAACTATCCACAGGCATCTAACTGCGATTAACGCATGCGCCAATGGTTAAGATGCCGGCGGGACCGGTTCGGTACGGAAGACTCGGTCGACCGGCTCGACCCCGGATATGGTGACGCCAAGATCGCGGATCAAGCCATTGGATATTCCGTATACCCAGCCATGCAGGCTGAGGTCCTGGCCGCGATGCCAGGCATTCTGCACGATCGTCGTCTTGGCGAGATTGGTAACCTGTTCGCGCACATTCATTTCGCAGAGCAGATTGAGCCGCCTGTACTCGTCCACGACATCCTTCAACTCGGCTTCGTTCTTGGCATAGACGTCACGGATCGGCCGCAGCCAGTGGTCAATCAACCCGAGCTGCTGCGGCTGCATCGCGGCGCGCACGCCGCCGCAACCGTAATGCCCGGTGACAATCACATGCTTCACCTTCAGAAACTCGATGGCGTACTGCAATACCGCCAGGCAGTTCATGTCAGCCGGATGGAACAGGTTGGCGACATTGCGGTGGACGAACAATTCGCCCGGATCCAGACCGACGATTTCGTTGGCCGGCACGCGGCTGTCGGCGCAGCCGATCCACAGATAGGACGGAGTCTGCTGGTCTGCCAGGCGGCCGAAGAAGCCCGGATCGGCCTTCAGCTTGGACATCGCCCAGGCGCGGTTACTCTCAAACAGTGGCGCGATATCGGCCATAGTCTCTCCTGGTTCAGCCCGCCTTCAGCAGGCCGGCCTTCTTGAGACGCCGGCGTTCCACTGAAGACGGGATATTCATGGCTTCGCGATATTTCGCCACCGTGCGGCGGGCGATATCGACGCCCTTGCCGGCCAGCATCTCGACGATCTTGTCGTCTGACAGCACATCCTCGGCGCTTTCGGCATCGATCAGCACCTTGATGCGGTGACGGATCGATTCCGCCGAGAAGGCCTCACCGCCATCGGTGGCGGCAATGCTGGCGGTGAAGAAATACTTCATCTCGAAAATACCGCGCGGCGTCGCCATCGTCTTGTTGGATGTGACGCGGCTGACCGTGCTTTCGTGCATCTCGATGGCTTCCGCCACAGCGCGCAGGTTGAGCGGCTTGAGATGCGATACGCCATGGCGCAGGAACGCATCCTGCTGCCGCACGATCTCGCTGGCCACTTTCAGGATGGTCTGGGCGCGCTGATCGAGCGACTTGACCAGCCAGTTCGCCGAATTCAGGCAGTCCGACATATAGGTCTTGGTCTGCTTGAGCTGGCTGTTCTGCGCGCCGTTGCTCTTTTCCGGCTTGGTGACCTTGGCATAGTAGCGGCTGTTGACCAGCACGCGCGGCAGCGTGTCGCTGTTCAGTTCCACCGTCCAGCTGCCGTCATTGGCGCGCCGGATGTAAACGTCGGGCACCAGCGTCTGCACCGGCTCGCCGCCGAACAGCAGGCCGGGCTTGGGATTCAGTGCGCGGATTTCCTGCACCATATCGGCGATGTCTTCCTGGTCGACGCCGCAGACGCGCATCAGGCCCGGAATGTCGCGCTTGGCCAGCATTTCCAGGTTGTCCAGCAACGCCTGCATCGCCGGGTCAAGACGGTCGCGCGCCTTGAGCTGCAGGCCCAGGCATTCCTTCAGCGAGCGGGCGAAAATCCCGGCCGGCTCGATGGTCTGCAGATCGACCAGCACCGCCTCCACCTCGTCGGCATCGATGCCCAGGCGGGCCGCGATCTCCTCCAGCGGTTCGGACAGGTAGCCGGCCTCATCCAGCGCATCGATCAGCGCCGCGCCGATCAGGCGGTCGGTCGCATTGGCCGGCATCAGCAGCCAATGCTCCTCCACATGCTCGCGCAGGCTCGGGTTTTCCGACAGCGTCTGTTCAAGACCGCCGCCATCCTCGTCGAAGCGGCTGTCGCCGCCGCTGCCTTTGATATAGTTGCTGGCCAGGCCGATATCGGCATTGGCGGCATCGTAGCCGCTGTCGTTGTTGAAGGTGTTGTCGCCGTCAGCATCGACATCCATCGCCTCGCGCGCTTTATCAGCGCTGCGGTCGGACTCGAGGTCGAGACGCTCGACCGGTGCGTCGCCGTCTGCCACCTCGAAGGCGTCGCGATTGTCCTCGCCGCCGCCATCACCGTCCACGCGTTCGAGCAGCGGATTACGCTCCAGCTCCTGCTCGACATAAGCGGTCAGTTCGAGATTGGAGAGCTGCAGCAGCTTGATAGCCTGCTGCAACTGCGGCGTCATAACGAGCGCCTGACCCTGCCTCAGCTCAAGACGAGGACCCAAGGCCATGGTTTAGGGGCCCGTCACCAGCTGAACCGATCGCCGAGGTAAACCCGCCGCACATTCTCGTCGGCGACGATTTCGCTCGGACTGCCTTCCATCAGCACCTTGCCATCATGCAGGATGTAGGCACGGTCGATGATGTCGAGGGTTTCGCGAACATTGTGGTCGGTGATCAGCACGCCGATGCCACGATCCTTCAGATGCGACACCAGCTGGCGGATTTCACCCACCGCGATCGGATCGATGCCGGCCAGCGGCTCATCCAGCAGCATGAAGGACGGCTGGGTCGCCAGCGCGCGGGCGATTTCGCAGCGGCGGCGCTCGCCGCCCGACAGTGCCAGCGCCGGGGTGCGGCGCAGATGCGTGATCGAGAATTCGGCCAGCAGGTCGTCCAGCATCGCCTCGCGACGATCGGTTTCCGGTTCCACCAGTTCCAGCACGGCGCGGATATTCTGCTCCACCGTCAGGCCACGGAAGATCGAGGCCTCCTGCGGCAGGTAACCCATGCCCAATCGCGAGCGGCGATACATCGGCAGGCCGGTGATGTTGTGGCCATCCAGCGTGATGTTGCCGTGATCGGGCCGGATCAGGCCGGTCATGATGTAGAAGGTCGTGGTCTTGCCGGCGCCGTTCGGACCAAGCAGGCCGACCGCTTCACCACGCTGCACATAGAGCGAGACATCGCGCAGCACCGGGCGCTTCTTGAAGCTTTTGCCCAGGCGGTGTGCTGCCAGACCCGGATACGGATTTTCCGCGACCAGGCGCAGACCCTCGCCCGCCTCCTGCCTGTCGTCGGGCTTGTCGCCGACAGCCGTCATCGGCGCTGCCCCCCCTGCTGCTGCGCGGGGGTACCGGGTGCAGGCGCGACGTTGGTGTTAGCGCCGCTGTTGTTCGGAATGATCACGCCGCGCACGCGCTGCCCGGCGGCCGGGTCGCAGGTGCTGCGGCCAGTTTCCTGATACATCACCGCGCGCGCGCAGCGCAGCGTGCTGTCATCGCTGGTCAGCAGCACATTGCCGGTCAGCGTGATCGTCTTCTTGTCCACATCATAAACACCGAAGTCGCCCTGGGCGCGTTCCTTGGGCGTCGAGACGAAAACATTGCCCTTCGCCTCGATCTTGCTGATCGAGCTGGAATCCGCGCCGGCAGCGCCCGGTGCCGCGGCAGGACGCTGGGCCGGCGGACGTTGCGGTTGTCCGGCGCCCTGTTGTGCCGCGCGGTCCTTGTAATAGACAAAAAGCTCATCGGAGCGCAGGCGGCTGTCACCCTGGATCACGTCGACCTTGCCGCGGAAGATGGCCAGCTGCTTGTCCTGCTGCACTTCGAGCGTATCGGAGGAAATGTCGATCGGTTCGTTATTGCCCTGCCGTGAACCGAGGCCGATCTGCGCCGCAGCCGGCAGCGCGCCGGCAACCAGAACCGTTGCGGCCAGTGCGACGCCCGGCAGATATCGACGGAAGCAATTCATTCCGCTCATCCCTGCTTCTGCGGCAAGACTTTCGTCTTCACGCCATTGATAAACACGATGACCCGCCCTCTGTCATAGACCCGCAAGCCGTTGGCATTGATGGTGCCGAAACTGGCCTGACCCCAGACCTTCTCGTCGCTGGAGATCACTTTGGTCTGCAGGTTGATCTCGGCGGAATGACCATGCATCTCGGTACCGCGATCGCCGTAGACGTTGATGTTGCCGAACAGGTCCAGGATCTGGCTCGTGCCGTTATAGAGCCCCGTATCGGAATTCAGCGACCACCATTCGCCATTGGTCATGGTGATGTCGGCCTGCACGCGATCCAGCGTCACCTGCTTGTCGTCGTTCGGATCCTGGATCGCGCGATCGGCAGTCACCACATAGGGCTGCCCGTTGGTATCAGTGCCGCGGTAGCGCGGATTGTTCATCACCAGCGCGGCATTGGCGGTTTCCACATCGCTGAAGGTCAGCGGAATCGCCATGCGGCGCTTCACCATCTGCGGCCAGGCGATCACGGTGACTACCGTGGCGAGCGCGATCATCGGCAGGATGAATTTCATGAAGCGCACGAAGCCGCGACGCCGCGGCAGCGCAGATAGCACATGGCCGGCATCGCGCGGCGCGAACTGCGCGCTGCGACGGGACTTTGACGATCCTTGCTGGCTGAGATCCGCGGTCATCATGGTGCCATGCTTCAGGTGATTCCCGCACGCACGCAATCATGCATGTGCAGGATGCCGACGGGACGGCTGTTTTCGATCACGAAGAAGGCCGTAACGCGACGCCGGTTCATCTCACCCAGTGCTTCGCCCGCCAACTGGTTCGGTCCGATGGTGATGGGCTTTTTCGTCATCACCGCTTCAACCTTCTGGTTCAGCAGATCACCCTCGATATGGCGGCGCAGATCGCCGTCGGTGACGATGCCCAGCAGCTTGTCCTTATCGCGGCCAGTCTTACCGACGATGCCGATACAGCCAAAGCTGCGGCCGGCCATGGTGACGAGCGCTTCGCGCATCGGCGTGCCGACCGGCACCAAAGGCATTGCGGCACCGGAGTGCATCAGGTCCTTCACTTTGACCAGTTGCTTGCCCAGCTTGCCGCCGGGATGGAAAACGCGGAACTGATCCTTGGTGAAACCCTTGCGCTCCATCAGCGCGACGGCCAGGGCATCGCCCAGGGCCAGCATCATGGTGGTGGAGGTGGTGGGCGCCTGCGCAATCGGGCAGGCCTCTTCCACTGGCGGCACCAGCAGCACAATGTCGGCGGCATCGCCCAGGGCGGACTTGGCTTTCTTGGTCATGGCGATCAGCGGAATGGCGAAGCGCTTGGCGTGCGCGATCACATCTGCCAGTTCCTGCGTCTCGCCGGAATTCGACAGGCAGATCACCACGTCGCCCGGCATGATCATGCCGAGATCGCCGTGGCTGGCTTCGCCCGGATGCACGAAACTGGCCGGTGTGCCGGTAGAGGCCAGCGTGGCGGCAATCTTGCGCGCGACATGACCGCTTTTGCCCATGCCGGAAATAATGGCACGCGCATGCCCGCCTTCCCGGCTAACGCCCATCAGCACGTCGACAGCCCGGCTGAAATTGTCGTCCAGGCTTGCCGCAAGCGCGGCCAGCCCGTTGGCTTCCATCATCAGGACGCGGCGGCCGACTTCGATATCGGGACTGCCCGCCGGACGCCGGCTGGCGACCTGCACCACCTTTGCCAGAGAGGGCTTGGACGGGCTGGTCTTGGGTTGCGCTTTCGCACGTTTCTTTCCGGCGCGGTTCACTCGCGCGGCGGAGGGTGCGGATGTCATAGGCTTTCACCGCTCGGAGGCACTAACAAGAATCGTGCCAAGTATGGAGAATCGCCCCCTGAATTGCAAACCTGATGACCGGTTCGCGGCCGAATTCAGGGCCTGGCCGTATGCGCGGTAAGTCCCAGAATCAAAACCAGAATCAAAAGGGGATCAATGGGCGAAAATGTCGTCTTCCGGCCAGCCGGCCAGGTCGAGCGCGGCACGGGCCGGCAGGAAGCCGAAGCAGGCTTCGGCCAGCGCGGTGCGCCCTTCGCGGGCCAGCATCTTGTCCAGCACGGTCTTGAGCTGGTGCAGGTTGAGCACATCCGAGGCCGCATAGCGCTGCTGCGCCTCGGTCAGGTCATGGGCGCCCCAATCGGAGGACTGCTCCTGCTTGGAGATTTCCACGCCGATCAGGTCGCGGCACAGGTCCTTCAGGCCATGGCGGTCGGTGAAGGTGCGCACCAGCTTCGACGCCGTGCGGGTGCAGTAAACCGGCGTGGTGTCTGCGCCGAGATACTGTTTGAGCGCTGCGAGATCGAAGCGCGCGAAATGAAATAGCTTGAGGACTTTCGGATCTTCCAGCAGGCGCTTCAGGTTCGGCGCGGCGTAGCCGGTGCCGGCGCGGAACTGCACCAGATGGGCATTACCGTCACCGGACGAAAGCTGCACGACACAGAGCCGGTCGCGCAGGGTGCGCAGGCCCATGGTCTCGGTATCGACCGCTACGACCGGGCCAAGATCGAGGCCGGACGGCAGGTCATTCTGATATACGGTAATGGCCATTTGCGATGCACTCTCGGGTGCTGCACTCGTGCCGGCGCTTGGATCAAGCGATGCGGCATCGAGGAATTGGTGCCCAGGATAAGACTCGAACTTACACGACCTTTCGGTCACTAGCACCTGAAGCTAGCGCGTCTACCAATTCCGCCACCTGGGCAGGCGATGCGTTCGACCCGAAGGGCCGTCCGAACCGAGGCGAGTGTTTACGGCCCCGGCCGCTGGAAGTCAAGCGCCGCCCCCAAGTATTCGCGGGGCTATTATCGGCAACCCGCTCAAGGGGTTGCGTCGGCCCTGCCGGCTGCCGATAACGGGGTAAAGACAAGGAGCGGAAAGGCCGATGGACAGCGTTGAATGTCTGGTGATCGGAGCCGGTGTGGTCGGTTTGGGCATTGCCCGGGCACTGGCCCGGCGCGGCCGTGAAGTGGTGATCGCCGAGGCCGCCGACCTGATCGGCAGCGAAACCTCCTCGCGCAATTCCGAAGTGATCCATGCCGGCATCTACTATCCGGCTGGCAGCCTGAAAGCCAAACTCTGCGTCGAGGGTAAACAGGCGCTCTATGCCTATTGTGAAGAGCGCCATGTCGGCCATAAGCGGTGCGGCAAACTGATCGTCGCCACCGATGATAGCCAGATTGTCGAGCTGGAAGCGCTGAAGAAAAAAGCTGAAGCCAATGGCGTGCATGACCTGCAATGGCTGACGCGCGATGAGGCGCTGGCGCTGGAACCGCAACTGCATTGCGTCGCTGCGCTGTTGTCTCCGTCCACCGGCATCATCGACAGCCATGGCCTGATGCTGGCCTATCAGGGCGAAGCCGAAGAACATGGCGCCATGCTGGCGCTGGGCGCGCCGGTTGTGCGTGGCGAAGCGGTGAACGATGGCATCGTCATCGAAACCGGTGGCGCCGATCCGATGACATTGAAGGCGCGTATCGTGGTGAATGCCGCCGGCTTTGCCGCGCAAGGCATCGCCGCGAAAATCCAGGGCGTGCGGCCGGAAAGCATTCCCGGCTGTTACTATGCCAAGGGCAATTATTTCGTGCTGTCCGGCGTGAAGGTGCCGTTCTCGCGCCTGATCTATCCGATCCCGACACCCGGCGGCCTGGGCACGCATGTCACCATCGATATGGGCGGACAGATGCGATTCGGTCCCGATGTCGAATGGATCGATGCCATCGACTACAAGGTAGACCCCGCGCGCGGCGACAGTTTCTATGCTGCCGTGCGCGAATACTGGCCTGGCCTGCCTGATGGTTCGATCCAGCCCGGCTATTCCGGCATCCGCCCCAAGCTGAGCCGCGGCGGTAACGCCAAGACAGGCGACGACTTCATCATCCAGGGGCCTTCGCTGAATGGCGTGCCCGGCCTGATCAACCTCTTCGGCATCGAAAGCCCCGGCCTCACGGCTTCACTCAGCATCGGCGAGATGGTTGCCGATATGGCAGACGGGCTGGCGTGATGGACGCAACCTGTATTCTCGACGGCAAGTTCATGCTGGCGGAATCGCCGGTCTGGTCGGCCAGCGACCAGAAGCTCTGGTTCGTCGATATCCATGTACCCAACCTGCATCGCTTCGATCCGGCGACGCAGAAGCTGGAAACCTGGGAAATGCCGACTGCGCTGGGCAGCATCGCGCCGACGCGTGGCCATGAACTGCTGCTGGCGCGACGTGACGGCATCTGGCTGTTCGATCCCTTCACCGAAACCGAAAACCTGCTGGCCGCCTCGCCGCTGGAAGATGCACGCTTCAATGACGGCCGCTGCGACCGTCAGGGCCGCTTCTGGGTCGGCGGCATGACCGATGACCGCCAGCCCGACACCGCACTCTATCGCCTGGAAGGTGATCGCGTGCTGCGGCAGGGCTTGGTCGGCGCCATCGCGATCTCCAATGGTCTGGCCTGGAGCCCGGATGGCACGGTGATGTATCACGCCGATACGCCGACCATGTGCGTCTGGGCCTATGATTACGACGTGAAGACGGCGGCGATCTCGAACCGCCGGCTGTTCCTCGATCTGCGTGAGAGCGGCGAACGGCCCGATGGCGCCACGGTGGATTCCGCCGGCAATTACTGGGTCGCGCTCTATGGCGCCGGCAAGGTGGCGCAATTCTCGCCGGATGGCGTGCGCCTGCGCGACATCCGCGTGCCGGCCAATGCCACCACGATGCCCTGCTTCGGCGGGCCGGACTACAAGACGCTGTACATCACGACGGCGCGACAACGTCACACGGCGGAGGATTTGCAGAAAACGCCGCTGGCCGGCGGCATTTTCGCTGTCCCCGTCGAGATTCCGGGCCTGCCGGAAGTGCCGTTTACGTCTGGCGAATAACCCGATTGCGCAGGATGCCGATCTTCTCGACCTCCAGTTCGACTACATCGCCATCCTTCAGATAGCGGCCATGTTCCAGGCCGCAGCCATCACCGACGGTGCCCGAGCCGAAGAACTCGCCCGGATGCACGGTTTCATCGGCTGACACGCGGGCCAGCAGGTCCTCGAATTTATGGTGGATGGTGCTGGAATTGCTGTCGCACCAGGTCTCGCCGTTGACGCGCGCCTGCATGCGCAGCGCGTAGGGATCGCCGATTTCGTCCAGCGTCACCAGGAACGGGCCCATCGAATTGCCGGTGTCGAAATCCTTGCCCTTGCAGGGGCCGAGCATGCTCTGCATTTCGATCGACTGCGCGTCGCGCGCCGAGAAATCGTTGAAGATGGTGAAGCCGAAGATGTGGTTGCGGGCTTCACTGGCCTTGATGTTCTTGCCGCCCTTGCCGAGGAAGAAGCCGAATTCCAGCTCGAAATCCATGATCTGGCTGTAGCGCGGCCAGATCACGTCGCCCTCAGGACCGTTCACCGAGAAACGGTTGGACTTGTAGTAGATGGGAATCTGATACCAGGTCGGCGCCACCTTCACCATGCCGAGCTTGATCATCAGCGGGCCCAGCACCGGCTTGCGCATGCGCGCGATCTGCTCCATCGCCTGCTGGACATGCTTTTCGAACAGCATGCTGTCGCGGATCTGCTCCGGCACCAGCACCGGCGCATGCAGCCTGGCTTCGCTCAGCGGCACGCGGGTCGTGGCCGCATCCAGCAGGCTTTTCGCTTTCGCCTTGGCTTCGTCGCCACCCTTGATGATGGCCAGCGTGCTGTCAAAGCTGCCGCCGAGATCAACAATCGTCGTGCCGTCGCTGGTCAACACGCCGGGACGCTTCTCGCCATGCGCCGCATGGCTGTAGGTGCAGAATTTCATCTGATTTATTCCTCGAAAATCGCGACGGCGCGGGTCCAGCCGGCGGAGGCGCCGCGAATCTTGTGCGGGAAACAGGAGATCGTGAAGCCGAAGGGCGGCAGCACTTCCAGGTTATGCAGCTTTTCCAGATGGCAATAGCCGATATGGCGGCCGGCCTTGTGGCCTTCCCAGATCAGCGACGCATCCTGGCTTTCCTTGAACTTCTCGGCGGTATGCACAAAGGGCGCATCCCAGCTCCAGGCATCGGTGCCGGTGACACGCACGCCGCGTTCCAGCAGATACATGGTGGCCTTGTAGCCCATGCCGGCGCCGGTGCTGACATAGTTCGGCTTGCCATAGGCTTTGCCGGCCGCGGTGTTGACCACGACGATATCGTGCGGCTTCAGCGTATAGCCGATCCGCTTCAGTTCATTCTCGACATCCGTGTCGGTGACGACATAGCCATCCGGCAGCTTGGTGAAATCCAGCTTCACGCCATCACCAAAGCACCATTCCAGCGGCACTTCATCGATGGTCCAGGCGCGCTCGCCACGATTCATCGTCGAATGGAAGTGATACGGCGCATCCAGATGCGTGCCGTTATGGGTGTTGAGCTGAACATTCTCCACCGCCCAGCCCTCGGATTCGGGCAGGTCTTCCTCCTTCAGGCCGGGGAAGAACTTCACCACATCGGACGCACTGTCCTTGTGGCGGATGTAATCGATCTTCGGGCTGAAGCCCGGCGGATCGGACTGGACGTCGTTTTCGAGATAGATGGAGAGGTCGACAAAGCGACGGGGCATGATTCCTCCTGAGGACCGACTCTGGCGGCGGTTGATGGCAACAATAACGACCACGGATCATTTTGTCGATTTTTTTCTTTTTTGTCGTTGACAGTCTCCGAGTCCGGTCGCCACAGTGACGGTATGGGAGACGAGAAGAGCAAAGCCGATATCCGCGATCTGGCCGCCGAAGCCGGCAGCCTGACGGAATCCGCATACCGGAATATTCGCGCCGACATTATCGCCGGCCGTTTCCCGCCCGGCACCAAGCTGCAGATCGACGACCTGAAAGCCCGCTACGGCCTGAGCGCCAGTCCGCTGCGTGAGGGTCTCGCCCGACTGATCAGCCAGGGCTTTGTCTCGGTCGAGAGCCAGCGCGGCTTCCGCGTCGCCGCCATGAGCGCCGAGGATCTGGCCGATATCACGCTGGCCCGCCAGGTGGTGGAGCCCGCCGCGCTGAAGCTCGCCATCGCGCGTGGCGACGATGCCTGGGAGGGCGCCATTCTCGCGGCTTTCCACCGGCTCGACCGCTATGTCGCCCGCATGGAAGGCCAGACGCTGGAGAATTTCACCGAGTTCAGCGACCTGCACAAAGCCTTCCATGTCGCGCTGATCGCCGCCTGCGGCTCGCCGCGCCTGCTGGACGAGCAGAGCCGGCTATATGACCAGGCCGAGCGCTATCGCCAGGGCATGATGCAGAATTTCATGATCATCGGACATGGCGTGCTGATGCGCGAACACAAGCAGCTGATGGACATGGTGCTGGCGCGCGACGCCGACGGCGCCTGCGGCAGCCTGCATCACCATCTCAGCCACACTTACGAATTCTGCTACGGCGAAGACGCCGCGGCGAATGCCAGGCAGACGGCACCGCCGTGACGGCCTGACAGCACATAAAGACACGCGGATAAATCCTCGGGAGGAAACCATGACCGCACTTAAAACTCTCTCCGGCGTCGTCGGCGCCGGGCTTCTGCTGGCGCTGGCGCAGCCGGTGGCGGCGCAGACCGTGAAGATGACGGCCGTGGCCGGCCATCCGGTGATCTTTCCCTGGGTGAAGCTGGCGGATGAATTCTTCATCCCCGAAGTCGACAAGCGCCTGGCGGCTGCCAACAGCAAGACCAGGTTCGAATGGACCAAGGCCTGGGGCGGCACCGCCGTGAAGCTGGGCAGCGAGTCCGGCGCGATCAAGGACGGCCTGGCCGAACTGGCCTTCGTCTCGACCATTTTCGAGGCGCCGAAATTCCCGCTGCAGAACGTGTCCTACGTCGCCCCCTTCATGACCGATGATGTCGCCCTGATGTCGAAGGTGATCAAGGGCGTGCAGGCCAAGGTGCCGGCGATGGCCGACGCCTGGACCAAGAACAACATGATCTTCCTCGGTGGCACCGGCCTCGACACCTATCACCTGTTCACCAAGACCCCGATCAACAAGCTGGAAGACCTGAACGGCAAGAAGATCAACGCCCCCGGCCCCTCGGCCAACTGGGTCAAGGGCACCGGCGCCGTCGCCGTCGCCGGCACGCTGCAGACCTATTACAACGACATCCAGACCGGCGTGACCGAAGGCGCGCTGACCTTCGTCACCGGCGCCGCCCCGGCCAAGCTGACCGAAGTGGCGCCGCATATCACCAAGGTGAGCTACGGCGCGCAGTTCGCCGGCGCGCTGGTGATGAGCAAGCGCGTCTACGACAAGCTGCCGGCCGATGCCAAGAAGATCGTCAATGAGGTCGGCGCGGAATATGACGCCAAATTCGCCCAGCTGCTGACCGCGACTTCGGCGTCGCTGATGCAGAAACTGGTCGAAGGTGGCGCCAAGCCGCGCGACCTCTCGGCCGCGGAGCGCAAGCAATGGGCCATGGTGTTGCCCAATGTGGCGCTGCCCTGGGCCAAGGACCTCGATGCCAAGGGCCTGCCCGGCACCGTCGTGCTGAACGAGTTCGTCAGCCAGATGCGGGCCGCCGGCGCGCAGTTCCCGCGCGACTGGTCGAAAGAGTAAGTCCAGTCAGTTCCAGGTGGTGCCGCAGATGTATGCTCGCTTGCTGGGCGCGATGAACGCGCTCGGCACCGTGTGGATTTTCCTCCTCATGGTGCTGATCAATACCGACATCCTGGGGCGCGAATTGTTCAGCGCCCCGGTGCGCGGCACCACCGAACTGCTATCCCTGTCGATTGTCGGGATCGTCTTCCTGCAACTGGGTCATGCGCTGATGAGCGGACGCATGACCCGCTCGGATATGGTGATCGAGAATCTGCTGATCGCCCGTCCGCGCATTGGCCGCGCCCTGCAGGGCGTGTTCAACCTGCTCGGCGTGGCGTTCCTTGTCATCATCTTCTGGGGCAGCCTGGCACTCTTCGAGGAAGCGCTCGAAATCGGCGAATATGTCGGCGCCGCCGGCGATTTCACCGCACCGACCTGGCCGATCCGCCTGCTGATCCTGATCGGCTCGGCCGCCACCGGGCTGCAGTATCTGATCATGGCCTGGCAGGATTTCCGTTTCGTTTTCGCAGGTGACAAATGACCGGCCTTGAAATCGGCTTCCTGACCCTGGCCGGGATGATGCTGCTGGTCTGGATGGGCCTGCATGTTGCTGTTGCCCTTGGCCTCACCTCCTTCGTCGGCGTCTGGCTGCTCAAGGACGATCTCGGCGTCGCCACCAGCATGCTGGCACAGGGCGCGTCGGACTCGATCGCCAGCCATATCTTCGGCGTGGTGCCGCTGTTCGTGCTGATGGGCTTCTTGGTTTCGATTGCCGATATCGGCAAGGATGCTTTCGAGGTCGCCAACCAGGGCCTGCGCCGCCTGCGCGGCGGGCTGGGCATCGCCACCGTGGCGGCCAATGCCGTCTTCGCTGCCATCACCGGCATCAGCATCGCCTCGGCCGCGGTCTTCACCCGTGTCGCCGTGCCCGAGATGCTGCGCTACGGCTACACGCCCGGCTTCGCCACCGGCGTGGTGGCCGGCTCCTCCGTGCTCGGCATGCTGATCCCGCCCAGCCTGCTGATGATCCTCTACGGCTTCCTGGCCGAGGTTTCGGTCGGATCGATGTTCATGGCCGGTGTGGTACCGGGACTGCTGTTGGCCGTCGCCTACTCCGTCGGCATCATGCTGATGGCGCGCTTCTGGCCGTCTTACGTGGGCGGCAGCCGCGCGGGCGACGCGGCCGAGACCGAACTGATGGGCGGCGCCGAAATGGCCGCCAAACTGCTGCCGATCCTGCTGCTGATCGCCGTGGTGCTGGGCGGCATTTACGCTGGCTTCTTCACCGCCACCGATGCCGGCGCGGTGGGTGCCGCCGGCGCGCTGGCGATTGCACTGTGGAAGCGCAAGCTGGATGGCAGGAAATTCTGGCAGGTACTGGTCGAGACCGGACATGTCACCGTCTCGGTCTCCTTCCTGATCATCGGCGCCAGTCTTTACACCCGCATGCTGGCGCTCAGCGGCGTGCCGCAATTCCTGGTCGGCGAAATCAGCGCCGCCGGCTTCGGCCCCTTCGCCTTCCTTGCCATCTACATCCTGCTGATCGTCCTGCTCGGCTGTTTCATCGACTCCAGTTCGATCCTGCTGATCGTGCTGCCGCTGATGCTGCCGATTGCCAGCGGCTTCGACATGAACCTGATCTGGTTCGGCATCGTCACCATCGTCGCCGTGGAGATCGGGCTCCTGACCCCGCCCTTTGGATTAAGCGTGTTTGTCATCAAAAGTAGTTTGAACGATTCAACGATCACGCTGCGCACCATCTTCATGGGCGCGCTGCCATTCGCCTGCATCATGCTGCTGACGCTGATCCTGCTGGTGATCTTCCCGCAACTGACGCTCGCGCTGGTGTGACATGACAGCCATCAATCCGCTGAAAGGCTTTCGCATCAGCCGCGACGAGTTGCAATTCGTCGGCAACGACCTGCAGCGGCCGGAATGTATCCTGGCCGAACGCGATGGTACACTATGGTCGGCCGATGCACGCGGCGGCGTCATGCGGATCGCACCGGACGGCAGCCAGCGCCTGATCGCCCAGCAGGCCGACAGCCATTTCGCCGGCACCTCCGATCTGGCCAAACGCTTCACCGAGGGCACGCTGCCCAATGGACTGGCCTTCGCCCGCAATGGCGACATCCTGATTTCCAATTTCGGTACCGACCGCCTGGAAGTGATGACCCGGGAGGGCGCCAGCCGCGTGCTGTATGACAGCATCGACGGCAAGCCGATCGGCAAGGTCAATTTCGTGCTGCGCGACAGCAAAGACCGCATCTGGCTGACCGTCTCGACGCGCATCAGGAACTGGATGGAGGCGATCCGCCCCGGCCTGAATGATGGCTTCATCGCCATGGCCGACGAACGCGGCCTGCGCATCGTGGCCGATGGCCTGCATTTCACCAATGAAGTACGGCTGGATGCGAAAGAAGAATATCTCTACGCGGTGGAAACCTGCGGCCGTCGCATCACCCGCTTCCGCGTCGGCGATGATGGCAGCCTGTCGCAGCGCGAGATTTTCGGGCCGACTGACTTTGGCCCGGCCGGCTTCCCCGATGGCTGTGCCTTCGATGCTTACGGCAATCTCTGGGTCACGCTGGTGATGGCGGAAAAGCTGATCGCGCTGACGCCGGATGGCGAGATGCTGACGCTGTATGACGACGGCAAGCCGGAGAAGATCGCCGCGCTGGAAGCCGGCTATCAGGCCGGCAGGCCGACGCCCGAGCAGATGATGGAAACCCGCAGCAGCGTCACGCCCTGGATCGCCAGCGTCACCTTCGGCGGTCCGGACCTGCGCAATGCCTATATCGGTACGCTGTTCGGCACGAATATTCCCTGGTTCCGCAGCCCGGTGGCCGGTCTGCCAATGGTTCACTGGTCCTGAATACTGGAGCGCAACATGAAAGCACCCCGTCGTATCGTCACCGGGCATAATGCCGCCGGCCAGTCCGTCGTCGCCATCGACACGGTGATGAAGCCGACTATTGAAAAGCCGGAACTGGGCGTCGCCTTCTTTGAGGTGTGGAACACCGCCGGCAGCCCGGTCAGCGTCGACAATGGCAAAGACCCGACCGGCCGCCAGTTGCAGATCGAGCCGCCCAAACAGGGCAGCATTATCCGCTTCGTTGATTTCGGCCCGAAGCAGACGGCCGCGGCCGGCGCGCCGCCGGTGACGAAGGAAATGGCGCAGGCCGCCTTCGCCATGGTCGGCTCCAGCCATGCCTCGACCTGGAAGCCCGGCTCGCCGCATCCGCTGATGCATCGCACGGAATCGGTCGATTACGGCATCGTCGTGCATGGCGAGATCGTGCTGGTGCTGGACGATGATTCGCGCACGCATCTGAAAGCCGGCGACGTGGTGGTGCAGCGCGGCACGGATCACGCCTGGGAAAATCCCTCCGAGACCAACCCGGCTCGTATGGCCTTCATCCTGCTGGATGGTGCATTCTCGCCCGAGATCGCTAAGCTGATCGCCAAAGCTTAAAAAAGATTTCCGGGAGAGACCATGACCGAGACGGCAGCCCCCGCCCTGCTGTGGAGACCAACGACCGAGCGCATCCAGCGCAGCCAGCTGCATCGCTTCATGACCTGGCTCCGGCAGGAACGCGGCCGCGACTTCCCGGATTACGACAGCCTGTGGCGCTGGTCGGTCAACGACCTTGAGGGCTTCTGGGCCGCGGCCTGGGATTATTTCGACATCAAGGCCTACAAGCCCTATGCCAAGGTGCTGGCAAAGCGTGAGATGCCCGGCGCGCAGTGGTTCACCGGCGCGGAACTGAACTTTGTCGATCAGGTTTTCCGGCATAAGACCTCGGCCAAGCCTGCCATCCTCTACGCTTCCGAAACCCAGCCGCTGAAGGAAATGTCCTGGGGCGCACTGCATGAGCAGGTCGGCGCCGTGGCGGCGCATCTGCGCGCGCTGGGCGTGAAACGCGGCGACCGCGTGGTGGCCTATGCGCCCAACACGCCGGAAACCATCGTCGCCTTTCTGGCCGTCGCCAGCATCGGCGCGATCTGGTCGGTCTGCTCGCCGGATATGGGGCTGAATGCAGTGCTCGACCGTTTCCGCCAGATCGAGCCGGTGGCGCTGTTTGCCGTGCCGTCCAGCCATTACAACGGCAAGCATCTCGACAAAACAGATGTGCTGACCCAGCTGATCGCCGAACTGCCATCGGTGAAAAACCTGATCCTGATGCCGGGCGAAACGCAGCAGGCATTGCCCGACGTGCCGACCGCACGCTGGGCCGAGGTGATTGCCAAACCAGCCGAACTGAAGGTCGAACCGGTACCGTTCGATCATCCGCTTTGGGTGGTTTACTCTTCAGGCACGACCGGCTTGCCCAAGCCGATCGTCCATGGTCATGGCGGCGTGGTCATCGTCATCATGGTGCTGACCGCACTGCATAACGACCTCGGGCCCGATGATGTCTTCCACTGGTATTCCAGCACCGGCTGGATCATGTGGAACGCGCAGGTGGCCGGACTGCTGGTCGGCTCCACCATCGCCATTTACGACGGCAGCCCGAACTGGCCGGACTGGAACCGGCTGTGGCAATTTGCCGGCGAGGTGAAGGCCACCTTCTTCGGCGCCGGCGCGGCCTTCTATGCCAATTGCCAGAAAGCCGGCGTCGAACCGCGCAAGGTGGCCGATCTCTCCAGCCTGCACAGCGTGGGCTCGACCGGCTCGCCGCTCTCGAAAGACAGCTACGCCTGGATTTACGACCAGCTGGGCAAGGACATCTGGCTCACGCCGATTTCCGGCGGCACGGATTTCGCCGGCGGCTTCGTGGCTGGCTGCGTGCTGCTGCCGGTCTATGCCGGCGAGATGCAGGTGCGCTGCCTTGGCGCCGACATTCAGTCCTTCGATGACCATGGCAAATCGCTGACCGACGAGGTGGGCGAACTGGTCTGCGTGTCTCCCCTGCCATCGATGCCGCTGTATCTGTGGAACGATACCGATGGCAAGCGCTATCACGACAGCTATTTCGATGTTTATCCCGGCATCTGGCGTCATGGCGACTGGCTGCGCATCACGCCGCGTGGCGGCGCCATCATCTATGGCCGTTCGGATGCCACCATCAACCGCTACGGCCTGCGGCTCGGCACCAGCGAAATCTATCGCGCGGTGGAAGAGCTGCCCGAAGTGCTCGACAGCCTCGTGGTCGACCTCGAATATCTCGGTCGCAACAGCTATATGCCGCTGTTTGTCGTATTGCGCCCCGGGATCACGCTGGATGCCGCATTGAAGGACCGCATCAATCAGGCGATCCGCAAGGCGGTGTCGGCGCGTTTCGTGCCGAACGACATCTTCCAGGTGTCGGATGTGCCGCGCACGCTGTCAGGCAAGAAGCTGGAAGTGCCGGTGAAGAAGATCCTGCTCGGCCAGCCAGTCGAGAAAGTCTCCAATCCCGGCACCATGGCCAATCCGGGCAGCCTGGCCTGGTTCGTCGACTTCGCGAAACAGCGCGCGGCTTAAACCTTCAACTGCGCACGGCGCGCGAGCAGGATGCCGAACAGCACGACAATGCCGCCGGCGATCTGCAGCGTGCTCAGCCCCTCACCGAGCCAGAGCCAGCCGAAGAAGGCCGCCGCCACCGGCTGCACCAGCACCACCAGAGACGAGAATGACGCCGGCAGGTGGCCGAGCGCATAGGCGATCAGCCCTTGCCCCAGCGCATGGCTGATCCAGGCCAGACCGAACAGCACGGCCCAGCCGCCCAGTGTGGCGGGCAGCAGCGATTCACCCATCAGCCAGGTTGCCGGCAGCAACACGACAGCGCAGACCAGGGTGGACCACAGCATGATCTCCTGCGAGCCATGCCGGCCGCGCAGCTTCGCCACCGCGATCATATAGGCGCCGTAGAAGCAGGCGGTGAGCAGCGCCAGCAGATCGCCGAAGACATAGTCGCCGCCGAGCTGGAAACTGGACCCCACCAGCATCATCGCGCCGCAGATCGAGACCAGCAGCGCCACCAGGAAAGCCGGCGAGATTTTCTCGCGCAGTATCAGCCAGGCACCCAGCGTCACGATCACCGGCGCGAAATTCGACAGCAGCGTGGAATTCGCCACTGACGTGTACTGAATGGCCAGATGCCAGAAAAACAGATCGCCGGCAAAGAGCAGTCCGGGCAGCAGCAACACACCGAGCGGCGGAATGCGCGACGCACCAGGAGCAGCGGCGGCTTCCCGCGCCGGCCGCAGATGCCAGACCAGCCACAATGGCGGCACCGCAAGCATGGTGCGGTAGAAACCGGTCGCAGTGGGGCCCACTTCGGACAGGCGCACGAAGATTGGCGAGAAGGCAATTGCCAGCGCACCGAGAATCAGGGCGGCCAGGGCCCAGCGCTGGACGAGATGCGGCGATGACACGGAGGAGAACATGACGCTTTTTGCTTTTTTCGTAGGCAATCGGACGAATGGCTGATGCCCGGGCTTAGACCCTGGGCAGTGGAAATACAATGGTTGTACAGCCTCACGCAGTGTTGTGCGCTGCGGCAGGGGAAAAGAGGGTTGATATTTGGCGGTCAGACTCCTTATCGTCTCTCCTCCGCACAAGGAGTGGGCCGCCGCAGTACCTGCGGACGGACAGCGAGGAGGAAACGAGAATGAAACGCCTGATCATCGGCGCGGCTATGGCCGGCCTGGTATTTGCAGCAGCTGGCGCCAGCAATGGCGCACTGGCGCAGAGCAAGAATCTGTCCATCGTCACCGGTGGCACCGGCGGTGTGTATTACCCGCTGGGTGGCGGCCTCGCCAACCTGCTGACCAAGCATGTGCCGGGCTGGCAGGCGACTGCCGAAGTGACCGGCGGCTCGGTCGACAATCTGAAGCTGGTGGGCGCCAAGCGCGCCGATATCGGCTTCAGCATGGCCGATGCCTCGCTGGATGCCTCGCGCGGCGAAGACAAGTTCAAGGGCGCGCCCGTCAAGCACATGGCGATCGGCGTGCTGTATCCGAACGTGATGCATGTCGTCACCACCGAAGCCAGCGGCGTCAAGACCATGGCCGATCTGAAGGGCAAGCGCGTGTCGACCGGTTCGCCGGGTTCGGCCACCGAGGTGATGGCCTTCCGCGTGCTGGAAGCTGCCGGCCTCGACAAGGACAAGGACATCAAGCGTGAACGTCTCGGCGCCGCTGAGTCGACCAACGCGGTCAAGGACAACAAGATCGATGCCTATTTCTGGGTGGGCGGCGTGCCGACTTCGGCGGTCACCGATCTGGGCGCGACACCGGGCGTGAAGCTGAAGCTGATCGACCATTCGGATGTCGTGGCGAAGATGAATGCCAAGTATGGCCCGCTCTATGCCGCCGGTGAGATCCCGGCCGGTGCCTATCCGGGCCAGGCTGCTGCGAACAAGATGTCCAGCGTGTGGAACATCCTGTTCGTCGCCGACACTATGGACGAGCAGACCGCCTACAACATCACCAAGACCATCTTCGAGAAGCGCGATGAATGGGCCCAGGTGCATGCCGAGGCGAAGAACGTGAAGCTGGAAAACCAGAAGCGCGAGAACACGCCGGTTCCGTTCCATCCGGGTGCGATCAAGTATCTGGCGGAAAAGGGCATCAAGATCGATCCGAAGTAATTCGGTACCGGTTTATATAGATTTTACCTGACTACGAGCCCCGCCCCGGCATTGGCCGAGGCGGGGCTCACTGTTAAAAGACATGGCACAGCAGGGGCGCGGCGTGACAGGCAGCGCGAGGGAGTAACGACATGACGCAGGACACCACCAAGAGCGCCACCGAAGCCATGATAGAGCCGGGCGCGCTCGACAAGGAAACCCAGCGCAAGGTCGAGGAATATATCGAACAGGAAGAAGGCGCGGCCAATCGTCTCTCGGGCTGGTCCGGCCATCTGATCACCGCCCTCGCCGTGATCATGACGCTGTTCCATCTGTACGCGGCTTACGACATCGTCCCGACGCAAACATTGCGGCCGGTCCATGTCGGCTTTGTCATGCTGCTGATTTTCCTGCTCTACCCCGTTGCCCTGCGCTTCCGCGACCGTATCCGTTGGTGGGACGTGCTCACCGCGCTGATCGGTATCGCCACCATGGCCTATCTGGTGATGGGCGGCGACGATCTGACCGACCGCGCCAGCCTGCCGAACCAGACCGACATCGCCGTCGGCGCCGTCTTCATCATCCTGATCCTGGAAGCCACGCGGCGCACCACCGGCCCGATCATGCCGGTGGTCGGCATCCTGTTCATCGCCTATGCGCTGTTCGGGCCCTATCTGCCGGCGCCCTGGACGCATCGCGGCTATGACGCCGAGCGCCTGGTCGGCCATCTCTACATGACGCTGGAAGGCATCTTCGGCTCGGCCGTCGACGTTTCGTCCAGCCTGATCATCCTGTTCACCATCTTCGGCGCGATTCTTCAGTTCTCCGGCGCCGGCAAGTTCTTCATCGACTTCTCCTTCTCCGCCATGGGTGGCAAGAGCACCAGCTCAGGCCGCGCCATCGTGCTGTCCTCCTTCCTGCTCGGCGGTCCGTCAGGTTCGGGCGTCGCCACCACGGTCACCATCGGCTCGGTGGCCTGGCCGATGCTGAAGAAATCCGGCTATGTCGCCTCGGCGGCCGGCGGGCTTCTCGCCGCTGGCGGTCTCGGTGCGATCATCTCGCCGCCGGTGCTCGGCGCCGCGGCCTTCCTGATCGCCGAATTCCTCAAGATTTCCTATCTCGACGTCATCCGCATGGCGGCGATCCCGACCGTGCTCTACTACTTCTGCCTTCTGGCGATGGTCGAGTTCGATGCGGGGAAATACAACATCTCCAACATCGACATGGGCAAGCGCGACAGCCTGTGGTCCCTGACCAAGCGCTACGGCTATCACTTCAGCTCGCTGTTCTCGATCGTCGTCCTGATGCTGATGGGCTTCTCGCCGGTGCTGTCGGTCTTCTGGGCCACCATCGCCGCGATTGCCGTCAGCTATTTCCGCCGTGAAAGCGCACTGACGCCGAAGAAGCTGGTCGATGCGCTGGCCGCCGGTTCCATCGGCGTGCTGGGCACTGCGGCCACCTGCGCCGCGGCCGGCATTATCGTCGGCGTCGTCACGCTGACCGGCCTCGGTCTGAAATTCAGCGCCATCGCCATCGCCTATGCCGGCGGCAGCCTGGTGCTGACGGCCGTCTATACCGCGCTGATCGTCTGGATCGTCGGCCTGGCCGTGCCGGTGACCGCGTCTTACATCATCTGCGCGGTGATCGCCGCCCCGGCGCTGATCCAGCTCGGCGTGCCGGACTATGCCGCACACATGTTCATCTTCTACTACGCGGTGCTGTCGGAAGTGTCGCCGCCGACCGCGCTCTCGCCCTTCGCCGCCGCTGCCATCACCGGCGCAGACCCCTACCGCACCACCCTGCAGTCGTGGAAATACACCATGCCGGCTTTCCTGGTGCCGTTCGTGTTCGTGCTGGATCCGAATGGCGTCGGCCTGCTGCTGACCGTGCCGAAGGGCGGCGACTGGACGCAGATCGCCTGGGTCACGATCACCACCGCCATCGGGATCTGGGCCTATGCCGGCGCCACGCAGGGCTGGCTGTTCGGCAAGACCGGCCGCGCGGTGCAGGCCGCGCTGATCCTGGCCGGCACGCTGCTGCTGTTCCCGTCGCTGCTGGATGCGATCTCGACCACGCTGGGCAGCGAGCATCTCGACCTGATGAAGTCGGTCGGCATCGCGCTCACGCTGGCGCTGGCGGTGTTCCAGAAGATGCGGGCGATGGCGGCCAAACGCGCCGCCTGACGCGCTAGGCTCTCGCCGGCACCCGCTGCACCGCCAGGGCCAGGTTGCCCAGCAGCGGCAGCGCATAGACGACCGTGAGGACGCACCAGTAGAGCGCCTCACGGTTGTTCAGCGTCTCGATGCTCATTACCAGCACCGGCAGGCAGAGCAGCAGGAAAGCCAGCACGGCCTCCCAGCCGAAACGGCCCTGCGCAACGGTGCCCGCCTGCGGTGCGACGAAGGTATTGCCCAGCGCGATCCGCGCCAGCCCGGCATGGTCGTTGCGGCCGAACAGCCCGGCGATCAGCCGCAGCAGCAGCAGGCCGACGACCGGCAGCAGGAAATAATCGATCGGGAAATCGCGGTAGCGCCCCGCCGCCACCAGCATCACCGCGTGATAGGTCACCCACAGGCCGAGCAGGCCGTAGATCGCCTCGCCCAGTCGCGGCTGGCGCAATGACAGCGCACCGGCGACTGGACGCAGGAGACCGAAGGCCGTTCCCAGCGAACGCGGCGGATGTGTGACGTCGCTCTTGCCACCGAGCAGCGCCAGCAGGCGGCGGAACAGCAGCAGGCCGAAAATGCCGATCAGCAGGATGGCGATGCCGGCCTCGATCTGGTGCGCCAGCGAGAAATTGTATTCCAGCCCGCGCTCGATGGCGGCCGACAGCAACCCTGCCTGCACCTGCGCGAAAATCACCACCGCCGCCATGCCGGCGACCGGCAGTTTCGCCACCGCCTGCGCATGCAGCACCAGCAGGATCAGCGCCAGCAGCACGCCCAGTCCGGCAAACAGCGGCCATTCCGGCAGGTTCGACACCTTGCCACCGACCTCGAATTTCGGCTGGCGCAACTCGTTGAGGATGCCCCAGGCACCGCCGACGGTGCCCTCCATCTTCACTTTCCACGGCTGGTCGAAGGCTTCGACCAGGTTGTAGGACAGGCCTTCCTTCTTGGCGGTCTGCATGAAGTCGGCAATGAAACCGGCGGCCTCGGTGCGCGAGGGCACCGCATCGCGGCGCGAGCGGCCTTCGGACGGCCAGCCGACCTCGCCGATGGTGATCGGCTTGCCCGGCAGTTTCTCCCTCACCTCGCGATAGACCTCCATGATATGCGGCATCGAATGCGAGGCAGCAATCGGCAGGTCTTCCCAGTAGGGCAGGAAATGCACGGTGACGAAATCGACTTCATTCAGCAGCTGCGGGAAGCGCAGCCAGAATTCCCACACATCCGCGTAAGTGACCGGCTGCTTCACCGCGGCCTTCACCTTGCGGATATAGCCGATCACTTCGTCAACCGGCAGGTCCTTGCGCAGCAGCACCTCGTTGCCGACCACCAGCGACTTGATCGCATCGGGATATTTATTCGCCAGCTCAATGGCCGCCGCGACTTCTTTCTCGTTGATGTCGCGCTCGGGCCCGAGCCAGACGCCCTGCATCACATTGATGCCGAGCTTCTGCGCTGCCGGCGGCACGACTTCGAGGCCTTCGCGCGACGTGTAGGTGCGGATGCCGCGCGTCAGGCCTTTCAGGCTCTGCAGGTCTTCGATCACCTGTTCAGGCGTCGGATAGGTATGCGTCAGCGGACTCTGCCCGCGCCGGAACGGCGCGAACGACATGCTCTCGACCACATGTTCCTGCGCGGCGTAGGGCATATTGCCGACCTGGACCGGGCGGTTCGGCCACCACCAGGCGACGATGCTGGCCAGCGCGGCAAGAAGGATGAACAGCAGCAGCCACACGAAGCGGGTAGCCGGCCGGGATGTCGGCGCAGTCATGTTACGAACCTGTCCTGGAGTTACTGCGCCGGGCTGCCCTGCGAGGCAGCGTCATTCGGAGCGGGAGTCGCGACTGGAATCGCAGCCGTCTTGCTCGGCGGTTTCGGTGCCGTGCTGATGAAGGCCAACACCAGCGATGCCCAGTAAGGCACCGACTGCGCCCACATCACCACCGCCCAGAGCCGCGCTTCGGGGTCTTCGCCACCCTGGAAGTTCCACATGCCGATGCCGGCGAGCAGCAGCAGTACCGCGATCAGGGTTTCTTCCTGCGCCATGATGAAGGCCTGCACGACGGCCGCCTGGTCTTCATGCTTGGGCGTGCGGATGAACGGCAGCTTCGAGGTGAACAGGCCGAACAGCATCGCCTTGGCGATGGTGTAGGTCAGCGCCAGACCGGCAAGACCCGCGCCCAGACGCTGGCGCAGCGAACAGGGCACGCGGATTTTGTAGAGCCACAGGAACTGCGCCAGCTTTGCGCCGAATACCGCCACCACGGGCAGCAGGAACAGCGCCAGCGGCAGTTCGAAATACTTCGGCAGGATCAGCACGCCGACCGTCCAGGCCAGCGAGGCGATAGCAAAGATCAGGCCCAGCGCATCGGCGAACCACGGCAGCCAGCCGGTGACGAAGTGATAGCGCTGCATCGGTTCGAGCTTGCGCTCGTCGCCCGGCAGCATGTCGCGCCAATGCCGCTTGATGATCTGCACGGCGCCATAGGCCCAGCGGAAGCGCTGGCTTTTGTAACCTGCGAAACTGTCGGGCGTCAGGCCATAGCCGTAGCGCTTGTCGGTATAGACCGAGTGCCAGCCGCCGGCGAGCAGGCGCAGACCCATCTCGGAATCTTCGCAGATGCACCACTCGGCCCAGGGACCGACATGGTCGATGGCGGCCTTGCGCACCAGCGTCATGGTGCCGTGCTGGATGATGGCGTCGCGCTCGTTGCGCTGGACCATGCCGATGTTGAAGAAGCCGGCATATTCCCAGTTGATGAATTCCTTGAAGGTGTCGTTCTTCCAGTCGTAGTGATCCTGCGGTGCCTGCACGAAGCCGATATCGGCGCGGTCGAAATACGGCACCAGCGATTTCAGCCAGTCGGGTTCGACCAGATAATCGGCATCGATCACACCGACGATCTCGGTATCCTTGGCCATGTTGCGCAGCGCGAAATTCAGCGCCCCGGCCTTGAAGCCTTTCAGCGGCGAGACGTGGAAGAAACGGAATTTCTCGGGATCGAGATGCGTGCGGCAGTATTCCTCGACCGGGCGCCAGACCGCCTCGTCCTTGGTGTTGTTGTCGATCAGCATCACCTCGAAATTCGGATAGTCGAGGCGGTTGAGCGCATCCAGCGTGCGCTTCAGCATCTCCGGCGGTTCGTTATAGGCCGGAATATGGATCGACACCTTCGGCCAGTTGCGCTCCACATCGGTGCGGAAGGGCAGGAAGTGGCGCTGTCGCCGGCTGGACCAGATCACTTCCGACAGTTCAAGCCCTTCGGCCAGCACCACCATGAACAGCAGCAGCAGCAATGGCAGCAGCATCGCCCACATCAGCGCGATGCCGGGACTCATATACGTTCGCAATCCTGAATCGACCACCATCACCAGCGCGCTGGTGATGATCTGCATCAGTGCGATGAAGAAGGTTCGTCCCGAGAAACGCAGGTCGGACCAGCGTGCCAGGAACCAGGCCATCAGCGGCAGCGCCAGCAGAGTCGAGGCCGCCGCCAGCTGCGGCCAGTGCGGCCGGTCGCTGACCGGACCGGTCATCGGGAATTTCGGCGTGCGGTCGGCATTGTAGATGCCCCAGTAGGCGCCGACCGAGCCTTCGATATTGCGCTTCCAGGGCTGGTCGAAAGCTTCCTGCAGGAAGTAGTCGAGGCCGCGCTGGTTGGCGATATTGAGGAAGGCGCGCATGAAGGCCGCCTGTGAGGTCGGGCTCGGCGCGGCATCGCGGCGCGTGCGGCCTTCCGAAGGCCAGCCGATTTCCGTGATGACCACCTTCTTGGTCGGGAAGGCGTCTTTCACCTGCTGATAACGGCTGAGCGCGTATTCCACCGCCTTGTCGGGCGCCTGGCCTTCCCAGTAGGGCAGCAGGTGAATGGCGATGAAATCGACCTCACGGCCGAGTTGCGGATAACGCAGCCAGACGTCCCAGGTTTCCGGCGTCGAGACTTCGACATGCTTGCCGCGATTGGCCAGGCCGGTGCGCACGCGGCGGATATACTCGACCAGGTCCTGGATCGGCATGTCGGCACGCAGCAGGGTTTCGTTGCCGACCAGCACGCGACGGATATTGCCGTTCGTCGCCGCCAGTTCGATCAGGTTTTTGATTTCTTCTTCGTTGCGCTCGAGGCGGCCATCGAGCCAGCTGCCCTGCATCACCTCGATGCCATAACGGCCGGCGATCTTGGCGATCTCGCCCTGGCCATCGATGGTGGAGTAAGTGCGGATCTGCCGCACCTGACCGGCGAGGATCTGCATGTCCTGCTCGATCTCGGCCTCGCTGGCGAATTTGTTGTTGCGCGGATCCTGGTCGCCGCGGAACGGCGTGTAGTCGACGCCGCTGATCACTTCGCCCCAGGGGCGCGGCTCGATCGGGCGGTTCATATAGGCCCAGCCGGCCAGGTTAAGGACGCCGACAATGAGCAGGACGAACAGTCCTGAATAGCGCATGGCAAAAGACTTGGACACTTGGGCCCCGGGGCAGAGATTGCGACGCAGCGCCGGTCACCCCGTACCGGCCCGAAACCGCCGATACCGGTTCCCGGCTGGCAGTCTGAATAGGCAGGCAATATGGCGGCTTTACGGCAGACGCCGGACTATACGGGCAGGCCTAAAAAGAGTCGAGACCACCGCAGCTTAAGCGTGGCGGCTAGCGCTCTTCCAGATGCTCCAGCGGCAAGGCTCCGTCGGTCTTGATCGGACGGATCACGAAGTTGGAGCGGATGTCCTTCACCATCGGCAGCGACAACAAGCGCTGGGTCAGCAATTCCTCATAGGCCGCAAGATCGGGTACCACCACCTCGGCGAAAAAATCGGCCTGGCCGGAGACCATATGCGCCGAGACTACTTCGGGGATCGCTTCCAGCATGCGCTGGTGGCTGGCGGCATTCTCGGCCGAATGCTTTTCCACCTTGATATCGACATAGACCGTGAGGCCGAGGCCGAGCTTGCGGCGGTCCAGCACCGCGCGATAGCCGCGGATATAGCCCTCTTCCTCCAGCCGCTTGACCCGGCGCAGGCAGGGCGATGGCGACAGGCCTACCCTTTCGGCCAAGTCGACGTTACTGAGCCGGGCATCGGCCTGCAGGGCAGCCAGGATCTTGCGGTCGAAGTCATCCAGGTTCTGTTTTGGCACTTTCCGCCCCGGTTGCTGCCATTTATTGGCATAAATTGCTGGAATAATCCCAAACTAGGCAGAAATAGCAAGGACATGCTGCGGCTCTCCCGGCCATCCTTCTGCTGCCGATTTGTCTGGAGTCGCCTCATGTCCGCCGAAAGCCAAGCTGCCAGCCCCGTGACCACCCTGACCACTCCACTACCCGCGGCGGATACCGGCCGCTGGCTCGGTGCGGGTGCCGCGCTGGCCACGGTGCTGCTCTGGGCCGCCGGACTGGTCGCGACCCGCTTCGGCGTCACCGGCGCGCTGTCGGTCTGGGATGTCATCTTCCTCCGCATGCTGCTGCCGGCATTGCTGCTGCTGCCCATCTTGCTGCCGCTGCTGCGTGCGCCGGCCGCGCTGATCCGCAACGGCGTCAACCCGCTCTGGTTCATCGTAATGATGGCCGGCGCCGGCCTGCCCTTCATGCTGATCAGCAGCACCGGCATGTTCTTCGCGCCGGCCGCCCATGCCGGCGCGCTGATGCCCGGCAGCATGCCGCTGTTTGCCGCCCTGCTGGCCGTGCTGCTGCTGGGCGAGCGTTTCAATACGCAGCGCCGGCTCGGCACATTGCTGATGCTGCTCGGCGCGATTGCGGTGGGCGGCTGGCAGGTGATTGCAGGCCTGGAAAGCGAAAGCATGGGCGACACCTGGCGCGGCGACCTGATGTTCGTGTTCTGCGGCGCACTCTGGGCCAGCTACACGATTGCCCTGAAGAAGACCGGCATCGGCATCTGGCAGGCCGCCGCGCTGGTCTATGCCTCCGCCTTCATCCTCTATGCGCCGGTCTATCTGCTGTGGCTCGACAGCCGCATCCTGCAGGCGCCGGCCTTCGAGGTCGGCGTGCAGCTGGTGCAGTCGGTCGCCTCGGGCCTGCTCAGCATGGCGGCCTATGGCTTTGCCGTGCGCCGGCTGGGACCCGCACCGGCAGCGGCCTTCGCGGCACTGACGCCGGCGCTCACGGCTTTGCTGGCGGTGCCGCTGCTGGGCGAATGGCCGGACACCGTCACCTGGATCGGAATTATTGCCGTCAGCTTGGGCGTGGCCTTGGCCAATGGCGCATTGTCGGCGGGCGCCTTTTCGCGCTATAACCGGACTAACCATCAAAGAGGTTAGGCCAAATGTTCGACCATCTCTCCATCGGCGTGCGCGACATCGCGCGATCCAGCGCTTTCTACGATGCGGCACTGAAGCCGCTCGGCCATACGCGGCTGTATGAAGGCGAATACGGCATCGGCTACGGCACCCAGCATCCACAATTCTGGATCGACCGCACCGACAGCCCGGTGCCCGCCGACCCGAAATCCTGCCTGCATCTGTGCTTCAAGGCCGACAGCCGCGCCGCCGTCGATGCCTTTCACGCGCTGGCCATCCAGAATGGCGGCACCGACAACGGCCCGCCCGGCCTGCGTCCGCAATACACCCCGACCTATTACGCGGCGTTTGTGATCGATCCCGATGGCTACCGCATCGAAGCGGTCTGCTACACGCCCGACTGAATGAGCTAGACTGCAGCCATGCTCGACCATATCGACAAAGTCTTCGCCCCGCCCGCCGCCTCCCCGCGCAGCGATGTCGAGATCTACCAGATGTGGGAGATCTTCAAGGCGGTGAATGCCAGGGTGAAGGCCGGCGGAAAAGTCGTCAGCCTGCTGGCCGGCGAACCGACCCTGCCGCCGCCGCAGGCCGCGATCAAGGCGGCGCAGGACGCCCTCAGCAGCGGCAAGCCGCTGGGCTATACCGAAGCGCTTGGCATTCCGGCTCTGCGCGACGGCATTGCCCGGCTTTACAAACGCCGCCATGGCCTCGATATCCCTTCGAAGCGCGTGGCCGTCACCGTCGGCACCTCGGCGGGCCTGATGCTGGCGTTCCTCGCGGCCTTCTCCGCCGGCGATACGGTGGCGGTGGTGGAGCCGAGCTATCCGGCCTATCGCGGCACGCTGAAGGCTATCGACCTGGTGCCGTATCGCCTCACCACCGATGCCTCGACCGGCTATCGCGTCACACCCGAGATGATCGCCGCCCTGCCGGCGCAGGTGAAGGGCGTGGTGATCGCCAGCCCGGCCAACCCGACCGGCACGATGCTGTCGGCCGAGGAACTGCGCGCGATCTACGATCTGTGCCATCAGCGCGGCCTGTGGCTGATCGTGGATGAACTCTATCACGGCGTGACGTATGACCGCGCTGCCGAGACCGTGCTGTCGGCCGGCGACGACGCCATCGTGATCAATGGCTTCTCGAAATACTGGGGCATGACCGGCTGGCGGCTCGGCTGGCTGGTGCTGCCCGCGCGGCTGGTGCAGCGCATCGAGGCGCTGCATGGCAGTTTGCAGATTTCCGCACCGACGCTGTCGCAGCTGGCCGGCGTGGCGGCGCTCGAAGCCGATGCCGAACTCAGCCCACGCGTCGAGGCCTATCGCGCCAACCGTGACAAGCTGCTGGAAGCCGTGGCGCGCTGGGGCATCACGCGTTTCGCGCCGCCCGATGGCGCCTTCTATCTCTATCTCGATGTCGGCGATTTCACCGATGACTCTGTTAGCTTCTGCAAGCGCATGCTGGACGAGACCGGCGTGGTGGCAGCCCCCGGCGTCGACTTCAACACCGCCGACGGCCACCGCTATATCCGGTTTTCCTTCTGCATGGATGCCGCGATCATCGACGACGCGATCGCAAGGCTCGATCCGTGGTTCGCGCGGCTGAACCGGCCGTAACGCCTCGTACAGAAAAAATGGGACCCCGGCTCTTCGCTTCGCTGCGGCCGGGGTGACGATCAAGATAAACCGTCACCCCGGGCTTGACCCGGGGTCCCATTTTCTTCCCTCAAAATGCCGACCGGCCGAAATACATGTCATAGGCCGCCATGCCCTTGCCGCGCATGCATTGCGACACGCCGTTATTGTAGTCGCGGTAATCGTAGATCGGCTCAGGATATGAGCGGCAGATTTCGCGTGTGCGTTCGATGCAGCGCCTGTCGCGCTTGCCGCAGTTCATCCGCTCGGTGCGGCACTCCGTGCGCCAAGTCTCGCCGACCTGGCGGATCAGCGGGCGCGACTGATACTGGCAGGTTTCATACTGGTCGTAGGCGGCATAACACTGCTCGCGGTCGGGCAAGGCATTGCAGTGCCATTGCACGCAGGCAGGCAGAAACGCCGTCAGCGCCAGCAGCGCCGCGATGCGTCGGATAGCGATACGGGAAGACATGACCGTCCTCGGGTCAGGCTTCCCGTTGTCAGCCGATCTTGCTGGGGCGACATGCCCGCCACGGGATATGCCGGTCTTTTATCGGAAGCCTGCCGAGCCGGAATCCTGCCGCCCAGCCATGGCGAAATTGCGGCAGCTTAGTCGAGCTGCAGGATCTGCCATTTCAGATAGGCGCTTTCCGGCAGATGCGGATGCACCGGATGGTCGGGCCCGGCGCCGCCGGAATACAGAATGCGCCCCGACCGGCCGGCCTGGCTGATGCCGATGGCGACTTCCTTGGCAAATACTTCGCCCGGCAGCAGATGCGCGCAGCAGGCGACGAACCACAGCCCGCCCGGCTTAACCAGCGGCGCGGCCAGTTTCGCCAGCTTGCGATAGGCCTTGGCGCCGGGGCCGAGATCCTTGCGACTTTTGACGAAATTGGGCGGGTCGGTCACGACGATGCCGAAACGCGCGGCCTTGTCGGACTGCAACTGCTCCAGCGCCGGGAAGGCCTCGGCCTTTTCGAACTTGGCGATGCGGTTGAGGTCGTTGTCCTTGGCGCCCTGCACCGCCTGGGCAATCGCCAGCTCCGAGCGGTCGATGCCGCGCACACTCTTGGCGCCGGCCTTGGCAGCGGTCAGCGCGAAGGCGCCGCTGTTGCAGTAGACATCCAGCATATCCTCGCCCTTGGCCTGCGCGGCGATCAATGCGCGGGCGCCAGCAAGGTCGAAATACCAGCCGGTCTTCTGGCCCTCCAGCAGGTCGAGCGCGATCCGCACGCCGCCCTCTTCCACCACGGCCGGGCCATCGTCGAGGCTGCCGGCGGCGAGACGGATCTCGGGCTGCAGGCCTTCCAGCGCACGCACCGGGCTGTCATTGCGCAACACCACGGCGCGCGGCTGCAGCACCTCCGCCAGGGCATTCAGCAACTCCGGCAACAGACCTTCCGCACCCGCCGTATTGCACTGGACGCAGACCACATCGCCGTAACGGTCGATCACCACGCCCGGCAGTCCGTCGGCTTCGGCATGCACCAGCCGGTAATACGGCCGGCTGAAGCAGCGTTCGCGCAACCGCAGGGCGGCGCGCAACCGACGGCTGAGGAAAGCCGCGTCGATTGTTGTCGCTTCGTTACTCAAAAGCCGCGCGGCAATCAGCGAATGCGGGTTGAAGGTGCCGATTCCCAGCAGCGCACCTTGAGCATCGTCGAGTCGCACAAGGCTGCCGGGTGAAATCGCCTTGGCAGTTGCATCGAGTGCAATCTCATTGGAGTAGACCCAGGGATGTCCACCTCTTGCGCGGCGCTCTTCTCGCGGTTTCACGCGTAGAACGGGCAACGTATTGATAGTCATGGACAAATCCTTTGGACGCGGGTATCAGCGCCAGACGGGCTTCGGCGCTGCACAAACAAGAAAGCGAATTTTAGTCGATGTTCACCCTGCACGACCAGT